>NZ_PTQX01000006.1:0-276563 GCF_002943475.1 Limnohabitans sp. TS-CS-82 | reverse complement strand
CCATCTTCGAGAATGATTTTGACTTTGGCATCTCGCTGTTCTGGCTGTAATACATGTTTACGAAAATACTCAGACTCTGGTGAGTTGGATGCTAGGTCAATTTCGCCACCACCTTCCAAAAACAACTCTGTCTTGTGAAGGCCTTCGTTTTTATCGCCGATGACATCCCCATAGGATTCAGTTTTTCTGTAGTCGTGCAGTGTGCCTATCTTCAAGCTGCCACGTGAAAGGAATGCTTGCAGATATTGCTTAGGTAGGTACTTGTAGAGTGGCTGTTGCATGTATCAAAATGACCATGCCGAACAAAAAATAAATTTAGTCAATACACTTGGAAGTATGCAGCAAAGCCTTATCTTGGTACGTACAAGCATGTAGCTCAATCAAGAAATTATTTCAAAGTACTTGATTTGTTGACATTGAATAGCGCATACTTATACAAGGCATGAAGAAACTGGCATTGAGTCAGTATTGCACAATAGCTTAAGTACATAAATTGACGGCTTTAAACGGTCAATTTACGTTTTAGTTTGCATATACGTCTTATACATACGAGAGTTATACATATGAAAAATCTAAATTAAAAACCAAATAAAACGCTACCTTTAACCTGTTGAACCCTCTAATAGTTTGACAGTTTGAGAAATATCACTTCCGCTCTTGGGATTTATCCTTTAACAAGACGCCGAACCCTGACCAAAAAACATTCATGCAGCAAATGCAGGTTAAACATCGCCTGTAGATTGCAAAGCATAAATACATCCAAATGCCCATTTAAAGAATAAATATGTTCAAACGTGCATTCATAAATGAAGTCCACACTTCATCATCCCCAGTTTGGAAAAACGCACTACATCTCCTTTGTGGCATTGAAGAAGAAAGATCAAAGCTGGCTCGTATTCGGGTAGTTGATTTAAGTGCTGAAATTGATCTGATGCAGCGTCAATTTAAATTGGGGTGCCTGATTATAAAATATAAGAAACAATTATGAAAAACATTCAAACAAGAGATACTGAAACATCAACTGAATCAATTACTAATTCAAACCACTCAGATGAATCAATCTATAAAGACAAGACAAACTACTTAGATCAGGAGTATTATTCTTATAGACAACATGGAATTATCAGAACCTCTTTGATTCATCCACATGTCAGAAGTATTGGCAAACTAATTGAACAAAAACAAAGCCAAGGATATATTCTTTATGCGGTAACAATTACATATCAAGACTGGGAAACTCATACACCAACCGCCAAAGATATCAACAATTATTTCAGACAGACATATTGGGATAACCTCTTGCCAGATCATATTTTCGAAGACAATCATTGGCATAAAGGGGTAGCAAAAAAGGCATCACAGCCAATCGTGTATGCATTCATTGATGAACATGAGTCGAAAGTAACTAGAGTCATTTCAAGAAAAAAGAGAAATAACTTAGAGTTCTCTACCAGACTACACCACCATGCAATCTTTGCGGTTCATCCAACTCATCAGGATAAGATGGACCAATTGATTGGTGAGAACACATTAAAACCCTTCCACAAATACTTAATAATGAGTAGTTGTGTTAAGCGATGTGATATCAATTGGGTTTTATATGCAGGGAAATTGTATTCCAGAAATAATGAAGAATTCCCCGCCTTTGGACCATTATCAGAAGTTATTCGCCCATCAAATGTAAGATGATCTCTAATGGACTGTCTTGCCTTGTACACATATGCTTACCGAAATTTTGATGCATCAGATTGAAACAGGTAGAAATATCCGATACGCCAGTCAAATTTAGTTTAACCAAGGAAAATTGATGCAGTTTATTTTTGGGTAAGAAAGCTGTTTCCACCTCTTCCAAGGGTAAATTAAGAAGAGTGGCAATCACTCGTGGAACATGAGTGCAATTCATTTCACCCATGAGTTCAAGTGATCGACTCAAGATCGGCTCTGATTGGATCAAGATGAAGAGACCGAAGATAGCAGCTTCGACTTCACTTAGCTTTAAGTGATCTGTGAAAAATTGCAGGTTTTTCTTTAGATAATCGGGAAAAACTCTTTTAGGTGATTTTTCTTCCCACTCAGTCAAAATTTTAATGATGTTTGGAATCAAGATTTTTACTCCATGACTTCTTAGGCATTGTCCTGCATTTTCAATTCCAATAGATCTACAAGCTAAATCAATCACTCCAGATTCATTGGGATTTAGCCTGCCTGTAATTAAGGAATGCTTTAATCCACGAAGAATTACTAGGCATAAAAAATTCCAATAGGGAATTTCCTCTTGAATCAAAGATGTGATTGCATGATTTGAGATGTCTCTGGAGACGAGTTTTAAGTTTGTGGAGAAGCTCTTTTCTGTGAATTCTTCATCAAACTCACCGTTGTCATAAAGTCGTTGAAGCCAATAATGCGAAAAAATCATTGAAAGGATATTAATCTATTAGTAAATTTCCAATTAGGCGTCGTAATCGGCACTATCAATTTGATCTTCCCAAAATTGCTTTGCATCTGCTTCATTGGTGAATGACTCAAGTACTTCCATTCCTCCTAAAGGCCTTGGATACCAAAGTTGCCACTCATTACGGCATTCGTCGTATGTGCAATAGAGTTCTACTTTATCTTCATTCATATATGATGCCATTATATTACCAAATCTATTTTCTCGTGTAATTGATCAACCAACAAGAAAGGCTCAAATGAAAAGATCTGGACGTAATCGCAATACTAACCCTAGGATTTCATGCTTAGCTGAATATGTTCGTCTGCTTGGCGATAAATCGATGTCAAAAGATACACAACGAAAATTCATTGCTGCACATCACGGCGAATGGACAGAGATAACCGCCGATGCACTGATGGAAATGGTTAAAGGTCTTAACCCTAGAAAACCTGATTAATGTCATAAATTGCTATGCAAGTATTCTATGCAGTTTAGCAATGGAAGAACATTTAATCGTTAATTCTTTTGAGCTTAGACCATTCATAGGCTGCATCAATATGTTTAGCAGCAAACGGTGAGAGGTATTTTTCATTTGGTTTGATACCCACTCTTCCTAGGTCAAGCCGGTCGGAATCCCAACAGGTTTGGATAGTGACACACTCATGTACATGTCCATAGCTGTGAAATCTAATAGCGTGCACCAACTTGTCGAGCCCTGAATCCGGCAGGTCGAAATAAATTTGGTTCAATGACTCGGCATATTCTGCGGCCCTTTCTCCATGCATGCGATCTTCATTTTCATTGATCCTTTGACTGTCATGCAAAAAAGCAAAGAGTTCCACAACCAACAAATCTGCTCCAGATTCTTTAGCAATGGTTAACGCATGATGCCGAACTCGCGTCCAGTGATTGGTTCCATGGTAGCCAGATATGCTGATCCGAAACTGAGACATAACCTCAGCAAGCAATCCCTTACGGTCAAACAAAATCGGGGCCATTGAATTCATTCACACTCATTGAACAATAATTTGGGCAAGTTGTGTTGACCACATTTGAAATAATATGCAGGTGAATGTATGGGGTACTCACCTTAAAGATTGATATAAATCATCAACAAAAGGCTTAGGCATATATTGTATTGTAAACGCATCACCAATTGCAAGCTATATTTTGATTATTTGTTTTGTCAAATTCCTTATCAAATCCTTGACTTTCTATATCTGAAATATTACAATAAGCATATGGACACCGATGATCCATACTTAAAGGAGTAACAATGGGGAACAAAAGACATTTTAATAAAAATATGATTATACCAAATGGTCGAGGTAGCGGACAACGCTTATGTAATGCTCCGGATGATTTAATCTACTGGGCTGTAATGCAAGCGGAACGATGTCGAAATCTTGATATGTTCTTATGGGAGTTTATGAGGAGAGGATTGACGGTCAAGAAAAGTTAAGAAACTAATTTAATACTTTAACCGCTAGATTTCTCAGCCTTTACCACTAAACACGACTTTAGATGAGGTGGTTGGAGAAACAGAGTATGAATCAAGTCGATTCATAATCAGCACGCATAATTATTGCACGCTGTCCAAATATTATTATGGATAATATATGTCTTCAAATTTTATAGTGTTAAATTCTGCAAATATCACGTTCGGTCAAAAGAGTGGTACTGGGCTTAAAAAGATTCAAGCTGAACTTTTGGGTGTTCCTTATCCACTCCGTCATGGATGGAAAAAAGGTTTAAACGGCAAGTCTGTTCAAGTCGAGGTCTATGACCTTTTTGTAAGTTATGGAAGAATTTAACAATACTGATATTTCATGCTTTTAAAGAAAACCCGTCATTGTGCGGGTTTTTTACTTGTTTTTTCTTCTTTAGCCATCACTTCCCCATATGAAGACAATTACATCCTCGATGAGCTTGATTTGGCGATAAATTCAGAAATCCATAAAATACAAGTGTTAAAACTTAATAGGATTATTACCATGACTTTCACTAATGCAGTTCTTGAATCTTTTAAAAAACGAATGCATGATATTTTGAACAAAGAACCAGTACTCAAGAAGAAATATCAAGAACGAACCATGGCTAAGATCCTTCGTCTTGCAAACGAAGCTGAATTACCGGCGTCCAAAATCTTGAATGCATTGAATGGAACCAGTCCAACAAGTTCTAAAACGGTGAAAACTTCAAAGGGCATAAAGAAAACTCTGGTTCGAGCTAAGGTAGCTGCCAAATATCGTAATCCCGTAGATCCTTCGTTGACTTGGACTGGTCGGGGTAAAGCGCCTACTTGGTGTTCAGATCTCCGAGAAAAAGGCCAACTTGAGTCTGCACTTATTGAACCAACAACACCATTGAGTCAAATTCCCGTTCATGTAGTTCAATAATTTCCCATCAACATGCACCCCATATCTGTTCAGAATGCAGCTATTCAGGCCGGTAAAGTGACATGAGGGTTGCAATCTACACGCGTGAATCCCATCTGAAGCCTTCCAATGATCAGCTAATTGCAATGCGGCAATTTGCACTTCAATCAGGGGATTCTGTTGTTGCTATCTTCTCTGATAAAGGCGATCAATGCTTGAATCCTAGGGAGCCCATGACAGGTCTTGAATCGTTGATGAAAATGGCTGAAAAAAGAGTATTTTCCAAAGTGATGGTATGGGACATATCCATTTTTGGGAATTCACTTGAAGACTTGGTTCGTTTGATTCAACGTCTTCAAAGCTGCAAGGTAGAAGTGCTGTTTCAGAATCAGGGTATTGATACGAGCAATCCTGAAGGGCCTACTGTGCTTAAGTTTGTAGATGCTATGACGCACTATCAAAAGACGCTGATAGCAGCAAAGATCCGTGCTGGGCAGCAAAGGGCCCTAGAGCGCGGGGTGAAGCTGGGTCGTCCTACCAACATGAATGAATCAGTGCGTATCGCCATTAGATTACTTCATGAAAATGGGCTCGGCAAAAAGCAAATCGCCAAACAGTTACGTGTTGGAGTTTGCACTGTCATAGCTTCACTTTGATCAGCGTCAGGGGGGTTTGCCAACGTTCTGGACCCTGTCCCTCGTATGGCCTCACATCTACAATTTAGAACCCCCCCTTTCAGCTTTCATGATGCTCTTTATCCAAACTTGGTGCACTACTTTGGACGGACATTAGAAGCCCACGTCCTATGGCTAGCCAACCATGCCTTTTCCAAGCAAGAGCGCAAGACCTTCTTGGAAATTGGCGTTGAGATGCGGTTCAACCAAGAGGCCAGCAGACAGGACTTGTCCAAGACCACCGCCGAACGGTTGCTAGGACGAAACATCTTTGACGCACATGTCAAAAGATACGTCTCCCAAGCCCAAAAAATAATCAAAAACGTAGAGAATGAGCACTTCCCTGTGTCTACCCGCCAGAAGAAAGAAAGTTGATGTCTGAAATTGTTTACGTCCTGACCAATGAGGCCATGGAAGGCATGGTCAAAATTGGACGCACAACCACCAGCGTCGAGCAACGAATCAGGGAGTTGGACAACACCAGCATGCCGTTGCCATTCCAGTGCTTCTATGCCGCTGAGGTTGGTAATTCGGCCTTGGTGGAAGGCAAACTGCATCGCATCTTTTCCGACAAGCGCATTCGCTCAAATCGAGAGTTTTTCCGTGCTGACGCAAATCAAGTCAAAGAAGCCTCTCTGCTTACCGAGTTGAAAGAGATTATTCATAAGGTTGATGTGGTCGTAGATGACTCAGATCTGCAGAGCGCATCAAACATTGGTGAATTGACGTGAAGCGAAAACTTCACAAAAGCTACAAAGAAGCATATTCAGAACTCAAGCAAGATCTCGTAATAGTTCTGAATCTGCTTCAAGCAATAGTTAAGCGACATTTCACGCCCGCCCAAAAAACTACAAAGTGCCTTGAAGACGGCGTCTTCCCTATGCAGAATGGAGTCGAAAAGTGACGGAAATCGTTAACCCCATTGATGGTGTGGCAGACAAACTTCGCTTAAAAGTAAGGCAGTTATATGCTTTTCTTAAAGAAGCGAACCAAATTCAGTTTCGTCCTGTTAGACGCTTAAGTGATCAGCAATATGTGATTCGTATCGCTGAAATGCCGAAGCATCCCTCTGCGCAATTGTTTCGTCCTGTAAAAGTTGAGAACTCACTAGAAGTACCTGATGTACTGATTCGAGTCTCTAGACCAAAACTCACAAGATGCCCAAATCCTCCAGAGTCCTGCTTAGATTGGTTGCTACCCGGCTGGGATGACCCATACACAAACCCCGAAACTGCTGAAAGTAAAAATCATCAAGCAATTGAGATTGATGAAGAAGGAAATGAAATTGAGGTTACGAAGACAATAATCTTCACTGATGAGCAATTGCGAGTCGATCAGTTTGCCGATTGGTTAGTTGACCGCAAGAAATGGACAGCGCCTGAAATCATTGCTCGTGGCGCAATGAAGTACTTCGAAAATTTTTACACCTTGTATTCAAGAATTGATAAAGAAGGTGAAAAGCTTGAGCTAGTCCTAGCTGATGGCATGCTGTCTTGGAGTACGGAGTCAGGAATTGACGGGGCAGTAAGCATTCAGCACCCGATCATCCTTAAACGCGTCGAATTAAGGTTCAACCCAAACATTCCAGAATTCACAGTACATGAGACGGATAGAGAGGTTGAGCTTTATAACAATCTTTTCCTTGATCTCAAGGAAGTTGAATCAGTTTCGATTCGTAACAGAAAAGAAGAATTAGAAAATTCCGGATATCACCCATTGGGATGGGAAGACACATCGGCATTCCTAAAAGCCTTCGCACTAACAGTGTCACCTACGAAGGGCGAATACCTAGACGAGCCAAGCGATGGAAATAAGAATTACCCTCGTATCTGGAGAGATCCAGTTCTTGTACTAAGAAATCGAACGGCAGGTATTGCGAACGCGGTCGATAAAATTCTTGATCACATTGATGGACAGCCACTGTTTCCCCAGTCTCTCTCTCAGATTACTGGAGAAGCGACTGAATGGAGTGCTTCTGGTTTATCAGACAGTCAAAAAGGCTCATCGTCACATGCTGAGCATGGATCAAAACTCCCTGAGTCTTTTTCCTCAAAAGAAATTCTTCTTGTCAACGAAGCAAACGAAGAACAAATTGAAATCGTAAAGAGACTTGATCGAAGTGGATCAGTGGTTGTTCAAGGTCCTCCGGGTACAGGCAAGACTCACACAATTAGCAACTTGATCGGGCACTTACTTTCTCAGGGTAAATCCATTCTTGTTACGGCTCACACGACTAAGGCACTTAGAGTTTTAAGAGACAAAGTGCCTGACATGCTTAAACCCTTGTGCGTATCTGTTCTAGGGAGCGATCAATTGGCTAGACGTCAGCTTGAGTCTGCTGTTAGCTCTATTACTGAACGACTTACGAGCGAAACATATGAAAGCCTTGCTAAAAAGGCCGAACGATATGAAGAAGAGCGCAACGAACTAATCAAAAGGCAGCTAGCTTTAAAACACTTGCTGAGGGAAGCAATTGAAAATGAGTACAAGACAATTGATCTAGGTGTAAAAAAATACACGCCTGCTGATGCGGCTAGGTTAGTTTTACAAAACAAAAAAGGTAATGATTGGATACCTTCATCAATTAACGTTTCCGTCAGTATTGAAGCAAAGATCACAGACATCGAACGACTGTATGTACTCGGCGCTTCATTCGATCAAAGTGAAGAGGACGACTCCAGACTCCACGTTCCTAAGTTACCTGACTTGCCAAATGAAAGCCAATTCAAGTCGATGGTCGCCGATTTCGAGGCGCTACTTTTACAAGACATATCAGCAGGAAAAGACAAATGGCTCGAAAGCGAAGTAAAGAGTGAGGAACTTGCCTTAGTTCTGGCAAGTTTACTGTCGGAATTTGACGATGAATTGCTTGCTCAAAGCTGGAGGCCGTTCGCTATCGTTGCGGGCTTACATGGAGCAATTGAGCGTCAAGTTTGGACATCACTAATTGAAAAAATTGAATCGGCGGTTGAGTCAAGCGCAAAGTACTCCCTAACACTTCAACACAGAGCCACGCTTTCGAATGAAATTGCCATACATAAGCAATTTGCGCTGCTGAGTCAGATTTGCTTCCATCTTGAAGGCGGGGGAAAACTTGGCTTCCTTCAGTTAGCAACAAAATCCGAATGGAGGCATTTACTTAAAGGCGTTAAGGTCGCCGCAGGAGAACCAACGCATCTTGAGCATTTCAATGCTCTACGCCAGATTGCGGATTTGAAAGCAAAGCGACTTGACCTAGAGGAACTGTGGAATATGAATCGCCCCGCATTTCGAGGAGGCCAGTTGGTTTAAGTTAACACTTCGGTGTTGGCCTTCTCAGCGAGTTGCCGATAGTAGTTGGCCTCAGCCTCGGCAGGTGGAATATACCCAATCGACTCCAGCAGTCGGTGGTGGTTGAACCATGACACCCATTCAAGGGTTGCCAATTCCACAGACTCCTTCGTTTTCCAAGGCGCACGGCGGTGAATCAATTCGGCCTTGTACAACCCGTTAATCGTTTCGGCCAACGCGTTGTCATAGCTGTCACCACGACTCCCCACCGAGGGTTCTATGCCCGCTTGCGCTAGACGCTCGGTGTACAAGATGGAGACGTATTGCGACCCCCTATCCGAATGTGAACGGGAATGAGATAAACCCAAGGGAAGTAACGAGATAAATCCGGGAAGAGGCTGGAACAATCGGGAAGAAACGGGACGGGTTCTAAAAAACGCTTGCAACAGGCGAAAATAATAACCGGCTCGACTTCGGGCGGCTCAACCGAGCTTCCCATCCACTAAATCACGCATCAAGCCCAAAATTGACTCGCTGGCTTTCGGGGTCAGCTCCAGATCGGTGCCTTTCATCCGCATGGGCAGATATGGACGGGCGGGAATGGTCACCTTGCGACCTCGGCCAGCTTGGCCACCAAACTGGTGAATGGCCGCGTAAGGCTTGGAAACCGACAGGCCCGCTTCTTTGCTGTTGCTGAACGGCTGGACACTGGCGGCCAAGCCACCCGCTGACACCTGGAGCATCTTGCCAGGCCATTGGCCCTTCTTCTCACGTCGCCGGATGGTGGACAGCGCCAACTTCGGCCACTTCTCCCCATCACCTTCTTTTGCAAACGCGGCCTCGGTCAGAGAAAGCAACTCGACCGAGATGCCGCGCATCAGCACCTGTGGATTCATCAGGCGGCGCTGAATAGAGGCCAGTTCGGCGCTCACGGCGCTGCTGTTGACCTCAAGGCGAAGCTCGCTCACTGGTTGCTCCCGTGGTAATCGGCGGCAGGGTTGTAGTCCCAGCCTGCATCTGGCTGGAATGGCTTGTCCATGCCCGGCAAAACGAGGCGTTTGACCTTGAGCATGGAGCCATCCTTCTGGGGTACATCGACCTGCTGGACGTAGCCTTCAGCGGAGCCAACCACCAAACCCTCGCGCCGAAGCGTGGATTCAGAGAGCGGCGTAGCCCGGCACCGGCACCGCCAGCCGTTGGGTGGATATGCCACCGACCAAGCCACATCGTCATGACGAAACACACGGCCATTCATGGCTCGGTGTGTTGGCCGCGTGCGGCTGTCCAGCACTGCGACGTATTGCCAATATGGGTGCGTGCCCGTGGAGTCCTTCATGCTGCGGTACCGACCGGCCATGAAGGCCGTCTGTATGTTCTGCTCATAGATCAGCTTCAGGCGGCGCGGGCTGCCCAACTCAACGGGTCGGCTGGAATCAGGGTGGTAAGTGGTGATTTCGCCGGTTGCCTTGTCAATCGCCTTGCCCCACCAACCCTTGGCTTGCAAGGTTGGCGTGAGCTTGTCGGTGAACTGTTGGTAGCTCTCGCCTTTGGCCAGGGCATCCAGCAAGGCTTGCCGGATGTCTTCCAACACGTCATAACCTGCCGACCGCGCCACGGTGAAGGCCCGGCGATGGGCGACCTGCCACAGATCGCGCCATGAATCGCTGACCTGCAAGCCTTTGGAGCGCAGGAACTCGACCGCCTGGTCTGGCGGCATCTTCATGGCTGCGACGATGGTGGCTTGATCGACGTTCATTCACCCAACTCCTGAAGCACTGCATCAGCGCCCACCAGCTCGGCAATGAACATGGCACGGGCCACGGCTTCAATCAGCACGCTATCGGCCACCAGTGGGTTTTCGCTGGCCAGCAGCTCCAGCGCGGCCTCGGCGGTGCTGGCTTTGGTCAACGCCTCCACAGCGGGCTTCAGCCAGGCTTCGACTTGAGGCTGCAAGGTGGCATCCAGATCGGCCAAGGCACCGTCGATGGCGTCCTGGTCGGGAAAAGCGGTTTTGCCGTCGCTTTGGCTTGCCGACAGAGCGGCCAGTGCGGCTTTGGTTGTCGCCTTTGGTTTGTCAGTCGCTGGCGTGGCAGGCTGTGCGGCCTGAGTGGCCAGCACGTCTTCGTTGTCCGCTGGCTGCGGGATGCGCAATTTTTCATGCGCCCACTGCGTGGGAATCTTCATGCCGATGCTCACCAACTTGGGCAGGCTGTCCGAGTAGGTCTTGAGGTCTTCGGCTTCCAGCGTGTCGTACACAAAGCGCGGGCAGCGGCGAATGTCGGCCCAACCCTTGTTGATCGCCAACAGTGGGTAAATCAGGCTCCGCGTGATGGTGCCTGCCAACTGTTTGCAGTCGCTATCACGAATGTCCAGGCGAATTTCGTTCTGGATGTTAGACAGCCCTTCACCAATGCCACCGCGTCCGGTGTCCATGCCGAGGGTGCTGCCTGTGATCGCCTTGGACTGCGTCTTTTCGCACCAGTCGATCATGGCTTGAAAGGGCTTTTCGGAGCCTTGGGCGGCCTCCTGAAACTCAATGGCCATAGAGGCGGGAATGATGCCTGCGGCGTTGTGGCCAATGCCAGCGACCGCACGCCACAAGGTGGCCTTTTCAGTTTCCGTGGCTTGCGAGGGGAACTTGCCAATGCGCAAAGGCAGGCCGTAGATGTCCAAGAATTCGGCCAGGTCGCCCACGGAGAAGTGCTTGAACAAGTAAGGCCAAACCAGCACGCGTGCCAAGCCTGAACGGGCCGTGTAACCGCTCATGGCACGGTGAATGTGCAGCATCCAGCCAAAGGGCTGGAGCTTTTCGCCATCGGGTGAGCTGTCACGCAGACGCAGTTCGTTGCGGGTTTCAAGGTCAAGCTGGAACCATGTCTGAGGCCGATGGTTGGCGCACTGCACCGTCCAGTCGCTGCCGATGCGTTGCCACTGCAGCTCCAGCGCTGAAAAGCCGTGGCCAATGCCGTCGAGCGCGTCAAACTGCATGTCCTCGAAGTCGCTCATGTCCTGCAGCAGCTCTTTCACATAGGCCGTGAGGTTCTCTTCTTCCTTGCTTGGGTTGCGCGGGGGCACGATGTCCCAGTTCAACTTGATCACGGCACGCTTGCGCTTGCTCAGCTCAGAGAACACATGGCCATCGCGCTCTTCCATGTCGCGGAACAGCTCATGCTGCGAGATCAGGTTGCCCTGCTCAGCCGACTCCAGGATGGAGTTCAGGCGTGCCGGATTGATGCCCCGCGACGGATGCCCAGCCACTTGCCGATGCAGCGTGGTCAGACGTGATGTCTGGGGTTGGTCGAGCGTACCGCTCTCAAGCGGTTGCCCGAACTGATCAACCAATTTCGCCATAAACACTCTCCTTTAACCAGCGCCAAACTTTGGGAATAAGGCGCTTGGTCACAAACTCGATAGCCACCGCGCTGGCGGCGATGCCAATACCAAAAAAGAAACCCTGAACAATCCACTCGAACACGATCATGTCGGTCACCAATCCCCACGGCGTTCAATTTGCGGCAAGTCCAGGCTGGTGGTTGGCCGCATGAAATTGCTGGGTGCGGCTTGGCCTGTTGAATAGCCGCCAAGCGGCACTTCGATGTATTCGATGGAGCCGCCACCTTGATTGCTGGCAAACCACGCCAGGCACAAAGCCACGGCGGCATCACCGTGGCGCTGTTGGCCTTGGCCCGTCTTGGTCTTGCCTTCTGGAATGCGCGGGATGCCCTTGACCACGGTGATTGCTCGCAGATCGTCCAGGATGTCGCGGTCTTTGGGCATACTGGCCAGCGTGCCGTCCTCAAAGGCGGCTTTGAGCTTAGGCATGTTTTCCAGATACCAGTTTTGCGTGAGCATCACCTGAGCGATGCTGCTGGAGCCATAGCGCTGCATGGCCACCTCGGCCAAGTACTGGCCGTTGCCTCGGGCATCAAACGCACCGTAGCCAAAGCGTGGCAGGCGGTCGGTGATCCAGAAGACGATCTGCTCTTGCTGCTTGAAGGGCACATTGCGCATTTCCACCAAGAACGGGTTGACCCGCTCCAAGCCTTGCATCTCCAGCAGCGGGATCAACACGGACAAGTCGCCACTGCGCCCGAAGTCCATACCGATGCTGCTGCGTGCTGTGCGGGGTAACGTGGCCAGCAAGGGGGCTACCTCACGCTCCAGCCACTCTTCTGCATGCGTTGCACGCACGTGGTCGGGCAGCTGATCAAACCCTTCCGCACAGGTGTAACGAAGCACCTTGCAATCGCTGCTCATGCGCGATTCGATCAGGGCGCGGGACAGGTAGGCACCCGTGCTGTTCGATGGCACACAGTCCAACTCTTCGGCATCGTTGGGGCGATAGATGGCGCGGATTTCCTCGGCCCAGGTGGCTTGAGCCTCGGGGCTCCAGATGCGCTTGCTGGCAGCGAACACCCGTTGGCACAAGCCTTGTTCAATCGCTTCATCGAAGGTGATGCGGTGCAGGCTGTAGGGCTTCTTGCCTGCGCGGATGTCGTTGACAAGGTCGGCGAACGGGTTGTCCACCCCGAAGTGCGTGCTGATGATGGAGACGCTACCGCCCCAGATCAATAGCGCAAAGGCTGACTTGAGCAGGTCGGGCAGATCAGGGTGGAAAGCCGCCTCATCAATCACCACGCGGCCTTGTTTGCCGCGCAGGTTGCGTGGGCTGCTGGACAGCGCGGTGATGCGGTTGCCAGAGGCAAAGTTGATGCGGTAGGCCAAGATGTCGCGGTCTTCATCTTCGACCACGATCTGCTCCATTGCCTCGGCGGCGATTTGGTAGTGCCCAGCCCACCAGGCGCAATCGCGGATGAATTCCTGGGCCATGTCTTGCGAGTAGCCCAGATACCAGGTGTCCTGCCCGCCTTGCTTGGCCGCTTCCAGTGCTGAGTTCGCAGCCTCACCCCATGACAGGCCGACACGGCGTGACTTTTCGCAGACCTTCACTTGGGCGGTGTCAGCGATCCACTGCTGCTGATAAGGGAGTAAGACGGCGGTCATGTCAGCGGCGCTTTCTGAGCGGCAGGCGTTTGGCGATGTTGCGGCGCTTGGTGGTCTGGCGCTTGATGGCGGCATTGCTGCCCTTGCGACGGCCACCAAAGCCGCCCACGCTGGGCATGGATAGGCTTGGCAGCGTCCAGATGAACCGAGGCAAAAAGCCGCCAATCAAGGCGGCGATGGTGGGCAACAGGCGGAGCATCATTCGGCGATCCCCAAAATGCGGCGCTTGATCTGCTCGACCGCGTCGTCGGTCAGGCCGACACTCTTGGCTGCGATACCGGCTTCCTTGGCGGCCTCGGCCAGCGCTGACTTGCGTGCCTCCATCTGCCAGCGCTTTTGCGCGACGGAGGCCTTGCCCAGCTCGGCCACAGCGCGGGCCAGCTTGGTCAGATCAATGCTGGTGGGGTCAACTTCCAACTCCATGAGGATGCCGAACATCTTCTCTTGAGTGAGGCGCACCAAGGCATCGTTGACAGCACCGTCATCATCGGGCGAAGCCTGCACCACGGCGCGGGCTTGCTCGGTGACCATGCGCAAGGTCTTGAGGCGCTCTTCAAAGTCTTGGCCATAACGATGCAAGCCCGTCTTGCTGATCTCGCAGCCGCGCTTCTTCAGCTCGGCAGACAGCAGCTCGTACTGGCTGAAATTGCTTTGCACCAAAGCCTGATCAAGCCAGGCTTTGATTTCGGGTGGCAACTGCTCAACCTTGGAACGGGGCGGCATGGCGGATCACCAGTACTTGTTAGGACGAGCGATGCCAGGCTCGCAGGGCACGGTGTACTCCACCACGTCCAGCCCAAAGCGGTCGAGCTTGCAGAACCACTGTGGCTGCATGTCGCGGCCCGTGATGGTGATCAGATCGCGCTCGGCCAGATAGTCGAGGTTGCGGCGCATTTCGAGCTGGGTCAGGTCAGGCATCATCGGCGTGATCGCCGAGAACACCACTTGCTCACTCGCCCCCACGGGTTGAGCAGAGTTGAGGGCCAGCAGAATCAGCCAGCGCAGGTTTTCACGGCGGGCTTTTTCGAGGTCTGGGGTCATGCGGACTTCTCCATGAGGCGTTCAATTCGGGAGCCAATAGCGTCGAGCTTGGCGTTGAGTACGGTTTCAAAGCGGATGGCATCCTCCCGGCGTTGGTATTGCAGGGGCAACATCGTCAGCGTTTCGTTGAGTGATGTTTCGATCTTGCTCACGCGGTCGTTTTGATGGTCAATGCGGGCGTCGATCTGTTTGATCAACACCATGCCGAATGTGGCCAACGTGCCGATAAAACTCAGCAGCAAACCCATCAGGTGCCAAAAATCAACTTGAATGGTCATGCCAGTCCTCTTCGTTTTTGTTGTTCCAGTCGTGACTGGCAGTTGATACAAAGCCGCACACCAGGCACGGCCACTTGTCGTTCAACGGTAATGGGCACCTCACATGCCTCGCACTCACTGAGTGATTCGCGTGAGAGCTGCTCTTGACGTGAGCGCGCAAATGCGGCGAGCGCGTCCTCACGTTGGTTGGCCTCAAGGGCTTCTGCGCGGTCTGCAATGTCAGCCATGCTGATAGTTCCCTCGGCCAAACAGGCACACGGCCCAATACATCAATACGCGCCGCCACTTCGGAACACCCAGCACTTCCATTGCTTCCAGGAAGACGCGGTCTGCCCAGGCTTTGGTGCCGATGGCACGCTCATACAAGAAGTCATGCACGATGGCCGCTTTGGCATAGCGGCCATGCGGCGGGAAGATCGTCCAGAGCACGCGGGGCACAGTGGCCAAGTCGGTGACCGTGCCTGCGGGGATGCGGATCACGGACTCGCTGGGAAGTGCCCCGACGTGGTAATCGAACTCGGTGAGCAGCTCCCACTGGTAGTTGTCCAGCATGCGCAGGTCGGCGGGCGTGGTGAATGCACTCATGCCATACCTTTGGATTTCTCAAAGGTGCGCAGACCTCCAAAACCGAGCATGCCGGTGATCAGTGCCATCAAGGTGGACGTGTCCAGATCAGGCATAGGCATGCCGTGGCCAAGGTAGGAGAACACACCATTGGCCAGTGGTCGAATCAGGAATTGATAGGCCAGTCCAAAGCCACACACCCAGCCGATGAATGGCCGCCAGCCACCACGGAAGTTGCTCGCGCTTTGGGCCTCGGCCTTGTTGATGTCGGTCTGTGCCAGCATGAGCTGAAGGTTGGCCTCCAGCTCTTTGAATTCGCCAGCTTGCTGCAACTGCAGCAGCTTGAGTTGGGCTTCGGCTTGTGCCGTAGGGTCAGGCCAAACCTTGCTGATGATCGACTTGCCAATTTCGAGCAATGGGCCAATGAGTAGGGGATTCATGCGACGGCACCTCCGGGTTGTAAACCTTGAGCGAGCTGCGCCAGTGAGAGGCCGCCCGTGTATTGAAAATGGGCGAATTCACGGAAGGTGTCCCAACGGCCAGCCCACTCCAGGCCAACCGACTCACCAATCTTGCCGATGCGCTCCCACAGGACACCATCGGGGCCAGTGGTGCCCCAGACGGGCTTACCTGCGCGAAGAGGAACCACGTCGATGGCCACGCGCCAGTTGTGAAAACTCTGGCCAGGCTTGGCATTGGTCACGCGCTTGCCGGGTGCCGTGCGCCCTTGAGCGAACAAGGCCGCTTGGGCTTCTTGGTCGCGGTAGGTCGAGGTGATGAGGATGTCGATGCCCGCCTTGCTGCAAGCGTCAAGGAACGCTTGTACCCGTGCGCGTGCGGGTGGCAGGAGATCGGAGAGGGAACGTGAATTAACCATGCCGCCAATGGTGGCGGCGACGGTCAATTAAGGCGATTAAAGTGCTTTAAAACTTAATCCGAAAGTTATGCGGGGAACAGCGCACCTTGGCGCTTGGCTACGTCGCGTGCGCGGCCACGTTTGACGATATTGCGAATCTGCACCGTGGTCAGGTCAAACTCATGGGCCAGGTCGTGGTAGTTGGCCCCCTTGAACTTGGCATAGATGGATTCGTCGCGGATCGACATCTCGTAAGCCTCGCCCTTGGGGATGTACTGCTGCTGGCCACCGATCTCTTCACGGATGGCTTCGATCATCTCGAACGCCTTGGCATTGGCAATCGCCAGCGGCAGACCGAGGTCGAGCAGCTTGCGTCCCAAGATTTGGCCCATCTGCTCCAGCAACTCGGGATACCCATCGGGAAACGTCATAACGGTTGGGGGGACTGCTTGGCTCATGATGTGCCTCCACTTTCAATTGTTTTTTTGAGTGCCTCCCAGGCGGCTTGCATGGGGTCGAAAGTTTGCCGGTTTTGCGCAATGCCAACCAGAGAACGCAGGTTGATCAGGTCTTCCTGTGCCACTTGAATTTCAGCGGCCTTGATGGAGGTGGCGAGCTGCTGGGCCATGCTTTTGACCTGGTCGGGCAGGTAACGCATTGACCACTTCTTCAGCGTCTCAATCACCGTCTCAGCCTGCTCGCCCGTGATCCACTGGAGCGCGTCAACCTTGGCGATCCGCTTCACGTAGGCCGCGAGTGATTCTTCGGATGGGTTCCTGACGGCACCGAGCTGATGCAGCATGATCCACAGGGCGCGGATTTTCCGGCTCTCTGCGTCATGGGCCAACGGGCGTGAGCTGGGTGCTGGCGTGCCGGTGCGTGGCCGTGGCTGGCTTGGTTTTCCTGCCTTGGTACGGGGTTTGAAGCCGAGCTTCTTCAGGTGGTCGAGGTAACGCTTGCGGCCAGTCCAATCCAGATCGGCGGCGCTCTTGACCTGGCACACCGACCACAGCAGCGAGCGGTGATCATCGTCAGTCATGCCGAGCTGCTGCACGGCGATGTGAATCTGTGCCAACTCACGGCGGCGAAGGTCGGGCGCGGTAGCGGGTTTCATGGTGCTTTTCTCCAAGTCAAAGGCTCTTTCAAGAGCGTCCTGTCTGCGCTATTGAAAAAGCCCCGGTCGGGCTCCAACACCTGACCGGGGAAACGGCTGGCAACTGCCGGAAAATCAAACATCGGTTGGCCCTATCTGGATGCGGTGATCGCGTGCATTGCCCTGCCACTCACACCCTGCCGCATCACTGAAGTGGTGGGCATCGTCAAAGCAATGCGGGCAAATCCAGCACTGCGCCTGACCGAAGTTGTGGCCACGTTCTTTGATGAGTTGCTGCTGGGCATCGAAGCTGGCGAGGCTCATATCAAACCGCTGCCACGTCGAGGCTGATCGGACGGTACTGATCGCTGGTGCCGATGCGCTCATAAAAGCGCACGTACTCTTTGCTGCCGACCACTTGCAGGCTTTCTCCGATGGCCTTCATGGCCGTTTGCCACTTCTGATCGCGGATGTCCAGGCGGCGCAGTGCCAACACGCGGCCTGTGTTGATCTTGCCTTCCTTGTCGGTTTGAAAGGCGGCTTGCACCAGCACCTTAATTTCGTCGCGGCTACCCTGTGACCAGTCGGTGATGCACTCATCAATGAGCTGCTTGGCTGCTTGCAGGCGCTCATCAAAAATCATGTGTTCGGCGATGGCCACCTGCACCTTGAAGGCACCGTCGAAACTGAACAGCGTGAGGTTGCCCTTCTTGCCGCCCAACTTGACTTCGTACTGCTCAGCGGACAACTCCACGAAGGCATTGATGTCGGCGAAGACGCGGGCCTTGAATTCGCGCAGGCCGTCACTGACGATGCGGGCTTGGCGTGCCATTTCTTTGACCAGTTCATCGCGGGTGCGGTCAATCGGTTTGATCATGCTCTCGGGTATCAAGCAGCCTTTGGCATCGGCGCGGTACCCTGCAGGGACATCAGTTTTTGTGCTCATAGCGTTCTCCAGGTTAAAAATCAGGTGTTCAAGTTGAGCTGCCCCAACAAGGCGGGCAGCGGTACCTTGCGCAGCCGTGCCTCAATGGACAGGCTGTGCATGGCTCGGGAGCGCAGGAAGGCGCAGCACTCCTCAAGTTCGTCGGCGGTTTGGGCGATGTAGTAGCCGGTCTCTGGCGCTCCCACCACAGGCACGCCTTCTTCGCGCAGCTTCGAGATCACCGTGCGCAGGGTGCGCTCATGAATTCCCGTGGTGACCGCCAGCAACCCGGCCTTGATGCCTTTGGTGCGGCCCTTGTGATCGCGGGACAGGTGGAACAGAACGATGCTGCCGAGCGTGTCGCGCTTGGGTTCTGGGAAGATGAACTGCTGCTGGGTCATGGCGTGCCTCCTGTCTAACGGTTCTTGAGGGCCGCGTGGTGTTGGCGCAGTTCGGCTTCGGCCTGGCTCAACTCCTCGGGGGTGCTGCGTTGCTGCTGCTCTTTGGCGCGGGCGGGGCGACCGGCACCGACCATGCCTTTGATCAGGGCATCCAGTTGTGCCTTGATCGCGGGTGGCATGGGGCCGGGGCGTGGTGCGGCCAGCTTCATCGGTTCGGGTGGGCGCGGCATGACATCAAAGACCTGCACCGGGGCAGGCCAAAAATCAACGGTGCCCGCGATGGTCAGAAAGGCGCTTTGAATGCGCTGTGCATCGCGGTCTTCTAGCCAGGCGACATTGCGCGACATGAACACGGCCAGCCACACTTCCACCACCGCGTCGATGGTGTCTGCTGGGGGAGCGTTGCGCAGGCGAAGAGTGAGCAGCGTTTGCAGCCCTTCAATCACGCGAACCTCCAGCCAGTGGGGTGCGTTTGACCATGTCGCGCTCACGTCAGCCTCCTCGCTTGCGTTGCTCCAGGCGGGCAATCGCCTGGGCAGTGGTGGACAAGGGTTTGGCGATGGAGGCGACATCACCGCCTTGCAGCACCACGGCGGTCTGGGCGCTTGCCCGAGCCGATTCGGCGATCACTACCTCGAACAGGTAGCCGTGCGATTTGAGAGGCGGACGCAAGGCACCAGAATCGCGTGCAGCAATCGTTTTTTCGATGGCCGATGCCCAGGCATGCAGCGGTGCCTCATGCACGCGTCCATCACGCTCCAGGCGCTCCTGTTTGATCAGCGGCAGCAGCTCACCCAGCAGCGCGGCGACACGCGGCCAGGTGAGCTTGTTTTTGGCCGGGCGGAACAGTGCCAGGTAACGAATCACCAAGGCACCAATGGCGCTCATGTCCAAGGCGGCTTGCAGGGCTTGTGCTGCAGCGCCTTCATCCACGATCACGTCCAGGCTCATCTGAGCGCCACAGGAGGGGCAGCGGACTTGCATCAGTGCAGCCCTCCCTGCTTGGCCTTTTGCTCTCGTTCGTAATGAGCAGCCAGTTCGGCGAGTTCATTTTTGAGCGTTGCCTGATCGTTTCCGATGTGGGCTTGCACCAACTTGATCAGTCTGTCGCTCAGATAGTTGGCGAGGCAGTTCATGCGGTGCAGGCGCTCGCCCAAGGCGAAGACGCTATCGTTGGCCCGGCGCAGCTCTTCACGAAGCTCTGGCACCGTGGTGAAAGCCTCGGGGTTGGCCATCGTTGGCATTGCAGTGATCGTCATTGCAGATACCCCGCACAAAAGCCAATCAAGCCAACCACGGCCATCAAAGCAAAGATGCGGACAACCCAAGTGCGAGCCAGTCGGCGGCGCTCCATGCGGGTGCGTTGGTGGTCAATCACACCAGGTGCAAAGAAGTGCTGTGCGCTGCATCCATTGCAGCGTGGTTTTTTGTTTTGGCACAGGCCAAGTTGGTCGCAAGTGCGCTTCATACTGAAACCTTTCTGACGTGAATTCGAGTGACGTCCTCGCCAAATCGCTCCAGCGCGTCGGCGGTGGCATCCCAACTGGACGGGAAGAGGCCGGTGTAGAAGTGCTGATCTCCATCGGCATCAACTCGGACGGCGTACTTCAGCAACGGCGCTTTGTCAAAACCGCGCGCTATCTCGCACTCAGGGCAAAGGCATACGCTCTGCGTGTAATCGTGATTAGCAATTGCAGCCATGTCACGCCTCCCGCGCGATGTCGGCATCAACTACGGGTGCGCCCAAGCTGGCCGCAAGGTTCATGGCGGCTGTCAATGCGTTGGCGACAGCGAGCGGATACACCAGGCTGACCGAGGTGGTCATGACTTGCGCTTGTGCCTTGCCAGTGCCTGCACGTCGATGGGCAAAGGTCAGGCGCTCACGTAAAGCGTCAATGCCGTCCTGGGTGATTACCTTGTCTAGTGCGCAACCGACACGGTTGAGCTTGAACTTCAGGTAGTCGCCCAGGTTGTTGTCGAGTGCTGGAAGTTCGACCAAGTCACAGCGCTGGGCCACTTCGCGGACTTCAGCGTTATTGACAGCCAGGCGTTGGCGAAGCTCTGGCTGACCAACCAGAACTATCGAGAGCAGCGGTGCCAGACCGTCCTTTAGCTCGGCGAAGCGCTTGAGGTGCTTCAGCGTTGCGGTTGGAAGGCAATGCGCTTCTTCAATAATCAGCACGTGGCGCTGGCCAGCGCGGTATCCAGCGGTCAGCATTTGGTGCACCTGGCGTGCGCGTGCTTCAGCATCACGCTTCGGTGGCACCGAAGGGGCAATCGTGGCGATGATGGCTTGCACGATGGCCGCGCTTTTAAGCGTCTTACCTTTGGAGTCGTTTTCCTCCATGTACAAGACGCTGGGTTCGATGATGATCACGTCGCGGCCTTCGCGCTGAAGGCGGTCTTTGAAGTCGGCCACCGTGGTGCTTTTACCGCAGCCGGATTCGCCAACCAAGGCCAGCAGGCCACCGTGCTTGGCGTGTTGCCACAGCGTCTCGCGCACATAGCGAATATCTGGGCTTACGAAAACATCACCACTCGCAGCGATGTCGTTGTTGAATGGGTCTGCTCCGATGCCGAAATGGCGGCGGGTGGCGTGCGTCATGGTTTGCTTTTGGAGTAGCATGTCGGTCTCTTTCTCTGTGGCAGTGGAAGATGTCTCGCTGGATGGCGTGACGGTGGAACGCTCAGCGCTGGAACGCTGGGCGTTTTGCTTTGAGCCGCCTAGGGCGGCGGGCGTTTTCGGCGCGACTTGCGCCCTGTGATCGAAGGCGCTGGCGATAGCGCCTGCGGACGCGCCGAGCTGCTCTAACTCTTGCTGCATGGCAAGGTGCAATTCAGGCCAGCCCTTGGAGGGCTTGCAACCCCAGTTCAGGATGTCGGCCAAGGTGCCAGGGCTGATGCCTAAGCTGCGTGCAAAGCGTGCTTGCGGCACACCCAATCGTTTGAGCAATGCCTTGAGCTTTAGCGCCGTTGGTTTGCGGTCGGGGTATTGCATTACTTGACCCTCCGAAGGCCCGTGGCGGCACCGCCGTGGGTGCCGGTGGCGGCAATCTCTTCGCCCCAGTGGTCGGCCCAGTCTTGGGGAACATGGCCACCAGGGAATGCGTCTTTGATCTGGCTGTAGAGGTCAGCCGGTGCCGAATCGCCAAGCCTGCCCTTAATGCTGCGCACTGCCTCGGGGACGGTGAGCATCACCTGAACCTTTTGCACCTGGGCTTGGAGCGCAGTGACCACATCGGTTTGCACATCGCCTGCTTTGGGCAAAACACGTGTTGGCAGATTGGTCTTGCCAAGGTGGCTGTGTGCGACCAGACCTTTGCCATCATTGAGATGGGCGAATGGCCGGGCTTGTTTGGCACGCAATTGCTCTGCGCCCTCAACCGTGGTGCCTTCTCCCCAGGCGGCGGCTGACAGTGAGCGGGCGGCTTTTTCTGCGGCAGTCTCTGGTGCACGGGCAAACTCTTGACCGACAACAGGGGCTGACTCGGGGCGACCATAGTCGTCAAACTCAGTGTCGGGCTTGACCATCACAATCAGCGGCTCTTGGCCCAGCCGCTCAATGCTGATACGCAGGCTTGCGTCTTGCAGCAGCATTGGCGTGGTGGCCACCTTTTGACCGTTGCCCAAAAACTCAGCCCAAGGTCGCAGGTCATAGCTGCCCACGCGGCCCAGCTCTGGGTGGGCAAAACTTACGCGCAAGTCGCGCACCACTCGGGTTTGCTCTTGCGCCGTCATGAACCACTTGCACACATCGCGCTCGGGCATTTGCACCAGTGCGCCGGGGGTGCGCAAGATGAGCTGCCAAAGGTCATCGCGCACCAAGGGTTCGCCGCTGGCACGCACCAAGCGGCAGTCCACGTGGGCAATGGCGTTGGCGTTGTAGTCGCGCACCCACTGGGCGGCGCTGGCGTTGAGCTGGGCTACGCTGTCCACCGGCTCAAAGCGCAGGCGGCTTTCAAAGTGCGTCTCGACCAGGTTGTTGCCTTGCTCCACACCGCCTTTGGCCCAGCTGTGGCCGGTGGCGTGGGTTTGGTGGTCAACACCCAACGCATCCAGCAGGTTTTTGATGGCGAAGCTGGTGTTGGCGCTGCCCTTGTCCCACAGCAGCATGCTGGGCACGCCGTGTGAAAGGCGATCTGGTTGCTCGCCCCATGTGTAGAGCAAAAACTCAAACAGGCTGTGTTGGTTTTCGCCTGCGGCCTCGTAGTAGCGCACGTCCACCGTGCCGCTGGCATGGTCGTAGCGCACATAGCGCCAAACCTTCAGCTTGATCTTGTTGATCGCGGCGGGTTTGTTTTTATAAAACTCTTCATCGCGCATGATTCGCTGGCCACCGCCAGGCGCGTAATAGATCAAGCAAAGCGAGGGGTCAATCTGGTGCAGGTGGTTGGGGTGCAGGCTGCGCATGGTGATGTGATTGCGGGCAGCGGCTTGGGCCTTTTGATCCAGACGGTGAGCACGCATGAGGGCGTTGATCCGGCTCTCGGACACATTGATCTCGATACCGTTGGTGTGCGCAATGTTCATGGCCACAGCTGTGGGCAGCGTGGCTTTGCCGTTTGCACGCATGCCCTCGCGCTTGGCTGCGGCGATGAAGTGCAGCGTCTCGTCAGGCAATGCGGTGGTGCCTGCGTCTGAGCGCTTTTTGCGCCCTGCGGCATACCCGGCGTGCTGACGCAGCCAGGTATAGACCGTGTTGGGGTTCTTGCCGATCAGGTTGGCAAAGTTGTGCACCAGCTGCGTGGCCGCGCCGTGCGGAGCAGCGGCTATTGCGTCACGCAGACTGAACAGCTCTTGCAACAGATCGGGGGAGAGTTGGGCGGCCATGTCGGTGTCCATTCAGATCACGCGCACTCAGGCCGCATCGCCATAAGCGCCCAAGCTCTTGTCGAAGGTGACGCGCTCTTTTTGAATGTCGCGCTCGGCCTTGCCCAGCGCGGCTTCGTACACCTCCACCACATGGCCCAGGGCGGCTTCGTATTTGGGCTGCAAGTCGGCTTCTAAGGCTTGGCCCGTCTCCATCAAGGTAATGCGGCAGGTCTCCAAGTCGCTGATGGCCTTGGCGATGGCGCGGCCAGCAGCAGCTACTTGGTCGGTGATGGGTGTCAATGCATCGGGCCAGTCGGTGTCGGCTGCGATCTTCTTTTGAGCCTGCACTTGCAGTTTGGTGAGTTTCTTTTGCGCAGCGTCGAGCACTTTGTCTTTGGCATCGACATCGCCACGCAGGCTGCGCACAGCTACGCGCAGTTCTTTCACGCTCATCGTGGCCACATCGTCCAAACTCAGCTCGCCGGTTTGGCCGGTTAATGCCAACTCCTCAAGGTCTTCATCGTCCAAGACCAACATTTCAAACAGCTTGGTCTGATTCCCAATGGCCTTCAAAAGCGGCGTTGACGACGCATTTACAAATTTGGCTGCGGTCGCCATGAACTTCTGAGCGACTCGGGGCTCAATTCCCAACACATCTAAGCGTGGCAAGAATTGACCGTGTGAGCACGCAGCTTTAAGCACCGTCAGGCCTCGCCCCACCTCAAGGCAGGCCTCAACGCTACGGCGCATGTTGGCCGAGATGTCGCGCTGGATCAGGTCAGGGTCGGTGGCATCGGCGGGCAGTTGGTACCCAACCTTGGCGGCAGTGGCTCTGACAAGAACGTCTTGTTCATGGGTGATCATGACAAGCTGATTCAGGTTGCCGCTGGCAGCCTCGAATACGGCAGGGTTTGCTTGATCAATGACGACAGGAGTCTGTGTGGGTTTGCGTGGCATTGCTATGTCCTTAAGCGGGGTGAGTGAATCGGGTGGTGATGTCATCGAGCTGGCGTTTGGCTCGGTCAAGGGTGTGCAAGATCGCCAGTGCCTTTCGGCCAAGGCTTGGGCTGATACGAACCTTGTCGCCACCGGGCAGGCGTTCAATCAGGCCCGCCTCTTCTAGGTTCGCAAGGTCACGCGTGGCGTTGCCTGCGGTGATGTCGGCCAGCTTGGCAACTTGGCCTGGTGTGAGCCCTTCAATCTCATGCCCAAACAGACACATGAGGACTTTCAAAATGCGCTGTTGACTTGCGCAGTGGTATTGGCTTTTCATGCCGCAACCCTTTCGCCTGACCACACAGCCTTTTTGCGGCCACGGCGGCTGACAGACGCATGAATCGGGCAGCCGGTGATCTTTTCCAGCTCCGCTTCGATACGGGCACTGCGCATCGTTCCATTGACCACACGCCATACCGATTGCACGGTGACGTCCAAGTACGAGGCAATCGCGGCTTGATTTGTGCCAGCTCGCAGAATTGCTGCTTTAATCTCATTTGGTGTCATTGATTGGCCTTTTTTCAATAGCGTTAAAAGTTACGCGTAGTGTACGCGCAAATTGCGCGTAATAAAAGCAGGGTGTTAAAAAATGTTGAGTGAAAGACTCGGAAAAGTGGTTGCTGAGAGCGGAATGACTCAGGCTGACTTTTCGGCAGCAACAGGTATCGCCTTGGAGCGACTGAAGAATTTGGTGAACGGCAGGGTTCATCGTCTGAAGGATGAAGAGGCCGAGGCGATCCAGCGCCGGTTTGGCTATCGCGATATTTGGCTGAGAGAAGGCAAGGGAGCCCAGCGACTGACCAAAGATGAGCAAGCATTGCTGTGCGGCGATAAGGCCATGCTTCCGGCTCTGGGGCGAGTTTCCAGACTGGTGATGAAGCTAGGGGTCAAAGACCCTCGCGCCATTGAGTTCACCCAACGTATTGCTTTGGCCGCAGCGAGCGGGAATGAAAACGATTTGGATGCGGCGCTGAGCCAATGGATAACGGAGACGCAAAAGCCAAGTGGTGTGGCCATGAATGACAGCGACTTTGTGTTCGTGCCCAAATTCGACTTGGCTGCATCAGCAGGCAACGGATTGCTGGTACACGATGAATCGATCGTGGATCACTTGGCGTTCAAGCGTGATTGGGTTCAGAGGTCTCTCGGGCTTGATCCTGCATGTTTGGCGTTGATTGATGCAAGAGGCGACTCTATGTGTCCAACCATCAATAGCGGTGACCTTCTCTTGCTGGATACACGCCAAGGTCAAGTCAGAAGCGAAGGGGTCTATGTGATTAACCTCAACGGTGCTCTCTTGGTCAAGCGCATCCGCATCAAGCTCAGTGGCATCGTGGACGTGGTTTCAGACAACCCTCAGTACGGATGTGAATCGGTTTCTGGCGAGGAGCTTGATCGGTTGCTGTTTGTTGGCCGCGTGGTGTGGCACGGACGAAAATTCTGATGGGAGCTGAAAAATGAAAAGAGTCTTTTGTGTTGTCGTTCTCATGTGTGCGGCCATCACTGCATCTGCCGTTGAACGTGTTTTTATTCCTCTTAGTCCGACTGAGTTCTCAGAAGGTTTTAATCGTGCGGCGCGGTTCTACAAACTCAAATACCGACTTCCTTTCTGGCCTGCGAAGACTGGAAAGTTCAGCGCAATCATTGCACCGGGCATTACTGTTGCCGTGGTTGGCATTGATAAAGGTGATGCCATTGATCGGATCACGATCAATTGCAAAGTGCCTGACGGCTGCGAGCAAGGGATAGTTGCCGCTGCTTTGGCGGTTGACCCCAACATCGACATGAAGGCTTTCGGCACCTATATGGCTCAGCGACTTCAGGGCCAAATGGAAGGCCAATCTATGCAGCAAAACGGCATCTACTATTTTGTTGATGCCGGGAAAAAAGCGGGTGGCATTGAGATGATCATTGAGGCCAACGATGAAAATGATTAATTTGGGTGCGCCTTTATTTACGCTCGCTTTGGTTTTCGGCTCAGTATCTTCTGCATACGCAACCAATACGCCTTGTTCTGGAAAAAAAGGTGGTATCTCGCCATTGCGAGAACGGGCGCTTCATCTGCAACGATGGAACGGTGAGTCAATCCAAAAAAGTGTGCGGCATTCCCAGTTCTAAAAAATGACCCGCAGGGGCCGCAATGCCCCCTTGCTTGCCCCGATGTACCACCTTGCGCATTCGAGCGCGCCGGGAATGTTCGCAGGCCGCTTTGTGCCGAAACAAAATGCGGCATGCTCTCTGCCCTGCTCATCACACACGCAAGTTGAGCGGAAAAGTCTTGGTCAAAACTAAAAGCCTTTAATGTCCTAAAGCAGTGCCGCCCGGCAAAGTGGCGGCATGACCAAGCACAAGCCCATCAAACCAGCATCGCACCCGCAACACGCCGTGGCGGCGTTGGCGTTTGATATTGAGCTGGACGATCAGGCTGGCACCGCCTCGGCTCCGAATCGCTTGCGTGTGTTGCCTGATGGCCTGTTCAGTTCGCCCGATGGGCGGCCTGCAAACATGGAAGGCGTCACGGCCAAAAGCTGGGTGCTCAACAACCAAGTTGCCCAGGCTGTCATAGCGCGATTCAATGCGATGGGTTTGGAGCTGCCGCTGGACTATGAGCACCAAACCCTCAAGGCCGCCGAGAACGGCTTGCCTGCACCCGCAGCCGGATGGATCACCGATCTGACCTATGAGTCAGGCGTTGGCCTGATGGCCGATGTGCGCTGGACTGAAGCGGGTGGCGACTATGTAGCCAAGCGCGAATACAAATACCTCTCGCCGGTCTTCCCCTTTGACAAGAAGACGGGCGAGGTGCTTCTTCTGCACAGCGTCGCATTGACGAACAAGCCCGGTCTGACTGTGCTGGGCGCTATTGCCGCGATGGCAGCAATGGCCTTTGACGACAACCACTTCAACGATTTTTCACGCCGACTGCCCGGCTTCGGCAGGACTACAGAGCCTCACAACGAGGAAAAGGAAACCACGATGGATAAAACCAAGGTGCTGGTGGCCCTGGGCTTGGCCCTGGACACTGGCGATGAAACCGCACTGACTGCACTGTCTGCGACGGTGCAAAAGGCCAACACGCTTGAGCAGCAAGTGGTCGCGCTCAAGGCCAACCAGTTTGACCCCGCCAAGCACATCCCCCTGGATGAGCACAAGAAGGTGACGGGTGAGTTGACCAAGCTGCAAGCAACGCTGGCACACACAGAGCATGTGGCGTTGATGGAAAAGGCGCTGGCCGACAACTACATTATGCCGGCCAATGAAGACTACTGGCGCAAGCAGCCGCTGGCCGCGCTGAAGGAGTTTTTGAAAGATGCCAAGCCGCTGCTGGCAGCTTTGACCGGCACCCAAACGGGCGGCAAGCCGCCCGCAGGTGGCGGTGGCACTGTGACGCTCTCTAGCGATGAGATGGCCGTTTGCAAGTCGCTTGGCCTCACGCCCGAGGCGTATGCGCAAAACAAGGTCGAGCAGGCTTGATCTACTAAACCAATTCTGGAGAAATAAAAAATGGCAGCTTTATCAACTGCTCGCGCTACCAAAGAGCGTGAGGTTCGTGAAATCGGTTTCCCTGTGGATGCCGGTGTGAAGGTGATCGGCGGCGGCATGGTGGCATTCAGTGCCGCAGGCTATGCACGCCCTGCGGCCAATGCCACCACCACGCGTTGCATGGGCGTGGCCACGCAGACCGTGGACAACACCACTGGCGCTGCAGGCGCTGCGACCGTTACGGTTCGTCGCTCTTGCTTTGCCTTCGCCACCACTGACGTGACCATCGCCGACATCGGCAAGGACTGCTGGGCGGTCGATGACCAAACCGTGACCAAGACTCTGCCAGGCGTTAACCCCGCCAAGGCCGGGATGATCGTCTCGGTTGAACTCGTCGGTGCTGTTACCCAGGTCTGGGTGGACATGTCCGTTTAATTTCATTCACACCCGACAAATAGGAGCAAAACATGCTTGTCACCCAAAGCCAATTGACCGCCGTTTACACCGGCCTAAAAACCGTGTTCCAGGAGGGCTTCATGCTCACTGGCAGCGGCATCGAAGACGACTGGAAGCAAGTCGCCCTGGAAGCACCCAGCGAAACCGAGCAAGAGGAATATGGCTTCTTGCGCAACATGAGCAACATCCGCGAGTGGATTGGCGACCGCTACCTTCAAAGCTTGGTTGAAGCCTCGTACTTGATCAAGAACAAACACTTTGAAGCCACCCTCGCCGTGCCTGCCGACAAGGTCGCTGACCGCAAGCTGGCGAGCTTCAACATCCCGACCAAGCAGCTGGGCCAGAACGCTCGCGTGTTCCCGAACCGCCTGGTGTTTCCGTTGCTCGCGGCGGGCTTCACCAACCGTGGCTTCGATGGCCAGTACTTCTTCGACGCAAACCATCCGGTGATGCGCCCCGATGGCGGTACAGACCTGGTGTCGAACAACCAAGGCGGCACTGGCCCTGCATGGTTCCTGTTGGACACTACCAAGATCATCAAGCCGGTGGTGTATCAGAACCGCCAACCGTTCAACTTCCAAAGCTTGACGGACATGAGCAAGTCGGATCACGTGTTCATGCGCAACGAATACCTGTTCGGTGTGGATGGCCGCTGCAACGTGGGCTATGGCTTGTGGCAGACCGCATACGGCTCCAAGCAACCGCTGACACTGGACAACGTGACCGCAGCGCGTGCCGCCATGATGGGCTACAAGGGCGACAACGGCGAGCCGATTGGTATCGTGCCGAACTTGCTGGTGGTTCCGCCTGCGCTCGAAATGGACGCACGCAAAGTGACCGATGCTTTGGTGATCGGCACTG
The DNA here is from genome assembly GCF_002943475.1 of Limnohabitans sp. TS-CS-82. Lineage (NCBI taxonomy): Bacteria > Pseudomonadati > Pseudomonadota > Betaproteobacteria > Burkholderiales > Comamonadaceae > Limnohabitans > Limnohabitans sp. TS-CS-82. Next base: position 247,037 of record NZ_PTQX01000006.1, on the reverse strand, counting down.
ACACCAACGTGATGAAGGGCGTGATGAAGACGATGGCCACCGCTTGGCTTGCCTGATCGCTGGCACTGGCCTTCGTGGCCAGTGCTGCGCCTTTGCATTTACCCCCTTAACTGAAAATTTAACCTAAAGGAAACCGTATGGCTACCAACCCCAAACAAGCCGCCAAAAAGGCGGGTGACACAACCCAAGGCGTGGAAGTAATCGCCAAGACCGACGTGTTTTACCGCGCTGGCCGCCAGTGGGGCCAAACCCCCATCGTGGTTCCGCTTTCTGAGCTGACCGAAGACCAGCTGCAGGAGCTGCGTGATGAGCCCTTGCTGATCGTGCGTGATGTCGAGATCAAGCCCGAGGAAGCGCCTGCCTCTTCCTAACTCTTTCTAACTGAATCGCCAGTTGTCTCCTCCACTTCGGTGGACAAGCCAGCAAGCTCCGGCCTGCTGGCTTTTTGCTTTTTTGGCACGTCAATAAATCAAGCCCTTTACTGTCGCTAAATGACGTGGCTCGGCACCATGCCGTATATGAGCTACGCCACCATTCAACAACTGACCGAACGCTACCTTGAGCGTGATCTGCGCCACATCACTGACCCTGATGCGCAGGTGCTCGACGCGGCACGTGCACAGCAAGCGCTGGACGATGCGACCGCTGAAATCGACGCATGGCTTGGCAGGCGCTACGCCTTGCCATTGGTCAGCTACCTCACTGGCTTGCCCGTTGGCTCGCCGATTGTTCTGGTGCGCTGCGCCTGTGACATTGCCATCTACCGCATGCAGACCCTGCGGCCTGCTGACGACATCAAGGATGCCCGCCAGCGGTACGAAGACGTGGTCAAGCTACTCAAGTCGATGGCCTCTGGTGATGTGTCGATTCCCGAGGTCAAGCTGCGCTCTGACGTGTCAGACAACCCCGAAACACAAGCCATCGGCCTGCCTGAATTTGGGCAGCCTGACAGCCTCTTTGGCAGGGGCTACCGATGAGCGCCATCGGCCAGCTCGAAGCGGCCATCGTGGCCCGCATTGGCGCGGCGCTCACGCTACCTGGTCAGACGCACCCCAAGGTGGAGGTGCGTGCCTGGCCAGAGCGTGCCCGTGAGTACAAGATGAGCCACCCACATGGCTGTGCGATGGTGATCTACAAAGGCTCCAAGTTCTCGCAGGATCAATCGACTTCAGGCCAACTGGTGGCCTTTGAGGCTGAATTTGAGCTGGGCCTAATCTCGCGCACGTTGCGCGAACCGAACTTACCAAGTAGTGCGCCTGAAACCGATGTCGCCTTGTCTGCGTCATTCGGCACCGGCATTTATGACTTGCTGGAGAGCTGCCGCATCGCGCTACTCGGTTGGCAACCTGACCAGGTAGCGGGAGCCGTGCGGCTTCGCTCAGAGAACTTTGACGATTACGTCGAGGGCACATGGGGCTACAGCCTGCGCTTCCTCGTTCCCATGATGACGGTTGCCGAGCGCCCCTGCCCGCCAGGGCCGTGGGCTGCGGATGGCCCGAACAGCTGCTGCACCGATGCGCCACCTCTTTCTCAGCTCACCCTTTCCCAACCGTTTCCCCAACCTTGATTCCCGAAAGGAACAACCATGCAAAAAGCCACGTACCGATACACCGGCCCGAACTCTGCCGTCACGCTCAAGGTGAGCGATGGTGCAGGCGGCTTCAAAGATCAGGACGTGATCCTGTGGAGCGGCCAAAACGTCGAGCTGCCCAGCGATCACGAAGTCACCAAAGCACTTGAACACCAAGGCTTGCTGGATCCGATCAGCCAGGCCCAGGTGTCCGCTCAATCGCCAATGAGCGCACCGCAAGCTGACCAAGTCGCGCCTGCTACCGCAGCCGACAAGTCCACGCAACCGAAGGCCAAGTAAGTCCGCCTGGTCACCCAACATCAACTTTTAGGAGAACCCCATGCCCGCAAGCTATTTGCACGGTGTAGAAACCATTGAAATCGACAAAGGCCCGCGTCCTGTATCGCTGGTCAAGACTGCCGTGATTGGCCTGATCGGCACCGCTGCTGCGGGCGCTGTGAACACCCCTATCCTGGTCACCAATGACCGCGACTTTGCGCAGTTCGGTGAAGACATTGCGGGCAGCACCATCCTGGATGCGCTGAATGCGATCTACAAGCAAAAGGGAACCGTTTGCGTGGTGCTCAATGTGCTTGACCCCAACGTCCACAAAACCGCCGTGGTCGATGAGGTGGTCACCATTGGCGTGGACGGCACCTTCAAGACCGCCAAACCCGCTGTGGCTGGTGTAGTTGTCAAGAACATGGCGGGCACGACCACCTACACGCTGGCCACCGATTACACGGTTGACCTGCGCACAGGCAAAGGCACCCGCGTGACCACCGGCACCATCCCGGCTTCGACCGTGGCAGTGCCAACTCAGGTCAAGGTGAGCTACAGCTATGCCGATGCCACCAAGGTCACGGCCAGCGACATCATTGGCTCGGTCAACGCCAGCGGCCAGCGCTTAGGCATGAAGGCGCTGCGTGACAGCTACAGCCTGTTTGGCTTTTATCCCAAGATTTTGATCTCGCCGGTGTTTGCATCGCTGGCCAGTGTTTCGACTGAGCTGATCGCCACTGCCACGGGCATGCGTGCCATCACCTTCATTGATGCACCTATCGGTGTCACGCCCCAACAGGCGATTACCGGACGTGGCCCGGCTGGCACGATCAACTTCAACACCAGCAGCGACCGCGTGGGCCTGTGCTACCCCTACCTGAAGGCATACGACACCGTGGCAGGGGCCGATGCGCTCTATCCGCTGAGCCAGTACGCAGCCGGTGCGCAAAGCCGCAAAGACCAGGAGAACGGCTACTGGTGGAGTCTGTCGAACACCGAGGTGCTGGGCATCACCGGGGTTGAGCGCCCGATTGACGCGATGATCAACGACCCGAACTGCGAGGCCAACTTGCTCAACGCGGCGGGCATCATCACCGTCTTTAACAGCTACGGCACCGGCATCCGTGTGTGGGGCAACCGCAGCGCGGCCTTCCCCAGTAACACGCACCCGAAGAACTTCCTGTGCGTGCGCCGCGTGGCCGACATCATTGCCGAGAGCCTGGAGTACTTCACCCTCCAGTACACCGACCGTCCGCTGGACAACGCTTTGATCGACGACATCGTCGAGAGCTGTAACCGCTTCATTCGCAAGCTCAAAGCCGATGGTGCTGTGATCGATGGTCGCGCATGGTACGACCCGGCGCAAAACCCGAGCGTCGAGTTGGCTGCAGGGCATTTGACTATCGCCTACGACTTCATGCCGCCCACGCCAGCTGAGCGTGTGTCCTACCAGGCCACGATCAACATCGACTACCTCAACCAGTTGGGCAAAAAGGCCTGATCGGGCTTATTCATCAATCTTTGAAAGGAGCCTGAAATGGCCGGAAAAATCCAACTCAATACCCTCAACAACGCCAACGTCTACATGGATGGAAACTGCCTGTTGGGCCGTGCTGAAGATATCAAACTGCCCACCGTCAAGTTCAAGATGTCCGATCACAAGGCCGTGGGCATGGTGGGCACGATCAAGCTGCCCGGTGGCATCGACGCACTGGAGGGTGAGATCAAGTGGAACTCGTTTTATGCAGATGTGTGGGGCAAGCTGCTTGACCCGTTCACTTCGGTGCAGTTGCAACTGCGTGGCAGCCTGGAGACGCACACCAGCCAAGGCCGCATTGCGCAAGTGCCCTACGTGGTCTACCTGACCGCATCGTTCAACGAAGTGCCGATGGGTGACTTCAAACAGAACGACAAGGCCGAGTTCAGCAGCAAGTACTACGCGAGTTACATCAAGCAGCAGGTCAATGGCCAGGATGTGTTGGAGGTCGATGTGATGGCCAACATCTACAAGGTCAACGGCGTGGACAAGCTCGACCTGTATCGCACCAACATCGGAGGCTGACAAGCCACCTGAGCAGTTTCTGCTCCTCAAAAGCCCGCTTGGTCAATATGGCCTCGCGGGCTTTTTTCATGGGCCAATAAATCAATCTCTTTAATGTCGCTCAACGGGGCAAACCGGCACGATACGGTTTTACGTTCCTCCACCTCTAAAAGGATATGAGCATGACTGCCAAGAATGATTTGAAACCCAAGACAGACAAGCCAAGCGTGGATTTGGAAGTCCCGCTCAATACGCCGTCCGGTGTGGTCAATACGATCACGTTTCGCCGTGGCAAGGCCAAGGACATGATGGCCGCGCAGCGCATTGAATCTGACCCTGCTCGGCGCGAGTTGGTGCTCATGACGATGCTGGCAGAAGAAAAGCTGACACCCGAAGATTTGGAGGAACTGGACTTGGCCGATTTGGCCGAAGTCCAGGCCGCGTTTCAAAGCCTATTCCTGCGATCCACCCGACAGCGAGACGCTGTGGGAAGCGAAGGGGCTGCTGGCTAAATGGTTTGGGTTCCAGCCGTCAGAGATTGACGAGCTGGACTGTCAGGACTTGGAGCTGTGGTGCGAACAGGCTGCGAAGCAGATCAAGCAGCGGGCTGAGCAAGCCCGAGGCGCATAGCCAACATGGCGTAAAGGCCGGGGAACACTCGCATGAGAATGAATTTTGAAATGATGCCGCTCAGCAAGCCGAAGACAACGAGCCCAACGACAGTTTGCGCCATGTCTTCGGTCAGTCCTGACGGGTTCTCAATGGCCGCGCCAATGAAGAAAAGCACCATGCCCACCACCCAGTGGTGCTTGAACTGCAAGCGTTCTGCATCAGCTAAGTTTTGATCGTAGGCAGTCATGAAAACTCTTTCGCTTGGTATCGTCATTTCAGCCCTCGGTTTTGGCGGGGCTGCGGCCTCGCTTGGGTCTGTGAACGACAGAATCTCAAGTATAGGGCGTACCGTCGAAAAATTGAAGGTGCAGCAAAAGAGCGCCCTGACCAGCATGGATCGGGAGTGGGTCTGGGGTGGCGAGGCCGTCAAGCGCTACGCCACCGAGGTGGAAAAGCTCGACAAACGCATTCAAACACTCAGCCAGCGCAAAGTGCGACTGGAGATGCTCGGAACTCAGCACTCGCAGAACCGTGCCGACCTGAATCAGCGGTATGGCGACGTGATGGCTGCGGCGGGTATTGGCGCAACGATGGCGGCACCTGGTGTGAAGGCGGCGAAGTTTGAAGACCGGGTCAAGCAGATAAGCATCGTTGGTGAGCTATACAAACAAAATGGGGCCGAGGGCGCGATGGCTCAGGCGATCCGCGAGGCGGCGGTCAAATACGCCGTGAGCCAGGATCAGGTGGCTGAAGGCATCGAAAAGCTGGTGGCCCAGGGAATGGATGCCAAGTCAGCCCAAAAGTACGCCGGTCTGCTTGCCAAAGTAAACACCGCCACGCGCACCGAAATGGGTGACCTGGCCGAGCTGGTCTACACGCTGCAAACGAAGTTCAAGCTGACCAGCGAAGGTGAGGTCATGCAGGCTGTCAATGCCCTGGCCAAGGCGGGCAAGCTCGGCCAGTACGAGCTGAAGCAGATGGCCAAGGGCTTCCCAGAGCTGGGCGGCGCTGCGGCCTCCTTTGGCTCCAAGGGCCTCGACGGCGTGCGCGAGATGGGCATGATGATGCAGGTCATGCGGGCAGGTGCTGGCACCACGGGCGAGGCCGACACCTACATGCGCAACTGGTTCTCACACATGAGCGCCAAGAGCACCCAAGACCATTTCGGGAAGGTCGGCATCAACTTCGAGCGCGAGAAGCTCAAGCTGATGATCGACAAGCGTGTGTCTGCGGTCGAGTCCAGCTTCATGGTGTTCGATGACTACCTGAACCGCGTGACGCAGCAAGGCTTTGTTGAGGTGCGGGACAAAAAGGGCAAGGTCAAAGAACGCATCGACGTGCGCCAGGAGCTGGACAAGGTGATGAACATCGCCAAGAAGGAAGGCTTGCAAGGCGAGGCGCTCCAGGAGCGAGTGAAGGCCGCTGTCGAGCGCATGGGCTTGTCCACGGTGTTGCAGGACATTCAGGCCACCCAAGCCTATCTGGCCTATCGCAACGGCAAGGAAAAGTATGTCGAGGGTCGCAAGGAACTTGCAAAGGGTGAAACCAACAAGACCATCGACAACGATTACGCCGAGCAGATGAAGCTGGCCACCATGCAGACCCAATACATGAAAGTGGCTGTGGGCGACCTGATGATTGAAGTCGGCAACCGCTTGGCTCCTGTCTTTGGCAAGGTCGCTGGCGTCGTGGGCTGGTTTGCTGAGGCGCTGTCCGGGCTGATGCATAAATTCCCAGGCACCACCACGGGAGTGATCACGGTGGTGGGTGCGCTGGCAGCGGCAGCAGCCGGGTTCTTTGCTGTGGGGGCCGCGATGGCGGCATTCCGCTTCGCCGGTACCGCCTTGCAGCTCATGCCGCTGTTGGGTGGTGGCCTGCGCATGGTGGCCGTTGCCGCAGGTTGGCTGGGGACTATCTTGCGCGGTGCATTGGTCATTGGTTTGCGCATGGCTGGGCAGGCTTTGCTATTCATTGGCCGTGCGCTGTTTCTCAACCCGATTGGCTTGGCCGTGACGGTGATCGCCGGTGCCGCGTATCTGATCTATCGCAACTGGGAGCCGATCTCAGCTTGGTTCGGCAAGGTGTGGGGCAAAGTCAAGACCGCATTCAGCGGCGCATGGGACTGGTTCAAGGGATTGCCTGGCCAGTTCAGCCGCCTCGGCAGTGATTTGATCAGTGGGCTGGTTGGCGGCATCACGGCCAAGCTGAGCGCGGCCAAAGACACCATCGTCGGCTTCGGCCAGAACATCAAAGGGTGGTTCGCTGACACCTTGGGCATCAAGTCGCCCAGCCGCGTTTTTATGGGCTTTGGCAGCAACATCGGCGAGGGTGCGCAGATCGGCATTCTGAAGGGTGTGCCTGGTGTGAAAGGCGCAGTCGGCAAGATGGCCGGAGTCGCGCTGGCCGGGGCAGTGGCTGCCAGCGGCAGTGCCTTCGCTGGGGTCAAGCAGGCCAACCAGATGCTCCAGAACATCCAGGGCGGCGGTGTCACGCATAACCAAACAGCGGGTGCAGCGGGCATGACGATTCACTTTGCGCCGACCATTCACGTGGGCGGCGGTGGCGATGTCCGTGGGCAAGTGAAGGAGGCCATGCAGGTGTCTGTGCGCGATCTGGAGCAGATGTTGCGCCGCCTACAGGCTGACCAACAACGGAGGGCTTTCTGATGCCTCAAATCATTCCGCTTCTGAAGTCTGTTGGTGGGTTTGATGCCCTTGGACTTGGCAAGCTGGGTCAGTCTGTCCGCGTGGTGGACTTGGTGCGTGGCTTGCCGCGCAGTCTGGGCTTGGGCACGGCAGCGGGTGTGTTGCAGGGCATAACGCGCAAGGCGACACCTCGGGCTGCATACCTTTATGTGGGCGACTTGGGCGTTGACTTGGCGCTGCCAGACGAACACACGGTGCGTGAGCGGGCAGACTTTGCCGAGCACGCGCTGATTGAGCGAAAGCCGCGTTTGCAGTGGACGGGTTCGGCCTTGGCTGAGCGCCGCTTGTCAGTCAAGTTGCACAGCGATTTCTGTGATGTTCAGACCGCACTTGCATGGCTGGCCAAGCTGCTGGCAGATCATGTGCCTCAACCCTTGGTGATGGGCACAGGCGAGTTCTTGGGGTGGTATGTGCTGACCGAGCTGGAACGGCAGGAGCTGGTGCATGCCACGGCGGGTATGAGCTACGCGAGTGCATCCCTGACCTTGCGCGAATATGCGCCCACTGCCGAGGAACTGCAAAAGATGGGTGTGCCCAAAAATCCTGCGGCGGTGCGTGCGCCAGGGGACGCATTGCCGGGCCTGACCAAGGTGGAAGGCATTTTGCGTGACCCGGTCAAGGCTGCGGTGCGTGTGGCTAACGATGCGTTGCCGAGTCTCAAAGAAACGGCGATGCAGGTGAAGACACAGGTTACTCAGGGCATCGGCTTATGACGGACGTTTTATTGCACCAAGTCGTTGAAGGTGAGCGCTGGGATACGTTGGCGTTTCATTACTACGGCAGCGCCACCCAGTACGGGCGAATCGTGCAGGCGAACCCACACCTGGACATCATGCCCGTGCTGCCTGCCGGGGCCATTGTGTTGATTCCGGTGGTGACCCAAGCCAGTGCTGCGCTGGCGTTGCAGGATGAGGAGTTGCCGCCGTGGAAGCAATGAAGGTGCCCGCGCCTAAGGTGGTGGTGACGTATGAAGGCAAGGACATCACGGCCAGCATCACGCCGTCGCTGATTGAGGTGAATTACATCGATTTCATAGAGGGCGAAAGCGACTCGGTCGAGCTGGTGCTGGAAGACGTGGATCGCCGTTGGCAGAACGCTTGGTATCCGAAGCACGGCGACCAGGTCAATGTGCAGATCGGTTACGAAGATGCACCGCTGCTGCCCTGTGGCGACTTTGAGATTGATGAGGTGGAACTGGACGGCCCGCCTGACGTGGTGCGCATCAAAGCGCTGGCCGCAGGCGTGAAGCGCAGTGTGCGTACCCGCAACGGTCGCGCCTATGAGGACACCACGCTGGCCGACATTGCGGCCACCATCGCCAGGCGCAACAAAATGCAGCTCACGGGCAAGATTGAGCAGATCAAGATCAGCCGTGTCACCCAGGTCTATGAGACCGACCTGACTTTCCTGAAGCGCATATCCGAGGAGTATGGCTACAGCTTTTCGGTACGCGGCAGCAAGCTGGGCTTCTTCAAGCGGTCGGCGCTGAAAGAGGCCAAGCCAACCTTGACTATTGACCGCACGGATGTGAGCAGCTACCGCTTCCGCGACAAGGTACATGGTGTGGCGACCTCTGCCACGGTCAGCTACCACGACCCGCGTGCCAAGCGCACCCGCAAGAGCAAGACCAAGGATGTCGAGGCTAAAACCAACCAACGCAGCGCCGATGAGCTGAAGATCAACGTGCGTGCCGAGAACGACCAGCAAGCCCACCTGAAGGCCGATGCTGCGCTTGACCGCGCCAATGAAGACCAGACCGGCGCAAGCCTGACCTTGTTCGGTAATGTTCGGCTGATGGCTGGCGTAAATTTGCAACTCACCGGCTTTGGCCGCATGGACGGAAAGTACACCATCACCCAGAGCCGCCACCGCTTCTCACGTGGCGCTGGCTATGGCACCGAAGTGGAGCTGAAGCGCGTGCGCGATCCAGCACAGGGAGCCCAGCAATGAACACAGGCGGCGTGACTTACAAACAGGGCATCGTGGCCGAGGCAAAGCCGGGCTTTTGCCGTGTGCGCTTCGATGATCTTGATGAGCTGGTGACGGCCTGGCTGCCGGTGATCCACCACAAGACCCAAGACGACAAGGTGATCTGGACGCTGGACATCGGCGAGCATGTGGCCTGCCTCATGGACAGCAACATGGAAGACGGCTGCATCGTCGGTGCGATCTACTCCGAGGCTGACACGCCGCCTGTGGCCAGCACCGACAAGTTTCGCATCCAGTTCAAGGACGGTGGCTCCTTTGAGTACGACCGCAGCAGCGGGGCCATGAGCGTGGTGTGCAAAGGTGTTGCAAACCTCACCGCTGGAGGGGCTGCGACGGTGAAGGCTCAGACCATCACGCTGGACACGCCCGAGGCCACTTGCACGGGCAAGCTGACCGTTCAAGGCCTGCTGACCTATCAGGGCGGCATGGCCGGTTCTGGTGGCACTGGTGGGGCCGCTGCGAGCATTCAGGGCAATATCAAGGTTACGGGCGGCGACGTTCAGGCTGACACCATCAGCCTGAAGAATCACAAGACCAGCCAGGTTCAAGGTGGCAATGGAACATCCGGCGCACCTGTGCCCTGACCGGCAGCAAAACTAAAGCTCTTTACTCGCCGCTTGAGCGGCCCGAGGCGACCATACACAACATGGTCACCTCAGACGTCAACAACCTTCCCAATCGGTTTTTCCAGCCCGCGCTGTCAAGCCAGGTGGATGGCCACGCCTCGGGCTTGGCCAGCGACCGCTTGGGCGAGCTGGTGACGGACACCCAGGACGTGGATCAATGCATCCGCATCATCTTGACCACGCCTAAGGGCAGCGATCCGCACCGCCCGTTGTTCGGAAGCAATCTGCACCTGTACATCGACTACCCCGTCAACAGCGCCCGTCCGCACATCGTGCGCGAGGCGGTCAATGCGCTGCGTGAGTGGGAGCCGCGTATTGAGGTTGTGAAGGTCACCGTCAGCCTGGTGGACGTGGCTGCACTTGCCTGCGTGGTCGAGTGGAAATTTGTTGCAGGGGTGGCCGAAGAGTCATTCATGACCAACCTTGCATTGGGGACGGCCAAATGAGTCTGCTTGATCGCCTGTTGCCAGAACCTGATTTTTTGGTGCGCGACCCTGATGCGGTCACGCGCCAGATGGTCGCCCAGTACGAGGAGCTAACTGGCAAGACTTTGTACCCCGCGCAAGTTGAGCGCCTGTTGGTGGACGTGATCGCCTACCGCGAGAGCTTGATGCGCGAGGCCATTCAAGATGCGGCTAAGCTCAACCTGGTGCGCTACAGCCGTGCGCCGATCTTGGACTACCTGGGCGAGAACATTGGCGTGTCCAGGCTGGATGCGTCAGCCGCTCGCACCACGCTTCGTTTTACCTTTACTCCGGTGCCCGCCGTGGCCACGTTCTTGCCTGCTGGTGTGGTGGTGCAAGGTGGCGAGGTTCAGTTCACCACAGAGGTGGCCATCTCCATTGCACCCGGCACACAGACGCTGGATGTCGGGGCGGTTTGCCTTCAAACAGGAGTCAAAGGTAACGGCTTTCTGGCTGGCCAGGTGCGTGACCTGGTGTCGGACGTTTCAAGCCTTACAAGCAACCAACTGGTGGTCAGCGCCGTCCAGAACACCACCACGACCGCAGGCGGTGCCGAGGCAGAAGACGATGAACACTTCCGTGAGCGCATCGTTCTTGCGCCCGAACAATTCAGTAACGCTGGCAGTGTGGGCGCGTACAAGTTTCATGCGCTGTCCGCTCACCAGGATGTGATCGACGTGGCCGTGGTGGGTTCGGAGATTGCCGTGCAGAACGGTCAACTGGTATCGACCAACGGGATTCCTCCTGGTGTGGTCAACCTGCACCCGTTGATCAAGACTGGCTTGCCCAGCGCGGCGGTGAAGGCCGCAGTGTTGGCCGCATGCAATGCGGACAAGGTTCGGCCACTGACTGACCTGGTGCGGGTTTATGACCCGGTGCAGGTGGACTTCGCCATCACGGCACAGCTCACCCTCTACGCGTCAGCCGATGCCGCCTTGGCGCTGCTGGAGGCCAACAAGGCGGCGGTGGCCTTCCGTGATCGCTTGCAAGGCCGGCTGGGTCTTGACGTGGTTCGCACGCAGTTGATTCAGGCGTTGCACGTTTATGGGGTCTATGCCGTGGCACTGACCGCACCTGCCAATGATGTGGTGCTGTCCGCTGAGAAGTGGCCGCGTTGCACCGGCATCAACATCACTATTGCCGGAACGGCGCAGGGGTAACGATGGCTGCATTTGTCGAACCCTCGCTGCTTGTTCCTGCGCTTCAGAATGACCTGAGTATGCGGGCGCTGGAGACGATCTCCAGCAGACTTTCCACGCTCGACCTGTCTCCGGTGGTGGTCTATGACTTCGATCATGTGCCGTCGCAAGCGCTGACCGCGTTGGCTGAGCAGTTGAACTTGCTCGGCGATGCCGGGTGGGACTTTGCAGGCTTTGGGCCTGCGCCTGATGCAAAGAAGCGGGCCTTGCTGAAAGAGGCTGTGGCGCTTCATCGGCTCAAAGGTACGCGCTATGCGGTGCAACGGGCGCTGGATTTGATGAGCGTGACCTCGCGCATCATAGAGTGGTGGGAGCCACAACCGAACAATGGGCCACAGGGCATGCCGCACACCTTCTTGGTCGATCTGCTGCTGACGGATGCGCCAGAAGGCCAGCCCGTGTTGACACCCGAACGGGCTGACGCTGTGTTGCGCATGGTGCGCTTCTGGAAGCCAGCACGCAGCCAATTCCGTGCCCGTGTTGGAGCAGGACTTTTGTCAAGAACCCGGTCGGCAATGGTGGTCAGACCCGCTCAGTCGGTGCATGTAACGACTCGCCCCGATGCGACGCGCATGGCGGCTGATTGCCGCACCCGAAGCGTCTGCGCCGTGCGCTTGACCCAGCGCTACTCGCTCACGCTTTTACCTACAGGAGCATTGCAATGATCTTGCACCCCACGAAAACCGTCGCAGGACGGCAGGCGACCTTCAACGCCAACAACTCTGGCGTCAGCTTGAACCTGACGCACATCTCCATCGGCGACAGTGGCGGTGCGATTGATGACACCCGCACCAGCCTGCGCAGTGAGCGCGAAAAGGTGTCGGTCTATGGTCGTCGTGTGACCACCGACCAGATTCACCTTGATTCCGTCTTCGACGGCGCATCCGCTTTCTGGGTGCGGGAGGTGGGCATCTGGGCGGGCAACACGCTGGTCTATTACTGGTCGACCGCTGGTGCCGAGCTTGGCTACAAGAGCCAGAACTTCGAGTGGCTGCTGGGCCTTGACCTGGCGCTCGATGAGGCGGTGGACGGCGTGATCCAGGTCACCGCCCAAGCCCCAAACGTGGGCATGACCGTCGCCCCGATCTTGGCCACCGTGTTGCAGTCCCTCTGCGACACGAATCGGCTTGTCTTGAAAAACCACTACCTATGAAAGAGGTGAATCATGAGTCTTGAACAACAACTCTCTGATGCCATTGCGGCTCAGAACGCATTGACCCAGGCGGTCGCCACGTGGAAAGGACAAGCCGATCAATCGCTTGCCGCAGCGCTCGCCGCTGTTCCAGTCACAGACCGTGTGTATTGGGTCAATTCAGCTACCGGAAACGATGCCAGCGCGGACGGTTCGGCTGCTGCGCCGCTCAAAACGATAAGTGCTGCATGCGCACGAGTTCCAGTTGGTAGTCGAGGAACAATCACATTGGTCGGGTCCGGCGATTCGGTGAATCCACTTATCCACACCATCACCACGTCAATTTATCTGGCCCGCAAGTCGATCCAATTTAAGGTTAATGATGCGGGCGTAAAGATGGTCATCAATGCTTCGTTCTCCTTAGAGTCATCACTCGTCCAGTTGGTACCGGGCATCTCTTGTGCCGTTGAACAGGGCTGTGCCATTGCGTTTTATCAGACTGACTCATTTGTCAGCCTGGGCGGTTACATCTCGCTGGACTACAAGTTCACGTCGAATATCGTGGGATCGGCCATCGTCGGCGGTGACTACAACAACAGCCTCTTCGGTAAGGTCTACCTTGGCCGGGTGCGCCTGACATCGGGCAACGGACTGCAGTGCTACGTGGGAAGCTTAAAGAATGCGGGCTATATCTTGGCAGGCCTGTGGCAATGCACATTGGGCAGCAACGTAGCCAAGACTGACGGCATAGTGCAGGCGGCTGCAACTGGAAGTTCGTTTGACATTTATACCGTGTAACCAAGGAGAATCACATGGACATCGTAGGCTTTACGGAACGATCGAAAGAAGCTGATCAACTGCTGGCATCGGCTGGCTTATCTGGTAGCGAAATTGAAGCGCATTGGGCAGATGCGACAAAGCAAGAGAACAGAAAAATTGTTCGTGATGCGATTGACAAAGTCGCTGACACAAAGACCCGTGAAGGCGTGATTTCCGATGTGCTCGGCGTGGTAGTGGTTGGCTTGTCCCAACTCACCGTTGCCCTGTCCAAGGCGAAGTCGCTGGCCGACGTGAATGCCGCAGCCCAGCCGCTGGCCGACATCGGCGCTGTCGTTGACGCGGCGCTGAAGTCCGGTTCGCTGAAGCTGCCCTACATGGTCAAGACAGGCGGCGCTCAAGGCGTGCTGGCTGATATGACCAAGCTGTCCAATGGTGTGGCTGCGGTTTTTGCCGCTGCCCAGACCCCGGCCAAGTAAGAAAAGAAGACGGGCGACTGGCTTGGGTGCGCTAACACCTTCGCCAGCCCCGAACCCGCTGATTACGCAGCAAGCCCGGCAAGGCACGTCCCACCTGTACAGGCAGGGTCTAGCCTAACCGATTTTTACCAAGTGCAAAAGGCTTGCAATGTTGAAACAAGATAAACCGAAAAGTTTTCTCGCCTGGGTAGGCGGGAAGAGCCAACTGACTGACCGCATCATCCCGCTGCTGCCGCCCCACCATTGCTATTGCGAGGTGTTTGCCGGTGCCGCGTGGATGCTCTTCCGCAAGGAGGAGAGCAAGGTTGAGATCATCAATGACATCAATTCCGACCTGGTCACGCTGTACCGGGTGGTGAAGAACCATCTTGAGGAGTTCGTCCGCACGCTGAAGTGGCTGCTGGTCGCCCGTGAGGAGTTCGACCGCTTCATGATGCAGGAGCCGTCCACGTTGACGGACATCCAGCGCTCGGTGCGCTTCTTCTACATCATGAAGACCGGCTACGGTGCCCGCCTGAAGAGCCCCAGCTTCGGCATAGCGGCCAGCGCACCGAGTCGCTTCAACCTGCTGCGGATTGAGGAGGAGCTGTCAGCCGCCCACCTGCGCCTGAGCCGGGTCTACATTGAAAACAAGCCCTTCCAGACGGTGATCGACCGCTTTGACAAGCCTGACACGGTCTTCTACGTTGATCCGCCGTATTGGGGCTGCGAAAACTACTACGGCAACGGGGTGTTCATCCGGGATGACTTCACTATCCTTCGTGACCGCTTGGCGGGCATCAAAGGGAAATTTGTCATGAGCATCAATGACGTGCCGGAGATCAGAGAGCTGTTCAAGGATTTCGTCATCCGCGAGGTGCCAACCAAGTACTCGATGGCCAGGAATGGGGTGAAGCAGGTCACCGAGCTGCTGATCTTCAACTACGAGCCGCCGAAGGTGTGATGGCCAGCAGTCGCGTTTACGCGACTGTTGGGTTTTACACGTCGCAAGACGCTTGCAATCTTGCGTGGTAGAGCGATAGTACCGACCATCGCAACCGAGCAAGAAAGGCACGCAAAATGAATCCAGAAAACTTTGAGGCGCTGTTTGAGCAGATAGCCAGGCAGCACTTGGGTGTTGCAACCTTGACCGAGCGCCACAGCGACCGGCTTGACTTTCATGACGTCAGCGTCTTGGGAATCAGGCGTGCGCTACAGGCAGCTTTTGAGGCTGGCCAGCAGCATGGCCACGCCGGGAGGGTCGGACAATGAGCGAGATCGAACAACACCTGACGGATTACCTCACGGGCTACGGTCGGGCCGACCAAGGCAAACTGATGGCTGTGGCCAGTTACAGCGACTGGCAGCGCATGGCCCAGCATGAGCTGGATCGTCGGGCGGCACGGCTGCTTGAGTTGTTTGGGGAGGATGAGCTACAGGCGATTGCCTCTGGCCAAGTCAGCCTGCCGAAGTTGGCCAGCCAGCTCATGCCAACTTAAAAGACGCAACCGCATGCATATTTTTGGAGGCCGCCCATGAGGCGGCTTTTTTGTAGCTGGCGGGTTCTGTGAGAATATCTTGCAGCCAGTGAAAATGTGACGGGCGGTATTTATCTCGTCAAATTGGGGTCAAATATCGCGCCGCGCTTCACGAATGGTGAATCAATGCATCTGAGCGCTCGGGCTGACGGTCGTACAGGGCTTGCTCCAACGCATCCAACACGAAATCCGTGCGCATGGAGCTGCTCACACGCCAACCCACGATACGGCGGGCAAACACATCAATCACGAACGCCACGTACAACCAGCCCTGCCAAGTTGAGACGTAGGTGAAGTCCGACACCCACAACTGGTTGGGGCGGTCTGCCTTGAATTGCCTGTTAACCCTGTCTAGCGGGCGGGCCGCAGCTTTGTCTGGGACTGTTGTGCGTATCACCTTGCCACGACGTACACCGCGCAGGCCTAGGTGCTTCATCAACCGCTCCACTGTGCAACGGGCTACGGGTATGCCCTCTCGATTCATTTGATGCCAGACCTTGTCCGCGCCATAGACCTGCAAGTTGGCGTTCCAAACGCGTTGAATGTGAGGGATCAATTCATCATCGCGCTTGGCTCTTGCACAGCGAAGTTGTGGGTTGCGTTGCAGGGCGGCGTGTCGCCTGTAGCAAGACGGGGCAATTTGCAAAACCTTGCAAATTGGCTCGACCCCGAAGGTATTGCGATGCTGGTCGACGAAACGCTTCAAGACTTGAGTCGGCGGTCGAGCTCCGCCTGGGCGAAAAACGCGCTGGCCACCTTCAAGATCTCATTGGCCCGACGCAGCTCTTTGTTCTCGCGTTCAAGCTCCTTGATTCGGTCATGCTCAGCGCTGGTGGTGCCGCCGCGCACGCCGCTGTCGACTTCGTGCTTACGAACCCATTCGTGAAGGGTTTGAGGGGCGCAGCCGATCTTGAGTGCAATTGATTCAATGGCCGCCCATGTGGACGGATATTCGCCACGGTGGTCTTGCAACATGCGAACAGCGCGTTCGCGTACTTCGGGGGAAAAACGATTTGATTTGCTCATAGCTCCATCTTCTCAAAGGTTGGAGCCTCCTCAAAACACGGGGCGATTCATACAGCAATGGGGCCAATTGCAAGGCAGTTCTTACGATGGGTCCACCTTTGTAGGCTCGCATTGCACGCAACAGTCCACCAAACTCAGAAGGCTCGAGGATGGCCGCAAACGTACCTTTGACCCGAGGCGTCAGGCGTGCACGCAATCCATCAGTGATATTGCGTTGTTGTAGGGGGGCCGTAGGCAACCAGTAATCCCAAACTTGCCCTGCCGTATCAAGAATACGACTAGCGGTTTCGATAGCACCTCTGTCTTCAACTTTTTTAAGTACCTCTAAAAGCTCCAAAGGGTGTATCTGCGGCATTGGTCTTTCACCGATGAAGGGGAACAAATCCTTGTGCAAATTGCGCTTTGTACGGGTTGCATGACTTGCACTCCATTGCGGAGCCTGCTTAGCAAACCACTCCAAAGCTACCGTCTTAAATGTTGCTTCACCGGTACTTGCAATTTTGAGCTTGGCCAGCTTTTTGGCTTGGATTGGATCCATGCCACTAGCTTTTTGCAGCTTTGCACGGTCTCTAGCCAACCTGGCTTGGGTCAAAGTAACCGATGGGTAGCTACCTAAGGCTAGCTTCTTTTCAACTCCAGCGATTCGAAACTTGAAAAACCATCGCTTAGACCCCCCAGGACTGACCTGCAAATACAAGCCACCTGAGTCAGCAAACCTAGCTTGCTTCTTCTCTGCTGGACACACCGCATTTCTGCATTCAGCATCAGTCAACATACTCACTCCTTGGGTAACCCTTGTCCAAATATGGGGGTACAAATCCAAAAAGAGAGCGCAAAAATCTATCTGTACCCCCAGCCGTACCCCCAAGTCATCTTTGCAGCCAGTGTATCAATATGTTCATCTTTGTACTATAAATATATGATTTACCAATGAAAAAAGCCGCTAGGTGGTTGAACCTAGCGGCCTTTGTCTTTGCATATGGTGGAGCTGGCGGGATTTGAACCCGCGTCCACAAGTCTTTTTCGTGCAGTTCTACATGTGTAGTCGTCTGATTTGAGTCTTATCTGATGAACCGCGCAGCGACACGCTGAACATCAAACCAGCATCCTTAGATCTCGCACAACATCAAGGTGCCCGATGTCATGCCAGCCAATATGAGTTACCTTGTAGCTAGGACTTTGGAGGCTTTAACACCCCCATCACCCTAACCCAGCCTATCGGCCAACTGTTACAAGGCTCACCGGATTAAGCGGCGAGTGCGAAACGTTCGTCGTTTGCAGTTAGTTTTTTTTCTGTTGTTTTACGAGGATCAGAACCTCGACATGCCCTGCTACGCGTCCGAACCCATGTCGAAACCAGTGCAGCCCCAAGCATTCTATTTTAGGCCTATCCCAGCAATTGCAAGAGCTGAATGGGTGAATCTATTTTTAAATCTGCGCCCCAGCTGCTGATATCGGCCTTTTCGCCCAAATAACCATAGTTGGCGGCAACGGTTCGCATGCCTGCGGCGCGTCCAGCCACGATGTCGCGCTCGTCGTCACCGACATACAAGCACACCTCTGGCGCAAGCCCCAACCGCCGTGCAGCTTCAAACATGGGCTCAGGGTGAGGTTTGGGGTGAGGCGTGGTGTCACCACTCACGATAGCCGCCGCACTGGCGAATAGGGGCATGGCTTGGGTCAACGGGTCGGTAAAGCGTGCCATTTTGTTGGTCACGACGCCCCAAGGCAAGCCACGGGTTTGCAAACCCGCGATCAAATCTGACACACCATCAAACGCGTAAGTCCGAACGGTCATGGCCGCTTCGTAATTGGCAAAGAACTCTTCGCGCATGGCCATGAAGTCGGCGTGTTCGGGCGTTATGTCAAAGGCAATCTTGAGCATGCCACGCGCGCCTGCCCCCGCTAGAGGGCGATACAGCTCATACGGCAGCGAAGGCAAGCCTCGGTCGATGCGCATTTTGTCTGCGGCAGCACCCAAGTCAGGGGCGCTATCGATCAAGGTGCCATCTAAATCAAACAGCACAGCACGAATGTGTTGCAGCATCAGCGCGCTTTCTGGGTGGCGACGAGGTAGTTGACGCTGGTGTCAGCGCTCATCCAATAACGACGTGTCAAGGGGTTGTATTCCATGCCACGGGTGTGCTGCCATTCCAAACCGGCAGCGCGGCATGCACTCGCCAGCTCGCTGGGGCGAATGAATTTGGCGTATTCATGGGTGCCTTTGGGCAGCAAGTTGAGCACGTATTCAGCACCCAAAATGGCAAACAAAAAGGACTTGGGGTTGCGGTTGAGCGTCGAGAAAAACACCCAACCACCCGGCTTGACCAAATCAGCGCACGCTTTGACAACAGACACGGGGTCAGGCACATGCTCCAACATTTCCATGCAAGTCACCACATCAAAGCTGGCGGGACGCTCCAACGCCAAGGCCTCGACGCTTACTTCGCGGTATTGCACATTGGGCGTTTGCGCTTCTAAGGCGTGCAGTTGCGCAACTTTGAGCGACTTGGTGGCCAAGTCAATGCCCAAAGCGTTGGCACCGGAGCGGGCCATTGCATCGGTCAAGATGCCACCGCCACAACCCACATCCAGCACGTCTTTGCCTTGAAGGGGGGCGGACGCCTTGATCCACTCCAAACGCAAGGGGTTGATTTGGTGCAGCGGTCGAAATTCGCTTTCAGGGTCCCACCAACGGTGAGCAAGGTCTGAAAACTTGGCCAATTCGGCCGGATCTACGTTGGTGTGGGCAGTCGTTTGCATAGCGTCAATTGTCGTTCAAGCAAAAAGAAACCCCGCCGAAGCGGGGTTTCTTTGAAGGATCAATGAAGATCAGTTAGCGCGTGTGCCAACCACTTCGATCTCAACGCGACGGTTTTTCGCGCGACCTTCTTTGGTCTTGTTGTCAGCAACAGGTTGCTTCTCGCCCTTGCCTTCGGTGTAGATGCGGTTCTTTTCGATACCTTTGGACACCAAGTAAGCCTTCACAGACTCAGCGCGGCGGACCGACAATTTTTGGTTGTAAACATCAGTACCGACGGAGTCAGTGTGACCCACAGCGATGATGACTTCCAAGTTGATGCCTTTGACTTTACCGACCAAGTCGTCCAGCTTGGCTTTGCCAGCGGGCTTGATGACAGATTTGTCAAAGTCGAAGAATGCGTCAGCGGCGTAAGTCACCTTGGCAGCAGCAGGCTTTTGTGGCGCTGGAGCTGGAGCTGGTTTTGGAGCCACGGTAGGGGCGACCACAGCAGCAGGGGCAACTAAAGCGCCATCGCAATCTTTAGCGGCAGTTGCTGGCGTCCAGCTGGCATCGCGCCAGCACAAGCCCGTTCCGCTTTTCCATGTGTCGCCGGAGGCATTGCGCCAGTTGTCAACGTTCTGTGCAACAGCAGCAGTAGCCAAAGCAGCGGTAGCAACAAAAGCTGCCAAATTCTTCAAGTTTTTCATAGTTCACCTCTGAGGTATGTAAAAGCCGCAGAACACTCTGCGAATTCAGGCAGTCAAGGCGCAAAGACCATAACGCTTAGAAATATTGTGCCATAGCCAACAGGCTCTACTGCTCGAATTAACAAGCCTTAAGAAATTAAGCCGGCAGCCTGTTGCAAGTGAGCCACACCCAAGGGCTAAGTTAAACCGCCTAAAATGTCAGGTTTCCTGCTTTACGGCCGCTTTCATGACCCAGTTCGCTAAAGAAACATTGCCCATCAGCCTAGAAGAGGAGATGCGCCGCAGTTACCTAGATTACGCCATGAGCGTGATTGTGGGCCGCGCCCTGCCCGACGCGCGAGACGGCTTAAAGCCAGTGCACCGTCGCGTTTTGTTCGCGATGCATGAGCTCAACAACGACTGGAACCGTCCTTACAAGAAGTCTGCCCGTATCGTGGGTGACGTGATTGGTAAATACCACCCGCACGGCGACAGCGCGGTGTACGACACCATCGTTCGTATGGCGCAAGATTTCTCGTTGCGCCACATGTTGGTAGACGGCCAAGGCAACTTCGGTTCGGTCGACGGCGACAACGCCGCGGCCATGCGTTACACGGAAATCCGCTTATCCAAAATCGCTCACGAAATGTTGAGCGACATCGACAAAGAAACCGTCGATTTCGGCCCCAACTACGACGGCTCAGAAAAAGAACCGCTGGTCTTGCCAAGCCGCATTCCCAACTTGCTGGTCAACGGTTCGTCCGGTATTGCCGTGGGTATGGCCACCAACATCCCACCCCACAACTTGAACGAAGTCGTCGACGCGTGTTTGCACATGCTGCGCCACCCCGAGGCCACCATCGACGAGTTGATGGAAATCATCCCCGCGCCCGACTTCCCGACTGCCGGCATCATTTACGGCATGAGCGGCGTCAAAGACGGTTACCGCACTGGCCGTGGCCGTGTGGTGATGCGCGCCAAGTGCCACTTTGAAGACATCGACAAAGGCCAGCGCCAATCCATCATCGTGGACGAACTGCCTTACCAAGTGAACAAAAAGACCTTGCAAGAACGCATGGCCGAGTTGGTGCACGAGAAGAAAATTGAAGACATCAGCCACATCCAAGACGAGTCCGACAAGTCGGGCATGCGTTTGGTGATTGAACTCAAGCGCGGCGCCGTGCCTGAGGTGGTGCTGAACAACCTGTACAAGCAAACCCAGTTGCAAGATACCTTTGGTATCAACATGGTGGCCTTGATTGACGGCCAACCCAAGCTGTGTAACTTGCGCGACCTGATTGCTGTGTTCTTGGGTCACCGCCGCGAAGTGGTCACACGCCGCACCATCTTCACCCTGCGCAAAGCCCGCGAGCGCGGTCATGTGCTGGAAGGTTTGGCGGTGGCGTTGGCCAACATCGACGAGTTCATCCGCATCATCCGTAATGCGCCTACGCCCCCTGTGGCCAAGGCCGAGTTGATGACCAAGTCGTGGGACAGCCAACTGGTGCGCGAAATGCTCACCCGCAGCCGCACTGACGGCGGCGTGATCAACGCTGACGACTACCGCCCCGACGGTTTGGAAAAAGAATTCGGCATGGGCAGCGACGGCCTGTACCGTTTGAGCGACACCCAAGCCCAAGAAATTTTGCAGATGCGTCTGCAACGCCTGACCGGCTTGGAACAAGACAAGATCGTCAAAGAATACAAAGACGTGATGGCCGAGATCGACGACTTGCTCGACATCTTGGCCAAGCCCGAACGCGTCTCCACCATCATTGGTGACGAGTTGGCCGTGGTGAAGCAAGAGTTCGGTCAAACCAAACTCGGGGCACGCCGCAGCCTGATTGAACACAACGCCCAAGACTTGGCCACCGAAGACCTGATCACGCCCACCAACATGGTGGTCACGCTCAGCCACAGCGGTTACATCAAGAGCCAGCCTCTGTCTGAATACCGCGCCCAAAAACGCGGCGGTCGCGGCAAACAAGCCACCGCCACCAAAGAAGACGACTGGATCGACCAACTCTTCATCGCCAACACGCACGACTACATCTTGTGCTTCTCCAACCGTGGTCGCCTGTATTGGCTCAAGGTTTGGGAAGTGCCTGCGGGCTCACGCGGCTCACGCGGTCGCCCCATCGTCAACATGTTCCCGCTGCAAGAAGGCGAAAAAATCAACGTCGTGCTGCCTCTCACCGGCGACATGCGCACCTTCCCCAGCGACCACTACGTGTTCATGGGCACCTCGATGGGCACGGTCAAAAAGACCTCGTTGGATGAGTTCAACAACCCACGCAAAGGCGGCATCATCGCGGTCAACTTGGACGACGGCGACTTCCTCGTCGGCGCCGCTTTGACCGATGGCAAGCACGACGTGATGTTGTTCAGCGACGGCGGCAAAGCCGTGCGCTTTGACGAAAACGATGTGCGCCCCTTGGGTCGCAGTGCACGCGGCGTGCGCGGCATGATGATCGAAGAAGGCCAAAGCGTCATCGCCATGTTGGTGTCTGAGCAAGAAGACCCGAACGCTCCTGCCGATGAAGGCAAGCCACGCGCCAGCGTGTTGACCGCCACCATCAACGGCTACGGCAAACGCACCAGCATCACCGAGTACACACGCCACGGCCGAGGTACCAAAGGCATGATTGCCATCCAACAATCTGAGCGCAACGGCAAAGTCGTCGCCGCAACCTTGGTGCATGCCGAAGACGAGATCATGCTCATCACCGACACCGGCGTTTTGGTGCGTACCCGCGTGTCTGAAATTCGCGAACTCGGCCGCGCCACCCAAGGCGTGACCTTGATTGGCTTGGACGAAGGCGCCAAACTCAGCGGCTTGCAACGCATCGTCGAAAACGACGCGGCCATCGCAGAAGGTGACACCGACGAGAGCCAAAGCGGCAGCGCTGACAACGCAACAGACGGCGACACAAACAGCGGTACAGATGCACCCAGCGAGTCCTAAATCAGCATGAGTGTTCGTCCCTATAACTTTTCGGCAGGCCCAGCGGCCATGCCGCTGGAAGTGTTGCAACAAGCGGCTGCCGAAATGACCGACTGGCACGATGCACAAGGCCGTTCCTCAGGCATGGGCGTGATGGAAATGAGCCATCGCGGCAAAGAGTTCATCAGCATTTACGAACAAGCCGAAGCCGATCTGCGCGAGCTGTTGGCTGTGCCCGCCAATTTCAAAATCTTGTTCATGCAAGGGGGTGGCTTGGCTGAAAACGCCATCGTGCCCTTGAACCTCTCACGCGGCGAAACCGTCGATGTGGTGGTCACGGGCAGCTGGAGCGAGAAGTCGTACAAAGAAGCAGCCAAATACTGCACACCGCATTTGGCCGCCACCGGTGCTGACACCCACTTCACCACCCTGCCCGCCCCCGCGCAATGGCAGCTCAGCCCTGGCGCGCAATACGTGCATGTGTGCACCAACGAAACCATCCACGGCGTGGAGTTTCACACCCTGCCCGACCTCAAAGCCTTGGGCTCTGACGCACCGCTGGTGATCGACTTCTCGTCCCATGTGCTGTCGCGCAGCGTCGATTGGGCACGAGTCGGTGTGGCGTTTGGTGGCGCACAAAAGAACATTGGCCCCGCTGGCGTGACGCTCGTCATCGTGCGCGAAGACTTGTTGGGCCATGCGCTCAAGGCTTGCCCCAGCGCGTTCAACTACAAAACCGTGGCCGACAACGGCTCGATGTACAACACGCCGCCCACGTACAGCATCTACATGGCAGGCCTGACCTTCCAGTGGCTGAAGCGCCAAGGTGGTGTGGCGGCCATGGAGCAACGCAACATTGCCAAAGCCAAGCTGTTGTATGACTTCTTGGACAGCTCCAGCTTCTACAGCAACAAGGTCGCGCACGACTGCCGCTCGCGCATGAACGTGCCCTTCTTCTTGGCCGACGAGTCGCGCAACGACGTGTTCTTGGCAGGTGCCAAAGCCGCAGGTTTGTTGCAACTCAAAGGCCACAAGTCGGTGGGCGGCATGCGCGCCAGCATCTACAACGCCATGCCCATCGAAGGCGTGCAAGCGCTGGTGAGCTACATGCAAGCGTTTGAAAAAACACAAGCTTAAAACCGTCATGAGCCAACAACCCATTCAGTCTGACGCCCTCGGCGCGTTGCGCGTGCAAATCGACGCGCTCGACAAACAACTGCTACAGCTGGTCAACGACCGCGCCAAAGTGGCCGAACAAGTCGGTGAAATCAAACGCGCCGAAGGCTCACCCTTCTTCCGCCCCGACCGCGTGGCGCAAGTGATCGACAAGATCACCCAAGCCAACCCAGGTCCGTTGAAGAACGAGCACATTGCGTCCATCTGGCGCGAAATCATGTCGGCTTGTTTAGCCCTTGAAGCACCCCAGCGTGTGGCGGTGCTTGGGCCGCAAGGCACGTTTTGCGAACAAGCCGCCATTGAGTTTTTTGGCAGCGCCGCCAACCTGATTTACTGCGCCAACTTCGACGAAGTCTTCCACGCCACCGCCGCAGGCACAGCCCAGTACGGCGTGGTCGGCATGGAAAACTCCACCGAAGGCGTGGTGGCCCGCTCGCTCGATTTGTTCTTGCGCTCGCCCGTGCATGTGGTGGGCGAAGTCAGCCTGCTGGTGCGCCACAACTTGATGCGTCAAATCAACTCAGACGCAGGCATCGAAGTGGTCATGGCCCACCCGCAAGCCTTGGCCCAATGCCAAGGCTGGTTGTCGCAACACTTGCCGCACGTCGAACGCCGTGCCGTGGCCAGCAATGCCGAAGGCGCGCGCTTGGCGGCCACCAACCCCACATGGGCCGCCTTGGCCAGCGAGCGTGCGGCCAGCCAGTTTGGCTTGCACATCGTGCACCATGCCATTCAAGACGAGGCCTACAACCGCACGCGGTTTGCCGTCATCGCGCTGCCGCAAACCTTGGCCACGCCCCCCGCATCGGGCAACGACTGCACCAGCTTGGTGGTGTCGGTGCCCAACCGCCCGGGTGCCGTGCACGACTTGCTGGTGCCGCTCAAAAACAACGGCGTGTCCATGACGCGCTTTGAGTCGCGCCCCGCCAAATCGGGTCAGTGGGAGTACTACTTCTACATCGACATCCAAGGCCACATCAGCCAACCTCATGTGGCGGCGGCGCTGCAAGAGCTGCAAGGCTTGTGCGCGTTCTACAAGGTGTTGGGTTCTTACCCTGTGTCGGAATGACGTCCGAATCGCCGCTGACACCGCGATTCGACAAACTGGCGCTCATTGGCTGCGGGCTGATGGGCGGCTCCTTCGCGCTGGCTTTGCGCGAAGCGGGTTGGGTCAAGCACATCGTAGGCTTCAGCGCCTCTGAAAAAACCCGTCAACGCGCCGTCGCGCTCCACGTCATTGACCAAGCCTGCAACAGCGTGGCCCAAGCCGTGCAAGATGCCGATTTGGTGCTGCTCGCCGTGCCCGTGGGTGCGATGCAAAGCAGCTTTGAAGCCCTGCGTCCCGCCTTATCAGCCCACGCGTTGCTGATGGATGTGGGCTCCACCAAATGCGATGTGGTCACCGCTGCGCAACAGCATTTGGGCGAGCGCTTGTCGTGCTTCGTGCCGGCCCACCCCATTGCAGGCAAAGAGCTGGCGGGCATCGACCATGCCGAAAGCAGTTTGTACCAAGCACGGCGCACCATCCTCACGCCTTTGCCGCAAACAGGCGCAGCCCAATTGCAAGCCGCCCAAGCCGTGTGGCAAGCCGTGGGCAGTCATGTCACGGTGATGAACCCCGAGGACCACGACGCCACGTTTGCCGCGGTCAGCCACCTGCCGCACTTGCTGGCTTTTGCCGCAATCAACGCCTTGACCGCGCAAGCACAAGGCGACACGTTTTTACAAATGGCCGGCCCTGGCTTTCGCGACTTTTCGCGCATCGCCGCCAGCGACCCTGCCGTGTGGCGCGATATTTTGAATGCCAACCAAGCCGAAGTCTTGACCCAAATGGCGCACTTTCGCACGGCGCTCGACGCGTTTGAAACCGTCTTGAAACAAGGCGACACCGCCGCGCTGCAACACCTGATTCAACAAGCCAGCCAAGTGCGCTCGGCTTGGACTCTGCAAGCGGGCAACGCTTGCCACACAGCTTCTGAAACCCAACGCTCATGACGATGCGCCGCATCTGCGTCCTGCGCGTTCTTTCACATTAATCACCATGTTCTCCACCGCTTTTCTCGACTTGCCCGCCCTTCAAGGCGCCTCTGGCACCGTCACCCTGCCCGGATCCAAAAGCATCTCGAACCGCGTGTTGTTGCTCTCGGCGCTGTGCCAAGGCACCACCGTCGTGCACGACTTGCTCGACTCGGACGACACCCGCGTGATGCTGGCAGCGCTGCGCCAACTGGGCTGCGGCGTGGACGTGCAAGGCACGACCGTGACCATCACAGGCTTGGGCGGTCAACTCAAGCACCACGACGCGATTGAGTTTTTCATGGGCAACGCGGGCACCGCCATGCGCCCGCTCACCGCCGCGCTCGCGGTACTCGGTGGCGACTTCACGCTCAAAGGCGTGCCCCGAATGCACGAGCGCCCGATTGGCGATTTGGTCGATGCGCTGCGCTTGCTCGGCTGCTCGATTGACTACTTGGGCAACGACGGCTTTCCACCGCTGCACATTGGCCAACCCTCGCTCAAAGTGGACGCCCCCATTCAAGTGCGTGGCGATGTGTCCAGCCAGTTCCTCACTGCGTTGTTGATGGCCTTGCCCCTCGCAGCAAAAACGCAAGACATCGTGATTGACGTGGTGGGCGAGCTCATCAGCAAGCCTTACATCGACATCACACTCAACCTGTTGGCGCGTTACGGCATCGCGGTCAAGCGCGATGGCTGGCAACGTTTCACCATCCCGCAAGGTTGCCGCTACCAATCCCCCAGCACGATTCACGTCGAAGCCGATGCGTCGTCGGCCAGCTACTTCATCGCGTTAGGGGCCATCGCTGAAGGCGAAGGCATCCGCATTCAAGGCGTGGGCGCAGACTCCATCCAAGGCGACATTCGCTTCATGGATGCCGCTTCGCAAATGGGCGCTCACATCACCAGCGGCCCCAACTGGCTCGAAATCAAGCGTGGCGCGTGGCCGCTCAAAGCCATTGAATTGGACTGCAACCACATCCCCGACGCCGCCATGACCTTGGCCGTGATGGCCTTGTACGCCGACGGCCCCACCACGCTGCGCAACATCGCCAGCTGGCGGGTCAAAGAAACCGACCGCATCGTGGCCATGGCCGCTGAATGCCGCAAGCTCGGTGCCACCGTGGAAGAAGGCCAAGACTGGCTGCGCGTTCATCCCTTGCCCAATGGCCAACACGTCAATCCATCAGTGCAAGGCCAGTGGCAAGCCGCCAGCATTCACACCTACGACGACCACCGCGTCGCCATGTGCTTCTCGCTGGCTGCATTCAACGCCGACCAAATCCCCGTTCGCATTGAAGACCCCAAATGCGTGGCCAAAACCTTCCCCGATTACTTTGAGGCCTTGTTCTCGGTGGCACACGCCAGCGCCCAAGACATTCCCGTCATTTGCATCGATGGCCCCACGGCCTCAGGCAAAGGCACCTTGGCCAGCCGCGTGGCGCAGGCCTTGGGTTACCACTACCTCGACTCGGGCGCGCTCTACCGCGTGACCGCTTACGCCGCGTTACAAGCCGGATTGGCACTTGAAACAGCCCACGAAGCCCGCATCGCCGACCTCGCACGCACCCTGCCCGTGCGCTTTGACGGCGACACCGTCTGGCTCGGCGACGCCGACGTGAGTGACGCCATTCGCACCGAAGAAGCCGGCATGAATGCCTCCAAAGTGTCCGTTTTGCCTGGCGTTCGTACCGCGTTGGTGGACTTACAGCTGAGTTTTCAACGCCTGCCCGGCCTCTTGGCCGATGGCCGTGACATGGGCACCGTCATTTTTCCGCAAGCCCCTCTGAAAGTGTTTTTGACCGCCAGCGCCGCACAGCGCGCCGAACGCCGTCATAAGCAATTGATTTCAAAGGGTATTTCGACTACACTCGACAGTCTTCGCGCCGATTTAGAGGCCCGTGACGCACGCGATTCATCGCGCAGCGTGGCACCTCTGAAACCGGCACAAGATGCGTTGCTACTCGACAACTCCTCGCTCTCTATCGAAGCCTCGGTAGATCAGGTTTTGAACTGGTGGCAAAGCAAACAGCCCTTTCAAAGGGGCTGACAACCTGGCCCGTTTGGCTCCTCTCGCGCTGCATTGGCGCACTGGCCCAACGGATCTAAAACTTAACCCGTGGCGCACGCCACAACCCACCGCTAACCGCAGGCCCATGTGGTGCAGCAATCCCGCTGCCCTCTTACCCGTGGTTAGACACAAGGAAAAAAATGTCCGAATCTTTTGCCGCCCTATTTGAAGAATCCCTGAAGCGCTCCGAAATGCGCACAGGCGAAGTGATCACTGCTGAAGTGATCCGCATCGAACA
The DNA here is from genome assembly GCF_002943475.1 of Limnohabitans sp. TS-CS-82. Classification (NCBI taxonomy): domain Bacteria; kingdom Pseudomonadati; phylum Pseudomonadota; class Betaproteobacteria; order Burkholderiales; family Comamonadaceae; genus Limnohabitans; species Limnohabitans sp. TS-CS-82. The sequence continues at coordinate 218,744 of NZ_PTQX01000006.1, read as the reverse complement.
CAACCACGTCGTTGTGAACGCTGGCCTCAAGTCTGAAGCCTACGTGCCAATCGAAGAATTCAAGAATGACAAGGGCGAACTCGAAGTCCAAGCTGGCGACTTCGTGTCGGTCGCGATCGGTAGCGTTGAAAACGGCTACGGCGACACCATCCTGAGCCGCGACACTGCCAAGCGTTTGGCATCGTGGATGAGCTTGGAAAAAGCTCTGGAATCTGGCGAGTTTGTCACTGGCACAACCAGCGGCAAAGTCAAGGGTGGCTTGACCGTGTTGGTCAACGGCATCCGCGCGTTCTTGCCTGGTTCATTGATCGACACACGTCCGATCAAAGACTTGTCTCCTTACGAGAACAAGACCATGGAATTCAAGGTCATCAAGCTCGACCGCAAGCGCAACAACGTCGTGCTGTCACGCCGCGCTGTGGTGGAAGCTTCGATGGGCGAAGAGCGCGCCAAGTTGATGGAGACTTTGAAAGAAGGCTCTATCGTTCACGGTGTGGTCAAGAACATCACCGAATACGGTGCCTTCGTGGACTTGGGTGGTATCGACGGCCTGTTGCACATCACTGACATGGCATGGCGCCGCGTCCGTCACCCTTCTGAAGTGGTCACGGCTGGTCAAGAAATCACTGCCAAGATCCTCAAGTTCGACACCGAGAAAAACCGCGTGTCCTTGGGCCTCAAGCAAATGGGCGACGATCCTTGGATGGGCGTCAACCGCCGCTACCCACAAAGCACCCGCTTGTTCGGCAAGATCACCAACATCGCCGATTACGGCGCGTTTGTGGAACTCGAACCCGGCATCGAAGGCTTGGTGCACGTCTCTGAAATGGACTGGACCAACAAGAACGTGGCGCCTTCCAAGATCGTGTCCTTGGGCGACGAAGTCGAAGTCATGGTCCTCGAGATCGACGAAGACAAGCGCCGCATCAGCCTCGGCATGAAGCAATGCAAAGCCAACCCATGGCAAGACTTCGCTCAAAACACCAAGCGCGGCGACCGCGTGAAGGGCCCAATCAAGTCCATCACCGACTTCGGCGTGTTCGTGGGCTTGGCTGCCGGCATCGACGGTTTGGTTCACTTGTCTGACTTGTCTTGGAACGAAACCGGCGAAAACGCCGTGCGCGAATACAAGAAGGGTCAAGAAGTTGAGGCTTTGGTCTTGGCTGTGGACGTCGACCGCGAGCGCATCAGCTTGGGCATCAAACAGCTCGACTCTGACCCATTCACCACCTTCACGTCGATCAACGACAAAGGCCAAATCGTGACCGGCAAGGTCAAGACTGTGGATGCCAAGGGCGCTGAAATCGACCTCGGCGAAGACATCATCGGCTACTTGCGCGTCAGCGAAATCTCGCGTGACCGCGTGGAAGATGCTAGCCAAGTGTTGAAAGTCGGCGACGAAGTGACGGCTGTCGTGGTGAACGTGGATCGCAAGACCCGCAACATCCAGTTGTCGATCAAAGCCAAAGACCAAGCGGACCAACAAGAAGCCATGGCTTCCTTGTCGCAACAGTCGTCGCGTGAAAACGCTGGCACGACCAGCTTGGGCGCTTTGTTGCGCGCTAAGCTCGACAACAACAACTGATGACGCGTTCAGACCTGGTCGAAGAGCTGGCTGCCCGTTTTGGGCAGCTCACGCACCGTGACGCCGAGTTCGCTGTCAAGACCCTTCTTGACGCGATGAGCGACGCACTGGTGCGCGGGCACCGCATTGAGTTGCGGGGCTTTGGCAGTTTTTCGATCAACCGTCGTCCGCCTCGCATGGGACGCAACCCGCGTTCAGGCGAAAGCGTGGCAATTCCTGAGAAACGTGTGCCCCATTTCAAGCCGGGCAAAGCCTTGCGCGAAGCGGTGGATGCACGTACCCAAGAGTTGATGACGGGGTCTGGCCCCAACAGTTGAGTTTGAACCTCCAGTTCATCAAAATGAACCTCCGGTTCAAGAGGCTGCAAGGCTAAAATCTCCTCGTCACAGAGGAGTTACCTTGAAAAACCTCATGTGGCTGCTTCAGTTGTTACTGAAAGCAGCCATTTTTTTTACCCTGTTCGCTTTTGCGCTGAACAACCAGCAGGAAGCCGTGGTCCATTTTTTCTTTGGCACCACTTGGCAAGCCCCCTTGGTGCTGGTGGTGTTAGCCGCCTTTATTTTGGGCGTCGCCATTGGCGTGCTCGGCATGGTGCCGCGCTGGTGGAAACACCGCCGTTTGGCCCAACACGCACACACCCTGAATACCGATGCTTCAGCCAAGTCTGAAGCTGCCACTCCGACCTCTGCAGACACCCCTCATGGAATTTGACCTCAGCTGGATCTTGCTTGGCCTACCCTTGGCCTTTGGCTTGGGTTGGCTCGCCTCGCGCATGGACTTGCGCCAGCTGCGCCTAGAAAACCGCCAAACACCCAAGGCCTATTTCAAAGGCTTGAACTACTTGCTCAACGAACAGCAAGACCAGGCCATTGACGCCTTCATTGAAGCCGTGCAGCACGACCCTGACACGTCGGAACTGCACTTTGCGCTGGGCAATTTGTTTCGCCGCCGTGGCGAGTATGAACGTGCCGTGCGTGTGCACCAGCATTTGCTGTCGCGCGCCGACCTGACACAAACCGACCGTGACCGCGCCCAGTACGCGCTGGCCCAAGACTACTTGAAAGCCGGCTTGCTGGACCGCGCCGAAGACGCACTCACCCAACTGGAAGGCACCGCACACGCCTCGCAAGCGCACTTGGCGCTGTTGGCTATTTACGAACGCTCGCGTGACTGGGCCAAAGCCTCAGCCGTCGCCCAAAAACTCAGCGACAACGGCCAAGGCAGCTTTCATGGCCGTCAAGCCCATTACCTGTGCGAGCAGGCTGCGGCGTTAGACATCACACAAGACAGCGCGCCAGTCATTGCGCTGCTCCAACAAGCCATTCAAATCGCCCCACAAGGCGCCCGTGCGCGCATGGCCTTGGCCAAGACCTACGAAGACATCGGCAAGCCACAAGACGCCTACGCAACGCTGGAAACACTGGCCACACAAGTGCCCTCTGCACTCCCCTTGCTCGCACCCAAATTGGCCGCCTTGGCGCAAAAACTCAACAGCGTGGAAGCAGCCTTGCAATTGCTAGAGACCAGCTACGCCAAAACCCCCTCGTTGGATGTGTTGGGCGCCATCGTCCTTTTGCGTACCGCCAAAGGCGAAACCGACACGAGCAGCTTGTACGCCAAACACCTTGAGCGTGAGCCCTCGTTGGTGGCTGCCACGCAATGGGTGGCCAACGAAAAGTTTGAGCACGAACAATTTCATCCCCAAGTGCAACGTGCCCTAGAGCGCGCTGCCAAGCCCTTGCAGCGCTACCGCTGTGCCGCCTGTGGCTTTGAAGCCACGCAGCACTTTTGGCAATGCCCCGGCTGCCAAGCTTGGGACAGCTACCCCGCACGCCGCGTCGAAGAACTATGAACACCCCACTTCTCTCCGTGCCCCAAGCGCAACTCCAACAAGCCAGCGTGCTGGTGGTGGGCGACGTCATGCTCGACCGTTATTGGTACGGCGCCGTTGACCGCATCAGCCCCGAAGCGCCCGTGCCCGTGGTGCGCATCACCCGCGAAGAAAACCGTTTGGGCGGCTGCGCCAACGTGGCCTACAACGTGGTCAGCTTGGGCGCGCAAGCCTCGTTGCTCTCGGTGGTGGGCGACGACGACGCCAGCCACTTGCTCGAAGATTTGGTGGCCAAAACGGGCATCACGCCACACTTGGGTCGCGATGCGCAACTCAAGACCACCGTCAAACTGCGCGTCATCGGCCGCCAGCAACAGTTGCTGCGCGTGGACTTTGAAAACACCCCCCAAAACGAAGTGCTGGCCTCGCAAACCGACCAATTTCTAAAGCTCTTAGGCAGCCACAACGTGGTGTTGTTCTCCGACTACGGCAAGGGCGGATTGGCACACGTCACCCAAATGATCACCGCCGCCCGTGCCGCAGGCAAAGCCGTGTTGATCGACCCCAAAGGCAGCGACTACTCGCGCTACAGCGGCGCCACCTGCATCACGCCCAACCGCGCCGAGTTAGAACAAGTCATTGGCAAATGGACCAGCGAAGCGGAGTTGAATCACAAAGCCCACGCGCTGCGCGAAACGCTACAACTCGACGCCTTGCTGCTCACCCGCAGCGAAGAAGGCATGACCTTGTTTGACGCCCAAGGCGAGCTGCATGTGTCAGCCCAAGCGCGTGAAGTGTTTGACGTCACCGGCGCGGGCGACACCGTCATCGCCACCCTCGCCACCTTGGTGGCCGCAGGCTTGAGCTTGCGCGACGCCATGCCCTTGGCCAACAAAGCCGGCGGTGTGGTGGTGGGCAAATTTGGCACGGCCACCGTCAGTTATCAGGAGTTATTCGCATGAAGATCGTCGTCACAGGCGCAGCCGGATTCATCGGCAGCAACATCATCAAAGGCTTGAACGCCCGCGGCATCGACAACATCATTGCCGTCGATGATTTGACCGAGGGCGACAAGTTCCGCAACCTCGCCGACTTGAAGATAGCCGACTACCTCGACAAAGACGTGTTCTACGAACTCTTTGCCGAAAACGCGTTTGGCAAAGTCGAGGCCGTGTTCCATGAAGGCGCGTGCAGCGACACCATGGAAAGCGACGGCAAGTACATGATGGACAACAACTACACCCTGTCGTGCGGTTTGTTCAACGCCTGCCAACAAGCGGGCACACGCCTCTTGTACGCCTCCTCTGCCGCCACCTACGGCGGCAGCGACACCTTCCGTGAAACGCCTGAGTTTGAGCAACCGCTCAACGTCTACGGCTACTCCAAGCTGTTGTTTGACCAACGCATGCGCCGCGAGTGTGGCAACAACTTCAAGAAGTTCAAGCGCCAAGTGGTGGGCTTTCGCTACTTCAACGTGTATGGCCCACGCGAGCAACACAAAGGCCGCATGGCCAGCGTGGCGTTTCACCAATTCAACCAATTCAACGCTGAAGGCAAAGTGAAGTTGTTTGGCGAATACGGCGGCTACGCACCCGGCGCGCAACTGCGCGACTTCGTGTTCATCGACGATGTGGTGGCGGTGAACCTGTGGTTCTTGGACAACCCCGACAAGTCAGGCATCTTCAACTTAGGCACGGGCCGCGCGCAACCGTTCAACGATGTGGCCTTGTCGGTCGTCAACGCCATGCGCGCCAGCAAAGGCGAAAGTGCCCTCGACTTAGCCGGTGCGGCACAAGCGGGCTTGATCGAGTACGTGCCTTTCCCCGACGCCTTGCGTGGCAAATACCAGTGCTACACCCAAGCCGACTTGACGAATCTGAGTGCCAGCGGCTGCGACCACGCTTTTGCCGATGTGCAAAGCGGCGTGACGCAATACATGGCCACGCTGGGCAAAGCCTGACCCACCCACGCTTGAACCTCAAGCCTCAGCCCGCAGTCCAACAAAGCGCTAGCTCGTCATGTTCAAGCTGTCACAGCTCCGACGTTGGCTCATCGGCCTGAGTTGCTGGATGATCTGTGCTGCGGCGTCTGCCTTGGAAATCAACCAAGCCAACGAAGCCGAACTTGACAATTTGAAGGGCATGGGCCCAGCGCTCAGCCGTCATGTGCTCAAGGCGCGCGCTGAGGGCGAGTTTCAAAGTTGGGCCGATGTGTTCCAGCGCGTGTCAGGCATGGGCCCAGGCAAGGCCAAACAGTTTTCATCGCAAGGTTTGACGGTCAACGGTCAAGCGTTTCCTGAAGCGCGAGAACCCAAACACCACGGCCAACAGCAGCCCTAAGCTTTGCCAAAACCTTTGTTAAAACCTTAAACCAAACGTCAAGCCGAACAGGTTTGCAGCAACGCAAGCGCGTCTTCTCGCCAATAGTTCGCGGCGTCCACAAACCCTTCCCACACGCAGCCATTGCAACCGCGTCCACAACAGGTGACGGGTGCAGCCGGTGGGCGGCGCAACACCAACTGCTGCGCCTGTAACAGCGCTTCGCCCTCGGCCAACATGGCCAAAGCCGAAGGCCCGTCCACCACAGAGCGCGTCAAACTCCCCCATGCAGGACTGACTCACCTCAACCGCCCCCACGTTGCATGTACAAATCGAAGCGGCGCATGAATCGGTAACGTTGGGCGGCGTCTAGTCCGTCAAAACGAAAGTTGACCTTGAGACACGGAATGCGCACTTGCGCAATCGCACGCGGTGCGGTTTGCTGCCAATCGATATGCAACAGACCCAAAAGCACATCGTCTTCTTGAAGGGTGATCCGCACCGATGAAGCGTCGCGCTGCCAAGCGTGCGTGCCAATGGCCGCAGGCAACCAGCCCAACCATTCGGCTTCGGTGCATCCCATCTCGCGGGAAAAAACAGCGTCGTAAGCAGACTGCATCGTGGCGTGACAAAGCGTTGAAGGAAAAGGCGCTTAGCGCTTAGCGCTTAGCCCCCAGCGACCGGTGGCCAAACAGCCAGCACGTCACCATCGTTCAAAACCTTGCTGGCCCGGTCTTCTGGCGGCACAAAAGTGCCGTTGACGAGCACCAAATGCACCAACTTTTCGGGCATGCCAAAGGGTTCGATGATTTGCGCAATCGTCATCCCGTCATCCACCTCCATGTTCAACACGTTGCTGCGGCGTGCGGCAGGTGGCAGGTAATCGGTCAGGGTGGCGAAGAGTTTGAAAGTGATGTCCATGGGGCCTAGGTTAGCGCATTGGCGCGTGAGCTCACGTCCAAGTTATCGTCGACGTGTATCCGCCGCGCCCGTCCAAGCACCTTGCCCTTGCGCGCACGCGAGGTAAGCCGCCATGAGTTGGGTGGGGTCTTGTTTGAGCTTGTCTTTCCACGCGCCCAAATGCACTTGGCCTTCCACCAAACCGCGCATCACGCCCACATGCTCGGTCCAGCCCACGCTGTTGCAGCCCACCATCACGTCGTCTTTGAACTGCAAGCTCAAGTGACGACCCTCGGCGGTGAGTGAGGCTTGTTCGCCACCCGGCACACCTTGCCAATTGCCAAAGCTGGTCGAAATCAAGCCCAAGGTATCGAGCACGTTAATTTGTGTCACGCCTTTCAGGCTGGCTTGTTGCCCCACCATGTTGAGCGCGGCCACGCGGGCTTGCTCGGCCGCGTTGGGTTGAATGGCGCTCACGATGGTGGTGCCACTGACCTTGTCAAACGCTTCGGCGCAATCGCCTGCGGCGTAAACACCATCTGCATTGGTTTGCATGTGCTCGTCAGTCAACACACCTTGCAAGCAAGTGATGCCCGATGTCTTGAGGAAATCGATGCAAGGCTTCACACCGGTGGCACTGATCACCAAATCAGCCGGGATTTTGTCGCCTGTGGACAAACGCACGGTCAAGGCGGCATCGGTCGGCGCGTCATGCAGCCCCACCGCTTGTGCCAATTTAGACAACAAGCCTGGGTTCTCGCTGCCGTTGGGCACGATGGCCTCCACCTTGGCCCCCGTGAACACCTGCACGCCTTTGGTTTCACACCACGACCGAATCATGCCGCCCGCCACAGGGCCCATCATGCGAGGCACCATGCGGTCGCCCATTTCGACCACGGTCAACGTCACCCCACGCGAGGCCAAGGCCTCCATGATGATGCAACCAATGAAGCCCGCCCCCATTTGCACCACACGGGCACCGGGTTGGGCCAAAGCCATGATAGCGCGGGCGTCTTCCAAGGTCCAGCAGGGATGCACTTGCGGACTGTCCATGCCAGGGATTGGGGGACGCACAGGACGCGAACCCGTGGCGATCAACAACTTGTCGTACGCCAGCACTTGGTCGTTGCTGAGCTGAATGGTTTTGGTTTTCGCGTCGACCGACAGCGCGCGCGCTTGCACTTGCGTCACACCCAAGCTGGCGTAATGGTCCGCGCCTTTGCGCAGGTAAGTGCCACGCTCGTCGATGTTGCCAATCAACAAGTAAGGAATGGCCATCCGCGAATACGGCGGCTCGGCCTCATCACCCACAAGGGTGATGCGGTCGTTGGGCGCGTGTTTGCGGATGGTTTCGGCAGCGATCACGCCAGCAGGCCCGGCGCCAAGAATGACGTGATGTGTCATGGTTCTGAGCCTCAGAGACCCAAACGGGCTTTGGTTTCAGCCGTGGGGCGGCCTTCGCTGTCCCAACCACGCACGTTGTAGTACTTGGGCAACATGGTCGGCAACATGCTGACTTTGCCTTTGGCGGGGCCCGTTTTCGCAGCCTCGGTCAGCAAGCGTTTGGGCAAGCTGTCGTCTTTGGCGGTGAAGCCTGCGGCGTTGTTGAACTCGCGTTCCATGTTCCAAATGCGCTCGCCAATTTTTTCGAGCTCTTCGGTGGTGTAGTCCTCGTTGCACGCAGCTTGCATTTGCGGCGCCAAATCGGCCAGGCCCCAAGCAAAGGTCGTGAAAATGCACAGGCCCGACGAGTCAAACGCAGCCGTGGCGTCTTGGAACGCCTTGACCAACTCAGGTTTGCCTTCGTGCTCCAGCGGATCGGTCTTGACAGGAATGCCCAACACTTCCGACGCGATGGTGTAGCCACGCAAATGGCAAGCACCACGGTTGGACGTGGCATAGGCCAAGCCAATGCCTTGAATCGCACGGCCGTCGTACGCAGGGAACTCTTGGCCCTTCACGCTCATGCTCAAGTCTGGGTGGCCATACTTGGCGGTCAAGCGCTTAGAGCCTTGGCCGATTTCGACACCAAAACCGCGGCCATTCACCGTCTCTTCGGCAAAGAAAGCCAAGGCTTGCGCCGAGCCAAACTTGGCATCAATGCCCAGTTGCTCTTGGGTCAGCACGCCCATTTCATACAACTCCATCACCGCACCCACGGTGGCGCCGAAGCTGATGGGATCAATGCCTTCTTCGTTGCAGAGCAAGTTGGCGTATTGCAAGGCTTCCAAATCTTTCACACCGTTGGCCGCGCCCAAAGCCCAAGCAGCTTCGTACTCCAAACCGCCCGATGCGCCCCAGTACTGAGGTTTGTTTTGCACCGTGAAGTGGGTTTCGTCCATCTTGCTGATGCGACCGCAGGCGATGGTGCAACCAAAGCACGCTTGGTTGGTCACCAAGTGTTTTTTACCATCGGTCTCGCGTGGTGTGGCCATGGCTTCGGCAGAAATGTCTTTGGCGCCTTCGAACTGCACATCACGGTGATTGCGGGTGGGCAAAGCGCCCACTTCGTTGATCACGTTCATCAGCACTTGCGTGCCGTAAGCGGGCAAGCCTTGGCCGGTCACCGCGTTGTCGGCCAAGATCTTTTTCTTCTCAGCCGTGACCTTCATGAAGGCTTTGGGATCGCGCACATTGCCCACGCCCAAGGTGCCGCGCACGGCCACAGCTTTGAGGTTTTTGCTGCCCATCACAGCGCCCACGCCCGAGCGGCCTGCCGCACGGTGCAAGTCGTTCACGATGGCGGCGTACAACACATGGTTCTCACCGGCTTTACCGATGGACGACACGCGAGTCAGCGGGTCTTGCAAGGTTTTCTTCAACTCGTGCTCGGTTTCCCACACGCTCTTGCCCCACAGGCCGGTGGCGTCGCGCAACTCCACGTGGTCGTCGTTGATGTACAGATAGACCGGCGTGGGCGACTTGCCTTCGCAAATCACCATGTCCCAGCCTGCCATCTTGAGTTCGGCACCAAAGTAGCCCCCAGAGTTCGAGCACGCAATCGCGCCCGTCAGCGGACCTTTGGTGATGACGGTGTAGCGACCACCCGTCGACGCCATCGTGCCCGTCAGAGGACCGGTGGCCCAAATGATTTTGTTGTCAGGCGACAGCGGGTCGACCTTTGGATCGATTTCGCTGATGAGGTACTTCGAACCCAAACCGCGCGAGCCGACGTAGTCGCGGGCCCATTGCATGTTGAGGGGTTCGGTTTTGACGGTGCCTGTGGTCAGGTTGATGCGGAGGATTTTTCCAGCCCAAGTCATGATGTGTGCTCCTAATTCGGATTTAAGTGGCGGAAGGCTGGTTGCCGAGTTTGTCGGCCCATTGCTTCATCTTGTCGAGGCCGGTCCAGTTGGCATCCACAAAGGTGATGGCGCCGGTGGGGCAAGCCGATGCGCAGGCAGGGTCGCCGCCGCACAAGTCGCACTTTTGGACCTTGCCTGTCTCTTGCACATAGTTGATGGTGCCGAAGGGGCAAGCGATGGTGCACACCTTGCAACCCACGCAGGTGGTTTCGTTCACCACCATGGCGCCCGTCACTTTGTCTTTGGTGATCGCCTCCACCGGACACGCATGCAAACACCAAGCTTCGTCGCACTGCGTGCAGGTGTAAGGCACTTTTTTGCCGGTCTCATGGAAGTCAAACACTTTGATGCGCGACTTGGCTGTGGCGAATGTGCCGTAGTTCTCAAAAGAACAGGCCATCTCGCATTGCAGACAGCCCGTGCATTTGTCTGGGTTGATGTGCAGGATTTTTTGCATCTGGGTCTCCAGTTGGCTATGAATGTATTTGCATAAGATTTTGAGAAGCTTGTGCAAAAGCCTGCCTAAGGAATAACCCTGAATTTCATAGGGTTGGACTTCAGAATTTCTCAAATTGAGACACCGCGCAGCAACGGTCGTCGAAATGTGGTCAAAATCCGAGCCATGCGCAGCTTGATGCCCCCCTCCGACCGACTCGAACAAATCGACCTTGCGCGTCAATACGTGTTGGACAAGCGACAACAGCTCCCCAGCCCGTGGATTCAAGATTGGATCGAGCGTTCTTGGCAACGCTGCTTGTCTTGGGGACACAGCCCGCAACAAGCCGTCAGCTTTGACACGATCAGCCAGCAACAGCTGCGTCGTCTGCAAGACCAAAACCAACAATTGCTTCACGCCGCCAGCGCAGAGCTAGACAGACTCAGCCGCGCCATTGCAGGCACGCGTTACTTCGCTTTGCTGACCGACGCACAAGGCATCGTCATCGACACACGGGGCGAGATTGACCGCCAAAACAAGCACGCCCATGCGATCGCACGCATCGGCGTCGACCTGTCAGAGCGCAACATCGGCACCTCCGCCATCGGCGCGGCCTTGACCGAGCAACGCGCCATCTGGTTGCACCGCGGCGAGCATTTTTTACAAGACAACCGCGTATTCAGCTGCGCAGGTTCACCCTTGTTCGGCCCTGATGGTCAATGCGTGGGCATGCTTGACCTCACGGGCGTGGATGCGCCCGAGCGGCCTGAGTTACAACATTTGGCAGCGCAATCGGCGCGCTGCATTGAGAACGCTTTGCTGCGCCAACACGCCCCCGCCCTGCTGCTGCATGTGAACTGGACAGGGCTGCTGCAAGGCAATGAGCACGACGGCTTGATTGGCATCGACGCAGATGGCTGGATCGTGGGGGCCAACCGCCATGCGCGCGAAATTTTGCACCTCAACCCAACCACACGCGAACACGCCAGCGATATTTTTGCGCTGCCTTGGGAGTCGCTGCACGACTTGACGCAGCGAGACAACAGCCATGAAGTGCCGTTGTGGTCGGGCTTGCGCGTGCAACTCAAAGCTGCGACCAACCGCGAGCGCCCCACATCGCTCGCAGCCGCGCCTCAAGTGCTGAAAGAGGTCGAGTCCGACCTCATCCGCCGCGTGATGCAACAAGCGCGCGGCAACGTGAGCGAAGCGGCCAAGCGACTGGGCATCAGCCGCGCCACCTTGTACCGAAAAATCTCGCCCCCCAAACGTCCGTCAGATGCGTAGTCCCACCACGCATGCCTGACGCACCCCACACCCGACGCGCTTTTCACCACCAAGCTTTGCGTGGTTTGAGTCTGGCGCTCGTTGCACCACTCGCTCAGGCGGCACCCCAGCGGCTCGTGATTTCTGCAGCGTCAAGCCTGAGTGACGCGATGGTGGAAATTGGCCAAGCCTTCGAACGCGCCGAGCCCAATCGGCGCGTGCTGTTTAACTTCGCGGCCTCCACGGTGCTGCTGAACCAATTGCAGCGCGGCTCGGATGTTGATGTGCTGGCCACTGCAGATACCGACACGCTAGACCGAGCCCAAGCGGAGCGTTTGATTGAGCCGGGCACGCGGGTGAACTTTGCGACCAACGATTTGGTGCTGATCACGCCACGCACGGGCCCAACGCCCACAAGTTTGCAAGATGTGTTGCGCCCAGAATTCAAGCGACTGGGCATTGGCAATCCTGCCACCGTGCCCGCAGGGCGCTACGCCGAGCAGGTGTTGACGCAAGCGGGTTTGACAGAGATGTTGCGCCCACGTTGGGTGCGTGCCGAGAACGTTCGCCAAGTGCTGCAGTCGGTGGCCTTGGGTGAGGTCGATGCGGGCTTTGTTTACAAAACCGATGCGCTGCGCGAGTTGCGCCGCGTCAACAACGTAATGACGCTGACCCAACACGCGCCCATTGTTTACCCCATCGCGCAAGTGCGCAGCAGCAAACAACCCTTTTTAGCGCGTCAGTTCATTGCGTTTTTGCAATCGCCGTTCAGCCAAGCCACGCTCAAACGACAAGGCTTTGACGCGGCCTAAGCGCGCCATTCCAAAACTTATTTGTTGGCGTTCGCAAAGAACAGCTGCTCGCCACCAATTTTGTAGCTGGCGATGTTGGCCTGACCCGCTGGCGAGATCACCCAATCGACAAACTTCTGGGCCAAATCGGCTTTGACATGGGAGTGCTTGGCAGGGTTGACCACCATCACACCGTATTGGTTGAACAAGCGGTTGTCGCCCTCCACCAGCACTTGCAAATCTTGGCGGTTCTTGAAATTGAGCCATGTGCCGCGGTCGGTCAACGCGTAAGCGCCTGTGGACGAAGCAATGTTCAGCGCAGGGCCCATGCCGCAGCCGCACTCTTTGTAGCCTGCACCTTTGTTGTCTAAGCCAGCCAATTTCCAGTAGCGCAATTCAGCGGCATGGGTGCCGCTTTTGTCGCCGCGCGACACGAAGTTGGCTTGCGTGCCCGTCACTTTTTGCAAGGCCGACACGATGTCTTTGCCGCGCACCTTGGCGGGGTCGTTGGCAGGACCGACCAACACAAAGTCGTTGTACATCACGGGGTAGCGCTTCACGCCAAAGCCTTCGGCCACAAATTTTTCTTCGGCGGCTTGGTCATGCACGAACAGCACATCGGCATCGCCACGACGGCCTGTGTCCAAGGCTTGCCCCGTGCCCAAGGCCACCACTTTGATGTCAATGCCCGAGGCCTGTTTGAACGCGGGCAACAGATGGGCAAACAAACCCGACTGCTCCGTCGACGTGGTCGAAGCCATGACGATGCTGGACGTTTGCGCCTGCACAGTGCTGGCCCCCAAACCCAAAACCAAAGCCAGCCCTGCTGCGAACGATAACCAATGTGTGCGATGTGTCATACCAACTCTCCTTTAAGAAACAAATGTGCTTGCGGGTGACTCTCAGCCAACGACTGATGGAAGAAATGGTCCACCGGCAGATCGGCCAACACGCGGCCGACTTCTAAATAAATAACCCGCGTCGCCAAGCGTTTGACTTGGCCCAAGTTATGGCTGCTGAACAGCAAAGTGACGCCCGAAGCGGCCACCCAATCGGCCATCATCTGCTCCACGTCGCGCTTGGCATGCGGGTCCAGACTCGACGTGGGTTCGTCCAACAACACGCAGTCAGGTTGCAAGGCCCAAGCCCGAGCCAGCGCCAAGCGTTGTTGTTGACCGCCCGACAAAGCACGTGCGGGACGTTCGGCCAAGTCTTGCAAATCCACACGATGCAACGCAACCATCGCCTGCGCCTTGGCCGCACGCCAAGGCACGCCCTGCAACCACAATCCCCACATCACAAAGCGCAAGACCGAGGTGCGCAGCATGTGCGGGCGTTGAAACACCATGGCTTGACGCACCGATGGCGCCGCATGCACTTGACCTTGCGATGCGCTCAACAAACCATGCGCCACACGCAAAAGCGTGCTTTTGCCGCACCCATTGGCGCCGACCAAAGCCACGCGCTCACCGGCATGAATGTTCAGGTTCACCGCATGCAATGCCGTGTGGCTGCCGAATTGGACCGACACCTGCTTCAAATCCAGCACCGCACTCATGCCAACACACCTTGTACAGAGCCCGACATTGCACCTTCTGCGCCTTGACGCCAGCGCCGCAAAAACGAAATACACACGTTCAACAGCAGCACCACGGCCATCAACACAAAACCCAAAGCGAGGGCCAAAGGCAAATCACCCTTGCTGGTTTCGAGGGCAATGGCGGTCGTCATGACGCGTGTGAAACCTTCAATGTTGCCGCCCACCACCATCACGGCGCCCACCTCAGAAATCGCACGACCAAACGCCGCAATCAACACGGTCAGCAAGGTGTAACGCTCGTCCCACGCCAGCAACACACTGCGCATCCAAGGTGCTGCACCCAGCGACTGCAATTGCTCGCCGTGGCTGCGCTCAGCGTCTTCCACGCATTGGCGCGTCAAGGCGGTGACCACCGGCAACACCAACATAGCTTGGGCCAAGACCATCGCTTTGAGACTGAACAACCACCCCAGAAAACCCAAAGGCCCAGTGCGCGACAACAGCAAATACACCAACAACCCGACCACCACAGACGGCAACGCCAACAAGGTGTTGAGCACCGTCAACAGCACATCGCGCCCAACGAACCGCGCCACGCCTAACCAAGCGCCCAGCACCATACCCAAACCGCAGGCGATGGCGGTGGCCAACACACTCACCCAAAGGGAGCGGGCGACGATCGACCAAAGCAAAGGGTCGAATTCAATGAGGAGTTGCAACGAAGCCGTAGCGGTATCTGTAAACGTAGACATAAGGACAGGTAGACTTTGCGTCATCCTAGCCAAGCGCCTAAAACCTCACCATATGTAAAGCCGTGCATAGCGTTCGCCTCAACTACACCCTGAATCACCACAGCGACAAAGAAAGCCATCCGTCTGACGCGGCATTGCTACGCCATCCGTTGATGGATTTGCTGCAAGCCGTCGCCCAGCAGGGCTCTATCTCGGCCGCGGCCCGTCAATTGAACTTGTCCTACCGCCACGTTTGGGGTGAACTCAAGCGTTGGGAAAACGTGATGGGCCACGAGTTGATCGTGTGGGAAAAAGGCCAATCAGCACGCCTGACAGAGTTTGGCGACAAACTCATGTGGGCAGAGCGTCAAACCCAAGCGCGCCTGGCCCCACAAATCGAAGCCTTAAGGGCCGACTTAGAACGCACCTTCGCCGTCGCCTTCGACCCCGATGCGCATGTGCTGACGCTCTACGCCAGCCACGACGACGCGCTGCCACGCCTGCGCGAATATGCAGCAGAGCAAGGCCTTCATTTAGACATTCGGTTTTGCGGCAGCGTAGACGCCATTCGGGCACTGAACGAAGGGCGCTGCACCTTGGCTGGGTTTCACACCCAGTCGCCAGCCAGCAAAAACTCACATGCCGCCAAGGCCTACAAGGGATTGCTCAAACCGGGCCTGCACAAAATCATTGGCTTTGCCACGCGGGTGCAAGGCCTGATCGTCGCCCCCGACAACCCCTTGCAGCTCCACAGCCTCAAAGATGTGGCGCAAATGCGCGCCCGTTTTGTGCACCGCAGCCTAGGCACAGGTACGCGGGTGTTGCTCGACGACTTGCTGGACCAAGCCCAACTCAGCCTGAACGATTTGAATGCCCTGCCCGACGATGAGCCCTCACACACCGCCTTGGCCGAAGCCATTGCCTCCGGTCGCTGCGACGTGGGCTTGGGCATCGAGAGCACAGCCCGTGCCCGCGGCTTGGGCTTTGTGCCCTTGCTCCACGAGCACTTTCATTTGGTGTGCCTCAAATCTGCCTTAGACACCCCCGCCACCCAAGCGCTGCGCGACTTGCTGCAAGAGCACGATTGGCGTGATGCACTGAACGCCCTGCCCGGCTATGCCGCGCAGTCGAGTGGCCATGTGCAGTCACTGAGTGCCTTGCTGCCTTGGTGGACGTTCAAAAAAAACAAACAAGCAGACCCTGCTACGCCGTAAGCCCCAGATTCAAGCTCAGCTGAAGTATTTTCACAAGGACGCCATAAACTTCACAGCCTGAAGGAGCGCCAAGCCTTTGAGCTTGGTACCATCGCGGGTTGGCAAAAAACTGGAGGCACACTGTGTCAAAACTTCTTAAATTTGCGTTAGGCGTTGATTGGGTCAGCGAGCGCTTTGGCGCTGTCGCCGCATTTACCGTCATGGCTGCAGCCTTAATTTCAGCGGGTAACGCGTTCATTCGCTACGGATTCGACATCAGCTCTAACGGCTGGCTCGAAATTCAGTGGTACTTATTTGCAGCGACCGTGATGTTAGGTTCGCCCTTGGTACTCAAGCTCAACGAACATGTGCGCGTCGATTTGATCTACGGCAAGCTCAAAGGCAAGATGCCAATTTACGTGGACTTGTTTGGCTTGGTGGTGTTTTTGCTGCCCGTCATGTTGATGCTCTGCTGGTTTAGCTTTCCGCTATTTATCAAAATGTTCGTTACCAATGAAATGTCCAGCAACGCAGGCGGTTTAATCCGCTGGCCTGCCATGCTTTTGTTGCCCTTAGGCTTCATTTGGATGTTCGTACAAGGTCTAAGTGAAATCATCAAGCGCGTGGCTTACTTGCAAGGCAAGTTTGAAATGGACACGCACTACGAAAAGCCCGTGCAATAAGGACACACGATCATGCAAATGGAAAACTTCGCCCCCGTCATGTTCGGGGGGCTCGTCCTCACGATGCTCATTGGCTTCCCCGTCGCGTTCTCGCTGGCGTTCTTAGGTCTTGCTTGTGGCTTCTTCGCCATCAGCATGGACTGGTTCCCCGCGAGCTTCATGGCTAACTTGCCTTTGAACATTTTCGGCATTCTCAGCAACGATTTGTTGTTGGCCATTCCGTTTTTCACCTTCATGGGTGCCATTCTTGAAAAGTGTGGCCTCGCCGAAGACATGCTTGATTCGATGGGCCAATTGTTTGGCCCCGTCAAAGGCGGCTTGGGCTACTCAGTCATCATCGTGGGCTTTATCTTGGGCGCCATCACCGGCACCGTGGCCGGTCAAGTGATCGCCATGGCCTTGATCTCGCTGCCGGTGATGATTCGCTACGGCTACAACATGCGCTACGCCACGGGCGTGCTGGCGGCCTCAGGCACCATCACGCAACTGGTCCCCCCATCGTTGGTATTGGTGGTGATGGCAGACCAACTCGGTCGCTCTGTGGGCGATATGTACAAAGGCGCTTGGGGCCCCTCTTTGCTGCAAGTGGGCATTTTTGCGCTCTACACATTCGGCTTGAGCTTGATCAAACCTGAGCATGTGCCAGGCGTCCCTAAAGAAGCACGCACCTTGAACGGTTGGTCCTTGTGGGCCAAGTGCTTGCGCGGCATCGTACCCTCAGCTTTCTTGATCTTTGCCGTGCTCGGCTCGATGGGCGGCTTGCCGGGCATCAACACCGCCATTGCCACCCCCACCGAAGCCGGTGCCATGGGTTGCGTGGGCGCCTTGGTGTTGGCAGCCATGCACAACCGCTTGGACAAAAACCTCATTTGGGATGCCATGCACAGCACCATGCGCCTGACGGCGATGGTGGTGTTCATCTTGATCGGCTCACGCGTGTTCTCGATGGTGTTCCAAGGTGTGGACGGGGCCAAGTGGGTGGAACACTTGCTGACAGGCTTGCCTGGTGGCGTCGTGGGCTTCTTGATTGTGGTGAACATCTTCATTTTCTTCTTGGCGTTCTTCTTGGACTTCTTTGAAATCGCCTTCATCATCTTGCCTATGCTCGGACCTGTCGCCGAAAAAATGGGCATCGACATGGTGTGGTTCGGCGTGCTGCTGTGCGTGAACATGCAAACCAGCTTCATGCATCCGCCGTTTGGATTCGCACTGTTTTACTTGCGCGGCATTGCCGACACACTGTTCAAAGAAGGCCGCATTGAAAAACCCGTCAAATCCAACGACATTTACATGGGCGCCATTCCGTGGGTGATCATGCAGCTGGTGTTGGTGGTGATCGTGATTTTTGTGCCCGAAACCGTGACCATGTTCTTGGACAAAGAAGAAAAAGTTGACCTCGACAAAGTCGTGATCGAAATGCCTTCCGAACAAGAAGTGCCCGAAATTGAACTCAAACTCGACGGTACCAAACCAACAGACGCAGACAACGCGGCTGACGAGCAAAAGAAAATGGATGACCTCTTCAAGAAGTAACCATTGACTTGCGACACAAGCCCCTCCGGCACATCCGAGAGGGGCTTTTTCTTGGCCAACCCTCCCAGACCATGACCGACTCCAACACCTCGCCCTCCACCGTTTCTTCACCTGCATCTTCGCCCGCGTCGTCACCCAGCATGGGACCCGAACCTTTTCGTTTTATCCCCTCCCCCGAGGTCTTAGAAGGGCCCGCCTTTTCGCGCACGTTTCAGGGCATCACCTTGCTCACGGTGCTGGCCTCTGGGTACTGGCTGCTGAGCTTGTGGCAACAAGGCAAATTCGGTGGCGATACGGGATGGAATGGCCTGCGCAGCGCAGGCTGGTTCGTCATGGGCTGGGCCTTGCTCGCGTGGACCGCTTGGCATGTGCTGCGTAGCCGTGTGCGTATCGATGCACAAGGCCTTCACCAAACTTGGATTTGGGACAAACACCAAAGCTTGGACGAACTGGCCTACGCCAAACTATTGCGCGTGCGCGGGCTTGAATGGCTGATGGCGCCGCGCTTTTACACGCGAACCTTGGCAGGCAAGTTCACGGTGTTTTATATGACCCGCCCCAGCATGCTGGAAAACTGCAGTCGCTTGTCCAAAGAGCTAGAAACCTTTAGACGCATGTGAAACTGCTTGAGCAGCAGACATAAAAAAACCGCGCCCTAGAGCGCGGTTTTTTGTGCATGCTAAAAACTAATTACAGCTTTTGCGCTTGCATGAACGAGTCAAACTTGGCTTCCGTGAAGCGGAACCACAAGTTTTGATCACCACGGAACTTGGCGTAATCGGTGTAGACCTTTTTCCAGTTTTCGTTTTTCGCAGAGATTTCGTTGTAGAACGCCATCGACTCTTTGAAAGCGGCAGCCATCACGTCTTTCGGGAACTCGCGCAACTTGGTGCCTGAACCAACCAACTGCTTCAAAGCAGCAGGATTACGGGCGTCGTACTTAGCTTGCATATCGGTGTGCGCCATAGCTGCAGCCGCTTCCACGATAGCCTTATTCTCTGGCGACAGTGCTGCAAATGCTTTGTCATTGATGAAGAAGTCCAACTGTGGGCCACCTTCCCAGAAACCTGGGTAATAGTAGAAAGGCGCCACTTTGCTGAAGCCCAATTTCAAATCATCGTAAGGGCCAATCCACTCGGCTGAGTCAATCGTGCCTTTTTCCAAAGCAGGGTAAATATCACCGCCAGGAATGTTTTGTGGCACAACGCCCAAACGCTCCATCACCTTGCCGCCAAAGCCACCGATGCGGAATTTCAAACCCTTGAGATCAGCCAACGATTTGATTTCTTTGCGGAACCAGCCGCCCATTTGCGCACCTGTGTTGCCGCCTGGGAAGTTGACGATGTTGTATTTGGCATAGAACTCGCGCATCAGCTTCAAGCCATTGCCTTCGTACATCCAAGCTGTCATTTGACGGCTGTTCAAACCGAAAGGAATGGCACAGCCCAAAGCAAAAGTCTCATCTTTACCGAAGAAATAGTAAGGCGCGGTATGCGCCATTTCAATGGAGCCTTGTTGTACGCCGTCTACCACGCCAAAGGCAGGCATGATTTCGCCAGCCGCGTGCACCGAAATTTCGAACTTACCGCCAGACATCGCCTTGACAGCCTTCGCGAAGGTGTCAGCAGCGCCGTGGATGGTGTCGAGCGACTTAGGAAAGCTCGAAGCCAAACGCCAGCGAATAGCGGCTTGCGCATGCACAGCGGGTGCTGCACCAGCAGCCAAAATACCGGCAATACCTGCATTTTTAATAACGGAACGACGGTCCATAAAAGACTCCAAAAGTTAAAAAATTGTTTATGTAAATGCCACTGGTGACGCCAAAATGACACCCAACGAGGCGAGATTGTATGCAGGCTTTCAAAGTCAATACTTCGGGTTTGCCCGCAAAACGATCAAAGCATCAAAAACTTCAAACCTCTTGAAATTAACTCACTTGAAAGAACAGGTTCGCATTAATTTAAGAAATGCTCGAAGCGTTTGGCGATGGAAGCTTGAATACCGACAGCATCCAAACCCAATTCAGCCAACAATTTCACAGGATCGCCGTGCTCGGTGAACACATCGGGCACACCCAACACCAAAACTGGCTTGGGCAGTTGAAGGTCTTGCAAAGCTTCAAGCACAGCCGAACCGGCGCCGCCCATGATGGCGCCTTCTTCCACCGTCACCAAGGCATCGTGTGTGGCGGCAATTTGCGCCAGCAATTCGGTATCTAAAGGCTTGGCCCAGCGCATGTTGACCACCGTGGCATTCAGCGCTTCGCCAGCCTCCAGCGCGGGATAAAGCAAGGTGCCAAACGCCAAAATGGCAATGCGTTGCCCCGTGCGACGCACCTCACCTTTGCCAAATGGCAAGGCCTGCAGTCCAGGTTGCACAGGCACGCCCACGCCGGCACCACGCGGGTAACGCACGGCCACGCAGTGGTCTTGTTGGTAGGCGGTGGTCAGCAATTGACGGCCCTCGTTTTCATCCGCTGGACAGGCCATGCTGACGTTAGGAATGCAACGCATGAAGGGGATGTCGTACAGACCCGCATGCGTGGCGCCATCGGCCCCCACAATGCCTGCGCGATCGAGCGCCAGCACCATGGGTAACTTTTGCAAAGCGACGTCATGAATCACTTGGTCGTAGGCGCGTTGCAAGAAGGTGGAATAAATCGCCACCACAGGCTTCACGCCCTCACAGGCCAGACCTGCCGCAAACGTCACGGCGTGCTGCTCTGCTATGCCCACGTCGTGGTAGCGCTCAGGAAAACGTTTGTGGAACTCCACCATGCCCGAGCCTTCGCGCATGGCCGGCGTGATGCCGACCAACAGCGGATCGTGCTCGGCCATGTCGCACAGCCACTGGCCAAACACTTGGGTGAAGGTGGTTTTAGCGGGGCTGGTCGCGGGCACCAAACCCACAGCGGGATCAAACTTGCCGGGGCCGTGGTAGGCCACGGGGTCGGCCTCAGCCAGTTTGTAGCCTTGACCTTTTTTGGTGACCACATGCAAAAACTGTGGACCGTCTAAGTGCTTGATGTTCTCAAGCGTGGGAATGAGTGACTCAAGGTCGTGCCCATCAATGGGGCCGATGTAGTTGAAACCAAATTTTTCAAACAACGTGGCCGGCACCACCATGCCCTTGGCATGCTCTTCAAAGCGCTTGGCCAACTCGAACAAAGGTGGCGCGCCTTTGAGTACCTGTTTGCCCACCTCTTTGGCCGCGGCATAAAACTTGCCGCTCATCAACTGCGCCAAATAGCGGTTGAGCGCGCCCACGGGCGGGCTGATCGACATGTCGTTGTCGTTCAAGATGACCAAGAGTTTGGAATGAGTCACGCCGCCGTTGTTCAAAGCCTCAAAGGCCATGCCGGCCGTCATCGCGCCGTCGCCAATCACGGCAATCGCATGGCGGTGTTCGCCTTTTTGTTGCGCTGCCACGGCCATGCCCAAAGCGGCTGAAATACTGGTGGACGAGTGCGCGGTGCCAAAAGCGTCGTACTCACTTTCATCACGGCGCGGGAAGCCACTCAGGCCATGACGTTGGCGCAATGTGCTCATTTGGTCGCGACGACCCGTCAAGATTTTGTGCGGATACGTTTGGTGACCCACGTCCCACACGATGCGGTCGTGCGGGGTGTTGAACACATAGTGCAACGCCACCGTCAACTCGACCGTGCCTAAGTTGGAACTCAAGTGGCCACCGGTTTTGGCCACACTTTGCAAGACATAGGAGCGCAACTCATCGGCCAAGGTGCTGAGTTGATGACGCGGCAAAGCGCGCAAATCGGCGGGCGAATGGATGGTGGGCAACAAAGTGGGCATGGTTCAGGTGTTCCGTTTCACGACGCGTTGTGCCAAAGCGGCCAGCGCGTGTGTGTGTGTCAAGCCGCTGTCTTGCAAGGCATCCAAGGCGTCTTGCAACAAGGCCTCGGCATAAACTTGCGCTTGCGCGAGGCCCAGCAGCGACACATAAGTAGGTTTGTCGTTCGCGGCGTCTTTGCCTGCAGTTTTACCAAGCGTGGCTGAATCAGAGATGACATCCAACACATCGTCGATCACTTGAAACGCCAATCCCAGGGCTTGGCTGTAGCGCTGCAAAGCACTGAGTGCTTGCGTGCTGACGTTGCCGCAAGTCGCACCCATCATCACACTGGCTTCGAGCAATGCGCCCGTCTTCAAGCGATGCATCTGGCGCAATTGATCGTGATTCAAGGCTTGGCCCACACTGGCCAAATCAATCGCTTGGCCACCGGCCATGCCTTGATAACCCGCCGCCACTGCCAGTAAACGGCACAAACGCGCTTGCACATCGCCACGGATGTTGGACGCCTCAGGGGTGAGCACTTCAAACGCCAAGGCTTGCAGCGCATCGCCCGCCAACAAGGCTTGGGCCTCGCCAAACTGCACATGCACCGTGGGTTTACCGCGACGCAACACGTCGTTGTCCATGCAAGGCATGTCGTCGTGTACCAACGAATACGCATGGATCAGCTCAACAGCACAGCCCGCGCGCAAGGCGGCTTCGTCCATGTCGGCACTGGGCTCGCTTTGCGCCACGGCTTCACGCGCCGCCAAGGCCAACAAGGGGCGCAAACGCTTGCCACCATCCAACGCGGCATAGCGCATGGCTTCGCCCAAATTGGCTGGCGCTTGAGGGTTGATCCAATTGGAGAGCGCTTGCTCGACTTGATCGAGACGCTTTTGACTCCAAAACTCCAAATCAAAAGAACTCATAGGCATCACAGACCGTTGCGCCGTCATGCTCAGGCACCCGACCAAGGTTTGAGCACGCCGTTGTCGAGCACTTGAATTTGCTGCTCGACCGCATCGAGCTGGGCGCGGCAAAACGCCAACAACTCAGCGCCACGTTGATAGCCGGACAGTAAGTCAGCCAAAGGCAACTGACCCGATTCCATTTGGGCTACCAAGCCCTCTAGCTCTTTCAAAGCCGCTTCGTAACTGGCGGGCGCGGTGCTCGCAGGGGTCTTGGCCTTGGTCATCGTGGTGCGAAATCTTAAGTTGATGTGTGTATGAAAGGTAACGCAACATTTTAGGCGGCTCCAAGGTTCACGCACACCCCCTTGGCTACAATAGCGTTTCTTTCATCAGCCTGTCGGCTGATTTATTTTTTCACTCACCTCCCTGTGGGGAGTCTTTAGGTCAGGTCACCCATGTCTGATTTAAGTCTTCAACTGCAGCAGGCTCATAGCCAACTACCAGTTACCAGTTACTTTGACGAGGCGCTGTTTCAGCGCGAACTGGAGACCATCTTTCAGCGCGGCCCACGTTATGTGGGTCACGAACTTGCCGTGCCCAACGTGGGCGATTACTACGCTTTGCCGCATGAAGGTGAAGGGCTTGCACTCGTGCGCTCAGCCCAAGGCGTGGAGCTCATCTCCAACGTCTGCCGCCACCGCCAAGCCGTGATGCTCAAGGGCCGTGGCTCCTTGCAAACGCAAGCGCTTGGCTCGGCGGGCGGCAATATCGTTTGCCCCTTGCACCGCTGGACCTATGCGCCTTCTGGCGAACTGTTGGGCGCACCCCACTTTTCGCACGACCCCTGCCTGAACCTGAACAACTACAAACTGCGCGCATGGAACGGCCTGCTGTTTGAAGACAACGGCGTCGACATTGAGGCCGATTTGGCCAACATGGGCCCGCGCGCTGCGTTGGACTTCACAGGCTTTGCCCTCGACCGCGTGGAGCTGCACGAGTGCAACTACAACTGGAAAACCTTCATTGAGGTTTACCTTGAGGACTACCACGTCGGCCCCTTCCATCCAGGCCTTGGTCAATTTGTGACCTGCGACGACCTGAGCTGGGAATTTCAAGACAACTACTCGGTACAAACCGTGGGCGTGTCTGACGGCTTTGGCAAACCCGGTTCGCCGACCTACAAAACGTGGCACGACATGCTGCTCAAGTACCGCAACGGCGAACTACCTGAACGAGGGGCCATTTGGCTCACCTACTACCCCCACATCATGGTGGAGTGGTACCCGCATGTGTTGACCGTGTCGACGCTGCACCCCATCAGCCCCAACAAAACGCTGAACATGGTGGAGTTTTACTACCCCGAAGAAATCGTCGCCTTTGAGCGTGAGTTCGTCCAAGCGCAGCAAGCCGCCTACATGGAAACCTGCATCGAAGACGACGAAATCGCCGAGCGCATGGACGCAGGCCGCAAAGCCCTGATGCAACGCGGCGACAACGAAGTGGGCCCCTACCAAAGCCCCATGGAAGATGGCATGCAGCATTTCCATGAGTGGTACCGCGGCAAACTCAGCTTCACCTAAGCGCCAAACATGCAAGCCCTTTGGATGCTGCTAGGCGCCGCCTTTTTTGCCACCATGGGCGTGTGTGTGAAATTTGGTTCTGAGCACTTCAACTCCGCTGAGTTGGTGTTTTACCGAGGCTTGGTCGGCATCGTGTTTTTGGCGGTCATTGCCAAACAAAAAAAGGTCTCGCTGCGCACGGCTTACCCAGGTGCCCATTTGTGGCGATCCACCATTGGCGTGCTCTCGCTCAGCGCTTGGTTTTTTTCCATCGCCCACCTGCCTTTGGCCACGGCCATGACGCTGAACTACATGAGCGGCGTTTGGGTGGCCGCCTTTTTGGTCGGCGGCTCGCTCATCAACTGGAACGGCCAAGACAACCGCAGCGCTTGGTCACAAGGCCCCCTCGCCCTGACCGTGTTGGCAGGCTTTGCAGGCGTGGTGATGATGCTGCGCCCTACCCTCGAACAAAACCAAATCTTTGCGGGTTTGATCGGCCTGATGTCGGGCTTTGCCGCCGCGTTTGCCTACATGCAAGTGATGGCCTTGGGCCGTTTGGGCGAACCTGAAACCCGCACCGTGTTTTACTTTGCGATTGGCACACTGGTGGCAGGCGCCATCGGCATGGGCTTTGCAGGCGTGTCTGAATGGAACTGGACGTACGCCATTTGGTTGCTACCCGTGGGCGTGTTTGCCTCGCTGGGCCAGCTGTGCATGACCCGCGCTTACAGCAAAGGTGCCACGTTGGTGGTGGCCAATTTGCAGTACTCAGGCATCGTCTTTGCGGCACTGTACAGCTTGCTGCTGTTTGGCGACGACATTCCCCTCATCGGTTGGATGGGCATGGCCCTCATCGTGGCCAGCGGCATGACCGCCACCTTGTTGCGTGCACGCGCTGCCCCCAACGCCCCCGCAGAAGAACACTGACACGGTGGCCACACGCTGCCCAACCTTTCCATCGACCGTATAGGCACTTCGCCTTAGGAGCTTCGCATGTACACCACCCTCATCTCCGGCGCTCAACTTCAAGACCTGCAACACAGCGGCCAACCCTTGGCCGTGTTTGACTGCAGCTTTGACCTGATGCAACCCACCCAAGGCCACGCCCAATACGTGGCGCAGCACATCGCCGGTGCGCAACACGCGGACTTGGACGAGCACCTCGCCACACACGACCCCGCCCTGCGCGTCAACGGTGGCCGCCACCCCTTGCCGCAACGCGAAGTGTTTGCGGCATGGCTGCAGAGTGTGGGCGTGAACCACAACACCCAAGTGGTCGTGTACGACCGCCATGGCATGAACTATTGCGGCCGCTTGTGGTGGATGTTGAAGTGGTGCGGCCACGACGCCGTGGCCGTGCTCGATGGCGGCTTGCAAGCGTGGGTCGCGGCAGGGGGCGCTGTCGCGTCTGGTGAACACACCACAGCCGCCGACGGCAACTTCACCCTGCGCGAACCTTTGGTGCAGTTGGTCGATACCGCCACCGTGTCTGCACGCTTGAGCACAGGCACACAAACCATCGTCGACGCACGCGGTGCACCACGCTACCGCGGCGAAGTAGAGCCGATCGACCCTGTGGCGGGCCACATTCCCGGTGCGCTCAATCGCCCGTTCAACACCAACCTCAACGCAGACGGTTTCTTCAAAATCTCTGCCGAATTGCGTGCTGAATTTGCCGCTTTGCTGGGCGATGCCAAACCAGAAAACGTGGTGCACCACTGCGGCAGCGGCGTGAGCGCTGTGCCCAATGTGTTGGCCATGGAAGTTGCGGGCCTGGGCCGCACCGCGCTGTATGCGGGCAGCTGGAGCGAGTGGTGCAACACGCCCGGCTTGCCCTGCGAAAAATCTTAAATCAGTGTTGCGCCCACTCGCCCAAAGCGGAGACCAAGGCAATACCTGCAAACAGCCAAGCCACTTGCGCCGCCGTCTCACGCGGTGAGAGCCGCTTTTGCAACTGCGGAATCAAATCGGCCAGCGCCACATAAATAAAGCTGCTGGCCGCGGCCACCAAGAAGTACGGCAAATACGCCTGCAAGGCGCCCACCAACACATAACCCACCAAGCCACCAATGGCCGTCACGCCCCCCGCCAAGCTGAGCTTGAACAAAGCAGCACGCGGGTTGCTCAATGTTTGGCGCAGCACCACCAAGTCACCCACATGGTGGGGCACCTCGTGCGCCATGACAGCCAATGCAGCGGCAACGCCCAAACGAGGGTCGGCCACAAACGCGGCAGCAATCAAAATGCCGTCGCCAAACGCGTGCACGCTGTCGCCCAAGAGTACAGCCCAACCGCCACTGTGGTGGTGGTGACCTTGATGGTCATCGTGCGCGTGATGCGCGAGGTCCGCGTGCGTGCCGTGATCATGCGAATGTGCGTGCGAGTCATGGGCATGATGCGCATGGTGTGCGTCGCCGTGGCTATGTCCATGCTCATGACCGTGGTGCCACAACTCCGCTTTGTCGAGCAAAAAGAAAAACACCAAGCCCACCAACAGCGCGGCAAACATGGTTTGCGGAGAAATACCTGCGACCACCGACAACTCAAACGCCTCGGGCAACAAACGCGTAAACGCCGTGGCCATCAAAGCACCAGCCGCCAAACTCAGCAAATGTTGGGTGAAGCGCGACAACAAGGCATAAGCCAGCAACGCCGCCAGCCACACACTGCCCATACCAGCGATCAAGGTGCCGACAAGAATTGAAATCAAAGTCATGGGGGGATTATCGACTGAGGCGTGTACTTCACCGAAGCTGAGCACTATCACTAGTAAACCCTGACTTCACCTTCAAACGGGTATGGGCCATAAAAATCAGTGTGAATTTCCGATTCTCAATCTGTAACTTATAATTCACAAAACGTGTACGACATCCAAACTTATCGCACCGATGATGATGCGGAACCCTATGTCGCTTGGCTGGGCGCATTGCCTGATCGTCAAGCCAAGGCCCGGATTGTGGTTCGCGTCAACCGAATGGCTGGCGGCAATCTGGGCGATGTCAAACCTGTGGGTGACGGTGTATGGGAAGCCCGCATTGACTATGGCCCGGGTTATCGCCTGTACTACGCGCAAGCAGGTCGTCGATTGATCTTGTTGCTGATAGGTGGCGATAAACGCACGCAGCAATCAGACATTGCTAAAGCACACGGCTACTGGAACAACTGGCAAATGCAGAGGAAATTCAAATGACATCTAAAGCTGGACGCCCACATGATGAAGTGGTGGTTGAGATGCTGAGAGCCGACCCCGAATTTACAGATGCCTACTTGGCAGCTGCGCTGGAAGAGACGGAGCAACCGGGTGGCCATCAAGCCATGCTGACCGCTTTGCGCCACATTGCCGAAGCACAAGGCATGGCGAATGTGGCCGAGAAAGCAGGCATGCCTAGGGAGTCGCTGTACCGTGCGCTCGGACCCCGTGGCAACCCCACCATCAAAACTTTGCTGGCCGTTTTAAATGCATCGGGGCTTCACTTATCCGTGGCCAGACAACATTAACGGCTTGCCATGAAGAACGCTAAGAAGTCAGACCGTATGCGGTCTAGCCGGAACCGTACACCGTTGTTCAAGAAGCTCAATTCAAGTCTAGACGATTGGGATATGCGCTCTGCGTGATAAAAAAACAAGGCCCTCAGCAGAGGGCCGTGAAACAGGATGGCTACAGGTCGATCAATGCGCCTTGTCCCAGTTCGGCCCCACCCCCACCTCTGCCAACAACGGCACTTTGAGCTTCGCCACGTCAGCCATCAAGCGTGGCACTTCGGTACGGACCCATTCCACTTCTGACTCGGGCACTTCAAACACCAATTCATCGTGCACTTGCATGATGACTTTGGTTTGGCGTTGTTGCTGGTCAATGGCTTTTTGCACGGCCACCATGCTCAACTTAATCAGGTCGGCGGCTGTGCCTTGCATGGGCGCGTTGATAGCGGCGCGTTCTGCGCCTGCGCGGCGTGGGCCGTTGGGGCTGTTGATTTCGGGCAAGTACAAGCGGCGGCCAAACACGGTTTCTACATAGCCTTGTGCTTTGGCTTGTTCGCGTGTGTCGTCCATGTAGCGCTTGACACCTGCGAAGCGTTCAAAGTAACGGGTGATGTAGTTCTTGGCCGCGCTGTTGTCGATGCCCAGCGCTTTGGCCAAACCAAAGGCGCTCATGCCGTAGATAAGGCCAAAGTTAATCACCTTGGCGTAGCGGCGTTGCTCGGTGCTCACGTCGCCCACGGCCACGCCAAACACTTCGGCAGCGGTGGCACGGTGCACGTCTAAGCCTTCATGGAATGCTTTGACCAAAGCCTCGTCGCCACTGATGTGCGCCATGATGCGCAGCTCGATCTGGCTGTAGTCGGCACTGGCAATCACGCAGCCCGCAGGGGCGACGAAGGCCTCACGCACTTTGCGACCTTCGGCGGTGCGAATGGGGATGTTCTGCAAGTTAGGGTCGTTGCTCGACAAGCGGCCCGTCACGGCAACAGCTTGTGCATAGTGCGTGTGCACGCGGCCTGTGCGTGGCACGGCCATTTGCGCCAGCTTGTCGGTGTAGGTGCCTTTGAGTTTGCTCAAAGACCGATGCTCCAAAATCTTGGCGGGCAGCGGGTAGTCTTCGGCCAGTTTCTCCAACACCTCTTCGTCGGTGCTGCGTGCGCCGGTGGCGGTTTTTTTGATGACGGGCAAGCCCAGTTTGTCAAAGAAAATTTCGCCCAGTTGTTTAGGGCTGGCCAAGTTAAATGGTTGGCCAGCTATTTCATACGCCTCGGTTTCTAGCTGCACGATGCGCTGGCCCAACGCGTGGCTTTGCGCAGCAAGTGTGGGGGCATCAATCAACACGCCGTTGCGTTCGATGCGGTACAGCGCTTCGCTACTCTCAATTTCCAGTTCATAAATAAAGCGCAGTTTGTCATCGGCTTGCAAACGCGGCCACAACACTTGGTGCACGTCTAGCGTCATGTCGGAGTCTTCGCATGAGTATTCGGTGGCACGCGCCACGTCGACTTGCGAGAACGGAATTTGGTGCGCACCTTTGCCGCACAGGTCTTCGTAGTTCAGCCCTTTACGGCCCACATGGCGCTCGGCCAAGCTGGCCAGACCGTGAGGCTTGTGCACTTCCAGCACATAGCTTTGCAGCATGGTGTCGTGGGCGTAGCCCTTCACCTCAATGCCGTGATTGGCCATGACGTGGCGGTCGTATTTGATGTGCTGCCCCACCTTGTGAATGGCTGGGTTTTCAAACCAAGGTTTGAGCTTGGCCAGCACCTCGTCGATGGGCAATTGGGTGGGCGCATCGCCATAGCTGTGGGTGAGCGGGATGTAGCAGGCTTCGCCCGGCTTGACCGAAAAACTCAAACCCACAATCTCTGCGCGCATGGCGTCGAGTGAGGTGGTCTCGGTGTCAAACGCCACCAACTCTGCCGCTTGCAGTTTGGCCAGCCACACGTCAAAGGCTTCCCACGTCAGCACGCAGTCATAGGCTTTCTCGCTGACTGACGAGACGGTGGGTTCGGGTTCATCGAACAAACTCAGGTTGGGCTCGAACTTGGGCTTGGCAGCAGCACTGACGCCGCTGCTTGAATCACCGCCAGCGGCGCTTGCCGCATCGCCAGCCTCACCGATGGCACGGGCCAAGCCTTTGAAGCCATAGGTTTCGTAAAAGGTTTTGAGCGCAGGCTTGTCGGGTTCAGCCAAATGCAGCGCATCGAGTGCGGGCAAGTTGGGCACGTAGGCAGACAAATCGCAATCGGTTTTCATGGTCACCAGCTGGCGGCCTGTGGGCAGCCAATCCACGGCTTGGCGCAAGTTCTCACCGGCCACGCCTTTGATGGCGCTGGCGTTTTTCAGCAGGTTGTCGAGCGAGCCGTATTCCATCAGCCACTTGGCTGCGGTCTTGGGGCCCACCTTGGCAACGCCGGGCACGTTGTCCACCGTGTCGCCCACCAAGGTTTGGTAGTCAATCATCAGCGAAGGCGGCACGCCAAACTCGGCGGTCACGCCCGCCACATCGCGCTTTTTGCCGTTCATGGTGTCCATGATGGTGATGTGTTCGTTCACCAGCTGGCTCAAGTCTTTGTCGCCACTCGACACCACCACCGTCACGCCTTGCTGGGCCGCGGTCACGGCCAAGGTGGCAATCACGTCGTCGGCCTCCACGCCCGGTACATCCAGCACGGTCCAACCCAACATGCGCACCATGGCGTGGATGGGCTCGATTTGCGAGCGCAAGTCATCAGGCATGGGTGAGCGGTTGGCTTTGTACGCGGGGTACATCTCGTCGCGGAAGGTGGGGCCTTTGGCGTCAAACACGCAGGCGGCCAACTGGGTGGGCACTTCTTTGCGCAGCGCCTGCATCATGTTGATCATGCCGCGAATGGCGCCTGTGGCGGCGCTCGTTGGGTCGCCGGGCACAGCACGCAGGTCGGGCATGGCATGAAAGGCGCGGTAGAGGTAGCTGGAGCCGTCGACCAGCAGCAATGTTTTGGATTCACTCATAGCGGCCAATTGTGCCGTGTCAAAAAACGAAGCCCTCGTCTTGAGGGCGAACCGCTGAGCGAGCCTCGCCAAAGCGCGACAAACGTGCAAACTACAATGTGCGAACTTTTTAACCCCTTGGTTGTCATGGCTGTTTTTACCGAAGTTTCCGAGTCCTCCGCGCAAAAACTGCTGACCCAGCTCCGCCTCGGCGAGTTGGTTGAACTCAAAGGCATCCAAGGCGGCATTGAGAACACCAATTACTTTCTCACCAGCAGCGAAGGCCAATACGTGCTGACGCTGTTCGAGCGCCTCACGCACGAGCAACTGCCGTTTTATCTGTACCTGATGAAACATTTGGCGCAAGGCGGCATTCCAGTGCCCGACCCCGTGTCCGACAAAAACGGCGACATTTTGTTGACCGTTGAAGGCAAGCCTGCCGCCGTGGTGAACCGCCTCAAAGGCAAAAGCGAGCTCAGCCCCACCCCCGCCCATTGCGCCGCCGTGGGCGACATGCTGGCCCGCATGCATTTGGCAGGTGCTGACTACAAGCGCCAGCAACCCAACTTGCGCGGCTTGGCTTGGTGGAACGACACCGTGCCCGTGGTTTTGCCGTACTTGGACGCCTCGCAAACCGCGCTGATTCAAACCGAGTTGGCGTATCAAAACCACATCGCCGCCTCATCGGCCTACACCGCCCTGCCCCGCGGCCCCATTCACGCCGATTTGTTCCGCGACAACGTGATGTTTGACGGCGCGCCCGAGGCGCCCGAGCTGAGTGGTTTCTTCGACTTTTACTTCGCAGGCGTCGACACGTGGTTGTTTGACGTGGCTGTGTGCCTGAACGACTGGTGCATCACCCATGCAGATGGCGCACACGACGCCGCCAAAGCCCAAGCGCTGCTGGCGGCGTACCAAGCTGTGCGCCCGTTCACCGCGGCTGAACGGCAACTGCTCAACCCCATGTTGCGTGCCGGTGCCTTGCGCTTTTGGACTTCACGCTTGTGGGACTTCCACCTGCCCCGCGAAGCCAGCATGCTGCAACCCCACGACCCCACGCACTTTGAGCGTGTGCTGCGTCAACGCGTCACCCAACCTGTCACACTCTGAGCCATGAAACTCAACGTCGTTCCCGCCAGCACAGGCAAGCTTTGGGTCCGCCAAGGCATTCGGGCATTTTGGAAACAGCCCATCGCTTTGAGTGGTTTGTTCTTCATGTTCATGGCGATCATGTCGGTGTCGTCGTTGGTGCCCCTGGTCGGCAGCTTCATCGCGCTGGCTTTGTTGCCTGCGGCCACGCTCGGCCTGATGGCCGCCACGCGTGAGGTGGATTTGGGCAAATTCCCCATGCCCGCCATCTTGGCGGTGGGGTTTCGCGCGGGCAAAGAACGCTTGCGCGATATGCTGATCTTGGGTGTGCTCTACG
Organism: Limnohabitans sp. TS-CS-82; assembly: GCF_002943475.1. NCBI lineage: Bacteria > Pseudomonadati > Pseudomonadota > Betaproteobacteria > Burkholderiales > Comamonadaceae > Limnohabitans > Limnohabitans sp. TS-CS-82. Next base: position 186,485 of record NZ_PTQX01000006.1, on the reverse strand, counting down.
CCTGCTGCTTCATCGGCGTGATGGGTGTGTCAGCCCTGATGGACGGCGGCGACTTTGCCAAGCTGTACTTGATGGGTGGCACGCTGGATGCAGACACCGTGATGAAACCCGAATTTCAAAATGCCATGTGGCTGTCGCTGCTGCTGTACATGCCCATGTCTGCCGTGTTTTGGCACGCACCCGCGTTGGTGCATTGGCACGGTGTGCCAGCCATCAAGAGCTTGTTTTTTAGCACCGTGGCGTGCATCAGCAACTGGCGTGCGTTCTTGGTGTTTGGCTTGCTGTGGACCGTGATTTTCTTGGCCACCGCCCTCATCATCACGCTGCTGTCGGGCTTGATCGGTGACAGCGACTTTGCGTCGCTGACCTTGCTGCCAGCCATGTTGATGCTGGCCGCCATGTTCTTTTGCTCGACCTACTTCAGCTTTCGCGACTGCTTCACGTCCGACACGCTTTACGCCTAAGTTATGGGGCGTAAAGAGGGCGGCCCGAAGTGCGCCGCCTCAAAAAGCACGGCCTGATCTGGCCGTGCAGCCCCTCATCAAACCTGCGTCAGCTTGGCCACACTCAGTGCCAGCCATTTGACGCCGTGGCGGCCAAACTTCACTTGCGCACGGGCGTCGTCACCCACGCCTTCGATGCTGACCACGGTGCCCTCACCAAACTTGGCGTGAAACACCTGCACGCCGCTGCGCACCCACGCGTTGGGGCCGCTGCTAACGGGCGCGGCGCGTTGCACCACGGGGGGTGGCGCTGCCGCTGTGGCCGCACCGCCGCCCCACGGGTTGTTCGACCAGCCCGATTGGTTTTGCCACGCATCGCGGCGCGACGGCTGGGCATCGGCAAAGGCTGAACGGGCAGGCGTGATCCACTTGAGCGCGTGCTCAGGCAGCTCGTCAAAGAAGCGGCTTTTGATGTTGTAACGCGTCTGCCCGTGCAACATGCGCGTTTGCGAATGGCTCAAGTACAAACGACGGCGCGCACGGGTGATGGCCACGTACATCAAACGACGCTCTTCTTCCAAGCCTTCGTAATCGTTCATGGAGTTTTCATGCGGGAACAAGCCCTCTTCCATGCCGGTGATGAACACGCAGTCAAACTCCAAGCCCTTCGAGGCATGCACCGTCATCAACTGAATGGCGTCTTGCCCGGCTTGGGCTTGGTTGTCGCCCGACTCCAAGGCGGCGTGCGTCAAAAAGGCAGCCAAAGGTGACAAGGTTTCACCCGTGTCGGCATTGATCATTTGACCGTCCACAGGCAGCGCCACGGCCTCACGGCCAAAGCCTTCTTGCGTGACGAAGCTCTCTGCGGCGTTGACCAATTCTTGCAAGTTCTCGATGCGGTCTTGGCCTTCGCGCTCCGACTGGTAGTACTCAATCAGCCCCGAATGGTCGAGCAACAGCTCAATGATTTGGCGCAAGTTTTTGCCCTGCGTTTGCTCGCGCAACACATCGATCTTGGCCACAAATGCGCTCAAGTTGGCACCCGCTTTGCCCGCCACCGCCGTCACAGCATCGTGGATCGGACAGCCCATGGCGCGGGCGGCGTCTTGCAGTTGCTCGATGCTGCGTGCGCCAATGCCACGCGGCGGAAAGTTGACCACGCGCAAGAAACTGGTGTCATCGCGGGGGTTCTCAAGCAAGCGCAAATAGGCCAGCGCATGCTTGATTTCTGCGCGTTCAAAAAAGCGCAAACCGCCATACACGCGGTAGGGCATGGCGGCGTTGAACAAGGCCGTTTCAATCACCCGACTTTGGGCGTTGCTGCGGTAGAGCACCGCGATTTCGGTGCGGTGTTGAATGCCTTGCTGGCCATCGCCGTTTTGGCCCTCGCGCAGCAATTGCTTCATCTCTTCCACCATCCATTGGGCTTCGGCCAAGTCGGTGGGCGATTCATAAATGCGCACGGGCTCGCCCGCGCCTTGCGTGGTGTGCAGGTTTTTACCCAAGCGGGTTTTGTTGTGGCTGATGAGTGCGTTGGCACTGTCCAAAATATTGCTGTAGCTGCGGTAGTTTTGCTCCAGCTTGATTTGGTGTTGCACGTCGTATTCGCGCACAAAGTCGGCCATGTTGCCCACGCGGGCCCCGCGGAAGGCGTAAATGCTTTGGTCGTCGTCGCCCACCGCCAAAATGGCGCCACCGCCTTGGCCCACAGGGCCTGCCAACTGTTTGAGCCACGCGTATTGCAGCTTGTTGGTGTCTTGAAACTCATCCACCAAGATGTGCTGAAAGCGACGACGGTAGTGCTCGCGCACGGGTTCGTTGTCGCGCAGCAGCTCGTAGGAGCGCAACATGAGTTCGCCAAAGTCCACCACGCCTTCGCGCTGGCATTGGATTTCGTACAGCTCGTAAAGCTCTACTTTTTTGCGGGTGTCGGGGTCGCGCACTTCCACGTCTTTGGGACGCAGGCCGTCTTCTTTGCACGCAGCGATGAAACGCATGGTTTGCTTGGGCGGGAAGCGCTCTTCGTCCACCTGAAATTGTTTGCTCAAGCGCTTGATGGCGCTGAGTTGGTCTTGGGTGTCCAAGATTTGAAAGGTTTGGGGCAAGTTCGCCAGCTTCCAATGCGCGCGCAAAAAGCGGTTGCACAAGCCGTGAAAGGTGCCCACCCACATACCGCGCACATTCACGGGCAGCATGCTGGAGAGACGCGTGAGCATTTCTTTGGCCGCCTTGTTGGTGAAGGTGACGGCCAAGATGCCGCCGGGCGAAATTTGCCCCGTTTGCATGAGCCACGCAATCCGGGTGGTCAGCACCCGCGTTTTGCCTGAGCCCGCGCCCGCCAAAATGAGCGCATGGGCAGAGGGCAAGGTGACCGCCATCATTTGCTCGGGGTTGAGACCCTCCAGCAAGGGAGAAGAAAACGCGCCAGCGTGGGAGGGGGCCGAAGCCGATTGGGTGTCAAACCCATCAAAAGAGTGCATGCCAAGATTTTAGAGTTTAGAATCAGCCACCGGGCCCAAGATTCTTGCGCTCGGTTTTTTTATGCCTGCAGTTTGCACCTGAAAAAACCGGCCAAGCCAAGCGCTCAATCTTCGAACGTTATTTTCTGGAGCTTGGGATATGGAAATTTTTGATTACGACAACATCTTGTTGCTGCCACGCAAGTGCCGCGTGGAAAGCCGCTCAGAGTGTGATGCAGGTGTTGAACTCGGTGGCCGCAAGTTCCGCTTGCCCGTCGTGCCCGCCAACATGAAGACCGTGGTGGATGAAAGCATCTGCTTGTGGATGGCGCAAAACAACTACTTCTACGTGATGCACCGCTTCGATTTGGACAACGTCCAATTCGTGAAAGACATGCACGCCAAAGACGTGTACGCCTCGATCTCTTTGGGCGTGAAAGCCCCTGACCGCGAAACCGTGGACACACTGGCTGCGGCTGGCTTGACGCCTGAATACATCACCATCGACATCGCCCATGGCCACGCCGACAGCGTGCGCGACATGATCGGCTACATCAAGGCCAAGTTGCCTAAGAGCTTTGTGATCGCGGGCAACGTGGCCACACCAGAGGCCGTGATCGACCTCGAAAACTGGGGCGCTGACGCGACCAAAGTGGGCGTTGGCCCCGGCAAGGTGTGTATCACCAAGCTCAAAACGGGTTTTGGCACAGGCGGCTGGCAGTTGTCAGCGCTCAAGTGGTGTGCCCGCGTGGCCACCAAGCCCATCATTGCCGACGGCGGCATTCGCAGCCACGGCGACATTGCCAAGAGCGTGCGTTTTGGCGCAAGCATGGTGATGATTGGTTCGTTGTTTGCAGGCCACGAAGAGTCGCCAGGCAAGACCGTGGAAGTCAACGGCGAGCTGTTCAAAGAGTATTACGGCTCAGCCTCTGACTTCAACAAAGGCGAATACAAGCACGTCGAAGGCAAGCGCATCCTTGAGCCCGTCAAAGGCAAGTTGGCCAACACGCTGATTGAGATGGAGCAAGACGTGCAAAGCTCAATCAGCTATTCCGGTGGCACCAAGCTGATGGACGTGCGCAAGGTGAACTACGTCATCTTGGGCGGTGACAACGCGGGCGAGCATCTGTTGATGTAAACCTCGCGTTCATGCCAAAGTTTGGGCATGCAAAAAGCCTGTCACGCGAAATGCATGACAGGCTTTTTTGTGCGCTCAACTCTTTGAAACTTTGACAGCGTTGTTGCGTCAACGCTGCTTGTTTTAAGGCGAGGTTTATTGGCGCAACAACTCAAGCGCCAGCGTGTGCAAACGGTGGCCCGGCTGCGTCAAGGCCTCGACGATGCTGAAGTGCTGCAAGCCCTCCAAGGTCTCGGCCACTGGCACGCGCTTTGTGCCCCACGCTTTCTGAATCAAGTGGTTGTGGCGAATGAACTCTTCACTCTCAATGCCGCCCGCTACGCTGTACAGCGTGCCCTGCTGAGGGGCAGGCATCCACGCGGGGCTGTTGCGCAGCACCACGTCATCGGTCAAGCGCAGGCTGTCTTTGAGGTAAGGCGTGGCTTGCACGGACTCAAGCTCATACAAACCAGAAATTGACAAAGCTTTGGTCACCAAATGCGCAGGCAAATCTGCCGCATAGGCTGGCCAATCGCAAGCCAACAACATGGTCACCAAGTGGCCTCCCGCCGAGTGCCCCACCAAAGTGATGCGGCTGGGGTCGCCACCAAAGCGATGGATGTTGCGCCACACCCAAGCCACGGACTTGACCATTTGCAGCGTGATGTCAGACACCGTCACGTCGGGACACAACGCATAGTTGGGCATCACCACATGCGCGCCTTGCGCCGTGAAGGTGGGCGCGATGAATGAATGGTCAGCCTTGTCTAACGAGCGCCAATAGCCGCCATGAACGAATACCACCACAGGGGCGTTGTCTTGCGCGGTGTCGCTGGGGAAAATGTCTAAGGTTTCGTTCAAGCCACGGCCATAGGCCACATCTAAAAAACAACGTTGCGCGCTACGCACCTGCGCGGATGCATCACGCCAATGGTCGAAGTGCGCCGCGTGCTCTGGCACCAAAGCACGGTTGTTGTACATGCGGTCATACCAAGCGCCGTTGCGTTGCGTCATAGTTTTTTCTCCAGAAGAATTTGCACGTTGGTCCAAGTGCGGTTTTGGGTGAGGCTGTTTTCAGCCACGCTGTTACCACGGTAGACGCTGCCCGTGTTGTAGTTGCGCGGATCGAGATTGCTCAAGGTCAAGCGCCATGCGGTGCTGCTGTCCACGCGCCACAAACCGTAAAGGTCCATCACACGTTTTTGAGAAATGGTGGTCAGCTGCTCAGCACTCAAACGGGTGGTGTAGCCAGGGTTGTAATTGACGTTGCCACCGAGGGTGAGTGGCACAGCTTTCAACCGGTAATCGGCCCCCAAATTGGCGGTCATGCTGGGCTGCTGATCGAGGCGGTTGTCCGGCCCCATGATGCTGAGCACGCGCGAGCGGTAAAAGCTCAAGTTGTTGCGCAAGTCGATGTGCGGGGCATCGTCTATCCATTGGTCTAGGCGAAACTTGGCTTCCAGCTCGATGCCTTCGGTCACGGCTTCGCTGATGTTTTGTGGGCTGGACAGCCAGCGACCACCGCTTTCTTGCGTGGTCACATTGCGAATCAGGTTTTGCACGCGGCGGTGAAATGCGCTGGCACTCAACACGCCGCCTTGCGGCAAATAACGCTCGACGGCCACATCCACACCGGTCGCCACTTCGGGTTTCAAGTTCGGATTGCCCGACACGTCAGGGTTGGTGGCGCTGTTGTCGTCACGCGTGTAGGTACGACGCGCTAACAAGGTGGGCATGGTCGGCGTTTTAAAACTGCGTGTGAGGCTCATGCGCACTTGGTCGCGACTGTCGGGGTTGGGGCGCCACATGGCATGCAGCAAAGGTGTGAAGACGCTGTTGTTGTTGGTGACCACCCCGCTGCTGGTGTTGCCTTCGGTCGTCAACCCTTCATAGCGAGCGCCGACATGCGAGGACCATTTGGGGGTGAGTTGCCACTCGTCTTGCGAGTACATCGCATAACGCATGGAACTGGCGCTGTAGTCGGCACTGCCAGGCACGGCTTGGTAGGCACCCACCACACTTTGCGTGCGACGCACGGACTCAGCTTCAGCGCCGCTGACCCATTGATGCCCACCGCCCATCACATTGGTGTACTTGCCGCTGAGGTTGACTGAGCGATCTTGCACATGGGAATTTTCTGCCACACGCGGAATCAGCAAGGGATTGCTTGAGCTTTGCTGAAACTCGTTGTGGCTGTTCCAACCACCCACATTGAATTTCCACTCCATGTTGCTGTCTGCCGAGAGCTTGCGTCGCCACTGACCGTTGAGGCGAGCGACCACAAAGTGGTTTTTATTTTCATTGTTTGCAGTGGCGGGACTGCCCGCAACAGCCACGTCATTCAGCGTTTCCGTCGCTTGCATAAGGCCTGGTGTACGCCCCTGTGACAGCGCAATGAAAGGCATCAGGGTCAAGGTTTCACCCGGGTCACCTTTGAGCTGCAAACGCGCGGTGGCATTCATCCCTTCACGCCCGTAATGGCTATCGCTCACACGATGACGCACGGTGGTGCCCAGGTTATCGACACGGGTTAGATCGTTCTCACTGTGGTCAGGTGCCGCATAGCGATTGACCGACAAGGTGTAGTTGGCTGTCCATTTTTCAGCATCGTGGTACTTGACCAACGACGCGCTGGGCGACGCATAACCGCCTTGAAACGAAGAGCCCACTTTCAACTCGGTGGGCATGCCTTTGCGGCCCTCACGCGTGATGATGTTGATGGTGCCGGCAATGGCTTGCGCACCCGTCTCCGCGGTAGGAGCGCGGTAAATTTCCACGCGCTCAACCATCTCGGGCGTGAGCGACTCGACGTTAAAGCCGGGCGGCACACGCTGCCCATCCAGCAAAATTTGTGTGTAGCCTTGGCTCAAACCACGCATGCGGATGCCACCGCCTCGGCCTGGAGCGCCACCTAAGGTGATGCCAGGCATGCGTTTCAAAATTTCGCCGAGGTTGGAGTCACCTTGACGCTCAATTTCTTCGCGACCAATGACGATTTTGCTGGCGGTTGATTCACGCCGTTGCTGCATGTCGTTGTCGCGACCGCTTGTCACTTCGACACGGCCCATGTCTACGGTGGGTGCGGTTTGGGCCATGACAGCCACAGCGTGACAGACAAAAGGAAGCGTGACGACAAGACGGCGCGCGAGGTGAGATGAATTCATATCAAAAAGTTTAATGGGGCAGGCAAGACCTTGCCGTGTAAAGTTCACCTTTTATTTTCTGCCGGTCTATCCATGAGCCAAGCCTCTGCGCCCCACGCCTACGAGATCAAAAGTGCCACCCTGCCTTTGGTCGCTTTTTTGCTCAAAACACCTGACACCGCCACACTGAAAGAAGATTTGTCGCGTCGCTTGGGCGCCACGCCCGACTTCTTTGACAACGATGCCGTGGTCATTGATTTGAGCGGCTTGGATGATCCAGACCACCGCCTCGATTTACCCGCTGTGTGCGAATGTTTGCGCACCCACCACCTCGTGCCTGTGGCCGTGCGCGGTGCAAATGAACACCAATTGATTAACGCCAATGCCGCAGGCTTGTTTGAAGCACGTGACGTGAACGTGCAAGTACCTGTGGCACCACGCGTTGAAACTGTGGTGCAAGAGGTGATTCGTGAAGTCGAAGTCATGCGAGAAGTGGTGCGCGAAGTGCAAGCCCCCAGCCTGCCTGCCATGGTGGTCGACAAGCCCTTGCGATCGGGCCAACATGTGTACGCCAAAGGCCGTGACTTGGTGGTGTTGGCGATGGTCAACGCAGGTGCTGAAATCATGGCGGATGGACACATCCATGTGTACGCACCGTTGCGCGGCAAGGCCATTGCAGGTGCACGCGGCAACACACAAGCACGCATCTTCACCTCGTCGTTAGAAGCTGAACTGGTGTCCATCGCGGGCACTTACAGAACCAGCGGCGATTCACCGCTGCCCAAAGAACTCATGGGAAAACCAACGCAGATCAGCCTGCAGGATGACAAACTCATCATGCAAGCGCTGTAAAATTGATATTTGATATTTAGAACAACTTAGGGCTTTTCATGGCAAAAATCGTTGTGGTGACATCTGGCAAGGGCGGCGTAGGCAAGACCACGACCAGCGCCAGTTTTTCCTCCGGCCTCGCATTACGTGGCTTCAAAACGGTGGTCATCGACTTTGACGTGGGTTTGCGTAACCTCGACTTGATCATGGGTTGCGAACGTCGCGTGGTGTATGACTTCATCAACGTCATCAACGGCGAAGCCACCTTGAATCAAGCCTTGATCAAAGACAAGCAGTGCGACAACTTGTTCGTGCTGGCTGCCTCGCAAACACGCGACAAAGATGCTCTCACCAAAGAAGGCGTCGAGACTGTGCTCAAAGAGCTGGCAGGCATGGGCTTTGACTACATCGTGTGCGACTCACCTGCGGGCATTGAAATTGGCGCCATGATGGCCATGCACTTTGCGGATGAGGCCTTGGTGGTCACCAACCCAGAAGTGTCTTCGGTGCGCGACTCAGACCGCATCTTGGGCATGCTCAGCAGCAAAACACAACGCGCCATTGATGGCGGCGACCCCATCAAAGAACACCTGTTGATCACGCGCTACAACCCCAGCCGCGTCGAAGAAGGTCACATGCTGTCGTTGGAAGACATCCAAGACATCTTGCGTATTCCTTTGATTGGCGTGATCCCCGAATCCGAAACCGTGCTCACCGCCTCGAACCAAGGTTTGCCCGCAGTGCATTTGGCCAACACCGATGTGTCGGAAGCCTACAAAGACGTGATCAGCCGCTTCTTGGGCGAACAAGTGCCCATGCGCTTCACAGAACACGTCAAACCAGGTCTGCTGAAACGTCTTTTCGGCGGGAAATAAGCCATGTCACTTTTGTCTTTTTTACTCGGCGAAAAGAAAAAAACGGCGAACGTTGCCAAGGAACGTTTGCAGTTCATCCTGACTCACGAGCGCACAGGCCGCAATGCGCAGCCTGACTATTTGCCAGCGTTGCAGCGCGACTTGGTGGCGGTGCTCTCCAAGTACGTGAACATCAATCCAAATGACATCAAGGTCAACTTGGAGCGTCACGACAACCTCGAAGTGCTCGAAGTCAAGATTGAGCTGCCTGATGCCGCTTGATGCCGCTTGAAGCAGCTTGATGAGTGCCAACAAAAAAGCGACCTGAAAAGGTCGCTTTTTTTATGGGTCTTCGCAGACTCGGTGGAATTAACCGCCTTTAGAAGAACGCTTACCTGGGTTCTTTTTGCTGCGCGTTGCCACACCACGCTCCAAGCTGATGCGCTGACCTTTGCCCATTGTTGGCAACGAGGTGCCTGGCAAAGCGATAGGCTTAGGTGAACGCTTGCGATCCGCTTCGGTGACGATTTTGTTTCCCATGAGATTTCCAAATAAAAAAGTTAAAGCCCCTAATTAGGCCACATGTGCCAGCCATTTTAGCCCGAGCCGACTCATAATGACTTTGAATCGAGGCTTTTATGAACCCAAAAATCGCAGAATTGTTAGATCGCATCGGACAAATGGAGTCCGAAATCGAACAGGTCATGAAAACGCGACGTGCCGAATTGCAAGCTGATTTCGAAGAAAAACGAATTCAGTTCGAGCAAGAAATATTGGCACAACATCGCCGCTTCAAAACGGGCTTGCTCAAATACTTCATCGAGGCGAACTGGCTCAGTGTTCTGACGGCCCCCATTATTTACGCGATCATTGTTCCGATGCTGCTGTTGGACATCGCCATCACCTTGTACCAACATATTTGCTTTAGGGCTTACGGCATTCCACGCGTTGTGCGCCGTGATTATTTTGTGTACGACCGCACGCACCTCGCCTATCTGAATTTAATCGAAAAAATCAACTGCGCGTACTGCTCTTACGGCAACGGATTGATGGCCTATGCTCGCGAAATCGTGGCACGGACCGAGCAATATTGGTGCCCCATCAAGCATGCGCGCAAAGTGATGATGGCGCACCCTTATTACAACGGGTTTGTAGATTACGGCGATGCCGAGAGCTATCAACGCGAACTTGAGAATTTACGTGCCAAACTTTCTGAAATCGGGCGCAGTGATGCGCCAAAGTGACGATGAAAAGCGCTGGTTTGATGTCCAATACAGCCATGGATAAACACACCGCCATTGACCAGCGCTTGATGGATCTTGAAATCAAGGCCAGCTTCACCGAAGACTTGGTGGAGCAACTCAACCAAACCATTTTTCGCCAACAAGAACAAATTGACGCCCTGCTGCGCGAGGTGAGCCAGCTACGCATCCAAACGCCCGATGGTGGCAGCGGTTCATTCCGCAGTTTGCGCGATGAATTGCCACCGCATTACTGATGACTTCTGTTGAATCTTCATCGGCCTATATGGACTTCGCACTCCAAGACCTGGCCACTGCGGTGCTCTACCGATTGGCCACGTACGCTGTGATCAACTTGATCGACGACGCGGCCATGCTTTCCCTTGTTTTTATTTGAAACACCCACGCACATGTCACACACCATTGATTACTACTTCGCTCCCCAAAGTCCTTGGACATATTTGGGACACCAACGCGCTTGGGATTTGGCCAACAAAGCAGGGGCGACCCTCCGCGTCATGCCCGTCGATTTAGGCCAAGTCTTCCCCATCTCGGGCGGATTGCCTTTAGGCAAACGTGCACCGCAGCGCCAGAAGTACCGCTTGGTCGAATTGGCGCGTTTCAGCGAGGCATTAAACATGCCCTTGAATGTTGAACCTCAATTTTTCCCAGTGCCAGGCGATGATGCGGCACGCGTGATCATTGCCGTTGATCAAGCCCATGGGGCGCAAGCCGCCATGGCATACACAGGCGCCGTGCTGACGGCGGTGTGGGCGCAACAGCGCAACATTGCCGATGCTCAGGTGTTAGCGGCGTTACTGCAAGAGTGCAACCTAGACGCCAGTTGCATGGCCCGTGCTCAAACGCCAGAGGTGCAAGCCACTTACGCCCAAAACACCCAAAGCGCGATTGATGCACACGTCTTTGGTGCGCCCAGCTATGTGGTGGATGGGGAGATGTTTTGGGGCCAAGATCGCTTAGATTTTGTAGCGCGCAAACTGGGCGTTTGACGCTCAGCGCAGTCGACGCCAAATGGCGCGGGTGACGCGTCCGAAGTTACCCGAAAGATCTCGCAAATTCTTGTCTAAAGCGTCGCGCACAACAGGGTTGTGCTGCGTCAACATGCCGTAAAAACTCAAAGATTGACTGCCATTCATCAACTCGGCGGTCATCATTGGGAAGGCTTTCAACACCAATGCATCCAACTCATCAGCCGCGGCATAGGCTGATTTTGAGACGTCCTCTCGCAAGCTGAATTCGGTCAACACCAAGCGACCTTGGTCTTTGGATAAATTTGCAAATGCAAGCAAATTCGGGTGATTGAAGTCACCTTTGTTCAGCGCCGCCAACAAGCTTTGTTGATGAAAATTCTCCAATGCCGCGTGTCGATCAGACACTCTTTGCAACCGCTCATCTTTGGACTGTGGCATACCCGTGATCGCCAACATGTCTGCCCACAGCATGCCTGTCACCGAACTACCAGGCAACACGTTGGCGTGATAAGGCTGCGTGAGGTCTTGCGCATAGTGCATGGCCCAGCCCGCAAAACGCCAACCCCAATAAGGATGGCCGGACAGCATGGCGTGACGCGCTAACGTTTGCCACAAATGCATGCGGTATTCGGGAAAGGTTCGACGTAAAGCGCCCGACGAGGCGTACATCAGGGGTGACTCGTGAAAGTAACCGCTGTGAAACGCCATTTGACTGGACGCAAGGTGTTTCGGATCGTCCAAGGGCTGTTTGCCAAAGCCATAGTTTTGTCCAAACTCGGTGGCGTTGTTCTCCCATAATCCTATGTCTAGACCATAGTCAGGCTCGTCGGATGCGGTGGCAATGACATCCAGCACAGCCACAAACTCGGCATCGCGCAACGCCACAAACTTGGCATCGACCACGCCACTGACTTTGTGCAAACTGATGTCTTGCCATGCTAGGGAGGGACGGTGGTTGTCAGCCAGCACTTGCGTTGTGGGCTGGAGCTGCAAATACAGCGGTAACGGCATGTTCGGATTGGCACGCACGGCACTCAAGAAGCGATGCACCCACACGCTGGCATCGGCATCTTTGTCGTGGTGATAGGCCAGCACTTCGGGGCGTGCTGGGTAATTACGCACATGCCCCCTCGCCCATTGCTCTTCTTGCTGCAGCAAGCCCTCTAAGGCCGGTCCTTGGTCTTTCAAGAAGCCCGAAAGAGGTTCGACCTTGACTAGGGGTTCGGAACGAACCTCAGGCAAAGCATTGAGCGCTTGCCAAGTGCCGATGGCGTGTCTTGACCATGCATGAGCCGAACTTACAGCCACACCAAATAACAGACCAAAAAAAAGACGTTCAAACCAACGCATTACACAATTGTGCAACGAGTTGGCCGAACGTCTGGTTCAGCCGAGCTGAAAATTAACGCGGTGTGCGTGGTTTAGGCGCGCGTTTCTTGGCGTCAAAGCCACCAAAAGACTTGCCAGCTGGACGTGGTGCCTTGTCAAAAGGCGTACGGCCTGCCTCAAACGGAGCGCGAGGGCCACGCGCGGGGGCACGGTCGTCAAAGTTGCGGGGGCCCGATGGTTGACCAAAGTTTTGGCCACCACCGAAATTGCCACGCGGCGCACCTTCGCCAAAGTTGCCACGAGGGCCACCTTGACGGGCGTCAAAGTTGTTTTGACGTGGCTCGAATGACTGACCTTTGCGATCGTCGAAACGTGGCTCAGAGCGGCCTTCAAAGCGACCTTCTGAACGGCCTTCGAAACGACCTTGACCTTCAAAACGACCACCACCGCCACCGCCAAATTTGCCGCCGCCACCGAAGCTGTTGCCACGGCCACCACCACCAAATTTGCCACCGCCACCTTTGCGATCGAAATCACGGCCACCGCGTTGTTCAACGCGTTGGGTAGGCTCCATGCCTGGAATCACTTCAGCAGTGAACTGCTGGCGTGTGTAGGCTTCGATGTCGTAAATTTTGCGCTTGTCACGGAACTCGGCCAGAGTCACGGCCAAGCCATCACGGCCAGCACGACCGGTACGGCCAATGCGGTGGGTGTAGTCCTCAGACTTCATGGGCAAGCCGAAGTTGAACACGTGTGTGATGGTGGGCACGTCAATACCGCGAGCGGCCACATCGGTTGCCACCAAGAACTGCACTTGACCTTGGCGCAAAGCCATCAAGCGACGGTTACGCAAGCCTTGGCTCAACGCACCGTGCAATGCCACAGCCGAGAAGCCTTCTTGTTGCAAGTCATTGGCCAAGCCGTCGCACTCGATTTGAGTGCTGGCAAAGATGATGGCTTGGTTGATCGTGGTGTCGCGCAAGAGGTGATCCAACAGACGACGCTTGTGTTGCGCGTTGTCCGCCCAATGCAAGATTTGGCGAATGTTGCTGTGCTTCTCTTGTGGCGAGTCGATTTGCACGCGTTGGGGTTGACGCATGACGCGTGTCGCCAACTGCTGAATGCGTGGCGCAAACGTGGCGCTGAACATCATGGTTTGCTTGCGGTCAATGGTGAGTTGGTTGATTTCAGCCAAGTCATCCGAGAAACCGAGGTCCAACATGCGGTCGGCTTCGTCCACCACCAAGAACTGAACTTGGTCCAGCTTGATTTGCATAGAGCGCTGCAAGTCCAACAAACGGCCTGGTGTGGCAACGACCAAATCGGCGTTTTGCAGTTTGGCAATTTGCAACTGGTAAGGCATACCACCCACCACGTTGGCAACGCGCAGGCCACGGCAATGCTGCACCAAATCGATGGCGTCATGAGCGACCTGCTGGGCCAATTCACGGGTTGGGCAAACGATCAAGGCACCAGGTGTGGGGGCCTTGAAGTTGCGTGTGTTGGTCGGGTCTTTGCGCTTGGGGCGCTTAGGCGCTGGCTCGCCTTTGGCTTCGGCCTCGGCCACTGCAGCTTCAAACTCAGCGCGCTCTTGGGCTTCGGCTTCGGCTTGTTGCTTCAACAAGGTGTGCAACACAGGCAACAAGAATGCCGCTGTTTTGCCGCTACCTGTTTGGCTAGACACCATCAAGTCGATGAAACCCGCTTTGGCATCGGCGTTGTCGTTTGGCAAAGCCAATGGAATGGTTTTTTGTTGAACCGTGGTGGGCTGGGTGTAACCCAAGTCTTTCACCGCTTGCACCAACTGAGGTGCCAAGCCCAACAAAACGAAACCGTTGGGGGCTTCGGGTTGCTCAACAACGGCTTCAGCGTCAGCGTGAACGGCTTCTGTAGAAATAGTTTCAGAAGAGATGGCTTCTGGAGCGGAAATAGAAATAGTTTCGGCAGGCGCAAATTCGCCTGTCACATTTAAAGTGTCAGTCATGATTTTTTCTCGCACGTGAGCGCCGCAGGTTGTGCGGCTGCTCCGTTCTAGGTTAAAAAACATCAACCATCAAACGGAACCTGCTCTGACCCGTCTAGGGTTTTTTCAGTGCTTGGGACTCATTTGGCGAGTCCGGTGAATGAAGGTAGATGTACAAATTCGCCACTCTGTGTAGCGAAGCCATAGATTATGGCACAAATTCGGGTTTCTACCTAACCACCATTGAATCCGAAGGTTAATCGAGCTTCAGGAAGTGCTCGCGGTAGTACAACATTTCGTCAATGGACTCGTGAACATCGGCCAACGCTGTGTGTTTTTGCGCCTTCTTAAAGGCTTTTTGCACCTCAGGCTTCCAGCGGCGAGCCAATTCTTTGAGCGTGCTCACATCGACATTGCGGTAATGGAACCACGCTTCTAACTTCGGCATGTACTTGTTCAAAAACCGACGATCTTGCCCAATGGTGTTGCCACACATGGGTGACACGCCTTTGGACACGTAAGGCTTTAAGAATGCAATCAGCTGCTCTTGTGCTTGTTCTTCGGTCACGGTGGAGGCTTTGACTTTGTCGATCAACCCACTTTTGCCATGCGTCCCTTTGTTCCAAGCATCCATCTTGTTGAGGACTTCATCACTTTGGTGAATGACAAAGACCGGCCCTTCAATGCGGGTCACGAGATTGGGACACGTCACGATCACAGCGATTTCGAGCAAGCGCTCACGCTCGGGCTCAAGGCCAGACATTTCGCAATCGAGCCACACCAAGTTCATATCGGACTTGGCAAGTTTGGGGACAACAGGGAGGTTCAGAGATTCAGACATGCACAGGATTGTCGCCCATCACTTGCGGCGCTTCATCTAAACTCACCCGTCATGATGAACCCCTCTTTTGCGATCACCGTGTCGCTGGCTCTTTTGCTAGTGGCCAACTTGCTCACCAAACTCTGGCTCAGTGGCCGCCAAGTGCGCCACGTGGCCCAGCACCGCAGCAACGTGCCCGAAACATTTGCGCACACCATCAGTCTGCAAGCACATCAAAAAGCTGCCGACTACACCCTCGCTAAATCACGCGTGGCCATGCTGGATATCGCATTGGATGCCGCCATGCTATTGGGCTGGACACTTCTGGGCGGACTTGATTTATTGAACCAAATCACCCTGAACTTCATGGGCATAGGCATGGCTCAACAAGTGACCTTGGTCGTGTGCTTTGCCCTCATCAGCGGGTTGATTGGCTTACCTTTGTCGCTCTACCAAACCTTTGGCGTCGAACAACGCTTCGGCTTTAACCACACCACGGTGCACCTGTGGCTCAGCGACATGCTCAAGGGCTTGCTGGTGGGTTCGGTCTTAGGCCTGCCTATCTTGTGGCTGGTCCTTTGGTTGATGGATGCTGGTGGTCCTCTGTGGTGGTTGTATGCATGGGCCGCGCTGGTCGCCTACCAATTGTTGGTGATGTGGATTGCGCCTAACTTCATCATGCCGCTGTTCAACAAATTCACGCCGCTCGAAGACGACACATTGAAAGCGCGCGTGACAGCGCTGATGAACCGCGCAGGCTTCAAAGCCAAAGGGTTTTTCGTGATGGATGGCAGCCGCCGATCGGCCCACTCCAATGCCTTTTTCACGGGCTTTGGCGCATCCAAACGCGTGGTCTTCTTTGACACCTTGTTGGCACAGCTCAATGGCGACGAAATGGAAGCCGTGCTCGCCCATGAACTGGGGCATTTCAAACACCGCCACATTTTGAAAATGATGGCCACTAGCTTTGCCATGAGCCTCGCAGGTTTGGCATTGCTGGGCTGGCTCTCGCAACAAATTTGGTTTTACACCGGCTTGAGCGTCACGCCCAATTTGACCGGCGGAAACAGCGCCCTAGCCTTGCTGCTGTTCATGCTCACGCTGCCATTGCTGACCTTCTTCATCTCACCTTTGTCGGCGTGGCGATCACGTCAATTTGAATTTCAGGCAGATGCTTACGCCGTCGCCAACAGCCAAGCCAGCGCCCTGAGCAGTGCCCTGCTCAAGCTCTACCAAGACAACGCATCCACGCTCACGCCAGATCCTTGGTTTGTGGCGTTCTACTACTCTCACCCGCCTGCCGCACAGCGCTTGGCACGGTTCACAGCATGAAACAAACAGGTTTGGTGGTCGCGAGTCACGGGCGTCACTGCGTGGTGGAGACGCCCGATGGCGAGCGTCGCATTTGCCATCCGCGCGGCAAGAAAAGTCAGGTGGTGGTGGGCGATCGCGTGCAATGGTTGGCCAGCACAGACGAAGGCACGATTGAAAAAGTCGAACCCCGCAGCAACTTGTTTTACCGACAAGACGAAATTCGCACCAAGTCTTTTGCCGCCAACTTGGATCAAATTTTGATCTTGATTGCAGCGGAGCCTGAGTTCTCTGAAATGCAGCTCACCCGCGCCTTGATCGCAGCAGAAGCTGAACACATCACCCCCTTGATTGCGCTCAACAAGCGTGACTTAAAAATTCCCTTTGATCGCGCTCTAGCGAGACTTGAACCCTACGCGCGCATGGGCTACACGGTGCTGTCGTTGGGCCTCAAAGACGGTGATTTGGGTGATTTGTCTGAACGCCTCGCCCACAAGACCACCTTGGTTCTTGGCCCCTCGGGCACGGGCAAAAGTACGTTGATCAACCAACTGATCCCCGATGCCAATGTGGCAACAGGTGAAATCTCGCACGCCTTGAACTCGGGGCGGCACACCACGACTTCTACCACTTGGCATTGGGTCGATGCAGCGCGAACGACGGGTTTGATTGACTCGCCTGGATTTCAAGAATTTGGCATGCATCACATCGATGCCATGCAGCTGGCCGCTTACATGCCAGACTTCAAGCCGCATGTGGCGCACTGCAAGTTCTACAACTGCTCGCATTTGCACGAGCCTGGCTGCGGGGTGCAAGCCGCTGTGACGGCTGGCGAGATCACCGCATCGCGTTACAAACTCTACGGCTTGTTATTTGCAGAATTGACGCAACCCGCGCACTACTAAGGCGATCAGCCCAACAAACGGGCCATCGTGAGCAACGCCAGCAACACCATCCAGAGCACCACGCTGCGCCAGACGAGGCCGACCAAACTGGCCAAATGCGCCATTTCTGGCTGACGGCCTGGCGTGCTTTCACTGTCAAATGCGTCAGCATCCACGGCTTCACCCAAGCGGGTGGCCGCATCTGGCCGCAAAGCCTCACCACCCAGACGCACATTCAACGCACCTGATATGGCCGATAACACCACACCATCGTTGTCGTCAGGAAAACGCTGGGCATGGTTGCGCCAGCAGTCAATGGCCTCTTCGAAATTGCCCACCACGGCAAAAGCAAGCGCTGTCAAACGCGCAGGAAACCAGTCCACGGCATGCCAAGCGGTGTCACCCGCTTCTTGCAACGTGTCGCTGATCCAACCCTTTTTTTGTTTGTCCACATTGCGCCAATGGCGCGACACCAATTCGCTCATGCGATAGAAAACTGCGCCAGCAGGCCCGAAACCAATGGCTGCCAACACAGAAAACCAAGCCAAAACGCCAAACACATGGCGGTGCGCAGACAGCGCGGAATGTTCAATCACATGTCTGAGCAATTCACTGCGAGGCAGGCTACCGACCGACACGTGCTGCCAATCGGCTAACAACTCTCGGGCGAGGCGCTCGTCGCCCGCATCCAAGGCGTCGCGAATGTCGGTGAAGTGGTGGCTGAATTGCCGAAAACCGAGCGAGGCATACAAAACACCAATGCTCCAAATGACAGCCACAGGCCAACCAAAGACAAACATCAGCACCGCATGGACCAACAAGGCCATCAACGTGGGCACGCCAACCGCCAGTGCCCAAGTGGTCCACGCCAAACGGGCATGGCCTGCATCGAGGGTTTGACTCAGCCACACTACCCACGCGCGACAACTGCGGTGCACCCAGCTGTTGTGCACCAACGGACGGGCTTGTTCAATCAATAAAGCGAAGAGCAGGGCCAAGAAACTCATGGCTTGATGATAGCGGCTGACCCGTGCTGCTTTGGGTTTAAGCCGACATGAATCGGTAAAAGTTACGCAACATGCCTGCAGTTGCACCCCAAATAAAGCGCAAATGGGGGCCATCTTGGTAAGGCATGGACAACCATTCGCGTCGCACCCCGTCATGCTCAAACGTGTGCCAGCGGTGGTGGGCCGGATTCATCAAAAAAGCCAAGGGCACTTCAAACGTGTCAGCCACTTCGTCGGGATTGGACTGCAAGTGCATGTCTGGCGACACCAAAGCCACGACGGGTGTGACAAGGAATGCGGAGCCGGTCATGTACTCCGGCAACGTACCCAAGACTTGAATATGGCGCGCATCCAGTCCCACTTCCTCTTGCGCCTCACGCAAGGCAGTGGCTGTCGCATCTTGATCTTCTGGATCGCACTTCCCGCCTGCAAATGCAATTTGGCCTGAGTGGGTGGACATGTGCGCCGTGCGCTGCGTCAGCAGCACGGTGGGCTCATCACGCATCACCAAAGCCAACAAAACGGCGGCTTGGGCGGGGGCTCGATCTAAGAACTTGCGCTCACGCACCAACTCGGGTTGCCAAACGGGGGGATGGGCAAAACGCGCTTGCAGAGCCTGCGCCGTGAAGGCGTGCCTAGGCACAGGTGCCAGATGGTGGTCCACCCGCGTCACCGCGATTTTTTGAGGGTCAAAGAGAGGAAGTTGGCTCATGAAAAAAGCCGCCACAAGTTCTCACTTGAGGCGGCTTCTTGGCAAGCAAATCGCAAGCAGTTAAAAACCTGCTTATTGAGCTGCTGCGGCTGCTGCGGCTTTGGAAGCTGCTGCAGACTTGCTGACCAGCTTTTCCTTGATACGAGCCGACTTGCCGCTACGGTCACGCAAGTAGTACAACTTGGCACGACGCACGTCACCACGACGCTTGACTTCGATGCTAGCGATCAAAGGGCTGTAAGTTTGGAACGTACGCTCCACACCTTCGCCGCTAGAGATCTTGCGCACGATGAAGCCGCTGTTGAGGCCACGGTTGCGCTTAGCAATCACCACACCTTCGTAGGCCTGGACACGCTTGCGTGTGCCTTCAACCACGTTGACGCTCACAATGACTGTGTCGCCAGGTGCGAATTCGGGGATTGTTTTGCCGAGGCGAGCAATTTCTTCTGCCTCGAGAGTTTGGATCAGGTTCATGGTTTCCTCTAAAGATCTTGATCGCGCTACACAAAAGGCTTCAGGTCGCATTGCCCGAAGCGGCCGATCAGAGGATCGAAAAGCCCACAATTATAGCGTTTTATTTGTCAACAAAACTCGCTCGTCTTGGGGCGTCAGTTTGTGGGCTGCGCGCGCAGCCTCCACAAGCTCTGGGCGTAAACGGGCGGTCAACAGCAAACGCTGGTCACGGCGCCAGCGTTCAATCTGGACATGGTGACCGGACAACAACTCAAGAGGAACACCCTGCTCCGCCCACACTTCGGGGCGTGTGTAATTTGGGCAGTCCAGCAAGCCATCCAAAGCCGGATTGAAACTGTCGAGTTGGTGGCTGCCTTCGTCATTCAAGACCCCAGGTTGCAGACGCGCAACCGCATCTAACAAAGCCATCGCCGCCAATTCGCCGCCTGACAAGACAAAGTCGCCCAAGCTGATTTGGACATCCACATGCGCCTCAATGAAGCGTTGATCAATGCCTTCGTAACGCCCGCACAACAGCACCGCACCTTGGCTGTCAGACCACTGCTGCACGGTGGCATGACGCAAAGTTTGCCCAATGGGCGAAAACAAAACCAAGGGCGCCACATCGCGGGCTTGTTGACGGTCCGCGCGGATAGCAGCCAAACAAGCCGCCAAAGGCTCCGCCATCATGACCATGCCGGGGCCTCCGCCAAAAGGACGGTCATCCACACGTCGGTAATTGCCCAAAGCAAAGTCACGCGGGTTCCACAAACGAACGTCCACCAATTGCGATTCGTAAGCGCGACGGGTCACGCCAATTTTGAGAAAAGGCTCAAACAGCTCAGGAAAAAGGGTAATGACGTCAAAGCGCACAAGGCGTCTTTCAGCGTTGGCGTCAGTAATCAGTGTGCCAGTCCACCGTGATACGGCGGCCAGCCAAATCGACGTTGTCGATGTAAGCGCTGACAAAAGGAATCATGCGCTCTTGGGTTTTGTCGTCTTCGACGAACTCCAGCACCAACACAGTTTGAGGACCGGTGTGCAACAACTCGCGCACTTGGCCCATTGCCTCACCTTCGCGGTTGACGACGTCTAAGCCGAGCAAATCGACCCAGTAATACTCGTCAGCGTCTGGTGTTGGGAAGCTAGATCGTGCGACAAAAATGCGCGCACCTTTGAGAAGCTCCGCTTGGTTGCGGTCTGTCACATTTTGTCCGTGGGCAACCACAGAACCTGAGTGATCTTTGGCTTCAGCTACTTTAAAAAGCAGCGTGCCAGAAAATGTCTTGGCACCTTGCGTCGCGGGTTGTAAAAACCAGCGCTTAGAAGAAAAAAGCGCTTCCGGAGAAGCGCTGTAGGGCAAGACTTTGAACCAGCCCTTGACGCCCCAAGCGTCTGCAATTCGACCGACCTCAATAGCGTCCGCAGGAAGTTCCGCAGACTCAAGGCCAAGCATCATTGCAGGTGCAGGGACTGTCAAATTAAGCGGCTGCTCTGGCAGCTTGCTTGATCAAACGCTCAACCGTAGGTGAGCACTGAGCGCCAACGCCAGTCCAGTGAGTCAGACGGTCTTGCGCAATGCGCAAGCCCTCTTCGCCACCGCGAGCGATTGGGTTGTAAAAACCGATACGCTCGATGAAGCGACCATCGCGACGGACGCGCTTGTCTGCCACAACAATGTTGAAAAATGGACGGGCTTTAGAGCCGCCGCGGGAAAGTCGGATGACGACCATGATGAATCCTTCGGGTGGGTGGTGTTTTCAACGTTTGAGACACGCGCTAAGGCCACCCGGCCTGCGACACGCTGAAAAGCCCATAAGTATAGCGCCTTACACTCTCGACTTATGAAAAACAAAACCGTCGCCGCTTGGCTGGCCTTCGCAGGAGGCCCTTTGGGGCTGCATCGCTTCTATCTTTTTGGCATCTGGGACACCTTGGGCTGGCTGCTGCCCATCCCCACCGCACTCGGGTTTTATGGCATCGAACGCGTACAACAGTACGGTCTTGACGACATGGCCAGTTGGTGGCTCATCCCATTGGCGGGGTTCACGTTCGCCGCTTGCGCGCTCAATGCCATCGTGTACGCGTTGATGACGCCTGAAGTCTGGAACCGCAAGTTCAACCCAAGCGCCAACGAAGAAGCGCCGGCTGGTCAAACCAGTTGGTTGACCATCGGCGCTATCGTTTGTTCGCTGCTGATTGGTGCCACGGTGCTGATGTCAAGCATCGTGTTCAGCTTTCAACGCTACTTCGAATATCAAATCGAAGAAGCGCAAAAGATTTCCCAGTAAATCAATACAAGGCCATGCTGACCCAGTAGGCCACGCCAGCCACGAAAGCGCTGGCAGGAATTGTCAAAATCCACGCCCACACGATGCCGCCCGCCACGCCCCAGCGCACGGCGCTGGCGCGCTGTGTGGAGCCCACACCCACGATGGCACCGGTGATGGTGTGCGTCGTAGAAACAGGAATACCCAAGGCGGTGGCCAAGAACAAGGTCATCGCTCCACCGGTTTCAGCGCAAAAACCGCCCACTGGTTTCAGTTTGGTGATCTTTTGGCCCATGGTCTTCACAATGCGCCAGCCGCCAAACAGGGTACCTAGGCCAATGGCCATGTAGCAGCAAACGATCGTCCAACTGGGGGGCGAGGTATCCGTGGCCGACACATAGCCCGTCGCGACCAACAACATCCAAATGATGCCAATGGTTTTCTGCGCGTCGTTACCACCATGACCCAAGCTGTAAGCGCCGGCAGAAACCAACTGCAAGCGACGGAACCACTTGTCCACGCGCGAAGGGCGAAAGCTTCTGAATATCCAAGCGACCGCAACCATCATCAGCGAGCCAAGTGTGAAGCCCAACAAAGGCGACACAAAAATGAACGCCACGGTTTTCAAAATGCCTGCAGACACCAAAGCACTGGTGCCCGCCTTGGCAATCACAGCCCCAGAAATACCGCCAATCAGCGCGTGAGACGAGCTGCTAGGGATGCCGTAATACCAAGTGATGATGTTCCACGTCACGGCCCCGACCAAGGCACCAAACACCACATGGGTGTCCACAATGCCAGGCTGAACAATGCCCTTGCCCACGGTAGCCGCCACACTGAGGTGGAAGATGAAGATGGCCACGAAGTTAAAAAACGCGGCAAACAACACGGCTTGACCAGGTTTGAGAACCCCCGTAGAGACCACGGTAGCAATCGAGTTCGCGGCATCGTGAAAGCCGTTCATGAAATCGAACAGCAAAGCCAACGCCACCAACAAAGCGACCACCCAAAAGGCGGTTTGTGCGGTTTCCATGAGTAACCCGCCTAGCTCAAGAGTTTTCGAGGACCACGCCCTCGATCAAATTGGCCACGTCTTCGCACTTGTCGGTGATGGTTTCCAACAATTCATAGATCGCTTTGAGTTTGATGACCTCACGCACATCGGGCTCTTCACGGAACAGTTTGCTCATGGCGCTGCGCATGACACGGTCAGCGTCTGACTCCAATTTGTCAATCTCTTCGCAGGTCTTGAGCGCGGCTTCAGCGGTGGCTTGGTCCGAGATCTTTTCGAGCAAATACACCGCATCGCGCAAGCGCTCGCAGCACTTGACGCTCAAATCGGTCAAACGCACGATTTCTTCGGTCATGTGACGCACGTCATACAGAGCCATGGTTTCGGCAGAGTCTTGGATCAAGTCAGCCACATCGTCCATGGTGTTGATCAACGAGTGAATTTGCTCGCGATCAATCGGCGTGATGAAGGTCTTGTGAATGGCACGGTTGACATCGTGGGTGACACGGTCCGCGGCACGCTCTGCGTTGTCGACATCTTGGTTGTACTTATCGCGCAAGATGGGGTCGTTGTAATTGGCGACCAAATTTGAAAAAGCATGTGCAGCTTCGACGATGCGATCGGCGTGCTGGTTGAACATGACGAAAAAATTGCCTTCCGTAGGCAGCAGTTTCCCAAATAGCATGGGTTCTCCTGTGAGATGAAAATTTATGACAATTCGATGACGGCGAAGTGTAAACGCTAGCTTAGTGAGAAAACATCACATGGACTGCGCCTGACAGTCGTCCACCGGCCGGCAACGCAATGCAAGATCAGCGAATTTTCTCAATCGTTTGATGGCTCACGGCCGCCAACAAATCGGCCGTGACGCGTTCAGGACACACCTGCGCCAAGGGCACCAGCACAAAGGCCCGTTCTGTCCACCGTGGGTGCGGCAAGGTCAACTCTGTCGTGGCAAGTTGTGCGTCGCCATGAAAAATGAGGTCTAAGTCCAAGGTACGCGGCGCATTTTTATAGGGCCGCTGGCGGCCATGCGCTTGCTCAATTTGCTGCAGGACATGCAACAAATCCAACGGCGACAGCTGGGTCTCAAGCAAGGCCACCGCGTTGATGAAATCCGGCCCTGAAGCTTCGTGAGGTGCCGTTCGGTACAGCGACGAAGCGCGTACCACGCGGGTATCGTCGAGCTGGGTCAGATCGCCCAAGGCCTGCTGCACCACCGCTCTCGCATCGCCCAGGTTGGCGCCAAGTGCCACACATGCCAACACGGGTGACACGCTCAAGGCCGCCATCGTCACCGCTTACTCTGCGCTGGGCGCGCTCTCGCCGCCGCCCGTAGGCTTGCGACGACGACGACGGCGCTTTTTAGCAGCCCCATCGGAAGCCTCGGTCTCACCTTCGGGCTCCACCTCGCGGAAACGCGGGTCCACCACAGGTTTTTCGGCACGACGCACCGAGTGCACGCGCGGCGTGCGCTGGGCTTTTTGCTGCTCCAAACGGACTTGTTGCAACAAGTCTTCGCGCGTGGCGTCGTCGGCCATGCTGAACTCTTGCCACCAGTCGGCCAAGACCACATCGATCTCGCCCACATCAGCACGCAAGCGCATGAAGTCAAAGCCAGCACGGAAGCGCACTTGCTCGACCATGGTCCAAGGACCGCTGCCCACGCGTTTGTCGAAGCGGGGCTGCATGGTCCAAATTTCGCGCATGTCCGCACCCAACTTGCCTCGGCCCGACACATCGCCAATCCGAGACTCAAACACCTCGTCAATCGCATCTTGCAGCGCAGGGAATGACGGCTGTTTGACGCGTCGCTGAGCCCAAATATCACGCACATCTGACCACAACACGCACGCCAACAAGAAGCTAGGCGCCACAGGCTTGCCCTCGCCCACACGGCGATCGGTATCGCTCAAAGCGGCTTTCACGAAGGCGTCATCCGCACGCTCAACCACGATGTCGAGCAAGGGGTAAATGCCTTTGTGCAAACCTTGAAGCTTGAGCTGTTCAAGGCTGGCAAGGGCATGGCCGGTTTGCAACAGCTTGAGCATTTCGTCAAACAAGCGGCTTTGCGGCACATCGGCCAGCAACTTGACCGCGCGTTTCAACGGCGCAGCTGTTTTGGCCTCTAGCTTGAAGCCCGAAGCCGCCAATTTGGCCGCAAAACGCACCGCACGGATGATGCGCACGGGGTCTTCGCGGTAGCGCAAAGCGGGGTCGCCAATCATGCGGATGACTTTTTTCTTCGCATCGGCAATGCCGCCGTGGTAGTCGATCACGTTACCCGTTTCGGGGTCGTAGTACATGGCGTTGATGGTGAAGTCACGGCGTGCCGCGTCTTGGTCTTGCGGACCCCACACGTTGTCGCGCAGCACACGACCGCTGGCGTCGACGGCGTGTTTCATGTTGGCCAGCTCTTGCTTGCTGCTGCGCTCGTTGCCTTTGACTTGCTCGGCATCGGCGTTGTCCAAATGCGCACGGAAGGTGGACACCTCAATCACCTCATGCTCGCGACCGCGGCCATACACCACGTGCACGATGCGAAAGCGTCGGCCAATGATGAAAGCGCGACGGAAAGCCGCTTTGACCTGCTCGGGTGTGGCATTGGTGGCCACGTCGAAGTCTTTGGGCTTCAAGCCCAACAGCAAATCGCGCACCGCACCGCCCACGATGTAGGCCTCAAAACCGCGATCTTGCAGGGTGCGAACCACGTTGAGGGCACGCTCGTCGACCCAGTCGACGTTGATGCCATGCACCTTGGCAGGCACCACTTGGCGTTTGCCCAAATTGGGCTTGGTGCTGTCAGGCGATTTGCCCATCAGCTTGTTGATGAATTGTTTGATCATTGTTTTGGGAAGAGTTCCAAAATCGGCCAGCCTTTTTCTAAGGCCACGGCGCGCAGTGTGTTGTCGGGATTGGTCGCCACGGGGTGGTTGACGCGCTCCAACAGGGGCAAATCGTTGCGGGAATCGCTGTAGAACGTGGTGTTCACATCAGTCCAGTCCAAGCCTTCGCGTGTGAGCCATTGTTGCAGACGTTGCACTTTGCCTTCGCGCAAAGTCGGCACACCGCTGATTTCGTTGGTGAACCAGCCCTTGGCATCGCGCACCAACTCCACCGCAATCAGCTCGTCCACGCCAAAGGCTTTGGCAATCGGGCGGGTCACAAACTCGTTGGTCGCGGTGATGATGATGACGCGCTCGCCCGCATCGCGGTGCTTCTGCACCAAAGCCAAGGCTTCGGGTCGAATGGCCGGTTGAATCACCTCTTGCATGAATTGCGCGTGCGCCTCGGCCGCCACTTCGGGGCTGCGTTGGCAAAACGCCTCGGCGGCAAAGCGCACGTATTCATGAATATCCAAAGTACCCGCTTGGTAATGGGCGTAGAACTCATCATTTCGCTGACTGAACGTGTCGCGCGCATGCCAACCCAGCCGCACGGTGAATTCGCCCCACGATTGGTCTGAGTCAATTGGCAGCAAGGTGTGGTCTAAATCAAATAAAGCGAGTTTCATCACATGTTTTCCAGCATTGATTTGAGCAACGGAATGGTGATGGCGCGTTGCGTTTGCAAGGCGTAGCCATCCAGTTGATCGAGTAATTGAATCAGGCTGCTGAGGTCGCGGCTGAAACGCTTGAGCATGAAGTCCATCACCTCATCGCTCAAAAACACGCCCCGCTCATCCGCCTGTTGGCGCAGCACCGCGCGACGCTCGGGCTCGCTCAGAACCTGCAATTGAAAAATATGGCCCCAGCCCAAACGGGTGCGCAAGTCTTCGCGCAGCATCAAGGCGCTGGGCGGCACATCCCCTGCCGACAAGACCCAGCGCTGCTGGCCATCGTCCGGCGTCATGGCGTTGACAAACCAATTGAACGCGGCGTGCTGCTGCACGGCGGTGTAAAGATGCACATCGTCCAAAATGACCACCCGCCACGCGTCATCAAACGCCGTGGGTTCAGACACCGACGCGTCCATCCAACCCACCGCACACCCTTGATCGCGCAACGCAGCTTGGGCCGCACGCAACAAATGGGTTTTGCCAGAGCCGCCTTCACCCCACAGATATGTAGGCACAGGCGAACGCATGTCACTGGCCACCCACAACTGAATGTGCTGCCAAGCCGCCACATTGGGGCCAGCCAAAAAATTAGTCAGACTTGGGCCCGAAGCCAAGCCAATGTCGAGCGCGATTTGCTGCATGCGGCGTCAATGCCCTCGGTACAAACGGCTGGCGTGGTACTGCGCGCGCAGACGACGAATGGCCACCAGCAACACGGCACTGACTGGCAAAGCCACCAACACACCGACAAAACCAAACAATTCGCCAAACGCCATCAAGGCAAAGATGACATGCAAGGGATGCAAACCAATGCGCTCCCCCACCAAACGCGGCGTCAACACAAAACTCTCAATGACTTGACCCAAGCCGTACACCACGCCCACCATAAGCAGCGCTTCAGAAGGCGAAAACTGTAGAAATCCAGCCAAGGCCGCCAACACCAAGCCCACGCCAAACCCGAGGTACGGCACAAACACGGCCAAACCGGTGAACACACCGATCGGGAATGCCAGCTCTAGGCCAAAAGCCCAAAGCGCCAAGCTGTAATAAATCGCCAACAGCGCCATGACCGACAACTGGCCACGCAGGTATTGCCCCAAGACTTGGTCGCATTCATCGATGAATCGGTCATACGCACTGCGCATGGGCAAAGGCACCAAGGCCTCCACATGGCGCACCACACGGCGCCAATCCAGCAATAAATAAAACAGCACCACGGGCACCAAAACCAAGTTCCCGACCACCGCCAAGGCCACACTGCCGCCGATGCGCAAAGAGGTCAGCGCTTGTTTGAACACCTCGTCGAGAGACGTGCTGAAAATTTGTAACACCCAAGACTTCAGGCTTTCAGCATCCCATGCCACAGAGATGCCCATCGATTGCAGCCACGGCGTCAACACCGCTTGACCGCGCACCAGCAATGCGGGCAATTGCTCACGCATGCGCGGTAGCTCACTGGCCAAAATTGGCACCAACAAAGTCATCAAAGCGAGCAAAAGCAGCACAAGGGCACATTCCACCAACACCACAACCGCCATGCGAGGCAAGCGTCCGCCCGACAACCGTTCTAACCCGCGCACCAAAGGACTGAGGGCGTAAGCCAACACGGCGGCCACCACAAACGGCATCAACACGGGCCCCAGCAGCCACAAAATCAGCACAACCACGGCGATGAGGCCGGTCCATGCGAGGGCGTGTCGTTGCGCGGGGGTGAATTGCATACAGCGGGACGGGTGATGGCTTTAAAATTAAGCCTTGATTCTATCGGCGCGCACCTTCTGCACGCCTCAGCACCTCCTCACTATGAACAAACCCCTTTCCTACAAAGACGCCGGTGTCGACATTGACGCAGGCGACGCCTTGGTCGAACGCATCAAACCTCTGGCCAAAAAAACCATGCGCGAGGGCGTTTTAGCAGGCATTGGCGGTTTTGGCGCTTTGTTTGAAGTCCCCAAACGTTACAAAGAACCTGTGCTCGTCAGCGGCACAGACGGCGTGGGCACCAAGCTCAAACTGGCATTTGAATGGCAAATGCACGACACCGTGGGCATCGACTTGGTGGCCATGAGCGTGAACGACGTGTTGGTGCAAGGCGCTGAGCCCCTGTTCTTCCTCGACTACTTTGCGTGCGGCAAGTTGCATGTGGACACCGCAGCCGCCGTCGTGGGTGGCATCGCCAAAGGGTGCGAGCTGTCAGGCTGCGCTTTGATTGGCGGCGAAACCGCTGAAATGCCCGGCATGTACCCCGATGGCGAATACGACTTGGCGGGCTTTGCCGTCGGTGCCGTAGAGAAATCCAAAATCTTGACCGGTCAAGATGTGAAACCTGGCGATGTGGTCTTGGGCTTGGCCTCGGCGGGCGTGCACTCCAACGGTTTTTCGTTGGTCCGCAAGGTGATTGACCGCGCAGGTGCCAACGCCCCCGCCACCCTAGATGGCAAGCCGTTCAAAGAAGCCATCATGGCCCCCACCCGCTTGTATGTGAAGAGCGTGTTGGCCGCATTGGCCACCCAACCCATCAAAGCGTTGGCGCACATCACGGGCGGTGGTTTGCTTGAAAACATCCCACGCGTCTTGCCCGAAGGCATGGCGGCGCACTTGACCAAGGGCAGCTGGCCACAAACTGAGTTGTTTGCTTGGTTGCAAAGCACAGCGGGCATCGACGACATCGAGATGAACCGCACGTTCAACAACGGCATCGGCATGGTGGTGGTCATCGACGCAGCCCACGCTGCTGCTTGTGCGGAGGTGCTGCGTGCCCACGGCGAGCAAGTGCACACCATTGGTGTGATTGCCGAACGCGGCAATACAGCAGCGGTGTTGGTGCAATAACCTTGCTTCGATAAGAGCCGGACGCAGCCCCAAAGGGCTGTCAGCCGACTTCAGGCGCCTCGGGAATCAAAACCTGCAGGCGCTTTTTCACAAGTGCGAGACGCGGCGCATCGTTGTGGCTGACGTACACCTCTTCCAAATTGCGCAGCATGCGAGCCATGATTTCGCGGGGTGTGGCGGTGCGCAAACATTGCTTGAGCAAGTCGTCTGACACCTCACCGTTGCGCACCAACCCTGACTCGTTATACAAAGGCATAAGTCGCTCCATCAGGTCCTCTTTGCCCAGCGAACGGCCAGAAAAAGGATCGATCACAGCCATGCCATCGTGCGGGTGAGGCAAACGCACTTTCACCAAAAAATGCCCCGGAAAGCTCACCCCTTGGGCCTCTAAACCAAGACCCGCCGCCAACTCCAGCCACAACACCGCCAGACTGATGGGAATGCCGCGACGCGTGCGCAGCACCACATGCAAAAAGCTGTTGTCAGGGTCGTAGTAATCGTTCAAGTTGCCGCCAAAGCCCAACTCATCAAAGAAAAACTGGTTCAGCAAACGCAGTTTTTGCAGCGCGCCAGCGTCTGAGGGCAAACGTTGCTTGAGGCGCCCGCCGAGTTGGTCGACGTGATCGAGCACTTCCTGAATATCGAGTTCAGGGTATTCATCTTGAGCCAAGCTGGTGGCCGCTTCAAGCAAGGGAAAGTGGGCATCGCTTTGCACCAAAGACTCAAAGTATTCGAGTGCGGTGGGCACTTCTAATTTGAAATTCATGCAACTCGCCTTTCATCGACGCAACAAAACACGCAGCTTCAAGCCCGTGAGTGCCAGCGTACCAAAGTACAGCACCGCACTGACGGCCAACACGCACGCCATCAAACCTACGCGCCAGATCGGTGTGGCGTGCAATGCCGTCCAGTCCCAAGACTGGGCGGCCCAACACAACCAAGCCCCAAGCACGGCACATGCCACCAGCACTTGCAGCACAAAACGCAGCCAGCCCGTGCTCATGACATACGTGCCGTTGTGACGCAGGCCCCACAGCAGCCAAGCCGCGTTCACCAAAGCGCCCAGACCGATCGACAGGGCCAAACCAGCATGGGCGAAAAAGGGCACGAACACCAAATTAAACAGTTGCGTGATGACCAACACAGCCACCGCAATGCGCACGGGCGTGCGTATGTTTTGACTGGCGTAGTAACCGGGTGCCAGCACCTTGATGGCCACCAAACCCAGCAAGCCCACACCGTAGCCCATCAGGGCCAGCGTGGTTTGCTGCACATCGTGTGCGCTGAAAGCGCCGTAGTTGTAAAGCACCGCCACCAAGGCTTTTGAAAACACCAACAAAGCCAAGGCACAAGGCAGCGCCAGCACCACCACCAAACGCAAACCCCAGTCCAGCATGTCCGAGTATTTGGCCGTGTCGTTGGCCGCTTTGGCTGCTGAGAGTTGCGGCATCAGCACAACGCCCAACGCCACGCCCAATAAAGCCGTCGGAAACTCCATCAAACGATCGGCATAACTGAGCCAACTCACGCTGCCCGATACCAAATGCGAAGCAATTTGTGTGTTGATCAACAGCGAGATTTGCGCCACGCTCACCCCCAACAAGGCGGGCACCATGAGCTGCAAGATACGTTTAGGCCCCGGACCCGACCACGCTTGACGAATGTCGCGCCAGCGCAAACCGATGCGTGGCAAGAGCCCCAAACGTCGCAAAGCCACCAGTTGCACGCTGAGCTGCGCCACACCGCCCAACATCACACCGGCGGCCAAGGCATATATGGGCGGCACACCCAAAGTGCCAAACCAAGGGCCGCCCCACCAAGCGGCCACGATCATGGACACGTTCAACAGCACGGGTGTGGCCGCTGGCACGGCAAAGCGCTTCCACGTATTGAGCACCCCCGCCGCCAAGGCCACCAGCGACATGAAGGCAATGTAAGGAAACATCCAACGGGTCAACACCACCGCGACCTCAAAACCTTCGGATGACTGCTGCAAGCCACTGGCCATGGCCCAAACCAACCAAGGTGCCGCCAAAACACCCACAACGGAGGTTAAAAACAAGGCCCAAGCCAACAACGTCGCGACTTGGCTGATCAATTCATGGGTGGCCTCATCGCCCTGCTGCTGACGGCTGGCCGCCAACACAGGCACAAAAGCTTGGCTGAATGCGCCTTCGGCAAACAAGCGCCTAAACAGATTGGGAATGCGAAACGCCACATTGAAGGCATCCGTCAAGGCGCTGGCACCGAAGGTGGAGGCAATGAGGAGTTCGCGCATCAAGCCCGTGATGCGGGAAATAAGGGTCAAGCCCGAGACGATGGAGGCAGATTTGAACAGTGACACGGCTCACAGTGTAGCGACCGCCGCGTTTGAAGCTACAATCGTGGGCTTTGCTGGCATCATCCACAAACCTCTAGGAAATTCATCATGGCATCAGCTAAACCCAAGAAAAAAAACCCACGCCTGGCATCAGGTCGTAAACGCGTCCGTCAAGACATCAAAATCAATGCCGCCAACACCTCGTTGCGCTCGAAGTACCGCACTGCGGTGAAGAACGTCGAGAAAGCCGTTTTGGCTGGCGACAAAACCAAAGCCACCGAACTGTTTGCCAAGATGCAAGCTGTGGTGGACACGGTTGCCGACAAAGGCATCTTCCACAAGAACAAAGCAGCTCGCGATAAGAGCCGCCTCTCCACCAAGGTCAAGGCCTTGGTCCTCGCCGCCTGATCATTCAGGCAAACAGCCCGGCTTGATTCGTCAAGCCGCCGTTTGTAACGGGTGCGCTGCCAGCAAAGAAAAAGCAAAAAGCCGCTGCAAAGCGGCTTTTTTGTGGCCTGGACTTTTTCAATCCCAGCGTGAGGCTCAAATTTTAGATGGGGGATGCTCGGGCAGCAGGCAAGCCTCAACCACTTGCAAGCCATTGTCTTTGGCGAAGTTCATCACAAAGCTCCAAGCCATGGGCTCTTCATCGCGTAAGTCGGTGTGAACAATGACGCACTTGTTGCCGTCCAAGGTATTGGGCACACACCAAGGCGAGTAGCTCAAGTGGCTACCCGGCGTTGCGCCGCCTGGACGAAACTGGCTCATCACCCCAGCCAGACGCTCAGCCCAATCGCTGGGGCGGAATGTGCGTCCGTCTTGGGTAATTCCCAGAATAAATACTTCTTTGGCTGAGGGTGAAACCATCGGGTAGATGCTGAATGTTGGGCTTGAGCGACGGGGGATCTCCCTCTGTCGCTAGTGTGTCAGGTATTCTATCTTATATAAGACTTGTGACATTTTGACTTCGCAAAGTCACCACAACAAACGTGTCAATGTTCTTTCACAGAAGCGTCAAAAGCACCCTCTAAAATCACGCTTCAACGGCTCAACCTTCGTTGGGTCGTTTTTTATTTCAGGAGTTCACGCATGTCTGTTTTCATTGAAGCCGCCTCACCGCACACCATGAACACCTATGGCCGATTGCCCATCGCACTCAGCCATGGTCAAGGTTGCCGAGTCTGGGACGTCAATGGCAAACAATACCTCGATGCCCTCGCTGGCATCGCCGTGAACACGCTCGGACACAACCACCCCGAGTTTGCACCTGCGCTGCAAGACCAAATCGGCAAGATCATCCACACCTGCAATTACTTCCATGTGCCCGACGCCGAAAAGCTCGCCGCCAAGTTGGTCGAGTTGTCGAACATGACCAATGTGTTTTTCTGCAATTCAGGTCTGGAAGCCAACGAGGCAGCCATCAAGCTGGCCCGCAAATTCGGCCACGACAAAGGCATCACCAACCCCAAAATCGTGGTGTACGAAAAAGCCTTCCATGGCCGCAGCATCGCCACGCTCAGCGCCACCGCCAATGTGAAGCTGCAACAGGGTTTTGGTCCGCTGCTCGAAGGCTTCATCCGTGTGCCGCTCAACGAC
The DNA here is from genome assembly GCF_002943475.1 of Limnohabitans sp. TS-CS-82. Classification (NCBI taxonomy): domain Bacteria; kingdom Pseudomonadati; phylum Pseudomonadota; class Betaproteobacteria; order Burkholderiales; family Comamonadaceae; genus Limnohabitans; species Limnohabitans sp. TS-CS-82. Next base: position 153,337 of record NZ_PTQX01000006.1, on the reverse strand, counting down.
ATGGAAGCCCTGAAAAACGCCACAGTCAACGACCCCGATGTCGTGGCCGTGTTCTTTGAAACCATTCAGGGCGAAGGTGGCATCAACCCCATGCGCGCTGACTACTTGCGCGAGGTGCGCGCGCTGTGCGACCAGCAAGACTGGCTGCTCATGATCGACGAAGTGCAGTGCGGCATTGGGCGCACCGGCAAATGGTTTGCCCACCAATGGGCAGGCATCGTGCCTGACGTCATGCCTTTGGCCAAAGGTCTGGGCTCTGGCGTGCCGATCGGCGCGGTCGTGGCTGGCCCCAAAGCAGCCCATATCTTCCAGCCTGGCAACCACGGCACTACCTTTGGCGGTAATCCCTTGGCCATGCGTGCGGGTGTAGAAACCATCCGCATCATGGAAAAAGATGGCCTGCTGGAGAACGCGGCCAATTTGGGCAAGCATTTCCACGACAAACTCACGGCCGAACTCGGTGGCCTCAAGGGTGTCAAGGACATCCGTGGCCAAGGCCTGATGATCGGCATCGAATTGGACCGCCCTTGTGGCGTTTTGCTCACGCAAGCTACCCAAGCAGGTCTGATCATCAACGTGACAGCCGACACCGTGGTGCGTCTCTTGCCGCCCTTGATCATGACCACAGCAGAGGCCGACGAGGTGCTCGCCATCCTCGTGCCCTTGATCAAAACATTTTTGGCAGAAGTCGCATGACCCAAACGCTGAAACATTACCTGCAATTCACTGACCTCACGGCCGACGAATATGCCTACCTGTTCACGCGCGCTGCGGTGATCAAAAAGAAATTCAAGTCCTACGAGAAACACCATTCACTGGCTGACCGTACGCTGGCCATGATTTTCGAAAAAGCCTCCACACGCACGCGTGTGAGCTTCGAAGCAGGCATGTACCAACTGGGCGGCTCGGTGGTGCACTTGACCACGGGCGACAGCCAACTCGGACGCGCAGAGCCCATCGAAGACAGCGCCAAAGTCATCAGCCGCATGGTCGACTTGGTGATGATTCGCACCTATGGCCAAGACAAGATCAACAGCTTCGCCAGCAATTCGCGCGTACCCGTGATCAACGGATTGACCAACGAATTCCACCCCTGCCAGATCATGGCGGACTTGTTCACCTTCATCGAACACCGCGGCTTGACTGCCCACCCGCTCGACTGCCTCAAAGGCAAAGTGGTGGCTTGGGTTGGCGACGGCAACAACATGGCCAACACTTGGCTGCAGGCCGCCCACATGCTGGGCTTCACCGTCCACGTCAGCACGCCCAGTGGCTATGAGGTCGACCCCGCCATCGCAGGCCTCTCCAACAGCGATTGCTACAAAGTTTTTGCAGACCCCATGCAAGCCTGCCAAGGTGCAGACTTGGTCACCACCGACGTGTGGACCAGCATGGGCTTTGAAGCCGAAAACGAAGCCCGCAAACAAGCCTTCAACGACTGGTGCGTGGACGCCGACATGATGGCGGCCGCCAAACCCAACGCGCTGTTCATGCACTGCTTGCCCGCCCACCGTGGCGAAGAAGTGTCGGCCGACGTGATCGACGGTCCGCAATCGGTCGTCTGGGACGAAGCCGAAAACCGCATGCATGTGCAAAAAGCCTTGATGGAGTACTTGCTGCTCGGACGTCAGTGATGTCGGCCTGTACCAGCTGCGGCGCCTGCTGCGCCAGCTTTCGGGTGGATTTCAGCATGGAAGAAATGGACACACACGGCGGCTCTGTCCCGTCGGGTTTGGGCCAAGAACTCACCGCCACCCTGTGCCGCATGCGCGGCACCGATTACTCGCCGCCGCGTTGCGCCGCACTCAGCGGCAAAGTGGGCGAGAAAGCCACTTGCGGCATTTACGAATGGCGCCCCTCCCCTTGCCGAGAATTTAAAGAAGGCAGCCCCGCCTGCGAGCGGGCTCGCATGCGCCAAGGTCTAGCGCCGCTCAGCTAAAAGACTCAACGGTGGCCGTCACCGTACAACCACGGCACATCCATCAAACGCGCGCCAATGACGCGTAAGCCCATATCGCGGCCCACACGCAGCGGCCCGGTGGCATGAAAAATATGACCATTGCGCACCGCTCTCGCCTGCACCCGTGCGTTACGTTGCCAGCGGGCTTGTGCAAAATTTTTCAGCCGCTGAGGCACATCATTTGCCGTGGCTTCGACAAGCTGCGCCGCCAACACAGAAGCATCCTCAATGGCCATGCCTGCGCCTTGCGCCAGATACGGCAGCATGGGATGCGCTGCATCGCCAACCAATACGATGCGACCCTGCGCATGCTCGTGTGCGCCACGCATGGGGGGCCTGCCGCACAAAGGCCACAAACGCCAATCGCGGCAGGCAGCCATCAAATCGGTGAGCGTCGTGCAGGCACCCCGCAACGCATGATGCAACTCCACCAAAGTTTGCGATTCAGACTTTTGGGCATTCCATGTTTGCAAGGCCTGCAAATTATGAGCATCGGCGTCTAACAAACGTCCCTCCGCCAGACACACCACATTCAAATAATCGCCGCTGCGCACGGGGTAGCTCACCACATGGGTTTGCGAGCCCATCCAAACCGAAATATCTTGGCTGCGCAAGTGCGCGGGCAAGTCAGACTGCGCCACCAAAGCGCGGTATGCAATGTGACCTGTGAATGCCAGTAAACCATCGCCGAGCAATTGCTGACGCAACGGGCTCCATACGCCATCGGCAGCCACCGCGACGGCGGCTGTGTGTTGCTGCGCTTGCCCATCTTGCATGACATCGAACACGGCAGCTTGCGTCGATTGGGCGAACCGCGACACCACAGCGTCGCTTTGCACATCAACGCCTTGGGAATGGGCTGCCTGAAGCAACAACCCATGCAAATCGGCGCGGTGAAGGGTCACGTACGGCGCGCCATAGCGACCGGTGGCATCTTTGATGGACAAGGTGGCCAACACCTCGCCAGTGCTCATGCTGCGGGCCTGCAGAACAGAGGGAAACGCGGCGACTTGCTTAAATGCATCGCCCAAATCCCATGCTTGCAAAATGCGGGTCACATTAGGCCCCAGCTGAACGCCTGCGCCGACCTCTGAAAACTCAGGCACGCGCTCAAACACGGTGGCACGCCATCCGGCGCGCGCAGCCGCAAAACCAGCAGCCAAACCAGCAATACCGCCGCCTGCAATTAACAACGATTTCGTCATCCCCAGATTGTGCATGCCTCACTTCTGCTTTTATGATGACCAGAACCTGTCACAGTACAAACAATTTTACGGAGCCTCGCCATGAAACGCCGCGCCCTCATTCAAGCTGTTGCGAGCGCCAGCTTGTTGCCTTTGTTCGCACTAGGCCAAGACAAATATCCAAATAAAACCATCACGTGGGTCTGCCCCTATGCAGCGGGTGGCAATGCCGACAGCCGCTCACGTCAAGTGGCCAAGGCCATGGGCGCTATCTTGGGACAAACCATCGTCATCGACAACAAAGCAGGGGCTGGCGGCAACATCGGCACCGAAGCCATTGCACGCGGCAAGCCCGATGGCCATACCCTAGGAATGGGCAATTTCGCCCCCTTGGCAGTCAACCAAGCCTTGTTCAAAAAACTCAACTTTGATCCGCTGAACGACCTCACCCCCATCTGCTTGATTGAGCGCGGCCCCCTCATCTTGATGGTGCGCAACGACTCGCCCTACAAAACCGTCAAAGACCTCGTCGCAGCAGCCAAAGCAACGCCCGGCAAACTCAGCTATGGCTCGGGCGGCATTGGTGGCTCCCACCATTTGAGCGGTGCGTTGTTTGAACATTCGGCGGGCATCGACATGATTCACGCCCCCTACAAAAGTGGCTCTGCCGCCGCTACCGACTTGATGGGCGGCCAAGTGCACATGATGTTTGAGCAGATGTATGCCGCCATGCCGTCCATTCAGGGCGGTCGCATGCGTGCGCTGGCCATCACCAGCAAAAAACGCTCACCCTTACTGCCTGACCTGCCCACTATGGGCGAGCAAGGCTTCCCAGAAGTTGACGTGCTCAATTGGCAAGGCTTGATTGGCCCTAAAGGAATGTCGCCCGAGTTGGTCAAACAACTCAACACTGTGTGCAACCAAGCCCTGCAAACGGCTGAGGTGAAAGACAAAATCTTGAGCCAAGGCAACGAAGTGGGCGGCGGCACGCCAGAGCAGTTTGCGGCACTCATCAAGACCGAAGCTCCTCGCTGGGCCAAGGTGGTGCGGGATGCGAAAATCGACCCTGAATGATTTTTCCAGATGCCCCGTCAGCATCGCACCCCATGACCACTCTCAAAGCACCTGAACTTCTTTTGCCTGCGGGCTCGCTCGACAAGATGCGCGCCGCGTATGACTTCGGCGCAGACGCCGTCTACGCCGGCCAACCCCGTTACAGCTTGCGCGCACGCAACAACGAGTTCCGCCTTGAGCAAATTGGCATCGGCATTGCCGAAGCCCACGCGCGTGGCAAGAAGTTCTTTGTCACCAGCAACTTGCTGCCCCACAACGACAAAGTGCGCACCTACTTGCGTGACATCGAGCCCATCATCGCGATGAAGCCCGATGCACTGATCATGGCCGACCCTGGCCTGATCATGATGGTGCGCGAGAAGTGGCCCGAGGTGGACATTCACCTCTCGGTGCAAGCCAACACGGTCAACTGGGCTGCGGTGAAGTTTTGGCAAAACGTGGGCGTGAAACGCATCATCTTGTCGCGTGAACTCAGCTTTGACGAGATCGAAAAAATCCGCCAAGAGTGCCCAGACATGGAGCTCGAAGTGTTTGTACACGGCGCGCTGTGCATTGCGTATTCAGGCCGCTGCTTGTTGTCGGGCTACTTCAACCGCCGCGACCCCAACCAAGGCACATGCACCAACGCCTGCCGCTGGAGCTATGGCACACAAGCCAGCGCCACCGACCCCAACACCGGCGAAGCCATGGCCATTCCCATGGAAGGCGACTTTGACTTTGCCAAGTCACAACAAGAAGCCGAGTCCAGCTTCTCGTCCTGCGGCAACGGTGAACGCCACCCTGCCGCCGACAACATTTATTTGCTCGAAGAAAAAGGCCGCCCCGGCCAGCTCATGCCCATCATGGAAGACGAGCACGGCACCTACATCATGAACAGCAAAGACTTGCGTGCTGTCGAATACGTGGAGCGCCTCACCAAAATAGGCGTGGACTCACTCAAGATTGAAGGCCGCACCAAGAGCCTCTACTACGTGAGCCGCACCGCGCAGGTCTACCGCCGCGCGATTGACGATGCAGTGGCAGGCCGCCCGTTCAACCCCGAGCTCATCACCGAACTCGAAGGCTTGGCCAACCGTGGCTACACCGCAGGCTTGATGGACCGCCGCCCTGCTAACGACTACCAAAACTACGAAACCGGCCACTCCATGGCACATCGCAGCCAGTTTGTGGGCGAAGTGCGCGGCGTGGCAAACGGTTGGGCTGAGATTAAAACCAAAAACAAATTCTCAGTCGGCGACACGATCGAGATCATTCACCCCAGCGGCAACCGCAAGGTCAAGTTGGAACAAATGAAAGACAAAAACGGTGCCTCCATCGACGTGGCCGCAGGTAGCCCCACGCATGTGTGGATTCCTGTCGATGGTCCTGTTGAAGGCGGCCTATTGGCACGCATGTTCTGAGCCACTCAGCAACAAAAAAAAAACCCCGCAAGGCTCGCGCTTTGCGGGGTTTTGTTTTATCACCCAAGCACCGAAATGCTGGGTGAAGACGCAGACAGCTTACGCAGTCACGCCTTTGGCCGTTTCAACGTACTCGTCGATCTGGTTGAAGTTCAAGTACTTGTAGATGGCTTCGCCGTCTTTGTTCACCACACCCATGGCTTCGTGGTATTCGGCCACGGTTGGGAACTTGCCCATCTTCGAGGTGATGGCCGCCAACTCGGCAGACGCCAAGTACACGTTGGTGTTCTTGCCCAAACGGTTGGGGAAGTTACGTGTGGAGGTAGACACCACGGTCGCGCCTTCGCGCACTTGCGCTTGGTTACCCATGCACAACGAGCAGCCTGGCATCTCAGTACGTGCACCAGCAGTGCCGAACGCAGCGTAGTGACCTTCTTTGATCAGCTCGCTCTCGTCCATCTTCGTTGGAGGTGCGACCCACAACTTGACGGGGATGTCGCGTTGACCACCGAGCAGCTTAGCCGCTGCGCGGAAGTGACCGATGTTGGTCATGCACGAACCGATGAAAGCTTCGTCGATCTTGGTGCCAGACACTTCAGACAAGAACTTGGCATCATCTGGGTCGTTCGGGCAGCACACGATGGGCTCTTTGATGTCGGCCAAATCGATGTCGATGACGTGTGCGTACTCGGCATCTTTGTCGGCTTCGAGCAGGTTAGGCGCAGCCAACCATTGCTCAACCTTCTCAATGCGGCGAGCCAGCGTGCGTGCGTCGGCGTAGCCATCGGCAATCATGTTCTTCATCAGAACCACGTTGGACTTCAAGTATTCCTCGACAGGCTCTTTGTTGAGCTTGATCGTGCAACCGGCAGCTGAACGCTCGGCAGAGGCGTCTGACAATTCAAACGCTTGTTCAACCTTGAGGTTGGGCAAGCCTTCGATTTCCAAGATGCGGCCCGAGAATTCGTTGATTTTGCCGGCCTTGGCCACAGTCAACAAACCTTTCTTGATGGCGTACAAAGGAATGGCATGCACCAAGTCGCGCAAGGTGACGCCGGGTTGCATCTCGCCTTTGAAGCGAACCAAAATGGACTCAGGCATGTCCAAAGGCATCACGCCTGTGGCGGCGCCGAAAGCCACCAAACCTGAACCGGCTGGGAAGCTGATGCCGATGGGGAAACGTGTGTGTGAGTCGCCACCAGTACCGACGGTGTCAGGCAACAACAAACGGTTCAACCATGAGTGAATCACACCGTCGCCTGGACGCAGGGCCACGCCGCCACGGTTGCTGATGAACGCTGGCAATTCGCGGTGCGTTTTCACGTCCACCGACTTGGGGTAAGCCGCGGTGTGGCAGAACGATTGCATGACCATGTCAGCCGAGAAGCCCAAGCAAGCCAAGTCTTTCAACTCGTCGCGTGTCATCGGGCCGGTGGTGTCTTGTGAACCCACGGTAGTCATCTTGGGTTCGCAATAAGTGCCGGGGCGCACGCCTTGGCCTTCTGGCAAACCAACCGCACGACCGACCATCTTTTGAGCCAATGTGAAACCGGCTTTTGTCGCGATGGGCGCTGTGGGCAAACGGAACAAAGTAGAAGCTGGCAAGCCCAAGAACTCACGAGCCTTGGCGGTCAAGCTGCGACCGATGATCAAGTTGATACGGCCACCGGCGCGCACTTCGTCAAACAACACATCGCTTTTGAGTTTGAACTCAGTCACCGTCGCGCCGTTTTTCACGATCTTGCCGTCGTAGGGCAAGATGTCGATCACGTCACCCATTTCAAATTGGGTCACGTCCACTTCAATTGGCAATGCGCCAGAGTCTTCTTGGGTGTTGAAGAAGATGGGGGCAATCTTGCCGCCCAACGTCACGCCACCGAAACGCTTGTTTGGCACGAAGGGAATGTCTTGGCCTGTGGCCCAGATCACGCTGTTGGTGGCCGACTTACGGCTAGAACCTGTACCCACCACATCGCCCACGTAGGCCACCAAATGACCTTTTTTCTTCAGGTCTTCGATGAACTGCATAGGGCCGCGCTTGCCGTCTTCTTCAGGCTTGAACGCTGCGCCTTCGCGGGTGTTTTTCAACATCGCCAAGTAATGCAATGGAATGTCTGGACGGCTCCATGCGTCAGGCGCAGGAGACAAGTCATCGGTGTTGGTCTCGCCAGGCACCTTGAACACGGTGACTGTGATTTTCTTTTCGACTTCAGGACGTGTGGTGAACCACTCGCCTTCGGCCCAGCTTTGCATGACTTCTTTGGCCTTGGCATTGCCAGCCTTGGCTTTTTCAGCGACGTCGTTGAAGAAGTCAAACATCAACAATGTTTTCTTCAGTGCTTCAGCGGCCACAGCAGCCACTTCCGCGTCGTCGAGCAACTCGATCAGGGGGTGCACGTTGTAGCCACCCACCATGGTGCCCAGCAACTCAGTGGCTTTGGCTTTGGAAATCAAAGCAACCTTCAACTCACCGTGAGCGACAGCTGCCAAGAAAGAAGCCTTAACTTTGGCCGCATCGTCCACGCCGGGTGGCACGCGGTGGGTCAACAGGTCCATCAAGAACGTTTCTTCACCCGCGGCAGGGGCTTTGATCAACTCGATCAATTCAGCCGTTTGTTTGGCATCCAAAGGCAGTGGGGGGATGCCCAGCGCTGCGCGCTCGGCCACGTGGTCACGGTAGGCTTTCAACATGGTTTTTTCTCCGGTCTATCAAATCAAAAAGGAAAGGGGTGGCTTATTTTTTCGCGAAGCTGGGGCCATCGAGCAAGGTCGACGGTGGGCCAGATTTCATGCGGGTGGCAACTTCAAGTTGGTTGGCACTTTGACACTCGTCAGCCATACGCTGGCCGAGCTTGCTGTTCATCAGCATCGATTTATGAGGCAACTGCAGCCACATGGCACCGGCATGCGAGTCTTCCAAGCGCACCGCACCGGTGGTGGTGGTGACAGGCGTCATGTGAAAGCGATGTTGGCGCATTTGCACCCAGTAGCTGCCGGGTTGGCCAGCGTCGGGGGTGACAGACACAGCGTTACCCAACTCACACACCATGCGGCCAACGTGCACGTCGTCCGTCGCTGTAGTTTGCGCAACGGGCATCGTTGCGGGCGCAGCCAAGGCAGTGGCGGGAACGGGCGCAACCGGTGCAGGCTTGGTAGCGGGCACGAGCGCAGTCAAAGCGGGTGCAGTGGCTTGAGGCACGGCAACCGTGGGCATGGGCGGCGTTGCAGTGGTCGAAACAGTTGCAGGCGTAGCAGCGGCGGCTGAAGCTGCAAAGGCAGCACGCCTTTGCGCCATTTCATTTTGGGTGGCTAAGTTGGCCAGTTCAGCAGGCGACAGTTTCGGGGCTGCTTTGGCGTTCGGTTTGGCCACTTTTTGGACATGGGCGTGTTGTTGTGTTTTGTTTTTAGCGGGTGCATCGTCAACAGCAGCCCAAGCCAAGCTCGAACACAAACAACCCAACAATCCTGCATACAAATAACGCATGAACACCTCCGAATTAGTCTTGGAAAAATCGTTGGATTTCAGCGGGCAAGTAACGACCCGTGCGGTGTGCACGTTCCAAAACTTGCCAAAAGAAACGGTAACTGGCGCGGTCATGCAACTGACCACGGTGGCTGATGGGCGCCCAATCGGCGGTGTGCGCAGCCAACACAATCTCGCTGGCCACTTCAATATCCGCGGCCTTGGGAGACATGGCTTCCAAAATGGGGCGAATTTGCGCAGGGTGAATGCTCCACATGCGGGTGTAACCCAGCTCATGGGCCGCACGCTCAGCTGCGGCACGCATGGCCTGCGTGTCGTTGAATTCGGTGACCACGCAATGCGAAGGCACTTTGCCGTGGGCATGACAAGCGCTGGCGATTTCCAGCTTGGCACGCACCACCAACGGATGGGTGAACTGACCGACTGAGGACATGCCACCCGCAGGAATGGCACCGCCATGGGCAGAGACAAAGTCCATCAAACCAAAACTGAGCGATTGCACACGTGCGTGCGCCGCAATGTCAAAGGCACGGTGAACGGCTGCTGGCGATTCAATCAGCACATGCAGCGGTAAATCGTGAGCACCGGCTTGGTTCAAGGCTTGCTCGGCGCGCACCACGTCAGCGACCGACTCCACCTTGGGCACCATGATGTGCGTCAAACGGTTCGCAGCCTTGCCCGCAATCTGGGCAATGTCTGCATCAAAACTGGGGTGATCGACGGGGTGCACGCGCACAGCCACACGGGCTTGGGGCGCGGCAGCCAGTGCCAACTCGGTGACCAGCGCGGCATGCTCTGCCTCGCCGCCCACGGGGGCACCGTCTTCACAATCGAGCGTGACGTCGAAAACGCAGGTTCCAAACTCTTGCGTCATCTCGGCTTGCAATTGCAAGCTTTTGCGCATCCGCACGTCGACACCGCTGTAGTGGTCACAGACAGGAAGCAACGCTCCCGAGGCCTGTGCTCCTAGCAGAACGTCGCGCGGATGGCTCATCACGTTTCTCTGTTGAGAATTAGACCAAGTGGGCCACGCCAGCTTGTTCGTCGGTCAACTCTTTCAGCGTCTTGTCGATGCAAGCTTGGCTGAATTCGTCGATGGCCAAGCCTTCGACCACTTTGTATTCACCGTTTTCGCAAGTGACGGGGAAACCGAACATGACATCTTTAGGAATGCCGTACCAGCCTTGCGACGGGATACCCATGGTGACCCACTTGCCGTTGGTGCCCAAGGCCCAGTCGCGCATGTGGTCGATGGCAGCGTTGGCAGCCGAAGCAGCCGAAGACAGGCCACGGGCTTCAATGATGGCCGCGCCGCGCTTGCCCACGGTAGGCAAGAACACGTTGGCGTTCCATTCTTGGTCGTTGATCATGGCCTTGACAGACTCGCCCTTGATGGTGGCGAAGCGGTAGTCGGCGTACATGGTGGGCGAGTGGTTGCCCCACACGGTCAATTTTTCGATGTCGGCTACGGCCTTGCCTGTTTTCGCAGCGATTTGCGAAGCAGCGCGGTTGTGGTCCAAGCGCAACATGGCGGTGAAGTTGCCTGGCTTCAAGTCAGGTGCCGACTTCATGGCGATGTAGGCGTTGGTGTTGGCGGGGTTGCCCACGACCAAAACTTTCACGTCGCGTGAAGCCACAGCGTTCAAGGCCTTGCCTTGGGCTGTGAAGATGGCGCCGTTGATGGCGAGCAACTCAGCGCGCTCCATGCCGGGGCCGCGTGGACGTGAACCGACCAACAAAGCGTAGTCGGTGTCTTTGAATGCGGTCATGGGGTCAGCATGCGCTTCCATGCCAGCCAGCAATGGGAATGCGCAATCTTCCAATTCCATCATCACGCCTTTGAGGGCTTTTTGAGCGCGTTCGTCAGGGATTTCCAACAATTGCAAGATGACGGGCTGGTCTTTACCCAACATTTCGCCAGAGGCAATGCGGAACAACAGGGCGTAACCAATTTGACCAGCTGCGCCAGTGACGGCAACGCGAACAGGCTTCTTGCTCATGAGAAAAACTCCAAGTAGTGATTGAAAAAGAAAGTCGACCAAGTTTACCCTCGAAAACCCTCGAAGGCATCTGTCTTATGTCTTATAGAAGATATGATCAGAGGTTGACAACGACCTGACGCCTCCCCTCCTTTTTGACTCGACCTTGATGGCCACGCTCCCCTCCCCCCTGTTCACCAACGCCACGTCGGCCCCCCTGTTGGGTGCTGACGCGTCTGGCATGGGCGGCTTGACACCAGCCTTCAGTCCGCTGTACCAACAAATCAAAGGACTTATTCTGCAAAGTTTGCAGTCTGGCGAGTGGAAACCTGGGGAAGCCATTCCCAGCGAAATGGACTTGGCCGCACGCTTTCGCGTCAGCCAAGGCACGGTTCGCAAAGCGATTGACGAGCTTTCAGCCGAAAACTTGGTGGTACGCCGCCAAGGCAAAGGCACATTTGTGGCCACCCATGCCGAGCAGCAGGTGCAATACCGCTTCTTAAAACTGCAACCCGACAGTGGCAACGTGCAAAGCGAAGGCCCTGCCGAACGCACCATCATTGATTGCAAACGCCTGCGCGCCAGTGCAGAAGTGGCCCGTGCGCTGAGTTTGCGCAGTGGCGATCCCGTGCTGCAAGTACGCCGCGTGCTCGCGTTTTCGGGTGTGCCGACCATTTTGGAAGACCTGTGGCTGCCCGGCACCCCGTTCAAAGGCTTGACCGCCGAGCGCTTGAGCGATTACCACGGCCCCATGTACGCACTGTTTGAAACTGAATTTGGTGTGCGCATGGTGCGTGCTGACGAAACCATCCGAGCCGTCAACCCAGACGCCGAACAGGCCCAACTGCTCAACGTCCCCGTCACCGCACCATTGCTGAGCGTGGAACGCGTGGCTTACACCTACAACGACACCCCCATGGAACTGCGCCGAGGCCTCTACCGCACAGACACCCATCACTACCGAAACGCCCTGAGCTGACGCATGAAACCCTCATGTCAGCTTGATGCGATGAAATACAAATAGAATGAAAAGTTGTTTTCACCCGCTGATAAACCCGAAGAAAGACCCTCACCCATGACCGAGCTTGCCAAAAAGCGGCCAGAGTTCCGCAACATCAATGCGTTCACTGACCTGCCCACCTACCGCCTTCCTGCGGCGGGAATTGTCTCGATCTTGCACCGCATCAGCGGCCTGATCATGTTTTTGTTGTTGCCATTCATCGTTTGGATGTTTGACACCTCTGTGTCCTCCGAAATTTCGTTTGCCAAGTTCAGCGCGGCCTTCAACGTGGGCTTGGGCTTTGTGCCAGGCTTCCTCGTGAAGTTGGTTGCCTTGGCCATCATTTGGGCTTACTTGCACCACTTGATCGCCGGCTTGCGCCACTTGTACATGGACGCTTGCCACGCTGTGAGCAAAGAGTTCGGCAAGTCTTCCGCCATCGTCACTTTGGTGCTGAGCTTGGGCCTGACCGCCGCTCTGGGCGCCAAGCTGTTTGGCCTTTACTGATTTCTAGGAGCTAAAAGATGTCCGTCAATTACGGTTCAAAGCGCGTCGTCGTGGGCGCGCATTACGGTTTACGCGATTGGTTGGCCCAACGCGTAACCGCTGCGCTGATTGTTTTGTTCACCGTGGTGGTGTTGGCCCAAGTGCTGCTCACCAGCGGCGACATTGGTTACGACAAGTGGGCTGGTATTTTCAGCACCCAATGGATGAAGGCCTTGACCTTCTCCGTGTTCATTGCTTTGACCCTGCATGTGTGGGTCGGCGTTCGCGATATTTGGATGGACTACGTCAAGCCTGTGGCTGTGCGTTTGTTCCTGCAAGTTTTCACTATGGTTTGGCTGGTGTCGTGTCTCGGCTGGGCCATTCAGGTTCTCTGGAGGCTCTAAGTCATGACAGCAAAAAGTTCAATTCCCCGTCGTAAATTTGATGTGGTCATCGTCGGTGCCGGTGGCTCTGGCATGCGCGCTTCGTTGCAACTCGCCCGTGCGGGTCTCAACGTGGCTGTTCTCTCTAAAGTGTTCCCAACTCGCTCACACACCGTGGCGGCGCAAGGCGGCATTGGCGCCTCTTTGGGCAACATGAACGAAGACAACTGGCACTACCACTTCTACGACACCGTCAAAGGCTCCGACTGGCTCGGCGACCAAGACGCGATCGAATACATGTGCCGTGAAGCCCCCAAAGTCGTGTACGACTTGGAGCACATGGGCATGCCTTTCGACCGCAACCCTGACGGCACCATTTACCAACGCCCCTTCGGCGGCCACACCGCCAACTACGGCGAAAAAGCTGTGGAACGTGCTTGCGCTGCTGCTGACCGTACCGGTCACGCCATGTTGCACACCCTGTACCAACAAAACGTCGCTGCCAAAACCACGTTCTTCGTGGAATGGATGGCCCTCGACTTGATCCGCGACGACGCGGGCGATGTCGTTGGCGTGACCGCCCTCGAAATGGAAACGGGCGAGTTGTACATCTTGGAAGCCAAAACCACGATGCTCGCCACCGGTGGTGCAGGCCGCATCTTTGCAGCCTCGACCAACGCGTTCATCAACACCGGCGACGGCCTCGGGATGGCAGCACGCGCTGGCATCCCACTCGAAGACATGGAATTCTGGCAATTCCACCCCACTGGCGTGGCCGGTGCAGGCGTGTTGTTGACCGAAGGCTGCCGCGGCGAAGGCGCGATCTTGCGTAACTGCAACGGCGAGCGCTTCATGGAGCGTTATGCCCCCGCTTACAAAGACTTGGCCCCACGCGACTACGTGTCACGCTGCATGGACCAAGAGATCAAAGAAGGTCGCGGCTGCGGTCCTAACAAGGACTACATCAACCTCGACATGACCCACTTGGGTGCTGACACCATCATGAAGCGTTTGCCTTCGGTGTTCGAAATTGGCCACAACTTTGCCAACGTTGACATCACCAAAGAGCCGATCCCCGTGATCCCTACCATCCATTACCAAATGGGCGGCATCCCCACCAACATCAACGGCCAAGTTGTGACGCAAAACGCCAACAACGAAAGCGTGGTGGTGAACGGTTTGTACGCTGTGGGCGAATGCTCATGCGTGTCGGTGCACGGCGCCAACCGCTTGGGCACCAACTCTTTGTTGGACTTGTTGGTGTTTGGCCGCGCTGCGGGCAACCACATCGTCGAATTCAACAACAAAGTCAAAACACACAAGCCACTGCCTGAAAACGCGGCTGACGTGACCTTGGCTCGCTTGGCCCGTTTGGACGCCAACACCACCGGCGAATACGCCCAAGACGTGGCCAACGACATCCGCGACACCATGCAGCAACACGCCAGCGTGTTCCGCACACAAGCGTTGATGGACGAAGGCGTCAAGCAAATCGCAGCCCTGCGTGAACGCGTGGCCAACATCGGTTTGAAAGATAACTCCAAGGTGTTCAACACCGCACGCATCGAAGCGCTGGAAGTTGAAAACTTGATCGAAGCTGCGCAAGCCACCATCGTCTCGGCTGCGGCACGTCACGAAAGCCGTGGCGCCCACACCGTGAACGATTACGGTGACACGCCTGAGCACCCCAACGGTCGTAACGACCAAGACTGGCACAAGCACACCCTGTGGCACAAAGAAGGCAACGCGCTCTCTTACAAGCCCGTGCAAATGAAGCCATTGACCGTCGAGAGCGTCAAGCTCCAGACCCGTACTTTCTGATCAGGTAAACACCATGACAAAACGCACGTTCCAAATTTATCGCTACGACCCAGACACCGACGCCAAGCCGTACATGCAGACCATCGAGGTCGAATTGGATGGCAATGAGCGCATGCTCTTGGATGCTTTGATGAAACTCAAAGCCGTCGACCCCACCATTTCGTTCCGTCGCTCATGCCGCGAAGGCGTGTGCGGTTCCGACGCGATGAACATCAACGGCAAAAACGGCTTGGCCTGCTTGACCAACATGCGCACCCTCCCCGGCGTGATCGTGTTGAAGCCGCTGCCAGGCCTGCCAGTCATCCGCGATTTGATCGTGGACATGACTCAGTTCTTCAAGCAATACCACTCCATCAAGCCTTACTTGGTCAACGACACGCAACCGCCTGAAAAAGAGCGTTTGCAGTCGCCCGAAGAGCGTGACGAGCTGAACGGTTTGTACGAGTGCATCTTGTGCGCCAGCTGCTCCACCAGCTGCCCATCGTTTTGGTGGAACCCTGACAAATTCGTCGGCCCTGCTGGTTTGTTGCAAGCCTATCGCTTCATTGCCGATAGCCGCGACCAAGACACCGCTGGCCGTTTGGACAACTTGGAAGATCCTTACCGTTTGTTCCGTTGCCACACCATCATGAACTGCGTCGACGTGTGCCCCAAGGGTTTGAACCCCACCAAGGCCATCGGCAAGATCAAAGAAATGATGGTTCGTCGCGCCGTCTAAGGCGAGACAACGCATCACACAGAGCACCAGGATGGACGCCAGCGCACCATTTCGTGACACGTCGGTCGGCGACGAGCAGCTCAATGGCCTCGATGGCCAGCTGCCCTTGGGTGAACGCGCGCTCAGCAAACTGCATTGGCGCAGCCGACGCGGTTTGCTAGAGAACGATTTGTTCATCCAACGCTTCTTCGAACGGCACGAATCTCGCTTAACGGTGGGACACGCACGCGGCATGTATGAACTGATGGACCTGTCTGACAACGACTTGCTCGACATTTTGTTGAAGCGCAAAGAGTTGCCAGACGCACCACTGTCCGAAGATGCCGTCACCGTGCTTCAGATGTTGCGTCACTGACCGATCCCTGAAACGAAGTCACGCTTTCAAAAGAAATTTAGGAAAACACCATGAAACTTGCAGATAACAAAGCAACCCTGTCGTTCAGCAACGGCAGCCCCAGCATCGACATGCCCGTGTACAGCGGCAGCGTCGGTCCTGACGTCATCGACATCCGTAAGTTGTACGGCCAAACCGGCATGTTCACCTATGACCCAGGTTTCTTGTCGACCGCGTCGTGCCAATCGGGCATCACCTACATCGACGGCGACAAAGGTGAGTTGCTGTACCGCGGCTACCCCATCGAACAACTCGCCACCAACTGCGACTACCTCGAAACTTGCTACTTGTTGTTGAAGGGCGAACTGCCCAACGCCGCACAAAAAGCCGAGTTCGAAAGCACCGTGACCAACCACACCATGGTCAACGAGCAAATGCAATTCTTCTTGCGCGGCTTCCGCCGCGATGCTCACCCTATGGCTGTATTGACTGGCTTGGTGGGCGCTTTGTCGGCCTTCTACCACGACAGCACTGACATCAACAACCCAGAGCACCGCGAAATCGCAGCGATCCGTTTGATCGCCAAGATGCCAACTCTGGTTGCGATGGCCTACAAATACGGCGTGGGCCAGCCTTACATGTACCCACAGAACAACCTGAGCTACGCAGGTAACTTCTTGCGCATGATGTTCGGTACACCTTGCGAAGAGTATGTGGTCAACCCCGTGCTTGAGCGCGCCATGGACCGCATCTTCACCTTGCACGCAGATCACGAACAAAACGCTTCGACATCGACCGTGCGTTTGTGCGGTTCGTCAGGCACCAACCCCTTCGCAGCCATCGCTGCGGGCGTGGCTTGCTTGTGGGGCCCCGCACACGGCGGCGCCAACGAAGCGTGCTTGAACATGCTGGAAGAAATCCAAGCCATGGGCGGCGTCTCTAAAGTGGGCGAGTTCATGGAAAAGGTCAAAGACAAGAACTCTGGCGTCAAGCTCATGGGCTTTGGTCACCGCGTTTACAAAAACTACGACCCACGCGCCAAGATGATGCAAGAGACGTGCGACGAAGTGTTGAAAGAACTCGGCCTCGAGAACGATCCTTTGTTCAAGTTGGCCAAGGCTTTGGAAAAGATCGCTTTGGAAGACGAATACTTCGTCAGCCGCAAGCTCTACCCCAACGTCGACTTCTACTCTGGCATCGTGCAACGCGCCATTGGTATTCCCGTGAACTTGTTCACCGGCATCTTCGCCTTGGCACGTACCGTGGGCTGGATCGCTCAGTTGAACGAAATGATCAGCGACCCCGAGTACAAAATCGGCCGTCCACGTCAGTTGTTCACGGGCTCTGCTCACCGCAACGTCGAGCCATTGGCCACACGCAAGTAATTGCACACGCCCCATGTCGCGACACGTGCGCGACATGTTGACGCGATCTAAAGCCCCGCTGTTCACGCTGAACATCGGGGCTTTTTCATGCACGGCACCAGCCATGCGTTAGGCAGTGGTAGGCTCACGCGCTATGAGTTCTGTACCGTTTCTAAACACCCCCGAAGCCCTGCGCCAACTGGCCGATCAACCCCACTCGCCCTGCCAATGCAGCCTGCAACATTGCGCAGGCTGGGAGAGCGTCAGCGAGGCCGTATGGCCCGCACAACAGATGCAGCTCGTGGCCACCCTGCGCGACCCCGAGCTATATGAACCGACGTTTGAAGAACAGCATCCGAACGGCACCCGCTACGACGCAGCCGATGCGCCTGTGGCCCTGAAATTTTTCCCGTACAACCGCTGCGATGTGCATGCCTGCAGCCAATGCCAGCAACACGCGCTGCGCTACACCGAGTTTGGTGGCTATTACGTGGACCCACGCGCACGTCGCTTAGACGCAACGCTGATCACCGACTAAGCGGGGCAGACGGGCTTCAACGCGCCAAGACGCACCTTATGGCGTCTTGGCCAGCGAATGCTCGCAATGTTCCCAAGGAAGCACGGCACAGCCGCAATGCGGGATCTGAATGGTAGGCGAGGATGTCGCCACAGGCTTGGCCTTCTGTGTTGAAGCGCTGCGAGACTTGGCTGCAGGCTGAGCAGGCGCTGCGCCGGGCACGTCTTGGGCGGCTGCCAAATCAGGAATCCAGCGCATGAAGGGCGACAGGTCTTCCACGTTGACGACATACCAAACTTTTTTGGCGGCATCCCAGCGGGCGCCCAGCGCCTTGACGGCGTCTTTTTCGGCAAAGGGGGTAACTAAGTTGATTCTCATGTGTGAACGCCCGCCCTTTAACCCAGCGCCACCTCACCGCCGAGTGCATCCATCAGCTCGGGCAGCAGCTTGCGCAACTCGCCCGTAGCAATGGCCACATCGGCATCAAAACCTTCGTCTTTTTCGGTAGAGGTGGCTTCAAACACCACATCCAAAAATGCCAGCTTCTTGAGCTGCAGCGCCTCGGTCAGCACAAAAGACACGCGACTGTCCCACGTCAATGCCAAGCGCGTGGGCAGCTTGCCGCCTTCCACGTATTGCTTCACCTCTTCGGTGTCGAGCGGATGACGCACGTAGCGCACCACCGACTTCGACTCATCCGCGGCCTTCAGTTCGCACTCGCGGTCCACCGTGAAACCCGAGGGTGGCTCTTGTGTGATCAGCCATTGAGACATGGCAGCCTGAGGCGACATTTCGGTATTCAGCAAAGTCACGCTCAACCCCGCCAAAGACTTGACCAACATCGTCACCACTTCGTCGGCCTTGCCTTGGCTGCCGGCGTCCATCACCAGCAAATTGGTGGCGGGATCGATCCAAACCAGAACGGATGACTCTTTGGTGAACGCCATCGGCATCAAAGACATCTTCACGTCCTCTTTGATTTCCTTCATTTCTTTCTTGCCGGGCTTGCGGCCTGTGGTGGCCTCGATGTGGTCGCTGCGCTCTTTGGCCTTGCGCGTCACCACCGAGCCCGGCACGCTCTTGGTTTCTACTTTGAGCTTGAGAATGCGCTGACCGCTCACCGCCTCCACCAGCGGCCCGTGCGCCTCACCACGCGGCTCAATCCAACCGATCGCCTTTTCTTGGCTCGCACCGCAGGGCACGAAACGCTCGGCGTCTAAGGCTTGCTCGATTTGCTCTAGGGTGGGGCTCCAGCCCTCACCGATTCGATACACCATCACATTTTTGAACACGGGTCGCCTTTGCTTTTCGGTACGGGCCGAAATAAAAAAGCCAACCGCAAGAGTTGGCTTTGGGAGTTGCGTTGATTTTAGCCAGCCCCGTAGGAAGACCCGTTGGCGCCAAGTAAAAAGTTGCTTTGCGCTTTAGGTGACTGGCATTCAAAGAATTGCCACTAATATTTCATTTCAAAGTCAAACATCACACGAATCCATCTAAGGAGACAACCCCATGCAACGCAGAAATTTTGTCACCCGCGCAGGCCTTGTTGGCGGCATCGCCTCCACGCTGGCAGCGCCTGCCATTGCGCAATCGAGCCGTCCTGAAATTCGTTGGCGCTTGGCGTCGAGCTATCCAAAATCGTTGGACACGATTTACGGCGCCGTCGACAACATGTGCAAACGCGTGGCTGAATTGACCGACAACCGTTTCAAAATCAGCATGCATCCTGCGGGCGAATTGATGCCAGCGCTGCAAGTGTTTGATGCGGTGCAGGGAGGCTCGGTCGAAGCGGGCCACAGCGCCAGCTACTTCTACATCGGCAAAGACCCCGCTTTTGGTTTTGCCACTGCACTACCCTTTGGCTTGAACGCACGCGGTCAAAACGCATGGATGTATTTGGGTGGCGGCCAAGAGTTGATGAATGAGTTTTTCTCCAACTACGGCGTGCAGCACCTGCCCGTGGGCAACACCGGCGCGCAAATGGCGGGCTGGTACCGCAAAGAAATCAAAACCGTGGAAGACCTCAAAGGCTTGAAGTTCCGCGTGGGCGGCTTGGCCGGCATGGTCTTGTCCAAACTCGGCGTGGTACCCCAGCAACTGGCTGCGGGCGACTTGTACCCAGCTTTAGAAAAAGGCGTGATTGACGCCGCGGAGTTCGTGGGCCCCGCCGACGACGAGCACTTGGGGCTGCACAAAGTGGCCAAGTATTACTACTACCCTGGCTGGTGGGAAGGCGCTGCGACGCTGTCGTTGTTCATCAACCCCAAAGCCATGGCGGCCTTGCCTCCCGACTATGCAGCAGCCCTGCGCGTAGCTGCGGCAGAGGCCAACCAATGGTCAACGGCTAAATACGACGTCACGAACCCACAAGCCTTGCGCCGTTTGGTGGCAGGTGGTGCGCAATTGCGTCGCTTCCCGACGCCGGTGTTGAACATGTGCAGCACAGCAGCCACCGAGCTGTATGCCGAGTTGTCGGAAAAAAGCCCCGCGTTCAAGAAGATCTACACACCGTGGTCTAAGTTCCGCGACGAACAAGTGATGTGGTCGCAATTCTGCGAAATGCCCTTCGACAACTACATGGCCTCGCGCAAAGCCTAAAGACGGAATACAAACATGAAGCGCTTGAACGTGATTGGCTGTGGCCGCGTGGGGCAAACCATTGCACGCCTGTTGTTTGAAAAGAAGCAAATCACGCTTCAAGACCTTCATTCCCGCAACCTGTCCAACGCCGAGAAAGCCGCCAGCTTTCTCGGCGCCGGTCACCCCACCCCCAATTTGGCAGACATGCGCTCGGCTGAGGTGTGGATGCTGTCCGTCCCCGACTCGCAAGTTGCCCACGTCGCCCAGCAACTGGCCGACACCCTGTCGCCCGATGCACCGCCAGCCATCGCGTTTCATTGCAGTGGTTTTTTAAGCGCACAAGCCTTGGCGCCTTTGCATGCGAAAGGCTGGTACGTGGCCAGCGTGCATCCCGTGTTGAACTTTGCGGCGCCTGAAACCGGCATTCGACAATTTGCGGGCACGCCCTGCGCGCTTGAGGGCTCAGCCTTGGCCGTCGATTGGCTGCGCACGCATTTGTCAGCCATTGGCGGCGTGTGCTTTGACATCGACAGCGCACACAAAGCGCTGTACCACGCAGCAGCCGTGTTTGCGAGCAACTTCACCGGCGTGCTGCAAGGCATCGCACAAGACGCTTGGCGCAGCGCAGGCGTATCGCCCGAGATGGTGCAAACCTTGAACCGTGCCTTGCTCACCAGCACCACCGACAACTTACTGGCCTTAGGCCCTGCACAAGCCCTAACCGGCCCTGCTGCGCGCGGCGACACCGCCGTCGTGCATGCACAAGCTGCGGTGGTCGAGCAATGGAACCCTGTCGCGGCGCAAGCCTACCGAGCCTTGAGTGAACTCGCCGTCTCACTCAAACAAAACGGCACCACCTTGCTCCCACCATGACCCGACTCGAACGCGCCCTCTCCATTGCTGACCTGCGTGAATTGGCACGCCGACGCTTGCCCGCCTCCGTCTTTGAATTCATCGATGGCGGCGCCGAAGACGAGCGCACCTTGGCAGACAACCGCCATGCGCTGAGCCGCCACCGCATCGTGCCGCGCGTGTTGGTCGATGTGGCCAACCCGCAACTGGCCACCCCTATTTTTGGCCACACGTGGGCTGCGCCATTTGTGGTGAGCCCGATGGGCTCTTGCGTGCTTGGCTGGCCCGAGGCCGACATTGCCATTGCGCGGGCGGCCACGGCGCATGGCATTGCGTACACCTTGTCCACCATGTCGACCACCAGCATCGAGCGCATGGCAAACGCCGTGCAAGGGCGCTTATGGTTTCAGCTCTATGTGCTCAAAGACCCGAGCGTCAATGACAAACTGGTCGCCCGTGCACAAGCCGCAGGCTATGAAGCCTTGGTCGTCACGGTTGACTTGCCCGTGGGCGGCAAACGCGAGCGCGACCTGCGCAACGGCATTTCGATTCCGCTGCGCTTCAAAGGCAAACACCTTTGGGAAGGCATCACCCATCCCGTTTGGGCATGGCAAATGCTGCGCGCCGGACTGCCGGAGTTTGAAAACGTGCGTGGCCTCATGGGCGAAGAAGGTGCCGGTTTGACCATCGCCGCGCGCGTTGGCCAAAGCCTCAACGCCAGCTACCAATGGTCGGACTTGGCACGTTTGCGTGACCAATGGAAAGGCAAGCTGCTGGTCAAAGGCGTGCAACACCCCGCCGACGCAGCACGCATGGCAGAGATGGGCATTGACGGTATTTGGGTGTCGAACCACGGCGGGCGTCAACTCGACGGCGCCATTGCTGCGGCTGACGCCGTACCTGCCATTCGCGCCGCCATCCAAGGACGCGCCACCCTGATCATGGACTCTGGCGTGCGACGTGGCGTTGATGCCCTGACCGCCAAAGCCCTCGGTGCCGATGCTGTCGGCATTGGCCGCGCTGCCCTGCTGGGCGCCTGCGTGGGTGGTGAGAAAGGTGCTCATCGAGCCATTGAAATTTTGATCGATGAATTACGCCGCGCCATGCAACTCAGCGGTGTGAACGATTTTTCTACAGCGCAGGTTGAGTTGGTTGGTGCTGGTCATTGAACGGCAAAAACACATCCATTGAAGGTCTACTCTTTGTCTCTGATTTTGTTCCTGCGGCCCTTGCTATGGCTAAGCTGCCTGCTAGCCGCCCTGCCCAACCACGCGCAACAAGCCGATTGCGGCTTTGTCCAAAACCCTGACCGCCAAGCCTATTGCCGTGCCATCAGCGGCGGTGGGTCTAGCCACTGTGGATTTATTCGCGACAGCGATCTGCAAGCGCGTTGCCGCGCCGAAACGGGTGGCGGCAGCAGCCAGTGCGGATTCATTCGAGACCACGACATGCAGGCAGCTTGCCGCGCCAGCGCAGAGCGCGCCAACACGTCATCATCTAGCAGTTCGGGCCAATGCGGGTTCATTCAAAACCCAGACAAGCAAGCCTATTGCCGCGCTACCACCGGCGGGGGTAGCGGCCAATGTGGCTTTATCCGCGACAGCGACCTACAAGCCATGTGTCGGGCCGAAACAGGCGGCGGCAGCGGGCAATGCGGCTTTATTCGCGACCGCGACATGCAGGCCGCTTGCAGAGCTAAAACGCGCTAAGCCTGCGTATCCACCAAATGCGTGCCATCGGGCAAGTGTGGCCGCTGTGGGTGTGACGCATGCACGGTCTGTACTGCATGAGTCGTATGAGTGGCCAAGGGCGTGGCGTTGATCAGCTTGGCTTTGATCTCGCGCACGATCTGCTGCGCCAAGTACACACTGCCCGCATCTAGCGCTTTGGACAAGCGCACAAACTGCGCATCGGTGCTAAGCGATTGATCGAAATTCATCAACACCTTGAGCGCGTGCTTGGAAGCTTCTAGGTGGCCGTGCTCTACCGCGTCAATCAGCGCCAATTTCTTTTGACGCCGCTGGTGCTGCCTGTCTTGCGGCGTACTGCGGTGCCCACCGTAGCTACTGGAGTGGGCGTTGACACGCATCATGCTTGTGGGTTCCATAGAAAGCTCCTTCAAGATGTTCAGATCATTTCCGTGCGTTCCTTGTTGCGGTAATTGAGTTTTCCAATTGGTGACAAACATGCATAAGGTGTGCCAAAGCACAAGCGGCAATGGTTTGCCGATTTTTCATGCTTGACTGGAGGTGAACTGACAAGAAAAAACGGGCCACAATGAACGTGTTTCTGAATTTAGTGGAACTAGTAGTCCGTAATGAGCAACTTCGATTGGCGTACGTGAGAGGATAAAAATGGAACTGTTATTAATTGCGATCTTGGCATTGATGATCTATTTGGCCATCAATGCGACAAAAGGCTTAAATGTGTTGCGTCGCATGGCTGGCTACTCTGATGGAGGATTAAAGGGCAAGTTCATTCAGTCTGATATTTTGATTTCAGAAAAACACTCAGCATCCCCCTTGTACATTCGGCGTGAAGTTACGCAATCAGGTCTAACAGAAATATTAAAGATCGGCGCACTTGTCGAATTTGATAGCCTGGGCGTGGCCAAATATTTAATTGGTCAAGAGTTGGAGATTAGGTGTTGCGAGTCTTTCAATGATGGCGACCGAGATGGGGTTGTTGGGT
This sequence comes from Limnohabitans sp. TS-CS-82, assembly GCF_002943475.1. Lineage (NCBI taxonomy): Bacteria > Pseudomonadati > Pseudomonadota > Betaproteobacteria > Burkholderiales > Comamonadaceae > Limnohabitans > Limnohabitans sp. TS-CS-82. The sequence continues at coordinate 129,510 of NZ_PTQX01000006.1, read as the reverse complement.
TGCTAGTGAATAGACAAGACTTCGCATTGCAAGGACATTTGAACTGCTCAGAAAAAAGTTTTCTGTTTATTTGTGACCAGCTTTCAAAAGGGAAACCTCTTCTGCTCCGCGTTTATGGAAAGTTACTTGGCCCTGCTGTTAATGGAGTACAGGTGGGATCTGACTCTTTTGAAATTCTCGTTGATGGGCAATTAGCCGGCCCAGCTTATTTTTGTGAGAACTACGAAGCGTATTGGTCGAAATTGGAGGCTACAGAAAAAGAAAAACTGGAGTACTTCAACGAACAATTTAGATTGAGACGCTAAATGCCAACTGGCTGAGGACAGCACAGCACTAAAACTGCGAAGCACTACTGATCGGGTGTTGCTTGTGTGCTGCCCTGAGTAAACGTAATCTCAGCTGAAAGTCTGATCAAGTTAGATCGTTGAAATGAAAAACGCGCCACAAGGGCGCGTTTTTGCATTTGGCGGAAGCGGTGAGATTCGAACTCACGGAGGGCTCACACCCTCGCCGGTTTTCAAGACCGGTGCATTCAACCGCTCTGCCACGCTTCCTAGTTGAAATTCAGGCGAGATTGTAATGGTTCTTTGGGCGGTTTCCCCGAGTTCAAGCTTCTGGCAAAAACAAAGATTGCAAATCGCTCAAGAAATCAAAGCCGCGCTCGGTAGGCACCACGCGCTGAAAGTCGCGCGTGATGAGGCCTTTGGCTTCGGCTTCGGCCAGCGCGGCCTGAATGGCAGTCACGGGCAAGCCCGTGCGGTCGGTGAAGTCGGCCAACGAAAAGCCGTGGCGCAAGCGCAAAGCGTTGAGCATGAATTCAAACGGCAGCTCGGCACGCGCCACCTCAGTGCTTTGGGCCACGGCGCGGTCAGCGCGGCTGGTGTCTAGCGCGTGGTCCATGAACAGGCGCGGGTCACGGTTGCGCACTTGGCGCAGCACGCGATGGGCAAAGCTGAGTTTGCTGTGGGCGCCAGCGCCAATACCCAAATAATCGCCAAACTGCCAATAGTTGGTGTTGTGCCAGCAGCGGTGGTTGTCTTTGGCGTAGGCCGATACTTCGTAGCGGTGCAGGCCCACAGCGGCGGTGCGCTCGGTGATGCGGTCGAGCATGGCGTAGGCGTCGTCGTCTTCCGGCACTTGGGGCGGAAATTTGGCAAACACGGTGTTGGGCTCGATAGTCAAGTGGTACACCGACAAATGCGGGGGCTGCAAAGACAAAGCCATGTCAAGATCTTCGTCCAACTGCGCCAGCGTTTGGCCGGGCAAGGCGTACATCAGGTCGAGGTTGAAGGTGTCAAAGGCTTCACGCGCTTCTTCGACCGCGGCAATGGCTTGAGCGCGGTTGTGCACGCGACCCAAGGCTTGCAAGTGTTGGTCGTTGAAGCTTTGCACGCCCACCGACAAGCGGGTCACGCCTGCGGCGCGGAAGGCGCGGAAGCGGTCTTTTTCAAACGTGCCGGGGTTGGCCTCTAGCGTGATTTCGCAATCGGCCTCTAGGCGCAAGCGCGCGCGCATGTCGCTAATCAGCCGCTCAATCGCAGCAGGTGAAAACAAACTGGGCGTGCCGCCCCCAATGAAGATGCTGTGCACACTGCGGCCCCAGATGAGGGGCAGGCTGTGTTCAAGGTCAGCACACAAGGCGTCAAGGTAGCGCTGCTCGGGCAGCTCGCCGCCGACGCTGCTGTTGAGCTCGTGCGAGTTGAAGTCGCAATACGGGCACTTCTTCAGGCACCACGGCAAATGCACGTACAGCGAGAGCGGCGGCAAGCTGTTCAAAGACAGCGTACCGGGGCGCATGAGGTGTTGGATGTCTTGGGTCATCAAAAAAGCTTTAAGCAAACCAACGCTCACGCATGAGCGCCAACATTTGCTGCGCGGCTTGGCCGCGGTGGCTGTTGGCGTTTTTCACTTCGATGGGCAGTTCAGCAAAGGTTTTGCCAAAGCGCGGGATGAACATGATGGGATCGAACCCAAAGCCATTGCTGCCCACTGGCGCACGGGTAATTTCACCCACCGCTCGGCCCACGGCAATGAGTGGCTCGGGGTCATCAGGATGGCGCACGGCCACGAGGGTGCTGACTAGGGCTGCGCGGCGGTTGTCGATGTTGGCCATTTGCTCTAGCAAGGCACGCACGTTGTTGTTGTCGCTTTTTTCGTAGCCAAACTGGGTGGCATAAAAGGCAGTTTGCACGCCGGGTAGGCCGCCAAAGGCGTCCACACACAAGCCCGCATCGTCGGCCACAGCGGGCAAGCCGCTTTCACGCGCTGCGTGGCGGGCTTTGGCCAAGGCGTTTTCTACAAAGGTGTGAAACGGCTCTTCGGCTTCGCCAATGTGCAAATCACCTTGGCGCACCAGCTCGACGCCCAGCGGCGCAAACATGGCTTGCAACTCAGCAAGCTTGCCTTGGTTGTTAGAGGCGAGAACGATTCGCCGCATCTGAGGGCTAAGGGGCTGCGACATGGGCGTTTAGGCAGCCAAAGCTTCTTGCTGCATGGCGATGAGTTCGCGCACGCCTTTTTCGGCCAAGGCCAACAAGGCGTTCATTTGGTCGCGGGTGAAAGGCAGGCCTTCGGCGGTGCCCTGCACTTCCACATAGTGGCCAGCGCTGGTCATGACCACGTTCATGTCGGTGTCGCAGGTGGAGTCTTCGGTGTATTCCAAATCGAGCAAGGGCAAATCGCCCAACATGCCCACCGAAATCGCGGCCACGCCTTGGGTGATGGGGCTCTCGGTGAGTTTGCCTGCGGCAATCAGCTTGTTCACCGCGTCTTGCGCCGCCACAAACGCGCCGGTGATGCTGGCGGTGCGTGTGCCGCCGTCGGCTTGCAACACGTCGCAGTCCAAATGGATGGTGCGTTCGCCCAGTTTCTTCAGGTCAAACACCGCACGCATCGAGCGGCCAATGAGGCGCTGAATTTCTTGGGTGCGGCCCGATTGCTTGCCGCGTGCGGCTTCGCGGTCGCTGCGGGTGTGGGTGGCGCGGGGCAGCATGCCGTATTCGGCGGTGACCCAGCCTTCGCCCGAACCTTTTTTGTGGCCCGGCACTTTCTCTTCCACCGACGCGGTGCACAGCACTTTGGTGTGGCCAAACTCAATCAGCACCGAACCTTCGGCGTGCATGGTGTAGTTGCGGGTGATGCGCACGGGGCGCAGTTGGTCGGCAGCACGGGTGTGGCGAGAGGCGGGCAAGGTGGTGGTCATTTTTGAGGCTTCTGGCAGTTCGGTAAAACGCTAATTGTCGACCAATCGGCGGACTTGTTCGGCATGGTGCTTTAGCCCTGAGATAATGTTGTCTTTGCAAAAAGAACGACACACATGCCCATTTACAGCATGACAGGTTATGCCAGCGCGCAAACCGAGCTGCCTCGCGAAACGGTCGACACCGTGCCCACGGGTCCGGCCCTGCGCTTGGGACTGGAAATTCGCTCGGTCAACAGCCGCTTCCTCGACCTGACCTTCAAGATGCCCGAGGAGCTTCGTCCCCACGAAGCCGCCGTGCGTGAGTTGATCACCCAGCACCTCAAGCGCGGCAAAGTCGAAGTGCGCGCCAACCTTGAAAGCACCGCCAGCACAGAATTTGCAGCCCCCACACCGGCTTTGCTGCAACGACTCTCCGCCCTGCAAGACACCGTGCATGCTTGGTTGCCCAAAGCCAACCCACTCTCCGTGGCCGACGTCTTGCGCTTGACCACCGCCCAAACCTCCGCCCCGGCTGACATTGGCCCTAGCCTGCTCAAACTGGCCAAAACCACCTTGAAACAGCTCAGCGAAGGCCGTGAGCGCGAAGGCGCACGTTTGGCACAAACCCTGCGTGACCGCTTGAGCCAATTGCGTGCGTTGGCCCAACAAGCAGCACCGCTGGTGCCGCAGTTGGTCGAACAGCAACGTTTGAAATTCTTAGAACGTTGGCGCGACGCCATGGCCTTAGCCGAAGGCACCACACTGCCCGAAGCCGCCCAAGACCGCGCCTTGACCGAAGCCACCGCCTTTGCCATTCGCATTGACGTGGCCGAAGAGCTGACCCGCTTGGTGTCGCACTTTGACGAAATGGACGACTTGCTGGCCAAAGGCGGCAAAGCCGAAGGCGTGGGCAAGCGCCTCGACTTTTTAATTCAAGAGCTGCACCGTGAGGCCAACACCTTGGGCTCCAAGTCGGCCACCATGGAAATGACCCGTATTTCAGTCGACATGAAAGTGTTGATCGAACAACTCCGCGAACAAGTACAGAACCTCGAATAATGGACAACTTTCCCGGCAACCTCTTTGTGGTCGCAGCCCCCAGCGGGGCTGGCAAATCAAGCCTCGTCAAAGCGCTGATGGAGCTCGATGCCAAGGTGCGGCCCTCGGTGTCCCACACCACCCGCCAGCCACGCGGCCAAGAAAAACATGGACGCGAGTACTTTTTCGTGTCGGTCCCTGAGTTTGACCAAATGGTGGCGACCAACTCTTTCTTAGAGTGGGCCAATGTGCACGGCCAGCGCTACGGCACCTCGCGCAAAGCCATTGAAGACCGCATTGCACAAGGCGCGGATGTGATTTTGGAGATCGACTTCCAAGGCGCCATCCAAGTCAAAAAGCTGTTTGCCAACGCCGTGCTGATTTTCATCTTGCCGCCCAGCTGGGAAGAGCTCAAATCTCGCCTGCACAACCGCGGTGAAGATGCCGACGACGTGATCGCCCTTCGTCTGCAAAATGCGGCTGACGAGATGGCGCAGGCCAAAGAATTTGACTACGTTATAATCAATGAACTATTTGAGACCGCCTTGTTCGACCTGAAAGCGATCGTGCATGCCCAGCGACTCAAATACCTGGCACAGCGCCGGGCTCGGGCTGATATCTTTCAAGCCCTGAACATCACCTGAATTCTGGAGTATCCACATGGCCCGCATCACTGTTGAAGACTGTCTCGAACAGATCCCTAACCGCTTTCAGTTGGTGCTTTGCGCCACGTACCGCGCTCGCATGCTCAGCCAAGGCCACACCCCCAAGGTCGAAAGCAAAAACAAGCCAGGCGTGACCGCTCTGCGTGAAATCGCAGCCGGCCAAATCGGCATCGAAATGCTGAAAAAAGTTCCAGGTTAATTGATCTAACCCATCACTTAGCGTCAAAAAAGCACCGATTTTTCGGTGCTTTTTTCATTGCGGGTAAAGTGTTGTTTATGTCTGCTGCCAAGCCCTCTTCAAAGCCTGTGACCAAGCCTTCCACAAAACCAGTGGTGAGTCCTGCTGCTGCCAACGCAGCGGCGGCCAGTTTTGCTGCGTTGACAGAAAAACTCAGCTATTTGAATGCTGAAGGCTTAGAGATGGTGCGTCGCGCCTACCGCTACGCCGACGAGGCCCACTTGGGTCAGATGCGCAACAGCGGCGAGCCCTACATCACCCACCCCATTGCCGTCGCGGCTCAGTGCGCGGAGTGGAAACTCGATGCGCAAGCCCTATCCGCGGCCCTGTTGCACGACGCGATGGAAGACTGCGGCATCACCAAGGCCGATTTGATCGAGCGCTTTGGCATTCAAGTCGCAGATTTGGTCGACGGTTTGACCAAACTCGACAAGCTGGAGTTCAACACCCGCGAAGAAAACCAAGCCGAGTCGTTTCGCAAAATGCTGCTGGCGATGGCACGCGACGTGCGCGTCATCCTCATCAAGCTGGCCGATCGCAGCCACAACATGCGCACCATGGGCGATATGCCGCGTTCCAAATGGGGCCGCATCTCCAACGAAACTTTAGAGATTTACGCGCCCATTGCCCACCGCTTGGGTTTGAACCAAACCTACCGCGAACTGCAAGAACTGTCGTTTGAACACCTCTGGCCCTGGCGCCACAAAGTGCTCAGCAAAGCGGTGCAAAAAGCGCGTCATCGTCGCCGCGACTTGATGCAAAAAGTGCAGCAAGAAGTCGAAGCTGAATTTGCCAAAGCCGGTTTGAACGTTCGTATTTCGGGTCGCGAAAAAACGCTGTATTCCATTTACAAAAAAATGGACAGCAAGCACCTGAGCTTTGCCCAAGTGACCGACATTTACGGCTTTCGGCTCATATTGCCGCAAGTGGTCGACTGCTACACCGCCTTGGGCGTGCTGCACCAGATGTACAAACCGGTGCCTGGCAAGTTCAAAGACCACATTGCGATCGCCAAACTCAACGGCTATCAGTCGCTGCACACCACACTGGTGGGCCCCTCGGGTTTGAACGTCGAATTTCAAATGCGTACCGAAGCCATGCATTTGGTGGCCGAGACGGGCGTGGCCGCGCACTGGCTCTACAAAGACAAAGGTTCAGGCAACGAACCTGGTCAAAACTTGGGCAACAAGTGGCTGCAGTCGCTGCTGGACATCCAAGACGAAACGCGTGATGCCACCGAGTTCTGGGACCACGTCAAGGTCGACTTGTTTCCCGATGCGGTGTATGTATTCACCCCAAAAAGCCGCATCATGGCCATGCCTCGCGGCGCAACCGTGGTCGACTTTGCCTACGCCGTGCACAGCGATGTGGGTGACCGCACGATGGCTGCCAAGGTCAATGGCGAACAAGTGCCGCTGCGTACCGAGTTACGCAATGGCGATGTGGTGGAAGTGGTCACGTCCAGCGTGGCGGCCCCCAACCCGGCGTGGCTAGGCTTTGTGCGCACGGGCCGTGCACGCTCCAAGATTCGTCACCATTTGAAAACCATGGCGCATGCCGAGTCGCAACACTTGGGGCAAAAGCTTTTGGCCCAAGCCTTGCGCGCAGAAGGCATTGAACAAATGCCCGCACTGGACGAGGCACACGCCGCCTTGTGGGACAAACTGCTGCGCTTCACGGGCAGCAAAACGCAAGCCGAATTACTGATCGACATTGGTTTGGGCAAGCGTGTGGCCAGCATTGTGGCCAAGCGTTTGGCCTTGTTGCTGTCTGAAATTGGCCTCAAGCCCGACGCGCTGCTGATGAGCCGCGAACGCTTCACGGCGCACGAAAACGTGTCGCAAGGCAGCGTCATGGTCGATGGCAGCGAGAACGCCTCGGTGCAATACGCGCCGTGCTGCCGCCCAATTCCTGGCGACAACATTCTGGGTTATTTGGGTCGTGGCGAAGGCTTGGTGGTGCACACCGACCAATGTGGCGTGGCCCAACGCCTCAAACACAAAGACAGCGAACGCTTCATCGCTGTGGAGTGGGCCGAAGAGCCCACACGCGCCTTTGAAGTCGGCGTGGTGGTGACGGTGAGCAATGGCAAAGGCGTGCTGGCACGCGTGGCCTCCACCATCACCAATGCCGAAGCCGACATCACCATGGTCAACATGGCCGATGAAGTGAGCGGCCAAGAAGCCACCGATTTGCGCTTTGTTTTTGCGGTACGCGATGTTCAGCACTTAGACCTGGTGTTGCGCAATTTGCGCCGCGTGCCCTCTGTACTGCAAGCCCAACGCGTGGTCTCAGGCGTCGAGCGCGAACAATAAGCCCGCGACGGCATCACGCCGCTTTGGGCGCTGGATAGTGAACTTTTAAAACTTCGACCTCTTGCACGCCCAGCGGGGTGACCAACTTCACCACATCGCCTTCACGCGCTTTGAGCAAGGCACGGGCAATGGGTGACACCCACGTCACTTGCCCTTTCAGGCTGTCGGCTTCGTCAATGCCCAAAATCGTGACGGTGCGCTCGGTGTCCACCTCGTCCACATACGTGACGGTGGCGCCGAAAAAAACTTGATCACGCCCGTGATGCACGCTCGGGTCGGTCACCTCGGCGATCTCTAAACGTTTGGTCAAAAAACGAATGCGGCGGTCAATCTCGCGCAAACGCTTTTTGCCGTAGTGGTAGTCACCATTTTCGGAGCGGTCACCGTTGCTCGCGGCCCAATGCACGATCTCCACCATGCGCGGGCGCTCGTTGTCCATCAACTCAAACAACTCCGCACGCAACACGGCGTAGCCTTCGGGCGTGATGTAGTTTTTGCTGCCCGGAGGAATGGGCGGCAGCGTGCTGTCTTCGTCGTCAGCGTCCTGCGAACTCATGCGAGGTCAATCGCTCAATGCCAGCCGATGACTTGGTAACCACGCTCGCCCAAACATTGCTGCACAAATTGGCGGTACATGCCGCTGCCACCGATCGATTGTCCAGCCGCTGTCGCCGCGGCACCGCCGGCACCAATGGCTGCTGCACCGGCAGCAATGTTCCTTAAATCTGGTTTGTGACCGCTGAGCAACGATCCCACCACACCCGCAGTGCCCACGCCTGCGGCACCGGCTGCAGCCGCACGACCGGCATCAATCTTGTTGACAGCACCGACTTCCGATTGACGCGCCAGTTCTGAACACGCTTGCGCATCGGCCTGCGCTTGTGCAGGCCCCATGTGTTGGTAATGCGCGTTGGGATAAAACGCTGGCTTGGCCACCGGTGTGGCACAGCCCGACAACAGAGCGGCACTGAGGCCCACAGTGACAGCGACGAATGAGAAAGAGGCATGGTGTTTCATGCCGCGAATTTTAGTCCTGCAACTCAAAACCGCCAGCCATGCGCAACTCACGCGTCGAGGAGCCCGCCAACAACTGCGCCAGCTGCTGTGCCAACTCCGGTTGCTGCGCCGTGGTAGGAATGCCCAAGGCATAAACCGTGGCCAATTCAAACTCTTGGGGCAATAAACCGATCAAATCAATGCCTGCGGTGTATTTGATTTCGGTCACTTGCGTACAGCCAATCAAGTTGGCGCCCGTGTCTTTGGCCATGGCCGCCATCGCTGTCGCGCCATTCGGGAAGGTGCGAAAGCGGTCGGCCAGCTCCACATCCAAGCCCAAGGTTTGCAACACTTTGAAAAAGTGAATGCCGGCTGTCGCGAGCTTCGGGTCGGGAAAGTAAATGCCTTCTGCAGCGCGAAATGCGGCTTGCAAATCGGCGCGTGTTTGAATGGCTGGACGTGCCGCACCGGCCTTCACAGCAATGCCTGTTTTCACCACACCCAAAGCAGCCAAGCTACCCGCACGCACATGGCCCGAGGCGATCAAACCTTCGATCAAGGACTGCGTCAAGATGAGCAAATCACAAGGCTCACCGGCCAACAGTTTTTCTTTCATCGCGCCCACGGCGCTGAAGGTGCTGTGAATTTGGCAGGCATGGGCCGCTTCAAAATCGGCCTTCAAGGGGTTGACCAAACCGGCGGCGGCGCCGCCGCTCAAAATACAAAGTTCCATCTCATTTCCTTGGTTCAAATAACAGAAGGTGTCTCGCGATCAACAGCGTTGATGGCTTTGACAATGTGTTCGGGCGTCATGGGCATGTCGCGCACCCGCACGCCCAATGCATGAAAAACGGCGTTGCCAATCGCAGCCGCGCACGGGCCCAACGAGGCCTCACCCGCGCCCAACGACGCGTGCTCACCCGTGTCCATCAGCGAGACCGACACCTCGGGCACGTCTTCAAAACGAAGAATGGGGTAGTGCTCCCAGTCGACACTGAGTAGGCGTTGACGATCAAATTTGGCTGCTTCTAAGAGCGTCCAACTCGCGGCTTGAATGGCACCGCCTTCGAGTTGGTTGATGGCCCCGTCCGCGTCCACCACATGGCCGATGTCAGCGACCACCCACAAGCGTTTGAGGTGCACGCGCTCGGCCACCACCACTTCAGCCACCACGGCGCAATAGGCGCCTGTGTTTTTGTAACGGGCAAAAGCCAAGCCTTGGCCCCATTCGCCGTCAACCGAACTCGATGCGTTTTTGGTGGCATCGCGTTGCGCCCAGTTCGACGCGGCGGCCGCTTGTTGCAGCACGGCGCGTGCATGCGGGTCATGCAAATACGCCAAGCGCATCGCAAGAGGGTCTTGGCCAGCGGCGAACGCAACCTCGTCCATGAACGACTCTGCTGCAAACACATTCACATGCGCGCCCAAGGCACGCAGGGCAGACACACGCATGGGCATGTCCATCACGCGGTGGTTGACCACTTCCAGCGCAGGCAAGGCGTAAGGCGGCACGGCATTGCGCTCCGAGCCACCGCCCACGCTCATGGCGGCGTTCTCTGCCAACAACACGGGAAAGGGCTTTGCCGTCAACCAGCTGCCGAGTAAGGCCGGCGTGGCTTGACGGCCAGGGCGTGTGCCGTGGCCTTGGCTCCACACCGTGTGTTGCCAAAAGGTGAGGCCTTGCTGTGCGTCCAGCCCCGCCTGCAAACGCACGCTCATGGCGGGTCCTAAGGGTGACCAAGCCATTTCGTCATGGCGCGACCAAAGCACGCGCACGGGCTGGCCGTCGGTGAAACGCGCCAGCCACGCCGCATCAAAGGCCACGTCGTCAGCGCCGTTGTGGCCATAGCAACCCGCGCCTTGCACATGCTGCACCGTCACTTGCTCGGGCGCGCATGCAAAAGCCAGCACCAAATCGCGACGCAAATTGAAAATGCCTTGCGAATGGCTCCACACCTTCACGGCATCGCCTTGCCAATGCGCCAGCGCACACGAGGGTGACATGGACGCGTGCTGCACGTAGCCACGGTTGTAATCGGCTTGCAGGGTGCGCACGGTTTGCGCTTGCGCCTGAACCCATGCATCACCCGCGGCGTGCACGGTGCTGGTTTGTAAGGGGCTTTGGCGCAACCAATCTTGCAAGTGCTCGGCGTCGGGCAACACCGATGGTGTGGTCCACGCCTGAGCGTCGGTCAAATCAGCGATCAACCGATCGGCAGCTTGGGTGGCGGCAGCTTCACTGTGCGCCAACACGCCGATTTGCAAACCATCGCGGTAAACGCCTTGCACGTTGGGCAGGGCTTGCGCACGCAAAGCCGCTTGCGCCCATGCCGTCTCATTCAACGTGGCTTGCAAATTGGGTGGACGCACCATGCGCCCGTGCAGCACATGGGGCAAGTCAAGGTCTTGGATGAAATCTGCGTGACCTGAAAACTTGCGCCACAAATCAGGGCGAGGATGAGACCGTGGTTCAGTATGGGTTGTCGTTTTCGCAGGCCCAACCTCTTCGGGCAAGGCCTCTCGGTCAAGGTTGATGTGTCCGCACAAATCGCCGTACCCACACAAGGTACGCGAGCCGTGCATGAAGACGCCGTCCACCACCTGAATGTCGGATGCCAGCACCTCAAATTTCTCGGCCGCGCAGGCCACAAACAAAGCCTTCGCTTGGCGGCAAGCGTGTCGCACCGCGGTGCCCGAATCTTGCACCGACAAACTGCCCGAAGTCACGGCTTCATTGGGGCTGAAGGCGGTGCTGGCAGGCACAGCCTCAATCGCTTGTACGGACAAGCCCAACTCTTGGGCTGCGATTTGCACCAAGGCATGCAAGATGCCTTGGCCGATTTCAACCTTGCCCGACCTCACCTGAACCCGTCCATCGGGCAAGAAGGTCAACCACTGCGCCAAACGGCGGTTGGTCTGCAAGCTGCCGGGCAAGACGGAAGGCGTTGTGGTTGGCGCGGTCATGCAGACCCCATCGTTTGCGCCGCTTGGCACACCGCACGCACGATGCGGTTGTGCGCACCGCAGCGGCACAAGTTGCCTTGCAAGGCAGCACGCACTTGCTCAGGTGTAGGCTGAGGTGTGGCGTGAAGCAAGGCCGCCGCTGTCATCAACATGCCGCTGCTGCAGTAGCCGCATTGCGCCGCTTGCAGATTGGCAAATGCGGTTTGCAAGGCGTGCGGCTGCTCAGCCGTGCCCAAGCCCTCGACCGTGACCACGCGTTTACCCACCACAGCCCACATCGGCGTGCTGCACGCAGGAAGTGTGTGCTCATCCACCATCACATGGCACGCGCCACATTGCGACAAACCACAACCAAAACGCGTGGCCTTTTGGTGACAGGTGTGACGCAAAACATCGAGCAACACATCGTTGTCATCGGCCTGCACCACTTGGGGCTGGCCATTCAACTGAAAGCACAACTCAGCCATGTCGCTCAATCCGCTTTAGCGCCTGAAACTTTGACAATGTTGGCCCACTTGGCCACGTCTTCCGCGACGTACTTGGTGAAGACCGGTACCGACATGGACATGGGCACCGCACCCTGCTTGGCCCAAGTGGCTTTGACATCGGGGTTGTTCACAATTTTGTTGATCTCGGTGTTCAAGCGCGTGACGATGGCCTCTGGCGTGCCTGCGGGCGCCATGAGCCCCAACCAAATGACGGCTTCGTATTTCAGTAAACCTTCGTCATTGGCCGTTGGCAACTCTGGTATCACCAATGAACGAACTTTGCCGGTCGTGGCCAAACCGCGCACCTTACCTGCCTTGATGTTTTCAGACATCGTGGTCACGGCATCAAACATCATGTCCACCTGCCCTGACAGCACATCGGTGCGCGCAGCCGCACTGCCTTTGTAGGGAATGTGCGTCATGTCAATGCCCGCCATGTGTTTGAACAACTCGCCCGCCATGTGGTACGGCGTGCCGTTGCCTGAGGAGGCGTAGTTGAGCTTGCCCGGATTGGCACGCGCGAGCTTGATCAACTCAGGCAAGGTGTTGACTTGCAATTTGGGATGAACCACCAACACCAAGTCGGAATAGTTGACGGGCGCGATGGGCGCGAAGTCTTTGAGCAGATTGAACGGTTTGTTCGAAATCAACGACTCATTCACCGTTTGCGTGTTGGACATCATCAGCAAGGTGTAACCATCGGCAGGCGACTTGGCGACGGCATCGGTCCCAATGATGGAACCCGCACCTGGACGGTTATCCACCACAAAGGGCTGGCCCAACGCATCTTGCAAACGCTGCGCCATGAACCGCGCATAGTTGTCGGCAGGGCCACTGGCCGCAAAAGGCACGATGATTTTGACGGGCCGATTCGGATAGCCCTGTTGGGCCTGAACCGTCAAGGCAGCGGCCAACCCAAAGAACGCAGAAATAACGCGTGTGAATTTCATGTGCTTGTCTCCATTTTTTAATGCGCCACTGAGACTTGTGGGCACATTAAAGAAGAAAACACAAAAACAAACGGTCACCTAAAGCAATCACCCTGATTCGATGACGTCAATCGATGCAAAAAATGAAGGCACAAAAGAAAAAGGGCTTACATCCGAAGATGTAAACCCTTGTTCAATTTGGTGCGGCTGGCAGGAATCGAACCCACGACCCCTTGGTTCGTAGCCAAGTACTCTATCCAGCTGAGCTACAGCCGCTTGGATGAATCGTAGTATAGCACAGAATTGTGCAGGTCTTCAAGAAGACATCCATGGAAGTCGATTGCCATCGACTTCACACAAACAAAAAAGGAGCTGCTTTGACACAGTCTCCTTTCACGTTGGTAGGGCGTGACAGACTTGAACTGTCGACCAAAGGATTATGAGTCCTCTGCTCTAACCAACTGAGCTAACGCCCCATCTCAAGTCGGTGATTGTAGAGGCTGTGCTGCCATACCAAGCTTGAGCAGCATCGCGAGTGCATCGGCCACGACCTCGGTCGTATCATCGCCCGCATGAAACTCTCCCCTCGATCAGCTGGCCTCGTCTCAGCCGTGGTCACGGTACTGATTTGGACATCCTTCATCGTCATCGCCCGCGCTTCAGCATCCCACAACCTATTGCCACTCGACATCGCGTTTTTGCGAATTTTGGGGGCAGGCAGTGTGTTGTTGCCTTGGGGTTGGTGGTTACTGCGCAAGCAACGTGCAGCGGGTGACAAAGTGGGCTCGTTGTGGGGCTTGTCGCCCTTGCCGCTACGCATCACGGCCATTGCGGGCGTCTTTGGCAGCATGCTTTACGCCATGCTGGCTTACTCAGGCTTTTTCTTCGCGCCAGCCGCACACGCCTCGGTGCTGATGCCGGGTAGCTTGCCACTGTGGACTTCTCTGCTGGCCATCGTGATTTTGAACGAGCGTATTTCTCAAACGCGCGCCATCGGTTTGGCCTGCATCGTGTTGGGCGATTTGATGGTGGGTGGCGCCAGTTTGCTCAAAGCATTTGAGGGCGGCGAGGTGTGGAGAGGCGACTTGCTGTTCATGAGCGCCGCGTTCTGCTGGTCTTGCTACAGCGTGACGGTGCGCCGCCACTCGCTAGACCCCGTGCGCGCCACCATCGCCATCACGGCGTTCTCGTGCGTCACGTTTGTACCGGTCTATGCATTGGCCGTTTCAAGTGGCCTGATCGCAAGCCACTTAAACGCAGCACCAGCGTCCGAAATGTTGTTCCAAGCGATCTACCAAGGCGTAGGCTCGGTGGTCATTTCAGGCATCACCTTCAATGTGATGATTCGCCATTACGGCCCTGTGCGCTCCACCATGATCACCGCCCTCGTGCCCGGCCTCTCGGCGTTGGGCGCGGTGGCGGTGTTGGGTGAACCCATGCACCTGAATTTGCTCGCAGGCCTCGCGCTGGTGACCTGCGGCATTTTGTTCGGCGTGCGTAAGTCTTAAGGCCTGAATCTGATCAAACCTTACTTCAGAACTCGATGGTTTGACCTTCAGTCATGGGCACCACCTTGATGGCGCTGCCTTTCATCGCGTCTTGAAATTCAGCCAAGGTGCCTTTGGTCAAAGGGTTGGAGTTGTAGTGCATGGGCATGACCATCTTGGGTTGAATCCAAGTACGAGCAGCGTAAGCCGCGTCTTCTGGGTCCATGGTGAAGTTACCGCCAATGGGCATCAACACCAAATCAGGCTTGTAACGCTCGCTGATGAATTTCATGTCGCCAAACAAGCCGGTATCACCCATGTGCCAAATCTTGAAACCGTTTTCCAGCTCAATGATGTAACCCACCGCTTCGCCAGCAGGGTGTGACTCGTTTTTGCCGGTGGCAGGGTTGTTCCAAACAATCAGCGATGAATGCTCCGCCGCCACAGCCGTGACTTTGATGCCGGGCAAGGGTTTGACATGGCCTGTTTTGTTAAAGCGGTGACCCAAGTTGGCAGGCAACATGCCCAGCGTGATCAAGGGCGTCACCATGTCGGCGGGGCCGTACAGCACGGTGTTGTTCAGTTTGGCCAAGGCAGGTGCATCGCCCAAGTGATCGACGTGGGCGTGCGTGACCAGCAGCAAGTCAATTTTGCCCAGAGCAGCGAAATCTGTTTTGTAAGGTGCGGGGGCTTTGGGGCCACCGGTGAGCCAAGGGTCGATCACGATGGTTTTGCCGCCCGGTGTCTTGATGCGGTAACCCGCTTGCCCCAGCCACAGCATTTCAGTTTTGCCATTGGCAACAGGTGCTGCGCCCGCCGTTTGGGCCGTGGCATGGCCACCACACAGCGCCACGGCTGTGAGCGCAACAGCGCAATTGAGTTTGAGCCAAGCGGCTAATTTCATAAAGTTTCCTTCGGGTTTAAAAATCACACGCGCGTATGTTTAGTCAAAAACCAAGCCGTGAAAAGAGGGTTTCCCGCATCGCCCATTGCAGCAGGTCAAACAAGCGACAGCCATTCAGCGCACGATTCAGCAGTGCGCACTGCGGGCGTTAACTAGAAACTGTTATTTGTGGCTCAGCGCGTTGCTGACCAGCTTGGACGTGATGTCCACGATGTGAATCATGCGGTCGTAAGCCATGCGGGTTGGGCCGATCACGCCCAAGGTACCCACCACTTGGCCATCCACCTCGTAGGGGGCACTGACCACCGACAACTCTTCCATCGGCACAATTTTGCTTTCACCGCCAATGTAAATACGCACACCTTCAGCTTGGGCTGAAATGTCCAACAGGCGGACCAACTGGGCTTTTTGCTCAAACAAATCAAAGGCGCGGCGCAGATTGCCCATGTCGCTGGAAAAATCGCTGACCGACAACAAATTGCGCTCGCCGCTGATCACCACGTCGTCTTGCTCTTGTGCCAAAGCCTCGGTGCTGACTTGCACAGCCGCTTGCATCAAGGTGGCAATCTCGCTGCGCAAAGACTCCACCTCGGCCAGCAACTTCTCGCGCACTTGCTCAATGGCCATGCCTGCGAAATGGTGGTTCAAATAGTTGGACGCTTCGATGAGTTGGGACGCCGTGTAGTCCGCCTCAGTGAAGATGACGCGGTTTTGCACATCGCCTTCGGGCGACACAATGATCACCAACAAGCGCCGATCAGACAGCCGCAAAAACTCAATGTGACGAAACACCGAACTGCGGCGCGGCGCAATCACCACCCCCACAAACTGCGACAAGTCGGACAGCAAATGCGCTGCATTGGCGATCACCTTTTGCGGCTGATCGGGCGCCAAGCTCGGGGCATGCAAGTGCCCGCGATCCGCGGTCAACATCGTGTCCACAAACAAACGGTAGCCGCGTGCCGTCGGGATGCGCCCTGCCGAGGTGTGCGGACTGACGATCAGGCCTAAGGCCTCCAAATCAGACATCACATTGCGCACAGTGGCGGGCGACAACTCAATGCCCGTGGCGCGAGAGAGCGTGCGTGAGCCGACGGGTTGCCCGTCGGCGATGTAGCGCTCTACCAGCGCTTTCAGCAACAACTTGGCGCGATCGTCTAGCATGGTCATTTGTTGTCGAATTTTAGTGATGTAATTTGCCTATGAAATCAAAGTTTCGTCACATTGCCTTACTTGGAAAATACCAACTCCCGACTGCGGGCGGCACCAAGCCATCATCTCGCTTGATCTTGGAGAAGGTGGCTCAGTTTTTACACACCCAAGGCTGTGAAGTCATTTTGGAGCACGACACCGCCGCCAACACCGGCCTCACGGGTTACCCCGTGATGGACGTGCAAGGCATTGGCAAAACCTGCGATTTGGCCTTGGTGGTCGGTGGCGACGGCACGATGCTGGGCTACGGCCGTCAATTGGCGCCCTACAACGTGCCGCTGATTGGCATCAACCAAGGTCGCTTGGGTTTCATCACCGACATCCCGCTGGAAGATTTCCAAACCACCCTCAAAGCCATGATCAACGGCGAATACGAGGAAGACAAACGCGCCATGATGCACGC
Organism: Limnohabitans sp. TS-CS-82; assembly: GCF_002943475.1. NCBI lineage: Bacteria > Pseudomonadati > Pseudomonadota > Betaproteobacteria > Burkholderiales > Comamonadaceae > Limnohabitans > Limnohabitans sp. TS-CS-82. Next base: position 112,690 of record NZ_PTQX01000006.1, on the reverse strand, counting down.
CAAAGTGTGGCGCGACGGCCATTGCGTGTTTGACGCACTGGCCTTGAATGACGTGGTGGTCAACCGTGGCGCCACCACCGGCATGGTGGAAATGCGCGTGGAGGTGGATGGGCATTTCGTGGCCAACCAGCGCGCAGACGGTTTGATCATCGCCACCCCCACCGGCTCCACCGCCTACGCTTTGTCAGCGGGCGGTCCGCTGATGCACCCCTCCTTGCCCGCTTGGGTGATGGTGCCGATCGCGCCGCACACCTTGTCAAACCGCCCCATCGTGTTGCCTGATACGGGCGAAGTGGTGATTGATTTGGTCGCGGGCCGCGACGCCAGCGCCAACTTTGACATGCAGTCACTCGCATCGTTGCTGCTGGGCGACCGCATCACGGTCACGCGCTCGAAGCACCATGCGCGGTTTTTGCACCCACGCGGCTGGAACTACTTTGACACCTTGCGTAAAAAACTCCACTGGAACGAGGGCGTGGCATGAGTTTGCAGCACATCGTCTTGCGTGATTTTGTGATCGTGCGTGAGCTCGATCTGAACCTCTCTCAGGGCTTTACCGCACTCACCGGCGAAACCGGAGCTGGCAAATCCATCTTGATTGATGCGCTGCAGTTGGTCATGGGCGCGCGCGCCGATGCGGGTGTGGTGCGCGAAGGGGCCACACGGGCCGAAATTTGCGCCGAGTTTGACACCACACCTGACTTACACGCTTGGCTGGAAGACGAAGGCTTTGCCAATGTTGCCGAACAAGGCAGCTTGCTGCTCAAACGCACCATCGACACACAAGGCAAAAGCCGCGCGTGGATCAACGGCAGCCCCGCCACCGCCACCCAACTGCGCGCCTTGAGCGACCGTGTGCTCGACATCCACGGCCAACACGCTTGGCAAAGCTTGACCCGTCCCGACGCCGTGCGCGGTTTGCTCGATGCCTATGCCGGCGTGAACCTGCAAGCCTTGAACACAGAATGGACCACTTGGCGACGCGCCATCCAAACCCTGCAAGAGGCACGCACCGCACAGGCCACGCTGCAAGAAGAACGTGAGCGTTTGTTATGGCAAATGGCCGAGGTCGACAAACTCGCCCCCGCCACGGACGAATGGCCAGAGCTCAACAGCCAACACACCCGCCTGTCACACGCACAAGCCTTGATGGATGCGGCTCAAAGTGCCATCGCCGCCCTCGAAGACGACGACCAAGGCGCCTTGCGCTTGCTGAGCAAAGCCCAAGACGCCTTGCAAGACCAAGCCGACGTGGCGCCCGAGTTTGCCAATTGGGTGGACGTGCTGGCCTCTAGCTTGGCCCAAGCCGGTGACGTGGCGCACTCGCTGCACGCCTACCTCAGCCACGCCGAACTCGACCCCGAGCGCTTGCAAGCCTTGGACGACCGCATGTCGTTGTGGATGTCGCTGGCACGCCGCTTCAAGCGCACACCCCAAGAATTACCCGCGCTGTACCAAGAGTGGAAAGCACGCCTCTCCCACCTCGACGCCGCCACCGACTTGGCCGCGCTCGAAGCCACTGAAGCCAAAGCCGCTGCGGCCTACCAAGCGCAAGCCCGCCTGATTTCTAAGGCCCGCACGCAAGCGGCGCCCAAACTCGCGACGGCCATCAGCCAAGCCATGCAAGGCTTGGGCATGCAGGGCGGTCGCTTTGAGGTGCAACTCGAACCTACCGAGCAAGCCACGGCCAGTGGCTTAGAAAGCGTCAACTTCTTGGTGGCAGGCCACCCCGGCAGCACACCGCGCCCCGTGGGCAAAGTGGCGTCGGGCGGCGAACTGTCGCGCATTGCCTTGGCCATTGCAGTGACCACCAGCCAGTTGGGCACCGCCCAAACCTTGATCTTTGACGAAGTCGACTCCGGCGTGGGTGGCGCCGTGGCCGAAACCGTGGGCCGCTTGATGCAGCAACTGGGGCGTGATCGCCAAGTCATGGCCGTCACCCATTTGCCCCAAGTCGCAGCCTGTGCCGATCACCACTGGGTGGTGTCCAAACACAGCGATGCACAAGGCACGGCCAGCCAAGTCACTGCACTGAGTCGCGCAGATCGCGTGGGCGAAATTGCCCGCATGCTGGGCGGCGAGAAAGTTTCTGAAACAACCTTGGCCCATGCCCGCGAAATGCTCAGCCACACCGTGCACCCGAAAGCCAGCGTATGAAACAAGAATTGGTCCTTATCACTGGCATGTCGGGCTCCGGCAAGTCGGTCGCCCTGCACGCCTTGGAAGACGCAGGCTATTACTGCGTGGACAACCTGCCGCCTGAATTGCTGCTGCCTTTTGTGCAACTCGAACAACAGCACAGCGCCAGCAAAATTGCCATCGCGATGGATGTGCGCAGCGCCCAATCGTTGCCGTTGGTGCCTGCCCAACTGGCACATTTACGGGCGTTAGACGTGGATGTGCGCATGCTGTTTTTAGATGCCACCACAGAAATTTTGGTGCACCGTTTTTCGGAAACACGCCGTCGTCACCCCTTGTCACGCAAAGACGATGAGCCGGTGCGTGACCAACAACGCGACTTGGTGGAGGCGATTGAGTTGGAGCGCGAATTGCTCTCCGAGCTGCGTGAAGAGTCCCACATCATCGACACCAGCTTGCTGCGCAGCACCAAGCTTCAGAGCTACATCAAATCGCTGATTTCCGCGCCCGCCACGCAACTCACGTTGATGTTTGAGTCGTTTGCATTCAAGCGCGGTATTCCCGTGCATGCCGACTACGTGTTTGATGTGCGCATGCTGCCCAACCCCCATTACGAACCCATGCTGAGACCGCTCACGGGTCGTGATGCACCTGTGGCTGAGTGGCTGGCAGAGCAAACCCCGGTAGAAAAAATGGCCGAACAAATCAGCCATTTTTTGGATACGTGGTTGCCTGACTTGAACCACGACCACCGCAGCTACGTCACGGTCGCCATTGGTTGCACAGGTGGGCAACACCGGTCCGTGTATTTGGTGGAATTGCTGAGCGAACGCTTTGCCAAGAACTGGATCACGCTCAAGCGTCACCGCGAGTTAGACGTCAACCCGTAAGCAGTTTGCGCACGGGCGCGGGCAAACCCAGGGCTGGCCAATCGGCAGCTCCCACCCAAGCAGCGCCTTCGGCTGATTCAGAGGAGGCATCAACCCCTGCAACGCTTGAGGTCGCAGTAAAAGACACCGGTTTGGACAACACCAACCGAACGGGATGCAAGTACAAGTCTTTGTGCGTCAACACATGTTTGAACACGGGGCCATCGACCAATTGGTTTCGCTGCGATGCAGGCACAGCCGCTTGCAACGCCTCAAAACTGTCAAACACAGGCAGGCAATACAAGCCCGCCCACACACCCGTTTGCGGACGCTGCATGAGCCACACATCCCCTTGTGCCGTCTGCGCGTGCAACAGCCACAGCTGTTCTGAGCTGCGCTTGAGTTTGCGGGTTTTGACGGGGTAACGCTCAGGCGAACCCTCCAAAGCAGCGACACACTGCGCCTGCACCGGACAACGGTCGCATTGCGGTTTTTTAGGCGTGCACACCGTGGCGCCTAAATCCATCACGCCTTGGGTGTAGCGTGGCATAGCTTGAGCTACATCGGCTTGGGGCAACATGGATTGGGCGATCTGCCACAGCGTTTTCTCATGGCGTGAAGATGCCAAGTCTTCTTTAAATCCCAAAAATCGCGTGAGTACGCGCTTGACGTTGCCATCCAAAATCGCAATCGGCTCGCTGAAGCACAGCGAAGCCACGGCGGCGGCGGTGGATCGACCAATGCCGGGCAGGGTTTGCAAAGTTTCTGAGTTGCGTGGAAAAACGCCACCATGCAAAGCGACCACATCTTGGGCGGCACGATGCATATTGCGTGCGCGGCTGTAATAACCCAAGCCGCTCCACAGGCCCAGCACCTCGTCTTGATGCGCCGCGGCCAAATCGGCCACCGTGGGAAAGCGCGCCATAAAGCGCGCAAAGTAGTCGCGCACCGTCACCACTTGCGTTTGCTGCAACATGATTTCAGACAGCCACACGGCATAGGGATCTCGGGTGTTTTGCCAAGGCAAGTCGTGGCGACCGTGCTGCAACTGCCACGCCACCACCGCCTCAGCGAACGTTGGGGATGGCGTCAAGGTTTTTGGCATACAGGGCAAAAGTAGGTGGAGCGCTGCCCTTGCTGAATGCGGCGAATGGCAGTGCCGCACACACGACAAGGTGCGCCGGCACGGTCATACACATGGGCTTCCAACTGAAAGTACCCCTGCTGACCATCCGCACTGGAAAAGTCACGCAAAGTGCTGCCGCCTTTTTGTACCGCACGCGCCAGCACGTCGATGATGGCCAAACGCAGCTTTTCTGCCCGAGGTCGGCTGACGCGCTCGGCACGCACCGTCGGACGAATGCCTGCCAAAAACAGGGCTTCAGACGCGTAGATATTGCCCACCCCCACCACCAACTCGCCACCGAGCAGCACTTGCTTGATGGCTGTTTTACGTTTTCGCAGGCCCAGATGAAAAGCGTCCAGCCCAAAATCGCCGTTCAAAGGCTCGACACCCAAATGCCCCAGCAGCTTGACGGCTTCGGGACTGTGTTCATCCGCGGCATAGACCACCGCGCCAAATCGACGTGGGTCATTGAGGCGCAACAGGCCTTGGCTGGTGTCTAAATCGAAATGGTCGTGCGCTTGGGGCGGGCTTCGGTCATCGCTGAAACGCAAACTGCCCGACATGCCCAAATGCCACAGCAGCAAGCCTTTGTCCAAATCAACCAACAAATATTTGCCGCGACGACGCACGCCCAACACCACGCGCCCCCGCAAAGACTGCGGGCCGCAGCCTAACGACCAACGTAACGGTTTGCCGACGCGCACGCCGGTGATGCGGGCACCCGCAATGCGATCCGCAAAGCTCAAACGGGTAACTTCAACCTCAGGTAATTCGGGCATGGACAGACTCAAAAAAACTGCCGCGATTATGATGCCCCTATGAAATTCCCCTTGTCTGCAGCCCGTCTCTGGGCTATGCGTGTCGTTCTGTATGCAGGTGCTTGTACGGTATGGGCCACAGCGAGCCAAGCGCAAACCGAGCCCGAGGTTGAAAAAATCAACAACTCGCCCATGTCGGGCGAGCTTTTGTATGAAATTTTGCTGGGCGAGTTGAACCTGCGCCAAGGTGAGCCAGCGGCCGGTTTTGCGCTGCTTTTAGATGCGGCACGCAAGACCAACGATGTTCAGTTGTATGCGCGTGCTGTGGATGTCGCACTGCAAGCCCGCTCGGGCGACGGGGCCTTGATGGCCGCACGCAGTTGGACCCAAGCCGCACCGCAAGACCGAAAGGCCAACGGGCATTTGCTGCAAATTTTGATTGCCCTCAACCAAGTGACAGACAGTTTGGGGCCACTCAAGAAAGAGCTGAGTTTCGCGCCAGAAGCTGAGCGCAACGCCGTGATCAGCCAGATTCCGCGTCAGTACGCACGCGTCAGCGACAAAAAACAAGCAGCCGACATCGTGCAGCAAGCGCTCGAACCGTATTTGCGCAACAACGCCACTGCGAGCGAGGCTTGGACCAGCGTGGGCCGCATGCGCTTGGCCCATAACAACACGGCGGCGGCACTGGAAGCCGCACGTCAAGGCAGCGCGGCGGACAACAAGGCCCTGAGCCCTGCCCTGTTGGCGCTGGAACTGATGGGTCGTCAAATCAAAGAAGCAGAGCCTCTGGTGACGCAAGCCTTGCGCCGCCAAAATACGCCCGAGTTGGCCATGAGCTACGTGCGTGTGTTGATTGAATTGCAACGCTACGACACCGCCAGCGAGCAGCTGCAAACCATCACCCAAAACTTCCCGCAGCACGCGGATGCCTGGTTGGTTTTAGGCTCACTGCAATTTGAACAAGGCCAAGACGCGTTAGCCGAACAGTCACTCTCGCGTTATGTGGCGCTGGCCGCCAACAGCGACAACGAAAACACGGCACGCGGACTCGCTCAAGCCCAAACACGCCGCGCCAGCTTGCTCGCTCGTCAAGGCAAACTCAGCGAAGCGCGTCAATTGTTGGCGCAACTGCCATCGCGCAATGCCGACGAACAACGCAGCCGACTGCTGGCCGAAGTGCAGTTACTGCGCGAGCACCGTCAATGGCAAACAGCCTATGAGCTGCTGGCCACCGTCAGCGCGAACGACACCGATTTGTTGTACGAACAAGCCATGCTGGCCGAAAAGCTCAACCGCCTCGACGACATGGAAAAACTGTTGCGCAACGTGATGCAGCTCGATCCGTCGTACCACAACGCCTACAACGCTTTGGGGTTTTCGCTGGCAGATCGCAACTTGCGCTTGGACGAAGCCAAACAACTCATCATCAAAGCGCTGACATTTGTGCCAGATGACCCCTTCATCACCGACAGTTTGGGCTGGGTTGAGTTTCGACTGGGTAATGCATCCGCAGCGTTGACCTATTTGCAAAAGGCCTACAAAGACCGCACAGACCCAGAGATTGCCGCGCATTTGGGCGAAGTGCTGTGGCACCTCCAACGCACCGACGACGCACGCAAAGTGTGGCGCGAAGCACTCGACGTCGCCCCCAACAACGAGACCTTGCAAGAAACTTTGCAGCGCCTCAAGCCTGCGCTCTAAACCATGCGGTTTGGTGGCTGTGATGCGTGGCGACTTTGGCCTGTGTTTGTCGCATGCATGTGTGCGCTGGCAGGCTGCGCGTCACCCAACTTGCCAACCACAGAGCCGCCAACCGTCATCAACGATGTGCCCGTCAACGCTCCCGAATGGCAGGGGCGTCTGAGCTTGCGCATCCAAAGCGATCCCGCCACATCGATGAGCGCTGGTTTTTTACTGCGCGGCGAAGCCACCTACGGACGTTTGGATTTGTACTCGCCCCTAGGCACCACATTGGCGGCACTGCGGTGGACCCCAAGTACGGTTCAATTACAACAAGGAGGCCAACTGCAACGGTTCGATTCGCTGGACGAACTCACCGAGCAAGCCACGGGCGCAGCCCTTCCTGTGCATGCCTTGTTTGACTGGCTCAATGGGGTGCCCAGCATGGCGCCAGGTTGGCAAGCAGACCTCTCTCAATTGCCTCAAGGCTTGCTCATCGCGCAACGTGTCTCGCCCACACCCACTGTGCATCTCCGCATCAAACTCGATTAAGCACTCACACACCATGCGCGCGCTGACCCATGTTTTGGCCCCTGCCAAATTGAATTTGTTTTTACACATCACAGGCCAGCGCCCTGATGGCTACCACTTGCTTCAATCCGTTTTCATGCTGATTGATTGGTGCGACACGCTGCACTTTGACGTGCGAGACGACGGACAAATAAGCCGCGAAGACTTGACCACCCCCCTCCCCGCCGATGACTTGATCGTTCGTGCCGCCAAAGCGTTACAGGCCGCTAGCGGCACGTCGTTAGGCGCACATATCGCGATTGAAAAAAACATTCCCGCACAAGCGGGCATGGGTGGCGGCTCGTCGGACGCAGCCAGCACCTTGCTTGCGTTAAATCGTCTCTGGAAGCTGAATTGGCCCCTCTCGCAACTGCTGCCTATTGGTTTGCGGTTGGGGGCGGACGTGCCTTTCTTTTTGCAAGGTCACAACGCTTGGGTGGAAGGTATTGGCGAAAAAATCACCCCCATTGAATTGCCACCCAGTCGGTTTGTGGTGGTCAAACCCAACGCCGGACTGAACACCGAAAGAATTTTTCGCGACCCGAATTTGAAAAGGGACTCAGAAACTGCTATACTGCCGGTCTTCGCTGTTCATCCTTTCGACTTCGGTAGAAACGATTTGCAGCCAGTTGCTCAGGCGCTGTGCCCTGAAATAGATCAAGCCATTCAATGGCTGACCTCTTTCGGTTTAAGTCCACGCATGACAGGATCTGGCAGTGCAGTTTTTGCGCAAATGCCCAGTGATGTGTTGATAGAATCAGCATCGCACAATTGGCAAATGCGGGTGTGCAGCAACATGATGGTTCATCCCTTGGCTGGGTGGGTTGTCAGAGAAAGTTAACGGTTAGCAGCTGCAAAGCTGTTGACCTGTGTAGGGGAGTCGCCAAGTTGGTTAAGGCACTGGATTTTGATTCCAGCATGCGAAGGTTCGAGTCCTTCTTCCCCTGCCAAAATTTATGTTTCTATTCGACGGCATGTTGGCGTCATTGGTCCTGAAGCGAAAGTCACTCCGTCATCATGTCCACCCCTACCCCAGACTTCATGATTTTTACCGGCAACGCCAATCCTGCGATGGCTGCCGAAATCGCCACGCATCTTGGCATTGAAGTGGGTGCAGCCCACGTCGGACGCTTTTCTGACGGTGAAGTGACTGTCGAAATCAATCAGAACGTGCGCGCTCGTGATGTGTTCGTGGTGCAAAGTACTTGCGCCCCCACCAACGAAAGCTTGATGGAATTGCTGATCATGGTCGACGCCTTAAAGCGCGCCTCAGCAGAACGCATCAGCGCCGTGATTCCTTATTTCGGTTACGCCCGTCAAGACCGTCGTCCTCGCTCAAGCCGCGTGCCTATCTCCGCCAAACTCGTGGCTGACTTGCTGCAAACTGCTGGCGTTGCACGCGTGCTGACCATGGATTTGCATGCCGATCAAATTCAAGGCTTCTTCGATATCCCCGTGGACAACATTTACGCCTCGCCGGTGTTGCTGGGCGACTTGCGTCAAAAGAATTACGAAGACCTGATTGTGGTCTCGCCTGACGTCGGCGGCGTGGTGCGTGCTCGCGCCTTGGCCAAGCAACTCGGTTGCGATTTGGCCATCATCGACAAGCGTCGCCCCAAAGCGAACGTGTCTGAAGTCATGAACGTGATTGGCGACATCGATGGTCGCAACTGCGTCATCATGGACGACATGATCGACACCGCTGGCACCTTGGTGAAAGCAGCAGAAGTGCTGAAAGCACGTGGCGCTAAGAAGGTTTACGCCTACTGCACACACCCTATTTTTTCAGGTCCCGCCATCGAACGTATTGCCCAAGGCGATGCGCTCGACGAAGTGGTCGTGACCAACACCATCCCACTCAGCGAAGCTGGGAAGGCTTGCAAAAAGATTCGCCAACTCACCGTGGCCCCGCTGATCGCAGAGACGATCCAGCGCATTGCCAAAGGTGAGTCGGTCATGAGCTTGTTCTCCGACCAAGACCAGCTGTTCTAAACAGCTCGTTTCGTCGCGGAACATTAACCTGGGCTGCTTCGGCAGCCTTTTTTTGAAACGAGAGCCACACTGGTCGCGGTGGGTTCCTACAGGAGTTAATTATGAAATTTGTCGCTTTTGAGCGCGCTAAGCAGGGAACGGGTGCGAGCCGCCGTCTGCGTATCACAGGTCGTACACCAGGCATCGTCTATGGTGGCGCTACTGAAGCTTCGTTGATCGAAATCGATCACAACGCTTTGTGGCATGCCCTGAAAAAAGAAGCCTTCCACGCTTCTGTGTTGCAAATGGAAATCGACGGCAAGAGCACTGAAGTGTTGTTGCGCGACGTGCAATACCACCCCTTCAAACAACTCGTCTTGCACATCGACTTCCAACGCATCGATGCCAACACCAAGATGAAGAAAAAAGTGCCTTTGCACTACTCAGGTGAAGAAAACTCGCCAGCTGTGAAGGCTGACCAGTGCTTGATCAACCACATCGCCACTGAGTTGGAAATCTCTTGCATGCCAAAAGATTTGCCAGAGTTCATCGCTGTGGACTTGAGCAACCTGACCAAAGGTCACTCGTTGCACGCCAAAGACATCACCCTGCCCGCAGGCGTGACTGTTGTGGCTCCTGGCAGCTCCAACCCCGTGTTGGTCGCTGTGGTGGCAACAAAGGCTGAGGCACCTACACCTCAAGAAGCCGCCGCTGCTGCTGGCGACAACAAAAAGAAGAAGTAATTTCTTTTTAGCGTTTGCTTTGAACGGCCCACCTCGGTGGGCCGTTTTGCTTGTGGGCACCTAGATAAAGCGCGCCACACACCCTCACGGATAATTTGCACATGATCAAGCTGCTCGTTGGCCTTGGAAATCCAGGCCCAGACTATGAATCCACCCGCCACAACGCTGGCTTCTGGTGGATAGACACCATCGCTCGCGACCTCAAAGTTCAGCTGCAGCCAGACCGTGCCTACCACGGCTTGGTGGCACGCACCACCGTCAAAGGCCAAAACGTGTGGTTGCTGGAGCCGCAAACCTTCATGAACTTGTCTGGCAAATCCGTCGGCGCTTTGGCTCGGTTCTTCAAGATACAACCCGATGAAATCTTGGTGGTTCATGATGAGCTGGACATCCCACCTGGCGAAGCCAAACTCAAACTCGGCGGCAGCCACGCCGGACACAATGGCCTGCGCGACATCCATGCGCAACTCGGCACCGATCAATATTGGCGACTGCGTATCGGCATTGGCCACCCCGGGAATAAATCTGAAGTGGCCAATTGGGTGCTGAAAAAACCAGCCCCCGACCAACGCAGCGCCATTGAAGACTGTGTGTCGCGTACCAGTTTGGCTTTGCCCCATTTGCTCGCAGGCGATATGGTCAAAGCCACGCAAATGATTCACACGGCGAAGCCCCCCCGGCCCAAACCCCCTAGGCCGGCGAACTTAGCCGTCAAAGAGGAGTCCAGCCATGCGACAACGCCACCTTCTGCACCAGACCTCGCCATCAAGCCAGCGTCTCACTAACCACAAGATAGCCCTGTTAACTTGGGCCACCCTCCTGATCGCGCCTGAAGCTGCAGCGCAAACGGTATACCGCTGTGGTGATCAATACAGCGCCAGCCCCTCATGCAACGGCGCGATCATCCCCTCGGTCGCGGATGCCCGCAACGCGCGCCAAGCCCAAACACAAAAAACGCAAACCTTGCAAGCCCAGCAAGAAGCAGATGCTTTGGAAAAAAATCGACTCAAGTCGGAACAACTGGGCAAACGCAATGTGGCAGCGCTTCCCACGTACAACCGTGACGCCCTGTTCAGCAACACCGTCGAACACGCAGCGCCTGTGCCGCCTTCTCACGGCAAGCATCAAAAATTGGCCAATCCCTATTTCACAGCCAAAGACAACACGCCCAAGCCACCCAAAACAAAGGTTGAAAAAAATGGCGCTAGCCCGAAAGCTGCGCCATAGACCGCCTAGGCCTGGGAAGGTTCACGGATTTTGTTGCTGCAACAGCCGAAATTTAGCCATCAAGGCATCACGTCCTTCTAACCGCTGCGGATTCACAGGAATACACGCCACAGGACACACTTGCACGCATTGCGGCTCATCAAAATGCCCCACGCACTCCGTGCATTTGTCGGGGTTGATCTCGTAAATTTCAGGGCCTAAGAAAATCGCCTCGTTGGGGCACTCGGGCTCACACACATCGCAGTTGATGCATTCGTCGGTGATCATCAAGGCCATAAAAAATCCGCAAAATTCAAAGATAGAAAAGGATTATCTCCGCCAGCAACATCCGCACAGGCCGTGCGGTTGCTTGTCACAGCTTGGCGTCTGCTGGCGTGGCTTTGGCAACGGTTTGACGGTAAAGCGGTTGCGGCGGCATATCTGCCAAATGCGCCGTATCGGCCCAGTCAAGGATATGCAGCGTGGCGTCACGCCAAACCACCTGATTCAAGCCAGCATTGGGAATATCGCAGACACGCGGGCCATTCAAGGACAAGGTTTGGGCATGGCGCCAGATCATGTCGAGTACACCGCCGTGGGTGACCACCACCAAGCGCTCACCGGCGTGCTGCTGCGCCAATAAAGCCATCGCCGCGATCACGCGGTCATAGAACACCTGCGTGCTCTCCGCGCCCTCCACGGCGTAATGCGCATCAAATTTCAACCAACGCTGCCAAGCATCGGGGTGCTGAGCCTGAATGTCGGAAGCACGCAAGCCCTCAAACACGCCAAAGCACTGCTCGCGCAAACCCGTTTCGGTCACACACGACTGGCCCAAGGCTTGCGCCACGGCTTGGGCCGTTTGCTGGGCACGTACCAAGTCACTGCTGATCAAACGCGTGGGCACACGCCCCTCTCGCTGCCAAGCCGTCAAGCCGTCTTCAAAACGGCGTTGCAAGCGTTGTGCTTGCAACAGCCCTATGTCATTGAGCGGCACGTCAATTTGGCCTTGAAAACGCAGTTCGCGGTTCCAATCGGTCTCCCCGTGGCGGATGAGCAAGAACTCGGTCATGCGGGCATCAAGCAGCGGCTGCTTTTTTGGCCATCAAGCGCTGATAAACGCCTGGCGACACCAGGTTACGGCCATCACCCTCGCCACCGAGCATCGAAATTTCACGCACAAACGTGCTGGAGATGAATTGGTACTCTGCGCTTGGCGTGAGAAACACGGTTTCCACATCGGGCATGAGTTGGCGGTTCATACCCGCGAGTTGAAATTCGTAATCAAAGTCGGTGACCGCACGTACACCACGCACCATGACTTTGGCGTTGTGTAAACGTGCAAAGTCGCGCACCAAACCCGTAAAAGGTGCCACCTCAATTTGGGGGTGCGCCGCCATGGCCTCACGCGCCATGTCCATGCGCTCGTCCAAGGTGAACAAGGTTTTCTTGTGATGCGCTGTGGCCACGGCCAAGATCACCTTGTCAAACATGGCGGCAGCGCGCAACAAGATGTCTTCATGGCCCAAACTGATGGGGTCAAACGTGCCAGGGTAGATGGCAATCACGGGCTTGGACATGGACGCTCCTGCAAATTTCTAACGATGAAACACATCAAGCGATGCGGCGTAACAAATGCGCATGAACCGCACCCGCCTTCAAATGGCGATGCTGCATCAAGCCCAAAGGCGCCAACGCCTCGTCGGCCCACGCCGCTGGAGCCTCTAAATACACCCACCCCTCGGGTTTGATGGCTTTGGCTGCGGCCTGCAAAGCGGGCTCAAACAAGGCGCTGTCAAACGGCGGGTCTAAAAAGACCAAATCCACACTGGACGGCATGAGTTGTTTGAGACACGCCACGCCATCGGTGCGCTGCACATGCACAGTTGTGGCTTTCAGGCGCGTGACCTGGTTGTTCAATTGCGCGACCAAGGCTGGGTCGACCTCGCACAGCAACACATGCGCCGCATAGCGTGAGGCCGCTTCAAGACCCAAAGCCCCCGTGCCTGCAAACGGATCCACACAGCGCCAACCGAACAAGGACTGGCCCAACCAGTTGAACAAGGTCTCTCGCACGCGGTCAGGCGTAGGACGCAAGCCCGGTTTCAACGCAACGGGCAACTTGGTGCGGCGCCATTGGCCGCCGATGATGCGAACTTCGCCAGCACCTTTGTGCGGCTTGGCTGGCTTTTGGGGAGTGGGGGTGATGGGTTTCATAGAATGGCTTGATTCTAGAAACCTCCGCACATGTTTAGCTTTTTCAAGAAAAAAATCTCCCCCCCTGTCGACACGCCTCAAAGCGCCCCCGCCCCTGAGGCGTCCGCGCCAAGCGCGGCCATGGCAGAACCCGCTGAGCGCCCCCGTCAAAGCTGGCTCAAACGTTTGGGCGCAAGCTTGCGTCGCACCGGCCAAAGCATCAGCACCGTCTTCACGGGCACCCAAATTGACGATGCCCTGTACGAAGAGCTCGAAACCGCGTTGCTCATGGCCGACACCGGCGTGCAAGCCACCGAGTACTTGTTGGCAGATTTGAAGCAACGCGTCAAAGACACGCACACCACCGAGCCATCCGCCGTCAAGGCTTTGTTGGCGGCCAGCATTGCGCACTTGCTCCAACCTCTCGAAAAGCAACTCGTCATTGGTGCGCACAAGCCCACAGTGATCATGGTGGCGGGCGTCAACGGGGCCGGTAAAACCACATCCATTGGCAAGCTGACACGCCATCTCAGTGACAACGGCGCTTCGGTGCTGTTGGCTGCGGCCGACACCTTCCGCGCGGCCGCCAAAGAGCAACTGGCGATTTGGGCCAACCGCAACACCGTCGAGATCGTCAGCCAAGAAGGCGGCGACCCGGCAGCCGTCAGTTTTGATGCCGTCACCGCAGGCCGTGCGCGCGGCAAAGACGTGGTGCTGGTCGACACCGCAGGCCGCCTGCCCACCCAACTTCACCTGATGGAAGAGTTGAAAAAAATCAAGCGCGTGGTGCAAAAGGCCGAAGCCAGCGCGCCCCATGAAGTGCTCTTGGTGATTGACGGCAACACAGGTCAAAACGCCTTGGCACAAGTCAAAGCCTTTGACGACACCTTGGGCCTCACCGGCCTGATCGTCACCAAACTCGACGGCACGGCCAAAGGCGGCGTGCTGGCTGCCATTGCCTTGTGGGGCCAAACGCGCGCCGCTGCGGGCGGATCGGTCGTGCCGGTTTATTTCATTGGCGTCGGCGAATCTGTGGAAGACTTAGAAACCTTCAACGCCCAAGAATTTGCCGAGGCGCTGCTCGGTTAAATCACCCACTCAAATGCAAGGAACCTGCGCATGAACGTCAACGATCCCGTCCACGACCACGCGCTAGGCGATGCCCCCGAACGGCGCATCGATGCCTTGATCGCCCATTACGCGCAAAGCCATCAAAACGCCACCAACGAAGCCTTGCATTGCGTGTGCGTGCCGCTCATCATGTACAGCTTGGTGGGTCTGATTCATGCGCTGCATCCTGTGGCGGCGTTGGTATTTCTCAGCGCCAGCATGGTGTATTACCTGCGTTTGTCGCAACGTGCCGCCGTTCTGATGTTGCTCTGGAGTTCCGTGCTGTGGATGGCCATCACCTCTTTGCATGCACAACAGGTCCTGATTTACACCAGCGTCTTTGTCTTGGCGTGGATTGGACAATTCATCGGGCACAAACTGGAAGGCAAGAAACCTTCGTTCTTTGAAGATCTGCAATACCTCTGGATTGGCCCTTTGTTTGTGGCGCAAGTGTTGTTGCGCCGTTTTGGTTGGCGCTGGTAAGCACCACCCGTCCTTTCAGCGCCACAAAAAAAGCCCGCTGTTGCATGCAACAGCGGGCTTTGTCATTCAGCGCATGGCTTATTTTTGGGTCATGTTGCCGCGGAATTGGCCACCACGTTGGATTTCCAGCTCGTGGTACTCCAAGGTACCCGACACTTTGCCTGTGCTGTGAATCAACAAATGCTCTTTGCAAATAATGTCTTCGTTCAGCTCGCCGTGCACATCGATTTCGCGTGCGCGGACCGTGCCAGTCACTTGGCCTTTGTTACCGATCAACAAGTCATCCGCGATGAGTTCGCCGGTCACATTGCCGTTGATCACAGCCTTGCCAGGCGCAGCGATAGAGCCCTTGAATGTGACGCCCTCACCAATCACGAGGTTGTTGTTGTTTGGGTTGATATCAGCCATGCGTGTCCTTTGGATTCTGAGTTGATCTTCAATAAAGATAGATGAATTTTAGAGCCATGCACGCCTCTGAAAATGAATAGATTTTGAGTAGATAAAACCTAAATAAAATCATAAAACATAGACAAATAAGAATGAAAACCAGATAATCCTACGCAATACATCAGAAAAACTATTCATGATCTCCAATAAAACAGATTTCGCCTTGAAAACAGTGCTGGCCATCGCCAGTCAGCCTGCAGGCCGGCCTTTGACCACCAAAGCCATGTCCGAGCGACTCAACTTGTCGGTCTCCTACTTAGAAAGTATTTTGAAAGCCCTCAAAGCACAAGGCTTGATCCGCTCCGGCAAAGGCCCAGGCGGCGGCTATCAAATGGATGCGGACCCGTCCTTTGTCACGGTGTGGGACATCGCCAAGATTTTTGAAACACCACTCATCACCAGCCCAGCCAACCCACACGAAGGCGCGTTGGTCAGCACCGACTTTGAACTGGGATTGCAGCAAGTCATTGAGCGCCACCTGACGGCCACCACCTTGGCCGAGTTGGTCGACGTGCGTGAGTGGGACACGCCAGCGAGTGGCACATCCAACAATCGCTTCAAATTCAAACCCCTGCCCGAGATGTTCATTCCGCGCGCGCCCAACTCCGTCTTTCAGCTGTCCATGCGCTGCTGAACCACAGCGTGTTCGTTAGGCGTCTTCTTTTTGAAACGCGCCTGCCAAACACGTCAACACCAAGGTGTCGCGATGGCCGCTGGGCGCCAAGGGCTGAATAGGCGTGGTTTCATGAATCACCCGAGCGTCATCTAACAAGAGCAAAGACCAAGGCTCGGTCAAGGTAAATCGCTGGCCGCCAGGGCCTTGCGCTTCAAACACACGCGTCTCACCGCCTTTGATACCCGTGCGATTGACCATAAACACCCCCACCAAATCCACGCCATCACGATGCGCGCCTTCGGGTGTGGGGCGTCCAATGCCATCGGTGGTGTCAATGCGAAATTGATGCGCTTCGATGCAACCTTGGGTGCGTGGCGCATCAGGATGTTTGAATGCTCGAAGGGCTTGCGCTGTCTCGCCAAAGGCGCCTATCAACTGCTGCCACACAGGCAGCGCAACGGTGTCCGAGCGCATCGGCTCAAACCAACGCTGCATGCCCCCGTGCAACGCGTTGTAATCGAGCGATTGCCAATGCGCCCTGTGCGCCACTTGTGTCAACACGCCAGCCTGATACGCAAAACATGAATGACGGCGGCGGCGGTAATGGCCACCGTCTTTCAAATAAAGATCTGGCGGCATGTCATGCCAGTCGCTGCATAAGGCGTTCAGTTCAGCGAGGCTGCAATGCGCCCACCGCGCCACATCGTGCGCACCCAAGACCGCATAACCTTTGGTTTGCAACTCAGGCAACATCTGTTCGAGTGCAACGGCGGGGGGTAAAAATTGAGGTTCGGACATAGGCCCAATTTAACCGAGGCTAAGCCCTCACTTCTAAAATAGGGGATGCAAATTTCTTCACCCATCGACATCGTTTACCTCTGGGTCGATGGCAACGACGATGGATGGCGTGCCAAACGCCAAAACGCCTCTGATCTCTTGAGCCCACAAGGCAACCAAACCATCGCCCGCTTCGGCAATGTGGAGGGCCGCTTTCGAGACAACGACGAGTTGCGTTACAGCTTGCGCGCACTGACGCAGTTTTTTCCTGATCACGGCCATATCTACATCGTCACCGACGGGCAAGTGCCCGCATGGCTGAAACCCTCCAACCGGCTGAGCTTGATCGATCACCGTGATTTGATTCCAGAAGTCTCCTTGCCCACGTTCGACTCGGGCAATATCGAGTCTTACATTCACCGCATTACTGGGTTGGCGGAGCGTTATTTCTATTGCAACGATGACGTGTTCTTTGGCGCCCCCGTGCAAGTCAGCGATTGGTTTTTTGAGGGCGGCTTTTACGTCGCGTGGTCTGACGACCCCGAGGTCGTGGGGCATGCCATGCAAACCGATGCCACGTCGCTCGAAAACGCCAGCCGTCTGTCAAAAGAATGGCTCAAGGCAGCAGCAGAGGCGCAGCCCGGCGCATGGATTCAGCCCAAACGTGTGCACCAGCTCGACCCGGCGTACACACACACGGCACGAACCTTTGCACATTCGCCGCGCCCCATGCTGAAGTCCATCTTGATGGCGCTAGAAGACGAAGCGGCCGACATGTTTGCGCGTGTGCGCTCTACCGTTTTTCGCAGCTGGGACAAGCCCACCATCGTCTCGGACTTTGTCCTGCGCTGGGCTCTGGCGCACGGCATCGCCCAAATCAAAGACCACTCACACCTGTACGTCGCCACTGGCGATGCGCAGGTCGGTCCAGCGCTTGAGCAATTGAAAACACAATTTGGCCAGCTCGATTTCTTTTGCATCAACGACACCACCGATGACGCCATGCCAGATGATCCGCGCTTGATCCAAGTGCGCCACACCTTGCAGCAACTGCTGCCGACGCCGTCTGCGTACGAACTTAACGGAAACCATCAAGGCCGCAACGCCCACCATGACAGCGCCATGCCGCTGAACAGCGCACGCAACACGCGCCGCCACGCAAAAGGGTAAACCCTAATTTTTCTAGGTTTTAGCACTCTCCCCTTGCAAGTGCTAATATTGAGTTATTGGTATCCGAAAGGACTACAAAATGACAAATTTGACACATGCTGCGCCCCTCTCCGTCGTGAACCCATGGTCGATGGTGCCCCCGCTGGGCAACATCGATGCGTACATCACGGCGGCAAACCGCTTGCCCATGCTGACGCTGGAGCAAGAGCAAGAGTTCGCCCGCAAATTGCGCGACAACAACGACCTCGAAGCCGCTGGAAAGCTGGTGCTCTCACACCTGCGTTTGGTGGTGTCTGTGTCGCGCCAATACTTGGGCTATGGCCTGCCCCATGCTGACTTGATTCAAGAAGGCAACGTGGGCTTGATGAAAGCCGTGAAACGCTTCGATCCCGACCAAGGCGTGCGCTTGGTGAGCTACGCCATGCACTGGATCAAAGCCGAGATTCACGAATACATCTTGAAGAACTGGCGCATGGTCAAGGTCGCCACGACCAAAGCCCAACGCAAGCTGTTTTTCAACTTGCGCTCGATGAAGCAAAGCTTCAAAGCCGATGCGGGCGAAGGCGATGCCTCCACGCACCGCAACACCTTGAATGCGGTCGAAATTGACACCGTCGCCCACAAGCTCAACGTCAAACCCGAAGAAGTCATCGAGATGGAAATGCGCATGTCCGGTGGCGACGTGCTGCTCGACCCCACGCCCAGCGATGACAACGAAGACGCCTACGGCCCCATCGCCTACTTGACCGACACCAACCACGAGCCCACCGCCATGATCGCCGCGCACCAACGCGATGTCTTGGCCTCGGACGGACTGACAGCAGCGCTGAACGTGTTGGACGCACGCAGCCGCCGCATCGTGGAAGAGCGCTGGCTCAAAGTGCAAGACAACGGCTCAGGTGGCATGACCCTGCACGACTTGGCCGCCGAATACGGCGTCAGTGCTGAACGCATTCGCCAAATCGAAGTCGCGGCGATGAAGAAAATGAAAACAGCCTTGGCTGAATACGCCTAAGCAATTTCTTCGTGCAGATCTGAAAATGGCCGCAATTGCGGCCATTTTTCTTTGAAAAGAAAATCAAAAAATTTGACAGCAGTGACAACCATATGTAAAATTAAATTATAAATTTAGGAAGCAAGCATGACCATAAAAAATTTAATATCTCTTTTGGCAATCTCCTTATTGTTATTTGGATGCGCTCAAAATCAAGGAAACTTGAAAAGCAACTATACAGAAAACTCTCAAGAAAATAGACAAATTATTCTTAATGCAACAAAAAAGGAAAACACCTACGTCGATGCTATCAAGAATAGCCTTGCAAACGGAAAATCTTGTAACGAAGCAGCATTCAAATCGACCGAGGCACAACTTGTGCTAAAAGAGGTTTTATACAAAGATGAAAATAGTTCGAATAAAATTGAACTCATGAGTACAAACAAAAAAATATCTCAATCACAAAATATTGCATTGCAAGCTGTATTGCCTGAGTTTAGGAGATGCAGAAACTTAGTTAGAGAGTCTATGTCCAGCGTGCCACACTTAAATGAGGTTCCAGTTTATTTTGCAAATAAGTCTGATTACATATATGCAAAATTAACTTCAAAGGAATGGTCAATAGCACAAGCAAATCAAGCTCGTTCAGAACTAAATCAAGAAGTTTCAAGCAAAATGTTAATCGCTGTTCGAAAACTTACTGATGATCTTAGAAATGAAGCGCAACAAGAAGTGTCATTATTATTACAGCAACAGGCAATTAACAACTCACAAGCTTTTTCAATTAGGCAACAACAGTCACAACAACAACAGCAAGGCTTAAATCAATTGGAGCAGGGCTTAAGAATGCTTAACAACCCAAGAGCAGCGTCTTATGCGCCACAACCTCCCATGAATATTAACTGTACATCTACGAAATGGGGGAATTCAGTAAACACAAGCTGCAACTAGTAATTATGAGAGTTTACTATTTAACGCCAAGCCAATATGGCATTAGCAATTTAAATTTAAGCCGTTTAAAAATATCTCGAATAAATCAATTAAATGATCCATTTGAATTTATGGAATTTAACTTGCAAGATTTAAGAAACAAAAAGGCAATAGAAAATTTTAAAGAAAAAATCAACCATGAATACGGTTTAACATGCTTCAGTGAGAACTGGAGAAATCCCTTACTTTGGAGCCATTATGCAAACAAGCATGAAGGAATCGCACTAGGGTTCGACATCTCAGATGAAATTTTGAGTAAAGTAACGTACACCAACGAACGTGTAAATATATATTATGACGAATTTCAGAAATTTATTCTGAATGGCGAATTGATGATTGACAAATTAATACGAACAAAATTTTATCACTGGCATTACGAAAAAGAGCAGAGATTCTTCATCCCTCTGAGAGATGCCGTGTTAGATAATGACAATTATTATTTCAACTTCAATGAACACATCAAGTTAAAAGAAATTATCCTAGGCGTTCGTTGCATCTACACTAAAGATGAAATTCAAAAAATTACAAATCAGAATTTTCAAGAGATCAATATAAGAATAGCAAAAATGGCACCTAATACATTTGAGATGGTGGAATAAAAATCTATAATTAACGAGTTTTTAACAGCCCTTGAATGTCTTGCGCCAGCGCCTGAGCCCCACTACCGTAACGGCTGTAAAGACGCAAGTTGCCCTGTGTGTCGTACACGTAGCTGCCGGCCGAATGGTCCATGGTGTAGCTGGTGGGTGTTTTACCCTCGGACCGTTTGTAGTACACCTTATAGTCTTTGGCGACAGCGGCCAATTGCTCAGGCGTGGGAATAAAAGCCACAAACGTCGGCTCAAAGTTGCCCATGTAGGCCTTGAGCAACTCAGCGGTGTCTCGGGCAGGATCGACGGTGATGAACGCACCCTGCAACTTCTCGCCATCCGCCCCCAACAAATGTTTGACCTCGGCCAGCTCAGCCATTGAGGTGGGGCACACGTCAGGGCACTGGGTGTAGCCAAAAAACAGCACCACCACTTTGCCCTTGAAGTCGCTCAAACTGCGCGTTTGTCCGTGGTGATCGGTCAAGGTGAAGCCTTTGGCGTAATCGGCCCCTGTCACATCAATGGCGTTGAACTTGGGTTTGTCAGGCGCACAAGCCGTCATAGCCATCGCCAAAATAGCCAGGGCACATGCGCTGAAAAAACGTCGGGTTGGAGTCATCACAGGTAATGGTCGATTAAGAGCGCTGCGAACAGCAAGCTCAGATGAATGAGCGAAAAGCGGAAGGTCTTGCGCGCCAACTCATCCGAGTAATTGCGCCAAAGTGCGAACGCGTAGCCACAAAAACCCACACTCAAAATGATCGCACTGACCAAGTAAAACCAACCGCTCATGCGATAAATGAAAGGCATCAAACAAGCCGCAAACAGCACAAAGGTGTAAAGCAACACTTGCAAGCGTGTGAATTCATTGCCGTGGGTCACCGGCAACATAGGCAAGCCCGATTTGCGGTAATCCTCGACGCGGTACAAGGCCAAGGCCCAAAAGTGCGGCGGTGTCCACAAGAAAATGATGAGGAACAAAATCAAGGCTTCAGGCCCCACATCGCCCGTCATGGCGGCCCAACCCAACACAGGCGGCATAGCCCCCGAGGCGCCACCGATCACGATGTTTTGCGGAGTCAGGGGCTTCAAGATGACCGTGTAAATCACGGCATAACCGACGAACGTGGCAAAGGTCAGCCACATGGTGAGCGGGTTGACCAAGGCATACAAAATCCAAGAACCGACCACGCACATGAGGGTTGAAAACACCAGCGTCTCGGCGTCACTCAATTCACCCTTGGCTGTGGGCCGCCAAGCCGTGCGTTTCATGCGTGAATCGATGCCTTTTTCCACCAAGCAGTTGAAGGCAGCCGCGGCTCCGGCGACGAACCAAATGCCCAAGCAGGCCCAAGCGCCGAGTTTGACTTCGTCCCATGAAGGAACGCTGGGCACAGCCAACACCATGCCAATCAAGGCGCAAAACACGATGAGTTGGATCACGCGGGGCTTGGTCAGTGCATTGAACTGACGCAAACGAATGAGGAAAGGCACAGCGAGGCTCATAAAACGGGTCTCGTAACAATCAATTCAAAGCGGTACGCGACACACGCGCACCCGTTAACAACCACACCAACACCACCACCATCGCAGCGGCACCACCGGTGTGCAACACAGCAGCCACCAAAGGCCAATCCAACACCACGTTGGACAACCCCGTCAGCAACTGCAAGAACAACAAACCCAACAACAACTTTGCGGGCGATTCAGCGACACGACGCAAACGCAAGGCGAGCCACATCAAATAAGTCAACACCAAGTACGCTGCGAGTCGATGCACGTAATGAATGGCCGTGAGGGACTCAAATGTCAAAGGCTCGCCTTGTGCGTTTTGCCCTAAGTGACGCCACAGGGTAAAGCCCTGCTCAAAGTCCATCAGCGGCCACCAGCTGCCTTGGCACTGCGGAAAAGTGTTGCAAGCCAACACCGCATAGTTGGTGCTGACCCAGCCACCCAACAGCACTTGCACGGTCAGCGCCACCAACCCCAGCAGCGTGGCCATGAACATCCCAGTAGACATGTTCGAAGCCGTTGCCGCACCACTTTGCAGACGATCACGCTGGACTTGCAAGGTCAACAAAGCCAGCAACACCAAAGCCCCCATCAAGTGCAAAGTGACGATCAGCGGGAACAGCTTCATCGTAACCGTCAAGGCACCAAACGCGCCTTGGACACACACCCAAACCAAGGTGAAAGTTGGCCACGCCACACCCCCGTAGCTGCCGCCACGCCAGCGGCGTGCCCAAGCAAACGTCGCCAAAGTCAAGATGAGTCCGCCCACCGCCATGGCCATGTAACGGTGCACCATTTCAATCCAAGCTTTGGTGTGCGTCACAGGGCCGGTGGGCATTTGGCTTTGCTCTACGGCAATGCTGGCTTGTGCGCCCACAGGACTGGCGTGTCCATAGCAACCCGGCCAATCGGGACAACCCAGACCGGAATCGGTCAAGCGGGTGAACGCACCAAACAACACCAAATCAAAGGTCAAGAAAAGTGTCACCAAAGTGAGCAGCTGAACACGTCTGGCCGTTGAGGCGCGCGGATTACGCAGCCAAACCCAACACAGTGGAACCATCGCGACGAGCGCGCCCATCACCAACAGGTGAAGAACTGGGCCGAAGTCAAAGTTTTGCATCAACGGCCTGCTTCGTCCCAAGCGGCTGCAGCACGCAGCAAGCGCTCTAAATCTTTTTTGGCTTTGAGGGCACCTTCATCGCTGAGTTGCGCAGGGAAACGCATCATCCATTCGCCATGTGGATCGACCACAAACAAATGGTCCTTCAAAGCTTGCCCCTCGGCAGGAACCAACCATGGCTGCAAGGCTTGCGGGTCAATGCGCAAAACATTCGCCTCTTTCAAACCGGGCATGATTTCAGCGGGCACATTGGCCTTGTCGGTAACCAACCACACCCACTCCGTGCGATCGCGCTCTTTGCCTAGGCTCATCAAAATTTGGCGCTGCAAATACAAATTGCGCAGACAGGTGGCATCACAAGCGGCATCAGCCACGCTGACCAACAGCCATTGGCCTTTGAGTTCAGGCAACTGAATTTGCTGCCCCTCCAGACTTTGCACCGTGACGTTGGGCAACGCACGCGTAGGCTGGATCAACTCACCAAAGTTGCGACGCCCTTCAGGTCGCACCACGTAATAGGTGAAGTAGGACGCCAGCACGGGCGCCGCACAAATGAGCAGCACAGCCAGCATTCGCAAGCGACCCATCTGGGTGCGTTTGGCATCGGCTTGCGCGACGGCGTTCGGTGAAGGCAAGTCGTACACCGTCATCCCTAAGGGATGATCGGATTCAGGGCGTGGAGCGTCGGACATGGCGATAAGGAATGATGAATTGAAACCAAAGATAAAGCATGAGCTGCACAGCAGCCAAGGCAAACCATTGAAAGGCGTAGGCGAGGTTTTTGTCGATTCCAGAGGCAATTTCAGGCCACTCACGCAGCAACCCATCCGATGCCGGATCGGTTTGCAGCACAGTCGCAGAAAAATGGGCACCCACTTGCGCAGCCATTTGATCGAGGTCTAGATTTTGCCGAATGTTGGAAGTCCTTGAGTCAGCGCTGGCATCTGCCTCAGCATGACCTAAGCTCAACACGGACGATGGCGGTGGTGCCAAGCGGCCTTGCAACTGAACCACACCTATTGGCGTCTCGATGGGCGCTAGCTGCAAGCGATCTTGGCTGTTGCGTGGTATCCAGCCGCGCTGCACCAGCACGGTGGTGTGATCATTCAAGGCCAAAGGCGTCACCACCCAAAAGCCCGCACGACCTTGCATGGGGCGGTTGTCCAAATAAACGGTGTGCTCGCGCAACCAACGCCCTTGGAGCTGCACGCGACGGTGCAATTGTGCAAACAACGCAGGCTCAGCCAGCAAAGCTTCGGTACTCAATACAGGCGCAGACTGTTGCGCCACGATGGCAGCATGCTGCGCTTGCTTTTGATCGGCACGCGACAGTTGCCAAAAACCCAAACGCACCGTCACCGCCACACCGACCCACATGGCCAGCGTCACCCATGCGAAAGCACGGCTGCGCGGTAAAGAGATAATGGTGCTTATGAAATTCATTGTTGCAATTGCGTTCTTGGCTATTTTGGTGAGCTTGGGCTCCGCGCTTGTGTTCATGATGCGAGACGGTCGCAATGGGCAAGCAAAATCAAACAATATGGTGAAAGCTTTGGCTTTTCGCGTCGGATTTTCAATCCTGATTTTTTTGTTTATTTTGATCGGCTGGAAACTTGGATTCATCCACCCAACAGGCATCGCAGCGGGTCAATGATCGAAACATCCACCGTTCGTGATCTCAACAAAAAAGGCCGCACATGCGGCCTTTTTCACGGGTGATCTGTTTGACTTACAACCAGTAGATCAGGATGTACAAGCCCAACCACACCACGTCCACAAAGTGCCAATACCAAGCAGCGCCTTCGAAACCGAAGTGCTTGTCTGCCGTGAAGTGACCCTTTTGCAAACGCAAGGTGATGACCAACAGCATCAACATGCCCAAGAAGACGTGGAAGCCGTGGAAGCCGGTCAACATGAAGAAGGTAGAACCGTAAATGCCCGACGTGAGCTTCAAGTTCATTTCATGGTACGCGTGGTAGTACTCGTAGCCTTGAACAAACAAGAAGACCACACCCAACAACACGGTCAACCACATGAACTTGATCGCGGTCGAGCGATGGTTTTCACGGATTGCGTGGTGAGCCACCGTCAAAGTCACGCCAGAGCTCAACAACAAGGCCGTGTTGATGGTGGGCAACCAGAAAGGTGTCATGGTTTGGAACGGCTCAATGATGCCGGCGGGTGAAGCAGTCATACCTGCAGCCATCGAAGGCCAGACAGCTTTGAAATCAGGCCAGAGCAAGGCGTTGTCCAAGCTACCCAACATTGGCACTGAGTGCGAGCGAGCCCACCACAAAGCCGAGAAGAACGCGCCAAAGAACATCACTTCTGAAAAGATAAACCAGCTCATGCTCCAACGGTAAGACAAGTCAATTTTGTGACCGTACTGACCGCCTTCGCTTTCAGCGATGGCGTCGCCAAACCATTGGTACAACACGCCCAGCCAAACAGCAAGACCGAAGAACAAAGAATATTTGCCCCAATCTGCGCCATTGATCCATTGGCCTGCACCCAAGATCACAAAAAACAAACCCAATGCAGCAAACGCCGGATGGCGCGACTCGTGGGGCACAAAGTAATACGGTGTTGAACCGTGTGCGGTGCTACTCATGTTCACTCCTTCAATTCTTATTTAGCAACGACCAGATTGACCAACACGATCAACCCAATCACAAACAACAACGCTGCCACAACACCCACACCCAGCACATGTAAAGGTTTGATGTTGGCAACATCTTCTTGAAACCCGCTACCTTTGCGAATTCCGATAAACGACCAAGCTACCGCGCGCACAGAACGCCACAAAGAGCCTTTGTTACTCACACGCCTTCTCCTGTTTGATGCAGCACACCCAAGGCAGCTGTCGGTGCAGGTGGGGTCTTAGAGCCCACCTCAAAGAAGGTGTATGACAAAGTGATGGTGGTCACATCCTTGCCTAATTTAGGATCAATTACAAACACCACGGGCCACTGCTTTTTCTCGCCAGGTGCCAAGGTGTATTGGTTGAAACAAAAACATTCCAGCTTGTTGAAATGGGCCGCCGCTTGGCGTGGCGCATAACTGGGAATGGCTTGGGCCGACATGACACGGTCTTGCACGTTTTCAAATTCGTACATGACCGTCATCATCTCGCCCGGATGAACTTGCAACGAGCTTTGCGCAGGCTTGAACTTCCAAGGACCACGGGCATTGGCATCAAACTCCACCGTGATGGTGCGGCTGGTGTCAATTTGCGTGTTGGTCACTTTGGCACGAGCAGAGCCCGCGCCTGGTAACTCACGCTCGCCCAAAGCCAAGATGTTGATGCCCGTGAACTCGCAAATGGCTTTGTACATGGGCACCAAGGCATACCCAAACGCAAACATGCCAGCTGCCACGACGAGCAGCTTTTTGAACATCAGCAAGTTATTGCGTGTGGTGGACATGGCTTCAGCGATTCAACAGCATGACTTTGGCGAAAAAGCCAACAAAGAAGACCACCGCCACAGAGGCCAAGATCAGGCCCATGCGGAAGTTTTTTTTGCGCTGCTCGGGCGTCGTCATCATTAACCAATCACGCGGGTTGCAGTGGCATCCAGCTTGGGTGGGTTTTCAAAGGTGTGGAAAGGTGCAGGAGAAGGAACTTCCCACTCCAAGCCTTCCGCAGCTTCCCAAGGCTTGGCAGAAGCTTTCACACCGTTGCCGCGCATGGCGGGCACCACGACGAACAGGAAGAAATAAACCTGAGCAAAACCGAAGAAGAAGGCACCGACCGAAGCCAGGGCATTGAAATCGGCAAACTGCATGGGGTAGTCAGCGTAGCGACGTGGCATGCCGGCCAAGCCCAAGAAGTGCATGGGGAAGAAGGTCACGTTGAACGAGATCAGGGTCCACCAGAAGTGAATCTTGCCGCGTGTTTCGTTGTACATCACACCGGTCCACTTAGGGCACCAGTAGTAGAAGCCAGCGAACATGGCAAACAAGGAACCTGCCACCAACACGTAGTGGAAGTGAGCCACCACGTAGTACGTGTCTTGCACTTGCGTGTCAATCGGAGCCATCGACAAAATCAGACCGGTGAAACCACCCATCGTGAACACGAAGATGAAGCCCACAGCAAACAACATGGGGGTCTCGAAAGTCATCGAGCCTTTCCACATGGTCGCGATCCAGTTGAACACTTTCACGCCCGTTGGCACAGAGATCAACATCGTGGCGTACATGAAGAACAACTGACCGGTCACAGGCATGCCTGTGGCGTACATGTGATGCGCCCACACGATGAACGACAAAATCGCGATCGACGAAGTGGCGTACACCATGGAGGCGTAACCGAACAAACGCTTACGTGCAAATGCAGGCACGATGTGGCTGATGATGCCGAAGGCCGGCAAGATCATGATGTACACCTCAGGGTGACCGAAGAACCAGAAAATGTGCTGGTACATGATCGGGTCACCGCCACCAGCGGGGTTGAAGAACGTAGTGCCGAAGTGGCGGTCCGTCAACGTCATGGTGATGGCACCGGCCAACACAGGCATCACCGCGATCAGCAAGTAAGCCGTGATCAACCATGTCCAAACGAACATAGGCATCTTCATCAAGGTCATGCCAGGGGCGCGCATGTTCAAGATGGTCACGATGATGTTGATCGAACCCATGATGGACGAAGCACCCAAGATGTGCATGGCAAAAATACCAGCGTCCATCGAGGGACCCATTTGCAGGGTCAAAGGTGCATACAAAGTCCAACCCGCAGCGGGAGCGCCACCGGGCATAAAGAACGAACCGGCCAACATGGCAGCCGCAGGAATCATCAACCAGAAGCTGAAGTTGTTCATACGGGCAAAAGCCATGTCAGACGCACCGATTTGCAGCGGGATCATCCAGTTCGCAAAACCCACGAAGGCCGGCATGATGGCGCCGAACACCATGATCAAACCGTGCATGGTGGTAAGTTGGTTGAACAACTCAGGGTTGATCAGCTGCAAGCCGGGCTGGAACAGCTCAGCGCGAATCAACAGCGCCAAAACGCCGCCAATCATCAACATAGCAAATGCGAACAACATATACAAAGTACCAATGTCTTTGTGGTTGGTCGCGTAAACCCAACGGCGCCAGCCGTGTGGGGCACCGTGGTGGTCGTCGTGGCCGTGGTCGCCCACTGCGTGACCGTGAGAGTCGAGTACTGCGCTCATGATGTTTTCCTTCTAAACGCTAGTGAATTAACGGGCGGCTTTGACATCAGCAGGCTGAACCAGCTGGCCGGTCTTATTCGACCAATTATTTTTTGTGTATGTGATGACGGCCGCAATGTCGGTGTCGCTCAGTTGCTTCCAAGCTGGCATCGTCAAGTTATTTTGACCATTCAACAATATTTTGATTTGCTTGGACTTGTCAGCGTCCAACACGACAGCTGCGCCGTCGAGTGGCTTGATCGGGCCTGCACCTTTGCCGTTAGGCTGGTGACATGCCGCGCAATTGGCTGCATAGACTTTTTCACCACGCTTGGTGATGTCGTCCAAGGTCCACACTTTCGATGGATCGTCTTGCAACGCAGCCATTTTCTTTTGCTGATCCGCCACCCATGCGCTGTAGTCTTCTGCGCTCAACACTTTGACGTGAATGGGCATGTAAGCGTGCTCTTTGCCGCACAACTCTTGGCACTGGCCGTAGTAGCTACCGACCGCTTCGGCACGGAACCACGTGTCACGCACAAAGCCGGGGATCGCGTCTTGCTTCACGCCCAAGGAGGGCACAGCAAAGGCGTGAATCACGTCATTGGCGGTGGTGATGATGCGAATCTTTTTGTTCACAGGCACGACCAAAGGATTGTCAACTTTGAGCAAGTAGTCATCCAAGTCAACGCCTTTGGCGCCGTTGTTCGACATTTCGCGCTGTGCGTTGTCCAAAGTCGAAATGAAGGCAATGCCCTCGCCTTGGCCTTTGAGGTAGTCGTAACCCCATTTCCACTGGTAACCCGTCGCTTTGATGGTCAGGTCAGCATTGGAGGTGTCTTTTTGAGCGACCACGGCCTTGGTGGCGGGAAGCGCCATCAAGATCACGATCACAAAAGGAATGACGGTCCATGCAATTTCAACTTTGACAGACTCGTGAAAAGAAGCAGGCTTGTGACCCACGGATTTGCGGTGTTTCCAGATGGAATAAAACATCACACCAAACACGGCCACAAAAATCACCGTACAGATGATCAGCATGAACCAATGCAACCAACCTTGCTCTTGGGCAATTTTTGTCGCACCGGCTTGCAAATTCAGTTGCCTGACGCCCGGGCCTCCGGGCAAGTCATTCACAGCCCAAGCTGCTGTACTCGCCCAGGCGGCGGCGAACAGCAAACCCGAAGCCACCTTTTGTAAAAGATTGTTCTTCATCACGTTAGATTGCCTCAATTGATAGCTTTCAGCATTACAAACACAACAAACACTGATTTAACTCAATGCAAAGTGTTGGTGTTTGTCCTATAAATATCCAGCAAGGATTCTAGCAAGGCTCAATCCCGCTTTGACTGCCCCAGCAGTGAGCGCATATCTTGCAGGGTCACCGTACTTTGGCTGGCCATTTTGGCGCGAGGCAAAGGTTTCAGTGCATGGCCATAAATGACCTCAACCGTGACGGCCAAACGACCGTCTGGCGAAGGCTGGGCCAGCGTCAACAGCATTTGTTCCAGTTGAGCTCGCCAACCGCGTCCCCGCATCCCAGTAAACCGGTCTTGATGCAAATTACGCCCCAAAGCTCGGCATTCGGCCAACAAACTCGCTGGGCTGTCATACGTGAGGGTGATGCGCTCCATGTCCATGACTGGCTCAGCAAAACCCGCTTGCACCAGCATATCGCCCCAATCATGCATATCGGTGAAGGCATGGCAGGCAGGCGGCCACCCCGCATGGGCATAGACCGCGTTGAGCTCGCGCAAAGTGTCTGGTCCGAGACACGAGAACATCAAAAACCCATCTGTCGCCAGCATTTGGTGCCATTCACGCAGCAGAGCCTGTGGATCAGCGGCTGTATGAAGCGCCATGTTGGCCCACACCATATCGGCACAACCAGGCGCTGGTTGGGCAACCGACATGTGGTCAAGGCGCCCCAACCGTTTCCACCACGGGGTTTGCAGCGCTTTTTGCGCCTGCGTTTGACGCGCGGGGGTTGGCTCGACCACATCGCACTGCGCCTTGGGGTAACGCGCGCGCACGGTTTGGTGGGTATGGAGGCCACCGCTGACAGGCGCCCAGTCCACCCAGCGCTGTGGTTCTAGGCGAATCCATTGCAGGCGGTCCGCCATGCGACGTCCCACCTCTTCGTTCAGCCAAGGCGACTCGGCGTGTGGCCACTGCGCCCAACGGGCGCTGGCAATGGGGTCAAGGGTTGGGGGGCGGTCGGCAGGTGTATCAGACATGGGTCAGCAGTATATTGAGGCATGACGTTCGCATCCCGCAGCAAAGCCTTGTTCGGACATGGGTTGGGTCCATGGCTCAAGGCGCGCCAGTGGCCCAGCCTTTGCCAGATTTGCCAAGCCTGGCCCAGCCGACCGGTGTGTGAAAACTGCATGGCGCTCTTCGCGCAGCCACGGCCACGCTGCCCCACCTGCGCATTGACCCTCACCCAAACCACATGCCCGCATTGCAACCCAAGCCCACCACCGCTGGATGCTTGCGTCGCCGCTGTGAGTTACACATTTCCATGGTCCGAGTGCGTCGCACGCTTTAAATTTCATGCAGATCCAAGCTTAGGTCGCAGCTTGGCCGAGGTCATGCGGCATGCGCCTTGGGTAGAACCAGCTCTCGAAGCAGCCTCTGCCGTGATCGCCATGCCTCTGTCTGCCCAACGACTGCGCGAACGCGGTTTTAACCAAGCCTTTGAGCTGGCCCGTCATCTCGCGCCAGACAAAGCGGATGCCCACACCCTGAGACGCGCGACAGACAGCGCACACCAAGTTGGCGCCGAACGCGATGCCCGATTTGACAATGTGCGCGATGCCTTCTGGGTCGACCCATCGCGCATGACACGCGTCAAAAACCAGCGCTTGGTTTTGCTGGACGATGTGATGACCACGGGCGCCTCACTGTTTGAAGCCGCGCGAACCTTGCGCGCAGCGGGTGCAACGCACATCACGGCCTTGGTGTTGGCGCGCACCGAAACGCGCGATCACATTCAAGACGACTGAAGCATGCGAGACAATGGGGGCATGTTTCATATCGTCCTCGTTCACCCTGAAATTCCGCCCAACACGGGCAACATCATTCGCTTGGCGGCCAACACCGGCTGCACCCTGCACTTGGTTGAGCCCTTGGGATTTTCGATGGACGACAAGCACATGCGCCGTGCGGGACTCGACTACCACGAGTACGCGCCCGTCTTGCGCCACGCCGATTGGGCCACGTTCTTGACAGATGCCCAGCCAGCCCCAGACCGCATGTTCGCCCTCACCACAAAAGGCTCGGGAACGGCTCACGACATGGCGTTTCAGCCGGGCGACTGGTTTGTCTTCGGTTCAGAAACCAGCGGCTTGCCCGCTGAAGTGCGCGACACCTTTGCGCTCAACCAACGCCTGCGTTTGCCCATGCGCGAGGGCCAACGCAGCCTCAACCTCTCAAACGCTGTGGCGGTGATCGTGTTTGAGGCTTGGCGACAAAACGGTTTTACGCATAAAGCCTAGTCAACGACTCGGCCACGCAAACGGGCTTGTCAGCGCCCTCTCGCTGCACAGACACGAGCCATGTCAGTTGCATGCCGTTGTTGTCAATCGGCTCGCAAGCTTGAAGCGTCATGTGTGCACGCAAGCGGCTGCCAACTGGCACAGGCGCTGTAAAACGGACTTTGTTCAAGCCGTAATTCACGCCCATGCGCACGTTGTCGATCTTGAAAGCTGTGGCAAAAAAACGCGGCAGCAACGACAAGGTCAAAAATCCATGCGCAATGGTGGTCCCAAAGGGGCCTGCTTTGGCCCGCTCAAGATCGGTATGAATCCATTGATGGTCGCCCGTGGCTTGGGCAAATTGGTCGATTTGATCTTGGGTCACAGTCAGCCAATCGCTGACAACGCCCTCTTGACCCACCGATGCCTGTACGTCTTGCAATGTGTTGAATATCTTCATAGGCAAGACTTTGACGCACATTGAAACAACTGCAAAGCTTGCCCTGTCGACGAAGAGACAGGACGCCTAAGCCAAACAAGCACCTTATTCCACGCTGCGCGGCGCGCGGCTGGCATCGTTGTTGGCCTCGACCAAGACCGTCAACATGCGCACAAATTCTTGCCGCTGTACCTCGGGCAAAGGCGCCAAGATGCGTTGCTGCGTGCGCAACACCGAAGGGCTCACCTGCGCCAGCAACTGCGCCCCTTCAGGCGTGGCATGCAGCAAGCGTGCTCGCCGGTCCTCGGGCGACACTTGGCGTCGCACCCAGCCATGCGCCTCCAAGCGGTCGACCACGCCGCCAATGGTGGAGGTGTCAAACCCAATGCTGGCAGCCAAAGTTCGTTGGTCAATGGCAGGCTGAGCCACCACCGCATTCAAGGCCGCAAACTGAACGGGCGTGAGCCCAAACGCTTGGGTCTCTTCCATGAACAAGCCCACCGCAATTTGTTGCAAACGGCGGATATGGTGACCCGGTAAATCGGTCAAGGGCAAAGAAGTTGTAACGTCAGACATCAGGCGAAAAACACGAAAAATGAGGCAATGAAGCAGAAGAATGTATCACTCAAGCCCTCAACGAGAGGCTCCCCATATGCGACAGCGTGCAAGGCCTTATAGCCAAGCGTTAGAAGCACTGACCTACACTAGAGGCTTGATTTCTATAGATTTATTCAACCCATGAGTGCATTTCTCGAAGAAGAAGTTTTGTCCGTCCACCACTGGACCGATCGCCTGTTCAGCTTCACCACCACGCGTGATCAAGCGCTGCGTTTCTCCAACGGCCACTTCACCATGATTGGCCTGCGTGGCGAAAATGGCAAGCCGCTGCTGCGCGCTTACAGCATCGTCAGCCCCAATTACGAAGAGCATTTGGAGTTTTTGAGCATCAAGGTGCAAG
Organism: Limnohabitans sp. TS-CS-82; assembly: GCF_002943475.1. Taxonomy (NCBI): domain Bacteria; kingdom Pseudomonadati; phylum Pseudomonadota; class Betaproteobacteria; order Burkholderiales; family Comamonadaceae; genus Limnohabitans; species Limnohabitans sp. TS-CS-82. Next base: position 79,588 of record NZ_PTQX01000006.1, on the reverse strand, counting down.
ACGGCCCGCTCACCTCCAAGCTGCAACACATCAAAGTGGGCGACAAAATCGTGGTCGGCCGCAAGCCCACTGGCACCTTGTTGATCGACTATTTGCTACCCGGCAAAAACCTGTATTTACTCTCCACAGGCACAGGCATGGCGCCGTTCTTGAGCGTCATCCGCGACCCCGACACCTATGAGCGCTTTGAAAAAGTGATCTTGGTGCACGGCGTGCGTGAAGTCAAAGAACTGGCCTACCACGACTACATCACCCAAGAACTGCCCAAGCATGAGTTTTTGGGCGAGATGGTCAGCAAACAACTGCTGTACTACCCCACCGTCACCCGCGAGCCGTTCCGCAATCAAGGCCGCCTGACCGATGCGATGGAAAGCGGCAAGATGTTCAGCGACCTCGGTCTGCCGCCCCTCGACCCAGTGAGCGACCGCGTGATGATTTGCGGTAGCCCACAAATGCTCAAAGACTTGAAGCACATGCTGGAAGAGCGCAAGTTCCAAGAAGGCAATACCACTAAGCCCGGTGACTTCGTGATCGAACGTGCCTTCGCCGAGCAATAAGCCAAGACACGCATGCCAAGCACTCAGCGGACCACGCTGAGTGCTTTTTTTACGCCTGAATACTCAACCCCACCAACTGCTCCAGCTCGGCGTGAGACAAACCTTCCACGCAATCGACCAGCTGCAAACCTTGAGACGACACCACCAAGGTGGCCAAGTCGGTGTAAATGCGTTTCACGCAAGCCAAACCGGTAAGAGGGTAAGTGCATTCACGCACCACTTTACTTTGGCCTTGCTTGGTGAGCAAATCCATCATCACCCAGGTTTGCTTGGCGCCAATCGCCAAATCCATGGCGCCACCGACCGCTGGAATTGCACCGGGCTCGCCCGTGTGCCAATTGGCCAAATCGCCACGCTCGCTGACCTGAAACGCACCCAGCACGCAAATGTCCAAGTGCCCGCCACGCATCATGGCAAAGCTGTCGGTGTGGTGAAAATACGACCCGCCCGGCATCAAGGTGACGGGCTGCTTGCCCGCGTTGATCAAATCGAAATCTTCTTCGCCGGCAGCGGGCGCAGGGCCCATGCCCAAGATGCCGTTCTCGCTGTGCAAAATAATTTCTAAGCCTGCTGGCAGGTGATTGGCCACCAAGGTGGGCATGCCAATGCCCAAATTCACATACGCGCCTTCGGGCATGTCTTGCGCCACACGGGCGGCCATTTGGTCTTTGGTTCTGCGGATGTAGGCCATGCTCAAGCCTCCTTCTTAAAACCACCACCTTGGGTGGCGACACGCGGCACTTTCACCACATGGGTGACAAAAATCCCCGGCGTCACGATGACCTCGGGGTCCAAAGCCCCCAACTCAACCACCTCATGCACGGAGGCCACGGTTCGCTTGGCGGCCATGGCCATCGAAGGTCCAAAGTTGCGGGCCGATTTGCGGTACGTCAGGTTGCCCCAACGGTCGCCCTTTTCCGCCTTGATCAAGGCCACGTCGGCATGAATCGGGTATTCCAAAACATACATGCGACCCTGGATTTCACGGGTTTCTTTGAGGGAACCATCGGCATTTTTGGCCAGTTCGGTGCCGTAGCCCGTCGGCGAGAAAAACGCGCCCACACCTGCGCCCGCCGCACGGATGCGCTCAGACAAATTGCCTTGCGGCACCAACTCCAGCTCCAATTTTCCTGAGCGGTAAAGTTCATCAAACACATAGCTGTCGGCTTGGCGCGGGAAGCTGCAAATGATCTTGCGCACGCGCCCCGTTTTCAACAACGCCGCAATGCCCGCATCACCGTTGCCGGCGTTGTTGTTGACCAACGTCAAGCCTTGCACCGCGCTGTCAGACAGCGAAGCGATCAGGCCCTCAATCAGTTCATCGGGAATGCCTGCGGTACCAAAGCCACCAATCATCACGGTGGCTTGGTCGGGAATATTCGCCAACGCTTGCGCGATGGAGTCAGCCACTTTGTTGATCATGGTGCTTACACGCGCTCAACAATCATGGCGATGCCCTGCCCCACGCCAATGCACATGGTGCACAAAGCGTAACGGCCGCCAGTGCGGTGCAACTGGTTGATGGCTGTCGTCACCAAACGTGCGCCGCTGGCACCCAGAGGATGGCCCAAAGCAATGGCGCCGCCGTTGGGGTTGACACGTGGGTCGTTGTCTTGCAAACCGAGTTGACGCAACACAGCCAAGCCTTGCGCGGCAAAGGCTTCATTGAGCTCGATGACATCCAAATCAGCCAAGGTCAAGCCCGTCAGCGCCAGCACTTTTTGTGTAGCAGGTGCGGGGCCAATGCCCATGATGCGAGGTGGCACACCAGCGGTGGCCATGCCCACAATGCGCGCGCGGGGCGTCAGGCCTTGCTTGGCCGCTGTTTTTTCGTCAGCCAACAGCACGGCACAGGCACCGTCGTTCACACCGCTGGCATTGCCTGCGGTCACTGTGCCGTCAGGGCGAACCACTGGTTTGAGCTTGGCCAGCGACTCCATGCTGGTCGCGCGTGGATGCTCGTCTTGACTGACCACCACGGCATCGCCCTTTTTCTGAGGGATGGTGACGGGGCAAATTTCAGCGTCGAAGTAACCCGACTGCTGAGCGGCCACCGCTTTCATTTGACTGGCGAAGGCCATCTTGTCTTGGTCTTCACGGTTGATGTTGAAGTCGGTGGCCACGTTCTCTGCGGTCTCGGGCATGGAATCGACGCCATACTTTTCTTTCATCAATTTGTTGATGAAGCGCCAGCCAATGGTGGTGTCGTACACGGTGTTGCTGCGGCTGAAGGCGCTTTCGGCCTTGGGCATCACAAAGGGGGCGCGGCTCATGCTCTCCACACCGCCGGCGATCATCATCGTGGCTTCACCGGCTTTGATGGCGCGAGCGGCCGTGCCAATCGCATCCATACCCGAACCGCACAAACGGTTGATGGTCGCACCAGGCAACTCCATCGGCAAGCCAGCCAACAAACTCGCCATGTGGGCCACGTTGCGGTTGTCTTCACCGGCTTGGTTGACGCAGCCATAAATCAAATCTGTCACAGCCAACCAATCGACATTGGGGTTACGCGCCATCAACGCTTTGAGTGGCACAGCGGCCAAATCGTCTGCACGCACAGAGGACAAAGCGCCGCCGTAGCGACCAAAAGGTGTGCGAATGGCATCACAAATAAAAGCTTGGTTCATGGTCTTCCTCGTTCATTTTGAATCTCGATGACTGAATATAGCCAATCGCACCTCCTTGCGACTCAGTCAGGACGCCTGAGTGACAATGCAACCATGTTTGAACCCAGCCAAGCCGATGTTCGGCGTTTTTTCTGTTCGGTCTATGCCAAATGGCGCGACGCGCAACCCATGGATGCGCTTGAAACGCTTGCCAGCCAATGGGTGGCCGAACACCCCGAGTACCACGCCGACTTTGCCGATGTCGATGCCGCTTTGGCACGCATGTACGAGGTCAAGGACGGGCAAGTCAACCCCTTCCTGCATTTGTCCATGCACCTCTCAGTGAGTGAGCAATGCTCGATTGACCAACCGCGTGGCATCCGTCAAGCCGTTGAGTTACTGACTGCGCGACGCGACAGCTTGCACACGGCCCACCACGAAACCATGGACGCCTTGGGCCAAATGATTTGGGAAAGCCAACGCAGCGGTCGCCCACCCGATGGCCATGCCTACATTGACGCCGTGCAGCGGCGCGCCACACGCGATTGAAAACTCAATGGCCTCAGACGTGAAAAAGCCCGCTAGCAGCGGGCTTTTTCATAGCGGAACAGAAGCAGTTCAGCGGAATTTCGACTGTGGCAAGGTTTTGATGTCGCCTTGTTGTGAAGCCACGTAGTTCGCCAATTCTTTCAGTTCAGCGTTGCTGAATTGCTTGGCGACACCACCCATCACACCATTGCTACGGCCCCATGACGAGGTGCCTTCAACTTTGTAAGACTTCAGAGCGACAAACAAGTAGTCGGCGTTTTGGCCGGCAATCTTGGGGTAGCTTGGATCGATAGGCTTGGCAAAGTTAGCGCCGTGGCAAGAGGCACATGCGCCCTTGGTCAACAAAGCGGCGACATTGCCTTTGGCTTCGGTAGCGGCTTCGGGCAACGCAGCGCCCTCGACCTTGCCGTGTGCAGCGTAGTAAGCAGACACATCCGCAATGTCTTTCTCGGTCAAGCTCACAGCAATGCTGCGCATGGTGGGGTGCTTACGCTCGCCCTTTTTGTAAGCCGTCAATGCCGAGGCGATGTACTTCTCGCCTTGGCCTGAGATTTTGGGGACTTTGTACACTTCAGGAAAGCTGGCCTGATAGCCAATGATGCCGTGGCAACCAATGCACATGGCGATTTTGGATTCACCAGCTTTGGCATCGCCTTTGAGCTCTTGAGCTTGGCTAGAAAAGGTCGCAGCGGCGACAACGAAAGCTAACGCGGTTGAGAGAAACTTGTTCATAGTGCAAATCCAGCCAAGACAGATTGATTAAAGTCAACCACGAATTATATAGAGCGCCTCACCATGAAATTCACCGGTACCGAGAACTACGTCACCACCCCCGATTTGATGCTCGCCGTCAATGCGGCCATGACCCTCAAACGCCCCTTGTTGGTCAAAGGCGAACCTGGCACAGGCAAGACCATGCTGGCCGAAGAGGTCGCGCAGGCACTGGGCATGCCCTTGCTGCAATGGCACATCAAATCGACCACCAAAGCACAGCAAGGCCTGTACGAGTACGACGCGGTCAGTCGTCTGCGCGACAGCCAAATGTCCGATTTAGATGGTGGCGAGCGCGTCAAGAACATCGACAACTACATCATCAAAGGCGTTCTGTGGCAGGCCTTCATGGCTGAAGAGCCTGTGGCACTGTTGATTGACGAAATCGACAAAGCCGACATCGAGTTCCCCAACGATTTGTTGCGTGAACTCGACCGCATGGAGTTTTATTGCTACGAAACGCGCCAGCTGATCAAAGCCAAAAACCGTCCGCTGGTGTTCATCACCTCGAACAACGAGAAAGAGCTGCCCGACGCCTTCTTGCGCCGCTGCTTTTTTCATTACATCAAGTTTCCAGATGCGGACACCATGCGCCAAATCGTGGCTGTGCATTTCCCCAACATCAAGCAAGAGTTGTTGAGCATGGCGATGAAGACCTTCTTCGACATCCGCAACTTGCCAGGCTTGAAGAAAAAGCCATCCACGAGCGAATTAATCGACTGGCTCAAACTGCTGGTCGCCGAAGACATTCCCTTGTCTGCCCTGCAAACGGCAGACGAAAAAGTCGCCGTGCCGCCTTTGGTCGGCGCCCTGTTGAAAAACGAGCAAGACGTGACCCTGTTTGAAAAACTGGTGTTCATGCAAAGCCGCAACCGTTGATCGACACCCATGCTTGCACAATTGATTGAAGGCTTGACCGATGCCTTGGGTTTCGTGATTGGCGCCCTGCTCGGCTACGGCTTGGGCGTAACATTTGGACTGAACTTGTTTGCCGAAGGTTACGGCGCGGGCAGCATGATTGCGATTTTGCTGGTCGGCTTGGGCGGCGGCATCGGCTTGCAAGCTGCCCGCCACCTGCGCACACGCAAGGCGCAACAAGACTAAAGCGCCATGCTGATCGATTTTTTTTACACCCTGCGCGCAGCCAAACTGCCGGTCTCCGTCAAGGAATACCTCACGCTCTTGGAAGCTTTGAAAGCCCAAGTCGTAGGCCCTGGCAGCGATGCCTGCAGCTTGGATGACTTCTATTTCTTGAGTCGCCTCATCTTGGTCAAAGATGAAAAGCACTACGACAAATTTGACCGTGCCTTTGGCGCGTACTTCAAAGGCGTCGACATGCTGACCGACTTCACCAAAGAAGTGCCGTTGGACTGGCTCGAAAAAATTCTGCAAAAAGAACTCACCCCAGAGCAAAAAGCCGCCATTGAAAAAATGGGCTGGGACGAGTTGATGGAGACGCTCAAGAAACGTCTCGAAGAACAAAAAGAACGCCATGAAGGCGGCAACAAATGGATTGGCACCGGCGGCACATCGCCGTTTGGTAATGGGGGCTACAACCCGCAAGGCATTCGCATTGGCGGCAAAGGGGGCAACAAAAGCGCCGTCAAAGTGTGGGACCAACGCAGCTACCAAGACTACGACGACACCCAAGAACTGGGCACCCGCAACATCAAAGTGGCCTTGCGCCGTTTGCGTCGGTTTGCACGTGAAGGCTCCGTCGAAGAACTGGACTTGGACGGCACCATCCACAAAACCGCGGCCAACGCCGGTTACCTCGACATCTTGATGCGTCCCGAGCGCCACAACAACGTGAAAGTGCTGCTGCTCATGGACGTGGGCGGCACGATGGACGAGCACATTGCCCGCGTGGAAGAAATGTTCTCAGCCGCGAAGGCTGAGTTCAAGCATCTGGAGTTTTATTACTTCCACAACTGCGTCTACGACTTCATGTGGCGCAACAACAAACGCCGCTTTGCCGAGAAATTCGCCACCGTCGACATCCTGCGCAAGTACAACAAAGACTACAAACTCATCTTCATTGGCGACGCCACCATGAGTCCGTATGAAATTGTGCAGCCCGGCGGCAGCGTGGAATACAACAACGAAGAAGCGGGCGCGGAATGGCTGCAACGCCTCACCCATGCGTTCCCCAAATACGCTTGGATCAACCCAGAACCCCAAGGCGTGTGGCAATACCGTCAAAGCGTCAGCATCATCCAGCAGCTCATGAGCAACCGCATGTACCCCATGACGTTGAAAGGCTTGGAAGAAGCCATGCGGATGCTGAGCAAGTGAGCCTCTAAAATACCTACTGGCCGCCGCCGTAGTTCAATGGATAGAACGACTCCCTCCTAAGGTGTAGATATGGGTTCGATTCCCGTCGGAGGCACCAGCGCCTCCATTTTTATCTAACGCCTATTGCGCAAAAAAAGAGGCCTCTTGCGAGGCCTCAATACCTTGGAAAAGCATGGATCTGAGGCAATCCATGCGCAGATTCAAGCATCAAAATGTGTAGCGCATGCCAAGCATCGTGGCTGTGTTGCTTGCGCCAGCGGGTGCCGGTGTACCAAAAATAGGACTCAAGTTCATATTGCTCCCTGTATTGCTGGTGCTCGCAGTTTGCAAATAAACAATAGTGTCCTTGAACATGACGTAGTCCACGCTGATAGCTGTTTGGGTAGCTTTGTTGCCGTCATTCGTCTTGTCTTTGATGTCGTAGTAACCACCAGAAATCGTGATCTCCGGATTCAGTTTGTAGGCCAAACCGAGTGCAGTGGCTGTGGTGTGTGTTGAACCGGCCACGATACCGCCACTTGCCGGCACCTGTGCCCCAGAGGGAATCTTGCCGTCAAACAAAGCAGCGCTCATCGTCCAATCGCCCATGGTGTAAAGCGCCCCCACTGAAGTCAATCGGTTGGTGTTTGCCGCATTGGTGAAACCGTAGGCGGTTGCGTTCGTGCCAGTGCCAACAGCACCATTGCCCTTACCGTTGTAGTACAGCGCCGATAGGCGCAACCCGCCATCGCTGTACATCGCGGTGATTGAGTCTTGGGCATTGGCGCTGTCGTTGCCGTTCGTGTTGCCAAAAACGTGCTGAACGCTGACTGTGGTGTTGGCGAACTTGGGGGACGTGTAGGTCAATGAGTTGTCGTTGTAGACGGTGCCAAACATAGCATTACCCGTGCCATTCCAAGCGCGAGTAGCGCTGTTCATGCCGACCAATGTTGTCAACGTAGAACCAAAGTAACGGGCACCACGGGCATCCGTACTGGCCATGGCAAAGTACATGGGGGCGACTTGGCGACCCAGTTTCAAATCACCTGCTTTGCCAGACAACCCGATGAGGGCCATTTGGTTGAAGTTTGTTGTTGTGCCCGCAGAATTAGCACCGCCGGTGGCGCCATCGTTGAGTTTGATGTTGCCCTGCAACTGGAAATAGGCCTTGTTGCCATTGCCCATGTCGCGTTGCCCTTTGATGCCCAAGTTGCTACCGCCAATGCCGCCGTCTTTGATGCCTGTGGATTTTCCTGCGTCAGCAGTAGTCGGTGTATAGGCTGGGCTGGCAGTGCTGGAGGACATGTTCAACACGCCAGCATCGAGTGCCCCGTAAAACTCAACACTGTTTTGTGCTTGGGCGACGCCAACACAGCTCAGGGCAGCGACGGCCAGTAGATTCAATTTTTTGTTCATAAAGTCTCCTCGTTGAATAAAGTGGATGAAATTTGGATGCTCATTGGAAAATTTTGAGTGCAAGCGATTCCAAGACGCGATTTTTCTTGAATTGATGGAACTTCATTTACCTATTTGTGACAGAGATTTATCTATTGACGACACGTGCTATGCCTTCAAGGGATAACCCCATGACTGTCAAATGACGCGATGCCATCTGCTCAGGCGTAACAGATAACTGGTCAATCAAAACCCGGGCCATGGGCCATTCGCCATAGCCCGAGGCCGGGTTGAGGTGACCGACCGCCCCCAGGTCCACGGTCTCGCTGCCCCAGTCCTTTGCCAGTGCCAGAACACGCGCACGATCCGCCAGCGGGTCGTTGTCGCTGGTAGCGACCAGACTGCGAAACGGCAAAGGCTTGCGCGGTACCGGCAGCCAGCCACCGGCCTGCAGCGCGGCCAGTGTGGGGTAGCCCTCGGGCATGGGCTGGTCAAAGTCGGGCGGTGTGGCCAGCAGGGCACCCACCACGCGGTGCGCATGCGCGCTGGTGTGCGCCCAGTGCGCCACCATCACGCAGCCGCCGCTGTGCGCCACCAGCACCACCGGCTCGGTGATGGTCGCCATGGCCGCTTCGATGGCTTGCACGCGTTGGCTGCAGTCGAGGTCTTCGCGGCCCATCGGCGGCACGGTGCACACTTGGGGCAGTTGGGCTGCGAGCCATGTTTGCCAATGGGTTTCCACGTGGTCGCGCAGACCGGGAACGATCAAAACAGTGGGGGACATCGGGAGCTTTCAGGGGCTTTCAGGCAAGGCTCTGGCCAGCGGCGAGCAGGGCCGAGAGCAAGGCCTCGGGAGGCTGTGCGCCTGACACGGCTTCACGTTGGTTGAAGACAAACAGCGGCACACCCGAGGCTCCGCCGGGCAAGGTCCAAATCGGTGGCGCATCGAGGGCTTCGGCTTCGGCGCTGTCCACGCCATGGGCTTGCGCCAGAGATGCCAGAACTTGGTCGTCGCCGATGTCGAGGCCCTGCACAAAGAAAGCCTCGAACAGGGCGTTCAACAGCGATTCGTGCTGCTTGGGGTGTTGCTGCGCGGCGAAGGCCAGCAGGCGGTGGGCACGCCAGGTGTTGGGGAACACGGCAATGCGTTCGTGGTGGATCGTCAGACCGGCACGGGCCGCTGCGGCCTGAACCTGTGCGCGGCGCGCACGCACCGCCTCGGGGCCGCCGAGCCGGTGTTCGTAAAACGCTTGGTAAGGCCAGCCCTGCGGTGGCGTCTGCGGGATCAGCTGCACCGAATGCCAGCGCAGCTGAACCTGCACGCCCGGCTGGCGCTCGGCCAGCCGCTGGCGTGCTGTGTTCAGGTGCGTTTTGCCGATCCAGCACCAGGGGCAGATCAGATCGAAGTACACATCGATCTGCACCGAGGCGCTTGGCGCGACAGGCATCAGGCCGCCTTGCGCAAAAAGCCCTGGTTGCCGCCGTTGCGGTTGGGCGAGAAGCCGTTGGCGGCCAGCGATTCTTCCACCGTGTCGTAGAACACGCCGATCTTCAGGATCTCGCGGGCTTCCTTGCCGGTGGCCACTTCGCGGCCGAATTCGCGCGAGATGCGCACCAGCTGTTCGATCTGCTCGACGGAGCTCATCTTGGCGGTACGCGCCTGGTTCCACAGGTTGTCTTCGATGCCGCAGCGCACATGCAGGCCCATGGCGATGCCCATCATGTTGATCGGCAGCACATTGCGCATGCTGCTTTCCACGGTGAGCTTGGTGCCGTCGGGGATGGCGCGCAGGAAGTTGGCCAGGTTGTAGACATTGGGCGCGTCCATACCGCCGCTGATGGCGACCCAGTTGCAGACCAGCGGGCCTTTGTAGACGCCACGGCGCATCAGGCGCTCCACCGTCTCAAAGCTGTTGAGGTTGTAGAACTGGAAGGCGCTCTGGATACCGGCGGCGCTCAGGCGGCGGATGTGCTCTTCGTACCAGGCGGGGTTGGAGGGCACCACCATTTCGCTGTAAGCGCGGCGGCCTTCGGGCGTGGCCATGGAGGTGCCCGCGATGTCGGCCTCTTCCATGTGCTCAATCACGTTCATCTGCACGGTGTTGATGGTCACCGTGACTTGGTCGGGCTTGGGGTCCAGCTCGGCCAGCATGTGACGGGTGTCGTCGGACAACCACTTGGCGATCTCGCCTTCACCAACCGGTGCGAACGAGATCGAGCCACCGACTTGGATGATCATGTCGGGCACGGCTTGGCGCACCCCGGCGATCAGCTCGTTGAACTTGGACAGGCGCTTGCTGCCCTTGCCATCGAGTTCGCGCACATGCAGGTGCAGCACGGTGGCACCGGCGTTGTAGCAGTCCACCGCCTTTTGAATCTGTTCTTCCATCGTGACCGGGATGTCTTCGGGGTAGTCCGAAGGAATCCACTCGGGGCCGTAGGGGGCGGCGGTGATGATGAGTTTTTCCTGGTTTTCAGGATAGAGGTGGCCGTCGAGAAAATACATAAGGGGTCTCCAAAAAAATCAAAAATCAAAAAGGTTTGGTGCCGACGATGCCTGCGCGTTCCATCTTGCGGTGGCAGGGCGGGTAGTCCATCACGGCGTAGTGCTGGGTGGCGCGGTTGTCCCAGATGGCCACGCTGTAGGGTTTCCAACGCCAGCGCACCTGGTATTCGGGGATGTAGGCCTGGCTGATCAGGTACTGCAGCAGGTCGCCTGCACCCTGGTTGAAGTCCTGGCCGTAACGCACCTTGTCTTTGTTGTGAAAGTTCACGAAGTGCGTGGTGAAGCCGTTGACGAAAAGCACCTTCTCGCCGGTGTCGGGGTGGGTGCGGATCACCGGGTGTTCCGAATCGGGGTATTGCGCCTTCATGGCCAGACGTTTCTCGATTGGCATGGCGGCCGCGAAGGTGGCGTTGAAGCTGTGGTTGGCGATCAGTCCTTCAATTTGCTGCTTCACACCTTCGGGCAGTTTCTCGTAGGCCAGTGCCATGTTGGCCCAGATGGTGTCGCCACCCACGGGCGGGCATTCGATGCAGCGCAGCACGCAACCCAGCGCCGGTTTTTCACGGAAGGTGCCGTCGGTGTGCCAGGAGTTTTCGTAGCGGTCTGGCGGGTTTTCGGGTGTCTTGTAGATTTGCACCAGACCAGGGGCTTCGGGATGGCTGGGCACCATGGGGTGGGTTTCGAGTTCGCCCAGTCTCCGGGCAAACGCCATGTGGTCCAGGCGCGAGAGTTTGTCCAGCGTCTGGTCCCGCAAGAACAGCACCTTGTGCTGGAGCAGGGCGGCGTAAATTTCTTGGAACAGGCCGTCGTCGCGCACGGCGTCGGCGAGGTTGACATCCACGAGTTCCGCGCCGATGGCGCAGGTCAGGGGTTCGATGCGCATGGTGATCCTTCAGATGACAAAGATGGACGAGCCGATGGTTTTGCGGGCTTCGAGGTCGCGGTGGGCCTGCACCGCGTCTTGCAGTGCGTAGCGCTGGTTGATCTCGATGCGGATGCGGCCAGCGGCGATGTGGCCGAATATTTCACTGGCCAGCTCGGCCTTTTCGGCCGGATCAGCGATGTAGTCGGCCAGCGCGGGGCGGGTAAGGTAGAGCGAGCCTTTTTGGGCCAGCAGGTTCGGGTTGAAGCCATCAATCGTGCCGCTGGCGGTGCCCACGCACACCATCAAGCCGCGGCGGCGCAGCGAGTCGAGCGAGGCGATGAAGGTGTTCTTGCCGACGCTGTCGATCACCACATCCACACCTTGGCCACCGGTGAGTTCACGCACGCGTTTGGCAATGTCCTCGTGGCTGTAGTTGATGGTGTGGTCGCAACCGTGCGAACGGGCCACGGCCGCTTTTTCTTCGGTCGAGACCGTGCCGATCACATTCAGGCCCAACAGCTTGGCCCATTGCGACACGATCAGGCCCACGCCACCGGCGGCGGCGTGCAGCAAGAGGGTCTCGCCCGGTTTGAAGTCGTAGATGCGGCGCATCAGGTAGGCCGAGGTCAGGCCGCGCATGGTCATGCCGGCAGCGGTTTCAAAAGGGATGGCGTCGGGCAGTTGGATCAGCGGGGCCGCCGGGATCAGGCGTTCTGTGCTGTAAGCCCCCAGCGTGTTGAGAAAACCGGTGTAAGTGACCCGGTCGCCCACCGCCACGTTGGTGACGTCGGGGCCTATGGCTTCCACCACACCTGCACCTTCGACGCCCATGCCGTTGGGCAGCGGGATCGGGTAGGTGCCGTTGCGAAAGTAGGTGTCGGCGTAGTTGAGGCCGACGGCCACATGGCGCAATCGCACTTGGCCGGGGCCGGGCTGGCCGACTTCGGCGTCTTTGTACTGAAGGACTTCGGGGCCGCCAATGCGGTCGAATGTCACGGCTTTGGCCATGGAAAGTCTCCTAAATTGGTTTTTATCAAGGTTTAAATTTAGGTTTGTTTGCGTAAATCCCATTTGCCAATTCACGACTTTCAATTAGCATTTCGTGACACTTTCATAGAGCAAGCAAGCGTCACATTCTTTTTTTAGGAGATTTCATGAATCACCGAAATGCCCTGCAAGTTCGTGCTGCCGTGCTCTCGCATTACGGTGATGTCGCTAAAAATTTAGGACTAAGCCCGCATCTCATGCTGCGTAAGGTGGGTTTGACGCCGCGCATGCTCGCATCACCAACGCAACTGATTCCATTCAAAAGCGCCCTTGATCTGCTGGAAATTTCTGCCAAAGAAAGTGGTTGCAGCACGTTCGGACTACAGCTGGCCGAAGCACGTTTGCTTTCCGACTTCGGTCCAATTAGCTTGCTACTGACCCATCAACCGTCTATACGCATGGCTTTGCAGACGATTGCCCAATACAGACATCTGCTCAATGAAGCCTTGGGTATGCACATCGAAGATGTGGGTAAAACCACACTCATCCGAGAGGAGATCATCAGCGACTCCCCTGGCGGAACGCAGCAGTCCACAGACATGGCGGTGGGTGTGTTGATGCTGATTTTCCGAGCCATGCTGAGTCAACATTGGCGACCACAAGCGGTTCACTTCACCCATCCCGCCAATAGCGATCTACAAGTTCACAGACGCCTGTTTGGTTGCCCGCTGCATTTCAACAGTGACTTCAATGGGCTGGTTTGCCTGAAAGCAGACATGGACCGCCCCAACGAACGTGCGGATGCCACGATGGCCAGTTATGCACAGTCTTTCATAGAGGCGATGCCCAAACGCGGTCAAAGTTCGGTGCTTCAAGATGTACGTCGTTCGGTCTACTTACTGCTCCCCATGGGGCGAGCCAGTGTTGAGCAAATCGCTTCAGGCTTGGGCGTGAACGTGCGCACGCTTCAACGTCGACTGGACGACAGTGGCGTGAGTTTTTCGGAAGTCCTCAACGAAGTGCGTTGTGAACTTGCACAACGCTACATCACGCACACCCCCCACTCCATGGGGCGCGTTGCAGAGCAACTCGGATATTCCAATCTCAGCTCTTTCACCCGTTGGTTCACGTCTCAATTTGATTGTTCACCAACGTTGATGAGAGCGCGTGGCATAGATGAAACCCCGATGAGCATGAACCCGAAGTGACGTGTAAAGGTAAATTGTTGTCGTGAATAGGTAAGTAAGGGAAGCGTTCTTTGAGAACAATCACGTGGTTATTCAACTGACGGGGCGTTCGATCCCGATACACACCACACTGGAGACAAGACATGCTACTGCGTACACACATTCGCAAAATTCAACGAGCGATCCTCATTTCTCTCACGGGCACCTTCATGATGTCGGCTGCCATGGCTTGGACGGACAAGCCTGTCAAATTGCTAGTGCCCGCACCAGCTGGCGGCAACATCGATGTCATCGCACGCTTGCTGGCCGAGCAACTTGCCGCGGATATTGGTCAGCCCATGGTGGTGGACAACCGGCCCGGTGCGGGCGGTGCGATTGCCGTGCAAGTCTTGCGTTCAGCGCCGGCAGATGGACAGACGGTGCTGGTGACTGCCAGCAATGTGTTGACAGAGATTCCTCATGTGCTCAAAAGCGGCTTTGACCCGAACAAAGATGTTCGCCCAGTAGGCATCGTTGCACGTGGAAATTTGGTCATGATTGCAGCGCCGACGGTTCCTGCTAAAGACTTCAAAGGATTTGTTGCGTACGCACACAAGAACACGGGAACTCTGGGTTTTGCTTCTTACAGTGCTGGCACCATTTCGCATTACGCTGGCATGATATTGAACCAAAAGGCGGGCCTCGATTTGCAGCATGTGGCGTTTCAGGGTTCACCACCTGCCTTGGCACAGGTAATGGGTGGGCAAATTCCCGTCATGTTCGATGGCTATGCGACCTCTCGCAATTTAATTGCAACCGGTAAGGTGCAAGCCTATGCCGTAGCTGCCAAAAATCGACTCACTCAGTTGCCTGATGTGCCAACCTTGACGGAGCTGGGTTACCCAGAACTCGATTTTTCGAACTGGTTGGGTGTTGTCGTGTCCGCTTCTATGCCGACCGAATTGCAAGAAAAAATTCATAAGGCAGTGCGGCAAGTTGCCCTCAACCCTAAATTCCGTGGCCGCATGTTTGCGGCAGGTTTTGAAGCCGCAGAGGACTGGAGCATTCAGCAGTTGACACAGTCAGTTCGAACTGATTTTGATCGAAATGCGGCCATCGTTCGACAGTTCAATATCCAGATCAACCAGTGATCGCGCTTTACGCTCGCTGTGCCCTTTTGTGGCCTGGGCTGGCCATGTCTGCCGTGGTGGCCGTGGCGGCACTGTTTTTGGCAGACCATTACGGGGCACCTGTGATGCTGTTTGCCTTGCTGTTAGGCATGGCCGTCAACTTTCTCTCTGAAGATGCGCGTTGCAAAGCGGGCATTGAGTTCGTGGCTCGTCAGGTATTGCGCTGGGGCGTCGCTTTGTTGGGCCTGAAAATCACGATTGCACAGGTACAGGCTTTGGGCTGGCAGTCTGTGTTCATGGTGGTGCTTGCCGTTGCACTGACCATCGGCCTAGGCTTGTTGATGGCAAGATGGATGGGCTTCAGTGCCTTCTTTGGTTTGTTGTCTGGTGGAGCTGTGGGCATTTGCGGGGCTTCGGCTGCATTGGCGATTGCGGCCGCTTTTCCAAACCACCCGCAAAAAGACCGCGCCACCCTGTTTGTGGTCATCAGCGTGAGCACGCTGTCAACCGTGGCCATGGTGCTGTATCCGATGTTGACGCATTGGCTAGGGTTCAATCCAGAACAATCGGGCTTCTTTCTTGGCGGCACCATTCATGACGTGGCGCAGGTGGTAGGCGCGGGCTACAGCATGAGCCAGCAGACGGGCGATGCGGCCACGGTGATCAAACTCATGCGTGTGGCCATGCTGGTGCCGGTGATCATGGTCGCCGCTTGGATGACTCGAATAGCACATGCACAGCAGGCTCGGGATGGGGATGGGGAGGCTGTGGATACAACAGCGAGTCGCCCGCCTTTACTGCCGTGGTTCGCCGTGGTGTTTGTGCTGCTGGTGCTTCTCAATAGTTTTCTGCCCATGCCTGATTGGGTGAGCAGCACAGGGCATGCGTTGTCTCGGGCTTTTTTGGTAGCAGCCATGGCCGCCATCGGTATAAAAACTCACCTCAAGGACATCTTGAGTGTGGGCTGGAAACCCGTGGCCCTAATGCTTTTAGAAACCTTAATTTTGGCTGTGCTTGTCTACGGTTTTCTCTTGGGGCTAGCGCATTGATTGCAAAAATCGCACGATGCTTGGGTAGACCTGTCGACGTTGCGCACGTCAAGATTGAATACAGATGCGCATCCATTGGCAAGTCTGCGACAGCCCTAGGCCCATTTGAGGCCTACCCTTCCAGTGTCAAAACTCACCCACACTGGAGACACGCACCATGAAACTCACCGTATTCAAGCGCATGGCCGCACCGCTTGCGAGCCTTTGTTTGGCCGCCTGTGCCCAATTGGTTACACCTGCGCCAAACTGGACCACGTTGTTTGACAGCGCCAGCAACCTCAATGGTTGGACCTTGGTGGGTGATGCGAATTGGCGTTTGCAAGAGGGCGCCATTCAGGCCGACTTGCTGCGCAGCAAAGGCCCCAGCTATCTCGTCAGCAAACAAACTTTCACAGATCAAGAAATTTACGCAGAAATGTGGGTGGACACACACACCAACAGCGGCATCTTTATTCGTTGTCAAGACCCTCAGAAAATTGGCGCTGACAACTGCTATGAAATTAACGTGTGGGACACACGCCCTGACCCCAGTTACGGTACGGGTGCCATCGTGGATGTCGCCAAAGTCTCTCCCATGCCCAAAGCCGGCGGGCAGTGGAACACCTTAGAAATCAAGGCTAAAAATAACCACTTGACGGTGAAATTAAACGGGGTCGTTACGGCCGACGCCACAGACAGCAAATTCAGCAGCGGCTATTTAGCGCTTCAGTTTGGCAGTGGCGTGGTGAAATTTAGAAAAGTACTGACGCGCCCGATTTAAGCGGCCATTAACTCGGGCTCTGCGACGGCTTGAGCCATCGCATCGCTCAAGTCTTTGAAATATTGTTCTGACAAAGCCGTGGTCACCAAATATTTGGTGCGGCGGTTTTTGCCTTTGAAGACTTGTTCAATCAAGCCAGCTTCTCGCAACAAATCTAACTTGCGCTGGATCGTCGCAGGGGAAGCAATGCAGGACAGCTCCATGGCATTGCTGACCGTCATGGGGTTGTCTTGGGTATGACGCAGCAAAATTTTGTCCAGCAGCTGTTTGGCAAGCGGATCAATTTCAGCCATTCGGCTCGAAGGCTCTGTGTTCAAAGATTCGATCAGCTGAAGATAACGCAAGTAATAGGTTTTCAAAAGGAGGCCTCCAACTGTTAAAGCTGAGAATTTCACAAATTGGATGTTGCTGTATTCCCTTGTACGCAATATTAGCATATACGCCAAATGGCGTATGAAAATTTTTGAGCGATCCTTCCTCGAAAACGGCCTCATCCATGACAAAAGACGCAGTGGCGACGCCACACCGTCGGCGCTTGCCTTATGCTGAAAAAATGACTGCTTCTAGAACTCGTCTTTCAGCCACGGCCTTTGCCACGCTGTTGCTCATCGCGCTGATGATGGGCTCTAACCATGTCGCCGCTCGGTTTGCTTTTCAAAACGGTGTGGACGTTGCCACCGCCGTCACCGTCCGCAGCGGCATCACGGCCGCCGTGGTGGCTTACCTGCTGTGGCGCCATCGCGTGTCCATGCGCTTGACCCAGCAACACAAACGCGGCTTGCTTGCTGTTGGACTGCTGGTGGGCATTCAGAGCCTCTGCTTGTATTCGTCTGTGGCGCGCTTGCCCGTGGCGTTGGCACTACTGGCGTTTAACACGTACCCCTTGTGGACGGCGCTGTGGGCGCGCGTTGTGTATGGACACAGAGCAGACCCTACGCTGTTGCGCGCCATGCCCGTGATGCTGCTGGGCTTGGCCTTGGCGCTAGACGTGCTCGGTGCAGCTTCAGGACTGGGCGCACAAGCACAATGGAGTGCCATTGGCATCGGCGTGGCATTTGCCCTCACCGCTGCCGCCACTTTTGGCTTGGCTTTGGTCTTCACCCAACATGAAGCCGGCGATTTAGATGGACGACTGCGCACCTTCAGCACCATGAGCTTGGTGTTTTTGCTCAGCAGCAGCGTCGTGGTGGCACAAGGCGGACTTCATCTGCCCACAGCCGCAGCCGGTTGGTGGGGTTTGGCTGCATTGACGTTTTTGTACGGCACCGCCTTCACCATCATGTTCACGGTGCTGCCGCGTCTGGGCGTCGTGGGCAACTCTGCCATCATGAATGTCGAGCCGGTGTTTGCTTTGGTGCTGGCTTGGGTCATGTTGGGCCAAGCGATTGCCCCTGTCCAAGTGGCCGGCGGCTTGCTGGTGGTTGCCACAGTGATGTTTTTGGGGCTACGCAAGCGATGAGCTTTTTATTTTTGACCTCGGCGAGGCGCAGCCTTCAGCAAAGCCTCGACCTCTGCCTTCCACCACTTCGCCTGCCCCGTCGTGCCATGGCCCGCAGTTTGATCGCTGGCAGGAATCAAGAGCAAGCGTGAATTGGGAATGCGTTTGAGCACCTTGTCCATCACGCCCAACTCAGGCGGGTTGCGCTCATCATCGGCCGAGTTGATGGCTAAGACGGTGGCTTTGATTTTTTCTAAGTTCGCCAGCGGGTTGTAGTCGCGCGACGAGTCCCATTGGTACAAGTGATCGTTCGCGTCGCCTGGGAAGGCCGCTTTTAAGCGCTGGTCCAACAACTGGTCCGCCTTCTCGCGCGTCGAGGCCAAGCGTTGCAAGGCTTGGTTGCCACCGCTGGTCGCCGTGGCATAAAACACCGAGACAAATTGCCAGCTGCGCGGTTGGGTGGTGTAGTTGCCGCCCATCCATTCGGGGTCGTTGCGAATCGAATCAGTGATGAGTCGGCGCATCATCCAATTGCGGCCAGACATCTCGCTGGGCATCGACGCCATCGGCACCATCACATCCATGAAGTCAGGATGCGTCATGCCCCACAACCACACCTGCATGCCGCCCATGGAGTTGCCCAAAATCAGGCGCACATGTTTGACGTTCAAGCCTTCGGTGAGCAAACGAAACTGCGCACTGACCATGTCATCGTAGTTGTAGCGCGGAAATTTTGCGCGCAAACCGTTCGAAGGTTTGCTGGAACGCCCCGTCCCAATGGCGTCGGGCAAGATCACAAAATATTTGCTGGCATCCAAGGCTTGACCAGGACCAAACAGTTCGCCACCAAAGGCGGGATTCAACATGCCCGTGCCTGTCCCCGTGGTGCCATGCAAGATCACCACAGCTTCATTCGCGGGGTCCCCGAGGGTCGTGTAACCCACATTTAATTCAGGCATTACCTCCCCTGTGTGAAAGCGAAAGTCCTTGGCTACCCAAACACCTTCTTTGCGGTTGGAGAAGTTTTGCGCATCTGCACTGGCTAGAAAAAAGGTCAAAGCAACCCCTAAAAACAAAGAGAAAAAACGGGTCATAAAAATAGCCTTTCAAAACGGTCTTAGCACCATGAATTAGCTCACGCGCTGCGAGCGCGTGACTTTAAAGAACCCTCATGCTGCACTGTATCGCGCAGCTTGCAACAGACCCATGGCGAAAACCAAGGCAACTGCAGTACCAATCGCCTTGGTGACTCGATCACAAGAAATTTCAGTTTTAATCCAACCCATTAAAAGGAGACCTTCGTGAAACTCAATCGCTTCAATCGCACCCTACAAAGTGCCACCCTCACACTGGGCATGGCCCTGAGCACTCTGGCCATGGCGCAAGCCCCTGCCGCCGCGCCCGCTGCTGCGGCCATCCCGCCCACTTGGGCACAAGGCCGCACGGCTGAACAAGCTGCCCTGAACTTGGTGCCCCATCCCCCCGGCATGACGGCGCTGCCAGTGAGCGATATTCCCACTGACAAACTCAAAGTTCCCGCTGGCTTCAAAGTCGAACTGTGGGCCTCTGGCATGCCCAACGCACGCTCGATGGTGCAAACACCCAACGGCACCTTGTTTGTAGGCACCCGTTTCCCAGGCAACGTCTATGCCGTGGTTGAGAAAGACGGCAAGCGCGACGTGAAAGTGATCGCCAAAGGCTTGCATCGCCCCAACGGCGTGGCATTCAAAGACGGCTCGCTGTATGTGGCCGAACTGTCGCGCATCATTCGCTACGACAACATCGAGGCAAACTTAGACAGCCCACCTTCACCCGTGGTCGTGTTTGACGCATTACCCAAGGACGAACCACACGGCTGGAAGTTCATGAAGTTGAGCCCAGACGGCAACTACTTGTATTTCCAAATTGGCACGCCCGCCAACATCACCGTGCAACCCGTCACGCATGCTGTGATTGTTCGCTTGAACTTGAAGACCAACATCTTGGAAACCGTGGCTCATGGCGTGCGTAACAGCGTGGGCATGGACTTCCACCCCGTGACCAAAGAGCTGTGGTTCACCAACAATGCGCGCGACTGGGTGAATGACGATCTGCCAAACGACACGCTGCATCGCATCACGCGTAAAGGCATGAACTTTGGCTACCCCTTCTGCCATCAAGGCGATCTGCTGGACATCGACTTCGGCAAAGGCCGCTCGTGCGATGAGTTCGACAAGCCCGTCTCCAAGATTGGCCCTCACGTCGCTGCGTTGGGTATGCGCTTCTACACAGGCAAACAATTCCCTGCTGAATACACCCACAACATCTTCATCGCTGAGCACGGCTCATGGAACCGTACCAAGAAAACCGGTTTCGATGTGGTGCGTGTGGCGCTCGATGCCAAGGGCAACGTGACCAAGAAAGAAGTCTTCATCTCCGGTTGGATTCAAGGCGATGATTTCTGGGGCCGCCCTGCCGACGTGCACGTCATGAAAGACGGCTCAATGCTGGTCTCTGACGACGTTGCCGGTGCCATCTTCCGCGTCTCACACAGCAAATAATGTTCTCGAACGTTTCAAAGGCCATTCCTGGAATGGCCTTTTTTTTCTTAGCACTCACCACCTCTTACGCGACAGCAGCCCCTGACGCTGTCGCGGGCCAAGCCAAAGCGCAACTCTGCGCGGCGTGCCATGGAGAGAACGGCGTGTCGGCCATTCCCGGCACGCCCCATTTGGCGGCGCAACCACCGCTGTCGATCTTTTATCAACTGCTGCAGTTTCGTGACCAACGACGCAAAGGTGGCGGCATGGAAGCCATCGCCGCCACACTGAGCGAACAAGACATGCGCGACATCGCAGCGCACTATGCCCGTCAGCCTGCGCCTGCTGCGCATGCCGGTGGCGACGCTGCACACATTGCACGCGGTCAACAAATTGCCCAGCAGCAATATTGCGCGTCATGCCATGGCGCGCAGTTGCAGGGGCAAAAGCATGTGCCACGCCTGTCGGGTCAGTCCAGCGAGTACTTTGTGACGCAACTGCGTAATCTGCGTTCTGGCGCACGCGCAGACATGGACGGCACCATGGCCAGCGCCGCACGCAGTTTGACTGACGAGGAAATCGAAGCCATGGCGGCCTACGCCCGTAGCCTGCCTTAAAACGCCAAAGCGCCACGCTTGATTTAGATCAAGCGTGCGCGCATGATGCCAAGGTCTAATTCGGCATTACCTTGGAGAAACCTATGAAATCAAATGTGGGCGGCATTGACCGCGTCTTGCGCATCGTGGCGGGCTTGGTCTTGATTGCATTGGCAGCCACGGGGCAAATCGGCGCTTGGGGCTACGTCGGTGTGATCGTTTTGGCCACTGGGCTGTTTAGTTTTTGCGGCGCGTACACCTTGTTTGGTCTCAGCACTTGCCCGATGAAAACAGAGGAAGACCTTAAAAGCTAAGCGCTTGCGACAGATCAATCTTTCGCAGCAAAACAAGGTGCAAGATGGTGTCATCACTTTTCACAAGGATGGCACCATGAAACTCTGGATTGATCTTTTCACCACCGACTACGGGCTGATGAGCATCATCGGCCTCGCCTTCATCATCGGCATGGGCATCTTCTTTCTCAGGATGTTCTTGGGACTGACGAAGACCTGAACTTCAGCCACAACAGGCCCGCCCCCGTCACAGCGACGGGGAGCAGCGAACCCCAATTGAGCCAACTCCAGCCTTGGCTGGTCACCAAAGCACCCGATGCGAATGAAGTGAACGCCATCGTGGCGAACACACAGAAATTAATGGCAGCTTGTGCACGATTCTTTTCAGCGGCTGTGTAAGCCTGCATCGACAACGTGGTGCTGCCGGTGAACAAGAAGTTCCAGCCCACGCCCAGCAAAAACAAAGCAAACAAGAATTGATGCAGATCTGTGCCTGACAAGGCCACCGCAATGCATGCCGCGTTGAGCACCACGCCAACGCCCATGATGGACAGCACGCCAAAGCGTTTGATCAAATGTCCTGTGAAAAATCCTGGGGCAAACATGCCAATCACATGCCATTGCAGCACCCAAGCTGTGTCTTCAAAAGGCAAACCACACACTTGCATCGCCAAAGGCGTGGCCGCCATCAGCAAGTTCATCACCCCGTACCCTAAAGCAGCCGCCAAAGTGGCGATCACAAACACAGGCTGTCGCATGATGACGCTCAAAGGGCGGCCAGTGTCTGCATGCATGGGTCCAGCCGTGACTGCGGGGAACTTGATCGAACTCACCACGGCCATCGACAAAACAGCAATCAAGGCCAGTGCCACATAAGCGCCTGCAAAGGGTTTGTCCATCAAACTCTTGGTTTGAATGGCCAAATTAGGGCCAATGATGGCACCCATCAAACCACCCGCCATCACCAAAGACACCGCTTTTTCGCGGTAGTCCACGGCGCACAACTCTGCGGCAGCGAAGCGGTACAACTGGGCGTTCGCGCTGTAATAACCGGCCACCACGGTCGCCGTTACCAACAGCCAAAACGATTGAATCGATACGGCCCAAGCCCCCAAGCCCGCGGACAGCAAGGCCACCAACAACCCCAGTTGAAAAGAGCCCTTGCGCCCAAACCGTTGCTGGGATTTGGCGACCAAACCGGTGCTGAGTGCGCCGCCCACCACATAGCCCATCACGGGCAAGGTCGCCATCCACGACACCGGGGCCAAACTCAAGCCCACCAAGCCATTGATCGCGATGAAGGTCACGTTGTTGGTAAGGAACAGCCCTTGGGCGATGGCAAGGAAAAGCAGATGGCGGTTCATGACGACCTAAGACAAAGGGGATAAAAGGGCAGTTTTAAGCGAGGGTATCCCAAGCTTTGAGGGTTTCAGCTGCATACATCAAGGCAGGACCACCGCCCATGTAAACACACACCGCCAGCATTTCTTCCAACTCTTGGCGAGTGCAACCCAATTTGAGCAGCGCTTTGACATGAAAACCAATGCAGCCCGAGCAATGTTGCGTGATGCCAATGGCAAGCGCCATCAGCTCTTTGTGTTTGGTGCTGACCGCTCCTTCAGCCATGGCCGATTTGGCCAATTGCCCAAAACCTTGCATCGCATCGGGTTGTGCTTTACGAAACAACCCCAACGACTCGTTGATGCCTTGAATCAAGTTGGCATGGTCAAAAGTGCTCATCAAATTACTCCATCAAAAGTTCAAAGACAGACTGAACAGTCTTGCGTGGTGAATCTAAATTGTATGCTTAAATAATTGATTGCTTATATTAAAAACTCCCCGCATGATCCACATTCAAGATGAAAGGATTCATGACTGGGTGACTCAGCAAATCACAGATTCAGCGTAAGCTCACACAAATTTTTTTCTTGAACCCAGAGGAAATGCCATGAACACCAACTTCATCCAAGACACCCAAGCGCTGCTCAACCACGATGGACAGACGATGCCCCAACCCACACGTCGCTTGGCCTTGCAGTCCGCGCTGGGCTTGGGCTATGCCGCGGCAGCCATGCCGTTGATCGCACAAACAGCCATCAAAACCTCAGGTGAGGGTTTGGTCGAAGGTGAAGTGTTGATCGATGTCAACGGTTTTCAAATGCCCGCCTACCGATCTGCCCCTGTTGGAAAAACCAACTTGCCCGTGGTCTTGGTGATCTCAGAAATTTTTGGTGTGCACGAATACATTGCCGATGTCACACGACGTTTCGCCAAACTGGGCTACTTGGCCATTGCCCCTGAGCTGTTTGTACGCCAAGGTGACCCCAGCACTTATGGCGAATTGGCCAAGCTCATGAGCGAGTTAATTGCCAAAGTACCAGACGCACAAGTGATGGCCGACTTGGACGCCACTTTGAAATGGGCCAGCCAAAACGGCGGCAATGCCGATCGTGCGGCCATCACCGGCTTTTGCTGGGGCGGTCGCATCACATGGTTGTATGCCGAGCACAACCCAAAACTCAAAGCAGGCGTGGCTTGGTACGGTCGCATGGAAGGCCAAACCAATGCCAACAATCCCAAACACCCCATCGACTTGGTCACTGCACTGAAAGCACCTGTACTGGGTTTGTACGGCGGGGCAGACACGGGCATTCCCGTCACGTCGGTCAACGCCATGAAACAAGCCTTGGCGCTCGCTGCCAATCAAGGCAACTCAGCGGCCAAGGCCAGCGAGTTTGTGGTGTACCCAGACACCCCCCATGCTTTCCACGCAGACTATCGCCCCAGCTACCGCGCCACGCCTGCGACAGACGGCTGGAGCCGCGCTATAGCTTGGCTCAAACAATACGTCTAAGCAAGCACCGTTTAGGCCACAAACACCCGCGCTTTTCGCGGTGTGAGCACCAAAGTCTCACCCTCTGTGAATCCCTGCTCGTAGAACTGCGATGCAGGGATTTGCGCTTCAATGATCTGCGCATCAGAAGGGCTGTCACCTTCAGCCGCGATCAACTCCAAACGGGCAATCGGTCCCACCACAATGGCTCGGGTCAGTTTGGCCACGATGCCTTCGTCGCCTGATGTGTAGCGACGCACATCCAAGTCATGCGGACGCACATACGCAAAGGCCTTAGCGTCTTGCGCGGCATGGTGCTCGGGGCTGGCCACGCGCACGGTTTGGTCTTCCACACCGATGTGCATTTCGCCCTCGTGGGCACGGCCATGGAACAAGTTCACATCGCCTAAGAAGCCATACACAAATGGGCTGGCTGGATGCTCCCACACCTCTTGAGGTGAGCCTACCTGCTCGACATTGCCTTTGTTCATCACCACCACGCGGTCGGCCACTTCGAGCGCTTCTTCTTGGTCGTGGGTCACAAAGATGGTGGTCACATTCAAATCGTCGTGCAAGCGGCGCAACCAGCGGCGCAGCTCTTTGCGCACCTTGGCATCCAAAGCACCAAAGGGCTCGTCCAACAACAACACTTTGGGTTCCACCGCTAAGGCGCGTGCCAAAGCAATGCGCTGGCGTTGGCCACCTGAGAGCTGTGAGGGATAGCGGTCGGCCAGCCAATCGAGTTGCACGAGACTCAGCAAGTCGTGCACTTTTCGATTAATTTGTTCTTCGCTCGGGCGTTCGCTGCGCGGTTTCACGCGCAGGCCAAAGGCTACGTTTTCAAACACGGTCATGTGGCGAAACAAGGCGTAATGCTGAAACACAAAACCCACTTGACGCTCGCGCACATGCACGTGCGTGGTGTCTTCACCGCTGAAAAAAATGGTGCCTGAGTCACCCGTTTCTAAACCCGCGATGATGCGCAGCAAGGTGGTTTTGCCGCAGCCCGAAGGGCCTAACAAAGCGATCAACTCGCCAGAGTGGATGTCTAGGCTCACATCGCCCAGTGCTTGAAAAGCGCCAAATTGTTTGTGAATGTTTCTGATTTCGATGCTCATGATTCGGGTCTCATCTTCTTAAATTTCACGGCGTTGCGACTAGGTGTGTGTGAATTCCATGCGCTCATGCGTGTGGGCGTTCCATGGGCAAATCAGCCGTGGCCTTCAGCTCACGCGCATGACGCCACGCCACCACAGACTTAATAGCCAAGGTCACCAAAGCCAACAAGGCCAACAGCGAGGCCACGGCAAACGCCGCCACCGATTGGTATTCGTTGTACAAAATTTCCACATGCAATGGCATGGTGTTGGTCTGTCCGCGAATGTGGCCCGACACCACCGACACCGCGCCAAACTCGCCCATGGCACGGGCGTTACACAAGATGACGCCGTAAATCAAACCCCACTTGATGTTGGGCAGCGTGACATACCAAAAGGTTTGCCAGCCTGTGGCACCCAACACAATGGCGGCTTGCTCTTCGTCATTGCCCTGCGCTTGCATGAGCGGAATCAGCTCACGTGCGATGAAGGGAAACGTGACAAACACGGTGGCCAACACAATGCCAGGCACCGCAAAAATGATGTGAATGTCATGCGCTTGCAACCAAGGGCCAAACCAGCCCTGTGCGCCAAACATCAACACATAAATCAAACCCGCCACCACGGGTGACACCGAGAACGGCAAGTCCACCAGTGTGGTTAAAAACGCTTTGCCTGTGAACTCATATTTGGCAATGGCCCATGCAGCCGCCACACCAAACACCAAGTTCAGCGGCACGGCAATGAGAGCGGTGATGAAGGTCAAGCGAATGGCCGACCAAGCGTCGGGCTCTTGCAACGCTGCCCAATACGCCTCAAAGCCTTTGCGCAAGGCTTCAGTGAAGACAGCCGCCAAAGGCAAAACCAAAAAGAAAAACATAAACGTCAGCGCCACGCTAATCAGGCTGTAGCGCACCCATGCGGGTTCTGTGGTGCCCGCTTGTGCGCGGCGCAGAGATGGGTTCAAAGTGGTACTCATGCCGATACTCCCGTACGGCGGCGCTGCCAAGCTTGCAAAGCATTGATCACCAAGAGCAACACAAACGACATCACCAACATCACTACGGCCACGGCAGTGGCGCCCGCGTAGTCATACTGCTCCAACTTGCTGATGATGATGAGCGGCGTGATTTCAGACACCATGGGCATATTGCCCGCAATGAAAATAACCGAGCCATATTCACCAATCGCACGCGCAAACGCCATGGCAAAACCCGTCAGCAAGGCAGGCGCAATGCTGGGGAAAATCACACGGGTGAAAGTTTGCCAACGCGTGGCGCCCAAACACGTCGCCGCTTCTTCGAGCTCCTTCTCAGCGTCCTCCAACACGGGTTGAACCGTGCGCACCACAAAAGGCAAGCCAATGAAGATGAGGGCAATCACAACACCATTGGGGTTGAACGCGAGTTGAATACCGAGCGGCTCTAAATACTGCCCCACCCAGCCGTTGCCCGCCAACAAGGCTGTTAGCGAAATACCAGCCACAGCCGTGGGCAAGGCGAATGGCAAATCCACCAACGCGTCCACCACTTTTTTACCGAAAAAATCGTAGCGCACCAGCACCCACGCCACGAGCAAACCAAACACCACGTTCACCAAAGCTGCGATCAACGAGGCACCAAAGGTCAAGCGGTAAGAGGCCATCACACGCGGGCCGGTGACGGCGACAACGAATTGGTCCCACGTCAGCGTGAATGTTTTGAACAGCAGCGCAGAAAGCGGGATCAACACAATCAGGCTCAGATACGTGAGCGTGAAACCGAGGGTGATGTTGAAGCCTGGGAGCACGCGCGCAGGTCGAGAAAAAGTGCTCATGCGATTTGAAATCCTAAAGACGAAACAGAGGCCGCGGGACTTGCTGCAGGCAGAGGGTGCAAAGGCGAGCCCACCAACGATTGCAACAAAGCCAAACCCAAAGGCCATTCACCAAAGCCCGACTCGATGTTGATGTGCCCCGCATTTTGCAAACGCACAAACTCACTGCCCCATGCGCGGGCATAGGCACCCGCGGTGCGCACAGGACAAAACGGGTCATTGCTGCTGGCCACCAACACGCTGCGGTAAGGCAAGGCTTGGTAAGGCACAGGCGCGAAATCCACCAAAGGGCCACGACGCTCAGGGTCTGCAGGCGCCACCAACAAAGCACCTTGAATGCGCGACGCCACCTCAGGGGGTAAATGTGTGGTGGCGATGCAGCCCAGGCTATGCGCGATGACCACAACGGGGCCGGGTTGCGCCAAGATGGTGTCGCTGATGCTGCGAACCCAAGCGTTGCGCGTGGGCTGCATCCAGTCGTCTTGTTTGACGCGCACAGCACCGACCAAAGACTCTGCCCACAGAGTTTGCCAGTGACCGGGGCCTGAATCGCGCCAACCTGGAACGATGATGAGGGTGGGTGTTTGAGACATGGCCGCGATTGTGTGCAAGCCCCAGCCAATCACAAACAACAGTTTTGTAGTTTGTTAATAGCCAACTCATCTATGCAGCCACAGGGCGCATCAGGCCAAAGGTCTTGAGGTTTGACGGACAATGTCTCAGTTCTATTTTTCAAGCAGGAGCCCCCATGCACTCACCTCTGATTCGTCGACCTTTACAGGCTGTGGCGGCCTTGGTTTTTCTGAGCGCCAGCGCCATGAATGCATGGGCAGGCAAAACCTTAGACACTGTCAAACAACGCGACCAAGTGGTGTGCGGGGTCAACACGGGCTTGGCTGGTTTTGGCGCAGCCGACAGTCAAGGCAAATGGACCGGTTTGGATGTGGACGTGTGCCGCGCTGTGGCCGCCGCCGTGTTGGGCAATGCCGACAAGGTGCGCTACGTGCCGCTGTCTGCGCCCCAACGCTTCACAGCCCTGCAATCGGGTGAGGTCGATGTGCTGTCGCGTAACACCACGTTCACCCTGACACGCGATGCCTCCATGGGCTTGCATCAAACCGCCGTGACCTATTACGACGGCCAAGGCTTCATGACGCCCGCCAAGAACAACCTGAAAAGTGCCAAGCAACTCAAAGGGGCCACCGTGTGTGTGCAATCGGGCACCACCACCGAGAAGAACCTGACTGACTTTTCACGCGCCAACAAACTCGACATCAAACCCGTCGTGTTCGAAAAATTTGATGCAGCCAATGCCGCCTACTTTGCGGGCCGCTGCAAGGCCTACACCACCGACGCCTCAGGATTAGCCTCCATCCGCGCCAAAGAAGCCAAGACACCGAAAGACCACGTCATCCTGCCCGAGCTGATTTCCAAAGAGCCTCTGGGCCCCTTGGTGCGTCGGGGCGACGACGAGTGGCTGGCCATCGTCAAATGGACGGTGTATGGCTTGGTCGAGGCAGAAGAAGTCGGCATCACAGCCGCCACGGTCGACAAACTCAAAGCCGAAAGCACCGACCCCGTGGTGCTGCGCTTGCTTGGCAAGTCCGAAGACACCGGCAAACTTCTGGGCCTAGACCGCGACTGGTTGGCACGCGCCCTCGGTGCAGTTGGCAACTACGGCGAAATGTTCGAGCGTCACTTGGGTGAAAAAACACCCATGGCCCTCAAACGCGGTTTGAATGCGCAGTGGAACAAAGGCGGTTTGCAATACGCCATGCCCATTCGCTGATGAAACACAAACCACGCACACATCACACCACGTTCTCGCGCTGACTCGCCATGCCTCTGCACAGCCGCCGCACCCGCGCCCTGCTCTACCAAGTTCTGTTGGTCTCCCTGTTGGTGGGCGTGGCGTATTGGCTGTTGAACAACACGCTTACAAATTTGCGTGCGCGTGGCATTCAAAGTGGGTTTGGATTTTTGTTCGACACCGCGGGCTTTGACATCGGCGAGTCAATGATTCCCTACGATTCAACGCAGGCCTATTGGCAAGCCTTCTTGGTTGGCCTGCTCAACACCTTGCGCGTGTCGGTGTTGGGCATGGTGATCTGCACGGTATGGGGCGCCTTGTTAGGGTTGGGACGCGTGTCCCACAACGCTTTGGTGCGGGGTTTGTGCTACGGCTACACCGAGCTGTTTCGTAACATTCCCCTGCTGCTACAACTCTTCATGTGGTACGTGTTGCTGGTCGAGTTCATGCCCGACACCGATGCATCACTGCACGTCAATGACTGGCTGTTTTTGAGCAAAGGTGGCTTGACACTGCCGTGGCTGATTCATGCCGATGGCGCTTGGGCTTGGGACGTGCCTGTGTGGCGCATCGTCGAAGGTGTGGGTGAAGTCACAGGCGGTGCCAGCGTAACGCCTGAGTTCTTGGCCTTGACGTGGGGTTTGAGCCTGTACACCTCGGCCTTCGTTGCGGAGTTGGTGCGTGCTGGCATCCATGCTGTGCCGCGTGGTCAAACCGAAGCGGCCAAAAGCATCGGTTTATCGGCTTGGCAGACGCAGCGCTTGGTGGTGCTGCCGCAGGCCATGCGCGTGGTCATTCCACCGCTGACCAACCAGTATTTGAACTTGATCAAGAACTCATCCTTGGCGGTGGCCATCGGCTACCCCGACTTGGTCAACATCTCCAACACGGCCTTGAACCAAACGGGCCGCGCTGTGGAGTGCATCGCCATCGTGATGGCGGTGTACCTGAGCTTGTCATTGCTGACCGCTGCGCTGATGAATGTGTACAACCGCCGCATGGCGTTGAGGGCGCGTTGATGCCACGTCAACCCACCACACATCCGTGGGTCGCGGCCAGACCCGCACCCGTCACGCGCAACTCATGGTGGCAGTGGTGCCACATCCATCTCTGGCCCACGAAAGGGCAAGCTGTGGTGAGTGGCTTGCTGCTGATGGCGCTGCTGTGGTGGCTACCGACGGCCCTCAACTGGGCGCTGTGGCGGGCGGTATGGCAAGCCGATGCCGACAGCTGTCAAGCCCTGCGCGGTGTTGGTGCCTGCTGGGGCGTGGTGAGCGAAAAATACAGACTCATCTTGCTCGGGCGTTACCCCTTTGAGGCGCAATGGCGGCCTGTGGTGGCCACACTCGCATTGGTCACGGCACTGGTGCTGAGTTGTCTACCGGTCTTGTGGCGGCGCAACTTGGCACTGATGTGGGTGGCCGTGTGGCTGCTGTTTTTTGGTTTGATGGGCGGCGGCACTTGGTGGGGCGTACCGACCGGCTTGCAAGTGGTATCCAGCGACCAATGGGGTGGCCTGCCGCTGACCTTGATGCTGGCCACACTTGCCATCAGCTTGGCGTTTCCGTTGGGCGTGTTGCTGGCCTTGGGGCGGCAAAGCACACTGCCCGCCTTGCGCAGCGTGTGCGTGGGCTACATCGAGTTGGTGCGCGGCGTGCCTTTGATTTCAGTGTTATTCATGGCCAGCTTCATGTTTCCTTTGCTGTTGCCCAGTGGCACCTCGCCCGATGTGTTGCTGCGCGTGTTGGTGGGCATCACCTTGTTCTCAGCGGCTTACACGGCAGAAATTGTTCGCGGTGGTTTGCAAGCGGTGCCCCTAGGACAAGTGGAGGCCGCCGCCACCTTAGGACTCAGTTATTGGCAAACCCAGCGCTTGGTCGTTTTGCCCCAAGCCTTGACGCATGTGGTGCCGGGGCTGATGAACAACTTCATTGCCATCTTCAAAGACACCTCCTTGGTGACCATCGTGAGTTTGTACGAACTCTCGGGCGCTTTGGGGCTGGCCATCAGCGGCGATCCAAACTGGCGGCCTTTCAAAATTGAAGGCTATCTGTTCATCACCCTGATTTACTTTGTTTTTTGCTTCGCCATGTCGCGCTACAGCCTGTGGGTTGAGCGCCAACTCGCGCACCGCTGATGCCCCTAAGGAACACCCGTGTCTGACCCTATCCTGAGTTTCGAGAACGTCAACAAATGGTTTGGCGATTTTCATGCGCTGCGTGACATCAACATGCGCGTGCAACGTGGTGAACGCATCGTCATTTGCGGCCCATCGGGCTCGGGCAAGTCCACCTTGATTCGCTGCATCAACCGCTTGGAAGAGCATCAAGAAGGCCAACTCACGGTAGCCGGCGTGACGCTGAGCGACAACCTGCAAGACATCGACCAAGTGCGTCGCCAAGTGGGCATGGTGTTTCAGCAATTCAATTTATTTCCGCACCTCACCGTACTGGAAAACCTCACGCTGTCACCCATTTTTGTTGCCAAACTGCCCGCCGCTGAAGCGAACCAACAGGCCATGCAGCAACTCGAACGCGTGCGCATTGCCGACCAAGCCCACAAGTACCCCTTGCAACTTTCAGGTGGTCAACAACAACGTGTGGCCATCGCACGGGCCTTGTGCTTGCGTCCACAAATCATGCTGTTTGACGAACCCACGTCGGCCCTTGACCCCGAGATGATTCAAGAGGTGTTAGACGTGATGACGGAGTTGGCCCAACAAGGCATCACCATGCTGTGCGTCACCCACGAAATGGGCTTCGCACGCGCAGTGGCCGACCGCGTGGTGTTCATGGATCAAGGACAAATTGTGGAAGAAGCCCCGCCCTCCGAATTCTTTGAGCGCCCACGCCATGCACGCACACAGTCGTTTTTAGCCAAGATCATTGGCCACTGAACATCACTTCTTCAAATAGATTTGGTCAAAGCTGCCGCCATCGGCAAAGTGGTCTTTGTCGGCCTTGGCCCAACCGCCAAAGGCTTGGTCGATGGTGAACAGGGGCAACTTGGGCAGCTGCTTGACGTACTTGGCTTGAGCTTTGGCAGAAATGGGACGGTAAAAGTTTTTGCCCGCGATGTCTTGACCTTCGTCGGTGTACAGGTAATTCAAATAGGCTTCGGCCACTTTTCGGGTGCCTTTGCGATCGACGTTTTTGTCCACGAGGGTGACTGGCGGCTCAGCCAAGATGCTGATCGATGGATAGACGATGTCGACCTTGCTGCCGAACTCTTTTTCTAACAAATGGGCTTCGTTCTCCCAAGAAATGAACACATCGCCTTGGTTGCGCTGCGCAAAAGTCACCGACGAACCACGCGCCCCCGTGTCGAGCACAGGCACGTTTTTGTAGAGCGCGGCCACAAAGTCTTTGGCTTTGGCGTCGCCCCCGTATTTGCGCTTGGCGAATTCCCAAGCGGCCAAATAATTCCAGCGTGCACCGCCCGATGTTTTGGGGTTGGGGGTGATGACGCTGATGCCTGGCTTGACCAAGTCGTCCCA
This sequence comes from Limnohabitans sp. TS-CS-82, assembly GCF_002943475.1. Lineage (NCBI taxonomy): Bacteria > Pseudomonadati > Pseudomonadota > Betaproteobacteria > Burkholderiales > Comamonadaceae > Limnohabitans > Limnohabitans sp. TS-CS-82. The sequence continues at coordinate 47,073 of NZ_PTQX01000006.1, read as the reverse complement.
GTCTTTGATGCCTTTGGGGTTGCCTTGGCGCACCACCAACACAATGGTGGAGGTGTAAGGCGCAGAGTTATGCGGCAAGCGTTTTTGCCAATCTTGAGGGATCAAACCGCCGTGTTTGTAGAGCGCATCCACATCACCGGCCAATGCCAACGTGACCACATCAGCGTCGATGCCGTCGATCACCGAACGGGCCTGTTTGCCTGAGCCACCATGCGATTGCTTGATGCTCACCTCTTGACCGGTCTGGGTTTTCCAATGTTTGGCAAAGGCGACGTTGAACTCGGCATACAACTCGCGGGTCGGGTCGTAAGACACATTCAGCAGTGTGACAGGCGCTTGCGCTGCTGAAAAACCGCTGACGGCAAGCAAGGCCGTTGCTGCAAATGCCTTGAGAAAGTGTTGACGTTGAATCATGTGTGTTCCCTTTGAATTCATCTGAAAAGTTTCGATGGATGAATTCTGAGAGCGTTGCGCTCAAAAGGGAACGACTGAGTTTTTGGTTGTTAATTACCAAATCATCTAAGGCTTATTCCGTCAGCGTTTGAGCCGTTAGCACTCACAACGCATTGACTGGAATTTTCAGGTACGACACGCCGTTGTCTTCCTTTGGAGGCATCTCGCCCGCACGGATGTTAATTTGCACGGACGGCAAGATCAACACGGGCATGGCCAAGGTGGCATCGCGCGTGGTGCGCATGCGGATGAACTCGGCTTCGTCAATGCCATCGTGCAGATGGATGTTGTGCGCACGCTGCTCAGCCACAGTGGTTTCGAATCGAATGGGGCGATCGTTGGGCGGATAGTCGTGGCACATAAAGAGACGGGTCTCAGGCGGCAAGCTCAACAACTTGCGCGTCGAGGCGTACAAAGTCTTGGCATCCCCGCCCGGGAAATCACAGCGTGCCGAGCCGACATCGGGCATGAACAAGGTGTCGCCTACAAACACCGCATCGCCAATTTGATAGGCCACGCAAGCAGGCGTATGGCCGGGAACAAACAAAGTGCGTGCCGTCAGGCTGCCAATCGCGAAGGCTTCGTTTTCTTTCAACAGGTGGTTGAACTGGGTGCCATCTTCTTTGAAGCTAGGCTCCAAGTTGAAGATGCCTTTGAAGACGTGCTGCACCGTGGTGATGTGGTCGCCAATCGCGGTTTGCCCCCCCAACTGCGCCTTCAAATAAGGCGCAGCGGTGAGGTGATCGGCATGCGCATGTGTTTCCAAAATCCATGACACCTGAAGATTTTTTTCACGCACAAACGCAATGACTTTGTCTGCCGATGCGGTGCTGGTGCGCCCTGATTTGGGATCGTAGTCAAGCACCGAGTCAATGATGGCGCAGGCACTGCCCTCTTTCTCATAGACCACATACGTGATGGTCCACGTTGCCGGATCAAAGATGCCGTGGACAACAGGGTTTGAAACAGACGACATGGCTAGCCTTTCAAATATAAGAAATAGCTGATATATTAACCCCGTTTCACAATGTCTGCATCCATCACCACGAAAGCTTCATCATGCAAATAGATTGGATTCATTTCACACCGTGGATGTCACTTGCGGGTGGCGTCTTGCTGGGCTTGGCTTCGGCCATGTTCATTTTGCTAAATGGCCGAATTTTGGGCATCAGCGGCATCTTGGGTGGGCTGATAGCGCCCAAAGTACGCGACGCAAGTTGGCGAATTGCGTTTGTATTGGGCTTGTTCGCCTCACCCTTGGTTGTGCGTCTGTGGTTGCCTGCGGACTGGTTCAGCGCACCCCGCATCGACGCGGGCTGGGCAACGGTGGTGATCGCCGGTTTGATGGTGGGCCTAGGCACGCGCTACGGTGCGGGTTGCACCAGCGGGCACGGCATTTGTGGTTTAAGCCGTTTGTCACCTCGCTCATTGGTGGCCACGCTGTCATTCATGGCGGCTGGATTTGCCACCGTGTTTGTGATTCGCCACATCATTTAAGGAGTCCCTCATGCATCGCATTTTTGAATTCATCGTTGGCCTTTTGTTTGGCGTCGGCTTGCTGCTCTCGGGCATGACAGATCCCGGCAAAGTACAGGGCTTTCTAGACCTTGCAGGCTTGTGGGACCCGTCTCTGGCCTTTGTGATGGGCGGCGGCGTGTTGGTTGGCCTGTTCGCTTTTACCTTTGCCAAAAAACGCACCACTACTTTTTTAGGTGGCGCCTTGCATTTGCCCACCGCCACACACATCGACAAACGTTTGGTGCTGGGCGGTTTGCTGTTTGGTGCAGGATGGGGACTGGCTGGTTTCTGTCCTGGTCCAGCCTTGGTGTCGATGGCGGCAGGGCAAGACAAAGCGCTGGTGTTTGTGCTGGCCATGCTGCTAGGCATGGGGCTCTATGAATGGGCAGAACGCAAGGCGCACACCCAGCGCAGTTAAAGGATGCGACGCAGTCTGTGCAAAACACGCTGCGTCCTTTTGTAAACTCAGCATCAGCACACACACACAAGGACTCAGATGAGCGTTCAAATCACCCAACACAATCCCAGCTTTGCAACCGCGCCACAAATTGAGCCCCAAGACATGGCGGCGATTGCAGCACATGGCTTCACCACCGTGATCAACAACCGCCCCGATGGTGAAGGTGGTCCAGCGCAGCCCACTTCAGCACAGATGGCAGCAGCCGCAGCCGCAGCGGGCTTGAGCTACCACTACCTGCCGGTGATCAGCGGTCAAATCACGCCTGAACAAACGCAACAATTCGCCGCCCTGATGAAAGCGGCAACGGGGCCTGTGTTGGCGTTTTGCCGCAGCGGCGCGCGCTCTACCAACATTTGGAGCATGGGGCGCTAAGCAACAGCAGCGCCCGTCTATTCCAACTTAGGCGGCAAAGCCTGGGTTGGGTAAAACGCCCTCCAGTTTGGGCGTATTCAATCTGCGTTGAGACACTTTGCCACCGCTGGCTTTGAGCCATTGCTCAACCACTTCCCAAACTGGTTTGAGGTTTTGGTGCTTGGCCTCTTCAGCCACAGGTGCCCAACCCGCCACCTTGTAGGTCTTGTTGGCGTCAATGAGTTTGCCTTTGAGGCGCATTTCACCAATGCGGTTGCCCATTTTTTCATTCGGGCGGCACACGTATTCAAGACCACCGACACGCACCATGTCACCGCCTTGTTGGTAGTACGGGTCGGGGTTGAACAAGTTGTCGCACACATCTTCGAGCACGGTCTTGATGGTCTCGCCGGTCATCTCGTTGACCGTGGCGTAAGAGTAAGTCGTGGCCGTCATGTCCATCAACCACTCGCGCGTGATGGCTTGTCCCGGCAAAAGGGAGGTGCCCCAACGAAAACCTGGCGAGAAGGCCATGTCAGCGCCTTGCACATCCATCAACGCATCGAGTAGCAACTGATCGCCCGTGCCATTGAAGTTGCCACGGCGGTACAACGTGCCCTCGGTGATAGCCAAGGTCTCGTTCAACTTGGCTTCGTAAGGTGCGCGGATCTTATTGATGAGCGCATCCATCTCTTTGTCGGCTGGCAGCATGTTAGAGAAGATGGGCAGCAGCTTGTAACGGAAGTCCGTGATCTTCTTGTTCTTCACCTCGAAGTCGAGCACGCCTAAGAACTTGCCATTGGAGCCTGCGTTGGTGACGATGGTTTTACCGCCTTTGTTGCTCACCAAAGTGGCCACGGGCATGCCATCGTGGGTGTGGCCGCCTAGGATGGCGTCAATGCCACTGACGCGGCTGGCCATTTTCAAATCCACGTCCATGCCGTTGTGTGATAACACGACCACCACCTGCGCACCCTTGGCGCGGGCTTCGTCGACCATCTTTTGCATGTTTTCGTCTTGAATGCCAAACGCCCAGTCGGCCACCATGTAGCGTGGGTTGGCAATCGGTGTGTAGGGGAAGGCTTGGCCGATGATGGCGCAAGGCACGCCATTCATTTCACGGATGACATAGGGCTTGAACACTTGGTCGCCAAAATCTTGGGTCTTGATGTTTTGCGCTACAAAGTCGACCTTGCCAGCAAAGTCTTTGTTCACAATTTCTTGCACGCGCTCCATGCCGTAGGTGAATTCCCAGTGGCCGGTCATCACGTCAACGCCAAGCAATTTACAAGCGTCGACCATGTCTTGGCCGTTGGTCCACAACGAAGTGGCTGAACCTTGCCATGTGTCACCGCCGTCAAGCAACAACGCGCCGGGGCGGCTGGCTTTGAGACGCTTGACCAAAGTGGCCAAGTGCGCGAATCCACCTACTTTGCCATAGCGCTTGGCGGCCACTTCAAAGTTCAAATAGCTCATGCCATAGGCTTCGGCGCTACCAGGGCGCACGCCTGCGGTTTTGAGCAAATGCTCGCCCACCAAATGGGGCAACTGGCCTTTCATGCTGCCAATGCCAAGGTTGACACTGGGCTCGCGGAAATAAATGGGTTTTAACTGCGCGTGGCAGTCGGTCATGTGCAGGAATGAAACTTGACCAAACTTAGGAATGTCGTACAGACCCCGAGCGGCCACGCCTGCATCAGCCTGCGCAAAGGCATTCATGTTGAGACCAGCCATTGAGCCAGCACCCATGACTTGCATGAATTCACGTTTGGTTAAGTTCATATCAGCACCTACTTATTTAAATTGCGTAAAAAAGCCGCAGATGAAAAGCTCATGCTGCGGCCATTTAGAGATTACTTGTTGACAGGCGACGCAGGGTCGAGCAACAAAGCCATCACGTTTTTGATTTGCGTTTCGGTCAAGATGCCCTTGTGCGCAAAGCGCGGCATGTTGGAACACGCGTTGTAAGCACGCGCATTTAGCAGCTTGCCCCACGTGTATTCCACGATCGGCTTAGCAACTGCACTGTTGGGATCAGTCACGCCACGGATCTTGCCGTAGTTGTACAAACTTGGGCCCAAGGTGCCGTAAGACAACTCAGTCTTGCTGATTTGGTGGCAGTTGTAGCAATTGCCGCCGTTGACCGAATCGGTCTTATCAGTCCAAGTTTTACCGGCACCGCTTTGTGCCACTTTTTCGCCTTCTTTGAAGTCACCCAAGTATTTGCCATCGGCTGGCGCCTTGATGGTTTTCATGTTGCGAGCTTCGATTTCGGCAGTCACTTTGGCATCCAATGCGACACCGGTGCGATCAGACTCAGCACACAAACGGTTGTCTTCGTCAGGGTTCAAGCGGTCGAGTTTGGCTTGGCCTTGATCGCGGAATGAGCGACCCAAGACGTCTTGTGTCAATTTATCGAGGTCGGCGCTCGAGGGCATGGGCGTGGTGCATGCGGTCAGCAAGGCCACAGCGGCTGCGCCCAAAGCAATTTGATATGTGCGGTTCATTTTTCGTTGTCCTTATCGTTTGATCGCGGGCGCGATGGCTTCGCCACCTTTGCCGTTCACACCCATGTACACGCCCAAGGCGATAGTGGCGTCGCTGCCAAACAAGGGGTAAGGGAAACGTTGTTGACGGTAACAGTCGTTCAAGCGCAACTGAGCGCCCCACATTTGACCGTTGGACACGCGGTAAGCGGGCCAAGCACCGAAACCAGCGCCTGCACCTGGGTTCTTGGTCAGGTTCGGCAAGTCTTGCAAGCGGATGCGTTTGTCGTCTTGGCTGTGGCATGTGGCACAGGCAAAGTCGTGTGAGCCGCCGCGCATGAAGAACAGGCGTTGGCCCACTTCATACATCTTGCGTTCTTCCACGTGGCTTTGTGAGAGGTTGAACTTCATGCCTTTGGATTCTGCAGAAATCCATGTGGCCAGGGCCGTCACATTGTTTTGCTCATCTTTGCCAAATGCTGTTTTGGCAATGTCTGCCGCATTGAAGCCTTGCAACTCTTGCATGCAAGTCAGCAAGCGTGATTCGAGATCTTGCACACGACCTGTATCTGAAAAATAACGGGGCAACTCGACCCAAGCGCCTTTGACAACGCCTGCGCCTTTACCCAGATCGCATTTTTCGAGGGATGCATTTTTAGGGCCGCGTTTTTTCTTCCAAAGGTCTTCACCTTTGACTTCAAACAACTCGGCAGGGTTGCCGTCTTGCAACATGGCGCGGTATTCCGCGATGCTGTCGGTCGACGACTTTTGGGCGAACGCAGCGGCCGACAAGCCGATGAGCCCTAAAGCGATTACTAGATTCTTCATTCGTGTCTCCACTGCGTTCTTGTTGATTACGAAACGGTTGCTTCGTCAGAGCGTGTGTCGCCCTTGTTGTCTTTCCAAGTAATGCCCACTTTGTCGCCGGCTTTGGCACCTTTGATGGTGAATTGCAAGAAAGGGTTCTTAGACACAGCTGGGCCCCACTCAGCGGTCATCACGACTTTGCCGTTCAGAGTCGCGGTTACGTCTTGGATGTGCCAAGCGGGAATGATTTTGCCGGTGCCGTCTTTGCGTTGACCGGATTCCATTTCGTGGCTCATCAAGACACGGATGGTTGCTTTGTCGCCAGCTGCTTGGGCGCGGATGCGCATTGGATCTGCCATGGTATTTCTCCTGAAATTTCTAAATTAGCCGCCGCAGCCGCCGAGTGTCACTTTGACTTCCTTCTTGGCGAAGAAAGCTTTGCCGTCGTTGGTGATCGCGATGGCGTACACGTCCGACGATTGGCCCATCTTGGCGCGTGTAGAGAAGTTGGCTTCCACTTCAGGCGACACGTTAAACATAGCGATCAAAGCAGATGGGTTTTTCTCAACCAACAACAAGACGCGCTTGACGTTGCCCAAGCTGGTGCTCACACCCAATGGCACCACAGCGCCGTTTTCGGCGATGTCTGGACCCGTGATGGTGACGTCTTTGCTTTCCACGGGGGCTGCGCCACCCATGGCTTTGACGGCTTCGGCCACGCTTTTGGCATCGAAGGCTGCTTTGTCAAACGCTTGCGCGTATTGAGGGAACAGGCCAGTAGAGGCCAAGAGGCCTGCCACAGCGGCGCTGTGCTTGAGGGTCTCGCGACGATTTTGCATGTAGTGCTCCTAAAAATACTTGGATGTTATTTTGCCGCACCGGCAGCGAGCCAGTTGGCAATCAGTTTGATGTCTGCCTCGGGTGCAGATTGTGCGGGCATGGGGATAGGACCCCACACGCCTGCGCCGCCTGCCTTGATTTTGCCTGCCAAATACTCAGCCTTGCCTGGGTACTTTTTGGCTATGTCGGTAAAGCTGGGGCCCACCACTTTGGTGTTCTGTGCATGACAGGCCGTGCAATTGTGTTTGCCCAACAAAGCCAACGCGGGATCAGCCACTTTGACTACGGACTTAGGCGCAGCAGGGGCCGCGGCTGAGGAACCCGTAGCGACTGATTTATTTTCAGGCACCGCTGTATTCGCACCGTGTTGTTGCCCCACCAAACGGTTTTGGTCAGCCAAGTTGCCGTGCGCATTGCGTGCGTAGTCGGGCAACATCGACGCCACTTTGGCTTCCGGAATGCAGTCTTTCATGCACGCCACGTTGGCGGTATCGGGTTTGGCAGTGCCGTTGAACTCTTTGCCCGCCCACATCGCATGTCGGGTGGTCATGCCGTTTCGGTTAGGCATGCGCTTTTGCACTTCAGCGATATTTTTGTCTGACAACACAAAGTTTTCAGGCACCACATCAGCCAAGCTCAACAGGTAAGCGGTGACGGCATACACCTCATCGGGCTTGAGTGACTTGGGCGCAGTCCATGGCATGGCACGGTTGATGTAGTCCCACAGCGTCGAAACCGTGGCCACTTTCATCAGGGTGGTGCGCCCTGGGAAATCGGCACGCTTCAAGTTGGCCACGTTGCCAGTTTTGATGTCGTCTTTGGTCGTGCCGCCCACCAATGGGCTAAAAACTTCGTTGGACTCACCAAACACGCCGTGACAATGGGCGCACTTGGCTTCCCACAAGTCTTGGCCTTGGGCGACCGAGCCTGACCCTGCAGGTAAACCTTTGAAGTCGGGGCGCACATCGATGTCCCACGCAGCCACTTCTTTGACAGTGGCAGGGCGGCCTACGCCGGGATAAGCCGTGCTTTGTGCACTGGCAAAACCAGCAGCAGCCAACAAAGCTGTGGTCAAGATGACTTTACGAAACTTGGACATTCTTGACCTCACCGTTTTCTTGCACCAACCAAGATTGGATGGCGTTGTTGTGATAAATCGAACGTGTGCCACGCGCAGCACGGAGGTGCTTGTATGTGGGTTGCACGAAACCCGTGTCGTCAGTGGCACGGCTTTGGATGATGGCGGGTTTGCCGTCCCACACCCAGTCGATGTTGAAACGTGTCAGCGCTTTGCTCAGCACCGGTGTTTCCAAACGGGCTTGGCGCCAGTTGCGACCACCGTCCACAGACACGTCGACTTTTTGAATCTTGCCGCGGCCCGACCAAGCCAAGCCAGTGATGTTGTAGAAGCCTTTGTCCAGCAACACTTGGCCGCCTGAAGGCGTGGTGACAACGCTCTTGCATTCTTGGATGTTGGTGTACTGGCGGTGTTGGCCATCGGGCATCAAGTCCATGTAATGGACGGCTTCGTCTTTGGCTGCGTAGGGCATGTCGCCCACTTCAATGCGACGCAGGTACTTGACCCAGCTCACACCTTGAATACCAGGCACGATCAGGCGCAAGGGGTAGCCGTTTTCAGGGCGCAACATTTCGCCATTTTGGCCGTAGGCCACTAACACTTCGCCTGACAAGATCAGGCTCATAGGAATGGTGCGGGTCATGGATGAACCGTCGCCACCTTCGGCCAAGATGAATTTAGCGTTCTTGAAATCAGCGCCAGCGATTTCGAGCAAGGTGATAAGCGGCACGCCAGTGAACTCACTGCATGACACCATGCCGTGCGTGTATTGCACCGTGGGCACCGCCACGTTGCCCCACTCGACAGCCGTGTTGGCACCACACTCGATGAAGTGGAAACGTGAGACAGAAGGTAAGCGCATGATTTCATCCATGGTGAACACTTTGGGTGTTTTCACCATGCCGTTGATCATGAAGCGGTGCTTGGATGGGTCGATGTCCCACCAACCTTGGTGGTGACGCTCAAAATGCAAACCGCTTGGTGTGACGATGCCAAACAACGACTGCAACGGTGCAAATGACACCGAGGCTTGGGTGGTTTGTGTCAAGCCTGGACTTTGACGGCGCTGCACGTTGGACTCAAACTTGGAAGGCACGCCGTAGCCGTTGTTGGCGGCCACGCCTTGGCCAAGGCCTGTGGCGTGCTCGGGCAGGTTCAAGATGTTGGCGTCCCCACCCTCAGTCGGCACAGGGTTGCCCTGCGCCAACGCCATAGGTGCAGCAGCCCCTGCGGCGGCAGCGGCAAATGCGCTGCGAATGAAGTTGCGTCGACCCGTCTTGCTCTCGGCAATGACGGTGCGAATGCCGTCACGGTCTAAAAAATTTTCGGGCGCTTTTTGAATGCGTCCCGATTGAATGCCATCTGGTGTTTTCACAGACAGTCCTTCCACATCAAGTTATATATCAATTGAAGCTAATATAAATCATCTCTGATACAAAGACCATCGGGTTTACGCCATAACCCAAATTAACTTAACGAAACTTGTAGTGGCGTTTGTTCAAGACAGCAGCTACTGCGGTGGTGTCTTCTGGAAAAAATCCGAGATTAAGTTCTGTATTGCAGTACTCCACCATGCCGCGCAAAGCACCTGCCGTGTTGATGCGACCTTTCGGTTTGTAAATCGCACTGCCATTGCCTCCGACGCGACGAATGTGGCATTCGTTGCATTGGTTTTCTGCAATCAGCTTCTCTCCTGTGTTGAGGTCGGCATCTTTGAACAATGCATGCTGCTGCGCATGGGCCACGGCCGACATCATCAACAAAATCAAGATCCAAAAAAATTTCATGACATATCTCTTCGTTATCTTTCTTGCAAAAGCTCGGGTTGCAATACTTTGTAATGTCGCCCATGTTTGTCCAAGGGTGCGATCACGCCGGAGCGAACCAAAGCGGTAACCTCACGACTGACAGTTTCCAGCTTGAGATCCATCATCGCACCCATGTCATCTCGACCAAACAAGGTGGCGGTGCCATCTTCGGACACCTCATGCATTTTGTAAATGAAATGGCACACACGCTGACGTGCACTGCCAAAGTTCAACTCAGCCAACCAATCGTCAGCCTGCTTCAGCGCACTTTGCCACTTCTCCATGAGCTTGCGATGTAAGCGTGGGCTATTAGCCCCGAGTTGGTGAATGACATCCAGCGGAATGCGGCATAAGGACACTTCACTCAAAGCCACAGCTTGACTGTCGTAGCGGCCTGTGGCCAAGGCTTCCAGACCCACCACATCGCCTGCAAACAGCACACGCACCACACGCTCTCGACCATCCGCCGTGACGCGCACCAACTTAACCAGCCCCTTGCGTAACGTAAAAACGCCCAGCGCTTTGTCTGATTCGTCGTACAAGGGCTGGCCAGACTGGTACACCAAGTCGTCAATCGGTGCGTGGATGAGGTTGAAGTCTTCTTCATTTAAATCGGCGAACAACACCATTTCGCGAATGCCGCAGTTGCGGCAGTCGGATGTGCCACGCCACGCGGATTCAGTCTTGATCGGAATCATGCGCCTGCTACCACACGACGGGCCACTGCAAGCTGCTCATCCAAATAAGCGCCGTAAAAATCCGGCAGATATGCGCCTTTCAAACGAGTTGCCACTTCACGTCCCTCAAAGCCAAAAAACAAAACGGTGGGGGCCAACTTGATGCCCTGCTTGCGCACCCACGCATCGTGCGTGAGGGTTGTGCCATCAAAATCCGCCAAAGCACGGTTATCGCGCATGTCGATTTGCACCACCTGCAAACCTGAGGCTCGCAAGGGCTGCAAATAGTTCTCGCGCACCACTTTGCAAAAAGCACAGCCATGCAGACTAACCATCACCACCAAGGGTTGCTTGATACGCAGTGCTTGGCCAAGCGAAGCAGCCAACGAGTCAGTCATGGGCAAAGTCACAGGCGCGGCTAGGGTCGTCAGAGAACCTGTGCCCGCAGCGAACAAGGCGATGCTTTGCAAAACTTTGCGCCGAGACAGACGTGTGGCATGCGTCACTTGGCTTCATGCTCCATGAGCAAATAGGTGTTGTAGGCGTTCATACGGTTAGCAGATTTAAAAAGTGGCATTTTGTCAAATTTTGACCAATCCGTTGCGTCGTAGGCACTTTCAAACGGTTCCATGTCCCTGGCAGCTCGACCCATGACTTCACGTAAATAGATCAAGTAATCGCGCGTCAAAGTCATATCCCCCTTGGGGTCGTTGGAAATAGGGCCATGACCTGGTACTACCCATCGGGTATCAAATTGGAGCAAGTTTTCCATAGCACCAATCCAGTGGCGGCTGTCTGCTTGCCCCACAAATGGAATGCGATTGCGAAACACCAAGTCGCCTGCAAACAATACCTTCTGTTTTGGCAAGTAGACCACCAAGTCTTCAGCAGTATGGGATGGACCAACCGGTTGAATGTCAAAGCGCACACCGCCCACAACGAGCATTTTGGATGTGCTCAACCATTCATCGGCAGGTACCAAGCGGGTTTTCTCGTCTACCCACGGCCAAAGTTCTTGACGTGAAATGTCCAAGCGTAAACGCGCCGTGTCGGAGGTGAGGTACTCACGCGCAGCCCCATGAGCCACGATGCGTGCCCCCACATCTTTGAACACTTGCAAGCCGTAAATGTGATCAGCGTGGTAATGCGTCAGCACCACCGTGTGGATGGGCTTGTTTGTCACCTTGGCGATTTCAGCCAATAAGCGACGCGCCAGTTCGGGTGAACCCAAAGCATCAATCACCACCACGCCTGCAGGCGTGACTACAAAGCCCGCATTGGAGATGAAATTTTGGTTAGCCGACGACCCCATTTCGGAAGCGCCTTGGACGTAGTACACGTTGGGCACAACTTGCTTGGCCTGCATCAGAGGTTGGGGTGAAGCCACTTGCGATCGTGGCATTTCAGCATACGAAGAAGTGACCAAACCAACGCAACACAGCCACAAACCCATGCTTAAAAACCCAATAAACGGTGCTTTCAACATCACTTCTCCCAAAGAGGCAAGCGGTATTGGACTTGATGTGTACCAAGTTATACGTATGCCAGAGCACGTAGCATAAACCAAATATAAGCAAGGACTAAATCATATAAAACAGACTGTACGCCACCCGCTTAAATACGCTCCCTATAAGCTCGCCGACGTTGATGCAGGGGCAGCACGTAAAACGAATTCAAATTCTCAAGTTATATTTTTCAGCCGGTTAAGAGCACCAGCACTGGGTAAACCCCGTGCAGGCGTTATGTCATTCTGGATATATTACCGATCACTGATTAATTTCTCTTTTCAACGAGGTCACGATGAAAAACACACATTCCCAATTGCTGCGTTTACTCGCTGCGACAGTCTTTTACGTGAGTTTGAGCGTTAACGCATACGCCGAAGACAAAGTCATGCAACTCAACAACCGAGTAACCGCAGCCATGTGTGCCAATTGCCACGGCACTGAAGGACGCACCGTCGAGGGATCGGCTATTCCAGCTCTGGCAGGCATGCCCAAGGACTATCACGTGCAACAAATGCAAGCCTTTAAAAATGGCACACGCCCTGCGACGGTGATGCATCAAATCACCAAGGGCTTGACCGATGCCCAAATGGACACCATTGCTAGCTACTACGCTTCCATTAAGCGTTAATTAAGGATTCATCATGAAACGTCGCAGCTTTGTTCAAGCCTCTATGGCTCTTGGTTCTTTGGGTGCATTTAGCAGCATGGTTGGTTGCGCATCCGTAGGTCGTGTACCCGAAAAAGCCCGTGTGGTGGTGATTGGCGGCGGCTACGGCGGCGCCACAACCGCGAAATACATCCGCATGCTCTCGAACTACCAAATCGATGTGGTGCTGATTGAGCCTGACGCCGCCTTTGTGTCTTGCCCCATCTCCAACTTGGTGATTGGCGGCAGCAAAACCATGGCCGACATCACCACGCCCTATGACAAACTCTCGGGCAAGCATGGCGTGCAAATGGTGCGCGACTATGTCATCAGCGTCGATGCTGAGAAGAAAACTGTCACCTTGGCCAGCGGCCCCAGCATTCGTTACGACAAGCTCGTCATGTCGCCCGGCATTGACTTGATGTTCAACACCATCGAGGGCTTGAAAGAGGCCAATACCTCTGGCCAAATTTTGCAGGCGTGGAAAGCCGGTCCCGAAACCTTGGCGCTGCGCAAACAACTCGAAGCCATGCCAGATGGCGGCGTGTTTGCCATCACGATCCCCGAAGCCCCCTACCGCTGCCCGCCCGGCCCTTACGAGCGAGCGAGCCAAGTGGCGCATTACTTCAAGCAGCACAAACCCAAGTCGAAGGTGCTGATCTTGGATGCCAACCAAGACGTGACCTCCAAAGGTCCCTTGTTCAAAAAGTTTTGGGCCGACAACTACAAAGGCATCTTGGAGTACGTGCCGCAACACAAAGTGGTGGCGGTCGATGCCAAAACCAACACCCTGAAATTTGAAATTCAAAACGATGTGCAAGCCCAAGTGCTCAATGTGTTGCCCGCTATGCGTGCAGGCAGCATTGCGGTGCAATCCAAGCTGGCTAACGTGAATGCACGCTGGTGCGGCGTGAATTTTCAAACCTTCGAGTCCACACAAGCCAAAGACATTCACGTGATTGGCGACTCCATCATGATCGCGCCGCTCATGCCCAAGTCAGGTCACATGGCCAACTCACACGGCAAAGTGACGGCGGCAGCCATCGTGGCCCAACTCTCCGACATGGCCATCAACCCGGCCCCCTTCTTGACCAACACCTGCTACAGCTTTGTGAACGACAAACTGGTGGTGCATGTGGCCTCGGTGCATCAGTACGACGCCAAAGACAAAACCTACAAAACCGTGGCTGGCTCAGGTGGCGTGTCACCGGCCCCTAGTGAACTAGAAGGCGTTTACGCCATGAATTGGGCGCAAAATATTTGGGCAGATTCACTGCTTTAAAGAGACACACATGACCTACCTGAAATCATTCAAAAACTTCGGTCTGGCTTTGATGCTGACCCTAGCCTGCGTTTGGGCACATGCCCAAGACATCAAAGTGGTCTATCACGTCAACACGGGCGTAGAAACCGCAGCAGGCATTTTGGGCAATGTGCGCAACCACCTGAGTGCAGACCCCAGCGCCAAGATCGTGGTGGTGACGCACGGTTTGGGCATCGACTTTTTACTGGATGGTGCCAAAGACAGCAAAGGCCGTGAATTCAGTGGCGTGGTCAGCGACTTGAGTGGCAAAGGCGTGCAGTTCAGGGTGTGCAACAACACCTTGGTCTCACGCAACATCGATCCCAGCAAAGTCTCGATGGACGCCAAAATCGTACCGTCTGGCGTGGCCGAGGTGGCGCGTTTGCAAGCCAAAGAAGGCTACGTCTACCTCAAGCCCTGATCAATGGGCGATGTCGCTGTCGATGGCAATTTGCGTGCAAACAGCACGGCATAAAGTAACGACACGGTCATTGATGATGCGGTAGTAAATTTGCACACCTTCACGGCGACGACCCAAAATCTTCGCCTTGAACAAGGTGTTCAGATGCTGCGACATATTGGGCTGGGTGGTGTCAATTTCCGCCAACAACTGCCCCACATTTTTCTCTTCGTTGCACAAGCAATTGATGATTTTCAAGCGCATGGGCGCAGACATGACGCGAAACGTTTCTGCCGCCAAAGAAAACATGAGGTCTAAATTTTCCTGTTGCTCTATCGCTTGCGCTTTGGCACTCGGCACTTTTTGAGCAACGGTCTTCACCGTTTTGACGGCGGCTTTTTGAGCAGCCGATCGTGCCGACGCTTTGGTTTTGATAGTGGTAGTGCTGGCCATGATGAAAGAGCTTATCAGTTGCGTAAATCTGCCACTGTCGCTTGCAGGTCTTGCGCCCACACACGGCGGTTGCGGCCATTGGCCATTTGAATGTCACCGTAGCGCACTTGCGCCAACAGCGGTGGCGCACACAACGTGCGCCACAACGAACTCACGAGCGTGTCGTGGTCGTGATAGCAAGGCGCAAAACTGTGTTCACCTGTACTCGCTTCTAAAAATTGCAAGGCAATAGGCTGCACTGGCACGTCGGCCGAAATGGCCGCCTGCAACAAATTGGCATGAAAAGGCAGCAAACTCACGCCATCGCCCGTGCCCCCTTCGGGGAACACAGCCAGCACTTGGCCTTGACGCAGCGCATCGGCCATTTGGTGCACCACACGCATGGCATCGCGGTTGGACGAACGCTCGATGTAGAGCGATCCGCCACCTGTGGTGAGCACGCCCACCAACGGCCATGCACGAATTTCTGACTTCGCGACAAAACGGCAATGGCAAGCCGCATGCATCACCAAAATATCAAGCCATGAAATGTGATTCGCCGCCATCAGCACAGGGCCTTGTGCTGGATGACCTTTGACACGCACCTCAATCCCGATGATGGCCAACATGCCACGCGCCCACACTTCGACCGCTCGGGCTTGCTGCTCATCACTGAGCTTGCCAAAGGTTCGTCGAACGGACACATAACCACGCACGATCCACGCTAAGACGCGCACAAATTTCCAAACGGCTTGAAGGACGTGCATCAGCAGGCGCTCGTCACGCTTGGAACGCCAAGCGTCCGGCGACCAAGGTGGTTTTGACACGCCCAGGCAAAGCCATGCCCGTCATGTCAAACGCAAACGGCGTGTGCTTGCCTTGGCTGCGCAACGCTTCAGGCATCACCTGCCATTGCACTTCGGGATCGAACACGACCAAGTCGGCGACACCACCCACGTGCAACTGCCCTGCGTCACTGGCTTTCGCCGCCGCTTTGCCAGCGCCTGCACGCAGCACGCGCGCGGGCTGTGCGGTCAACACATCCAAAGCACGCATCACGCCTGCGCCGCTGTCTTGCGCCCACTTCAGGGACAAGCTGAGCAAGAGCTCCAAGCCTGTGCCGCCGGGTTCTGCTTCGGCAAAAGGCAAGGCCTTGGCATCGGCATCCACGGGGGTGTGGTCAGACACCAAGGCGTCCAAGGTGCCATCGGCCAAAGCAGCGCGCAAAGCATCGCGGTCGCGTTGTTGGCGCAAAGGTGGTGTCAAGCGTGCGCGGCTGTCGAAATAACCCATGTCGTGGTCGCTCAGATGCAGCGAGTTGATGCTGACATCCGCCGTCACGGCCAAACCCTCTTGCTTGGCGGCACGCACCAATTCCACCCCTTCGGCGCTGGAGATACGGCACAAATGCACGCGCGCTTTGGTACTGCGCATCAGCGCAAAAATGGTGTGCAGGGCAATGGTTTCGGCTGCTACGGGCACGCCACTCAAACCCAAACGCGTGGCCAAGGGGCCGCTGGCTGCCACACCCTTGCCCAAATGCAACTCTTGCGGACGCAGCCACACGGTGTAGCCATAGGTTGCTGCGTATTGCAAGGCACGTTGCAGCACTTGGGTGTTTTCCAAAGGCACTTCAGCTTGGCTAAAGCCAATGCAACCGGCCTCGGTCAACTCCGCCATTTCGGTCAACACTTCGCCTTTGAGGCCACGCGTCAACGCCCCCAAAGGAAACACGTGCGCACGGTGCAAGCGCTCGGCACGGAACTTGAGCATCTCCACCAAACCGGGCTCATCCAGCACGGGGTCGGTATCAGGGGGGCACACCAAGCTCGTCACGCCACCGGCCACCGCAGCCGTCAACTCTGAGTCCAACATGCCTTCATGCTCATGCCCAGGCTCACGCAGGCGCACTTGCAAGTCGACCAAACCCGGGGCGACGATGCAACCCGTGGCATCCACAGTTTGCTTAGGGCGAAACCCAGCAGGCATGGCCTCACCGGGTTTGACGATGGCCAACACATGACCGTCCGCGACGACCACATCGGCGATTTGGTCGAACCCAGAGGACGGGTCCATCACGCGACCGTTTTGAATCAGGATGTTCATGCTTCATTCCCCGCCACGATAGACATCACGGCCATACGCACAGCAATACCAAAAGTGACCTGCGACAAGATCACACTTTGCGGTCCATCGACCACCGCAGACTCAATTTCAACGCCACGGTTGATCGGCCCAGGGTGCATGACGATGGCATCGGGTTTGGCCAACTGCAACTTCTCTTGCGTCAAGCCAAACGACTTGAAATACTCTTGGCTCGACGGCAGCAACGCACCACTCATGCGCTCGTTTTGCAAGCGCAGCATGATGACCACATCGCAGCCCTTGATGCCTTCTTCCAAGTTGTTGAACACGCGCACGCCCATGGCCGACAAGTCGCTGGGCACCAAAGTTTTGGGGCCCACCACGCGCACTTCAGCACAACCCAACGTGGTCAGCGCATGGATGTCCGAGCGCGCCACACGCGAGTGCAAAACGTCGCCCACGATGGCCACGGTGAGGTTGGTGAAATCTTTTTTGTAGTGCCGGATGGTGTACATGTCCAGCAACCCCTGCGTGGGGTGTGCGTGACGGCCGTCACCGGCGTTGACCACATGCACATGCGGCGCCACGTGTTCGGCAATGAGGTAAGGCGCGCCCGACTCGCTGTGGCGCACCACAAAAATATCGGCAGCCATGGCGCTCAGGTTGGCGATGGTATCGAGCAACGACTCGCCCTTGGCGGCGGATGAACGCGCAATATCTAAGTTGAACACGTCCGCCGACAAACGCTTGGCCGCGATCTCGAATGTGGTGCGGGTGCGGGTGCTGTTTTCAAAAAAGAGGTTGAACACGCTCTTGCCACGCAGCAGCGGCACTTTTTTGACTTCACGGTCATTGACCGACACGAAGTTGGCCGCGGTGTCGAGGATGTGCGTCAAGATGTTGCGCGACAAACCTTCGGTGGACAGCAGGTGAATCAGTTCACCGTTTTTATTGAGTTGTGGGTTGCGTTTGTAGAGCATGTCAGCCCTTCACAGAAAAATTAAATTGACCGCTCTCGGCCTTGGCCAAAGCGAGCGATTGGCTGGCGGGCAAGGCCACACGGGCGGCCGCAAAATCGGCTTGGATGGGCAACTCGCGCCCACCACGGTCCACCAACACGGCCAACTGCACGCTGGCGGGACGGCCATAGTCAAAGATCTCGTTCAACACGGCGCGAATGGTGCGGCCGGTGTAGAGCACGTCATCGAGCACGATCAAGTGCGCACCGTTCACCTCAAACGGCAACTTGGTGGCGCCGCCATCTGCCAAGCCGCGCTTGGCGAAATCATCACGGTGCATGGCCGACGAGATGCTGCCCGCCTCGCCTGCCAGCGCCAAGTCTTTTTGCAAGCGCGCAGCCAACCAAGCACCACCCGAGGTGATGCCGACCAAACGGGTCTCTGGCGTGAGCATGCTGCGCACACCTTTGAGCAGCTCTAAATACAAGCTCTCAGCGTCGAGTAACAGATTGCCGCTCATGCCCAAACTCCGTCAATGAAATGGTCCACATGGGTACTCATAAGTTTTCCCTGAAAAATTGGTTGAGGATGATGCAAGCCGATGCCGCATCGGCATCTTTGGCACCTTGCGCATGGGCCTCGGTGGTGCTGTAACGCTCGTCCACTTCAAACACCGGCAAGTTAAAACGTCCGTTCAACTGGCGTGCAAATTTCTTGGCTTTGGCCGTGTTCTCGTGCGCAGCACCGTCCGGGTGATAGGGCACGCCCACCACCAAAGCATCGGGTTGCCACTCGGCAATGCGTTTGGTGATCAACACCCAACGTGCATCGCCTTCGGCATTGACTGTGGCTTGCGGTTGTGCATCGCGCAACATGCGACTGCCATAGGCCACACCGGTGCGTTTGACCCCAAAGTCGAACGCTAAAAATGATTGAAAGTGGGCAGGCACCGCAGGCTTCAGTGCCGACACCAGCGGTGCCGCGGCTTGGGCGTTCACGTCTCGCGCTTCGCTCATGCGTGCCCCACTTGGCTGGACAGCATCCACGACTGCAGGCCCAACAAAGCCATGGCACGCTCGTAGCGTTGCGCCACCGGCGTCTCAAAAATCACAGCGGTATCCGCAGGCACGGTCAACCAACTGTTCTCGGCCAACTCCGACTCCAACTGACCTTCACCCCACGACGAATACCCCAGCGACACCAACACACGGCGCGGGCCATTGCCCGCCGACAAGGCCTCCAGCACATCCTTGGAGGTCGTCATCTCTAAGCCACCCGGAATGCGCATGGTGGAGGCATAAATGGAATCAGGTTTGGAGATCGCGCTCAGTGCGGCCTCTTCTTCGGTGAGCTCAGGGTCGGGATTGGCCAGCATGGCATCGTGCAACACAAAGCCGCGCTCGGTGTGCACAGGGCCGCCTTGCAGCACCGGTGCGTCGATCAAATCAAGACGGTTCAAATCTAAGTCGACTTTTTCAAACAAACCGCGCATCGACAAATCGCTGACTTTGTTGATCACCAAGCCCAAAGCACCGCGCTCGCTGTGCTCGCAGACATAGACCACGCTTTTGGAAAAAGTCTCGTCCTCCAACCCGGGCATTGCAATCAAAAAGTGATGCGTCAAGTTGATGGAGGCAGAATCAGCGGTCATAGTGCAATTTTAAAGGGTGAACATGCCAAACACTTCGCGCCACACAGCGCATGTGGCCAGTGGACTGATGTGGTTTCGACGCGATCTGCGTGCATTTGACAACGCAGCGCTCTACCACGCGCTAAAAAGCTGCACCCACGTGCACTGCGTCTTCGTGTTGGACCGCGCCATTTTGGACAAATTGCCCCGCCAAGACCGCCGGGTGGAGTTCATCCGCGAGTCCTTGGTCACGCTGGACACCGAATTGCATGCGATGGCGGGCCAAGCAGGCGCGGGACTGATCGTGCGCCACGCCGTTGCCGCCGACGAAGTGCCCCGTTTGGCCAAAGAACTGGGCGTGCAAGAGGTGTTTGCCAACCACGATGACGAGCCCGACGCCTTGGCACGTGACGCCCAAGTGCGCGGCGCCTTGGCCAACGCAGGCATTGGTTTTCAGACCTACAAAGACCACGTCATTTTCGAGCGCAGCGAAGTGCTCACCCAAATGGGCAAGCCTTATGGCGTGTTCACGCCCTACAAAAACGCGTGGCTGCAAAAAATCAACCCGTTTTACCTGCGCAGCTACCCCGTGGGCAAATACATCAAAGCCTTGGCAGCACGCCCCAAGGCCTACCAAACCAGCGTTCCCACGCTGGCCGATCTGGGCTTTGAAACAACCAACCTGAGCACCTTGCATGTGCCCACCGGCAGCCCCGGCGGCTTGGCTTTGTTTGAAGATTTCTTTGACCGCATGGACCGTTACGACGAAACACGTAACTTCCCCGCCATCAAGGGCCCGAGCTATTTGGGGGTGCATTTGCGCTTTGGCACGGTGTCCATCCGCCAGCTCGCGTCCACTGCGTATCAGCGCATGTTGACAGGCTCAGCAGGCGCCGAAGTGTGGCTGTCGGAACTGATTTGGCGCGATTTTTATCATCAAATCTTGCACCACCACCCGCGTGTGGTGAATGCGGCCTTCAAACCCGAATACGACGCCATCAAATGGGCGCACAACAAACACGCCAAAGAACAATTTGCCGCATGGTGCGAAGGCCGCACAGGCTACCCACTGGTGGATGCAGCGATGGCGCAAATCAACCAAACGGGCTACATGCACAACCGCCTGCGCATGGTTGTGGCCAGCTTTTTGGTGAAAGACCTCGGCATTGATTGGCGTTGGGGTGAGCAGTACTTTGCCCAACATCTGAACGACTTTGACCTCGCCGCCAACAACGGCGGCTGGCAATGGGCCAGCTCCAGCGGCTGCGATGCGCAACCGTACTTTCGCATCTTCAACCCCACCAGCCAGAGCGAGAAGTTCGACCCCGAGGGCAAATTCATCCGCCGCTACGTGCCAGCGCTGGCCAAGTTGCCCAATGCGGCCATCCACGCGCCTTGGCTGGCCAAACCCATGGAACTCGACGCAGCGGGACTGGTGCTAGGGCGCGACTACCCCAAGCCCATCGTCGATCACGCACAAGCCCGCACGGAAACGCTGGAGCGTTATGCGGTTGTGAAAAAAGTGAAATAAACGGCCCAGCAGAACACTTGGCCTCGCGCCCTTGGGCGCGTTTGCAGGGCCCTTGGGCGCTTTTACAAAGCCCTTGGGCGCTGGCGCGTGGCTTTAAATTTGCACCATTTCGAAATCTTCTTTGCGTGCAGCGCACTCAGGGCAGGTCCAATTCATGGGCACATCGGCCCAAGCTGTACCGGGGGCGATGCCGTGTTCAGGGTCGCCCGCTTCTTCGTCGTAAATCCATCCACAAATTAGACACATCCAAGTATTCGCCACAGCATTTCTTTCGTCAGCACATAGAATGAAAAGCATTGTATAGACCGGCTATGGCGCAAGAAATTACCCCCTCCTCCACTGACATCACGCTCTCCGACGAAACGGTGGGCGCACCGCCTTGCGTGCTGGTGTTCAACGCCAACGACCCCAGTGGCGCAGGCGGCATCAGCGGCGATACGTTGGCCTGCGCATCCGTAGGCGCGCATGCCTTGACGGTGGTCACCGGCACCTATCTGCGCGACACCGCTGAGATTTTTGACCACGTCGCGTTTGACGACGAAGCCGTGGCCGAGCAAGCCCGCAGCGTGCTGGAAGACATGAACGTGCGCGTGATCAAAGTTGGCTTTTGTGGCGATCCCGAAAACCTGAGCGTCATTGCCGAAATCAGCACCGACTACGCCAATGTGCCCGTGGTGGCCTACATGCCCAATTTATCGTGGTGGGAAGACGAAAAAATCGACGCTTATTTGGATGCGTTTCGCGAACTCATCTTGCCGCAAACAACCCTGCTCATTGGCAACCACAACACCTTGTGGCGCTGGTTGCTGCCCGAGTGGAGCCAAGAGCGCAGCCCCGGCCCACGCGACATTGCCCGTGCCGCCGCCGAAATGGGCGTGCCTTATGTGTTGGTCACCGGCATCAGCCAGCCCGACCAACACCTTGAAAACGCCTTGGCCACTGCGCACACCGTGATGCTGAGTGAACGCTTTGAACGCTTCGATGCCATCTTCGCCGGCGCTGGTGACACCTTGAGCGCGGCCTTGGTCGCCATGCTCGCAGCGGGCTCAGACCTCGAAGAGGCCACCCATGAAGCTTTGGAGTTTTTGGACCAAAGCCTCAACAGCGGCTTCAGACCCGGCATGGGCCACGTCTTACCCGATCGCTTGTTTTGGGCAGAGCTGGAAGACGACGCCACCGACGGCGACGAACGCCTGCCCACCGCCGAAGATTTCTCGCTCCCCCGACACGAAACCAAACACTGAACCCCATGACCGATTTGAACCAAGCCCTGTTTGACCGCGCCGCCCAAGTGATTCCAGGCGGCGTGAACTCGCCCGTGCGCGCCTTTCGCGCCGTGGGCGGCACGCCCCGCTTTGTGCAACGCGCACAAGGCGCTTACTTTTGGGATGCCAATGGCCAAAAGTACATCGACTACATCGGCTCTTGGGGCCCCATGATCTTGGGCCATGGCAACCCCGTGGTTTTAGAAACGGTGCAAAAAGCGGCCTTGGATGGTTTTTCGTTTGGCGCCCCGACCGAGCGCGAAATCGAATTGGCCGAAGAAATATTGAAGCATGTGCCCTCCATGGAAATGGTCCGTTTGGTCAGCTCGGGCACCGAAGCGGGCATGAGCGCCCTGCGCTTGGCACGCGGCGCGACAGGGCGCAACAAGTTCATCAAATTTGAAGGTTGCTACCACGGCCACTGCGACGCCTTGCTGGTCAAAGCAGGCTCAGGGCTCGCCACCTTTGGCAACCCCACCAGCGCGGGTGTGCCGCCTGAGGTGGTGCGGGACACCTTGGTGCTCGAGTACAACAACATCGCCCAACTGGAAGAGGCCTTCGCTTTGCACGGAAAAGAGTTGGCCTGCGTGATGATCGAACCCATCGCTGGCAACATGAACTTTGTGCGTGCATCTGTGCCCTTCATGAAGCGCTGCCGCGAGCTGTGCACCGAACACGGCGCACTCTTTGTGTTTGACGAAGTCATGACGGGTTTCCGCGTGGCACTGGGCTCGGCACAAAGCGTTTATGCCCAACTGATTCCCGGCTTCAAACCCGACGTGACCGTGCTGGGCAAAGTCATTGGTGGCGGCATGCCACTGGCGGCGTTTGGTGGCCCTCGCGCCATCATGTCGCAACTGGCCCCCACGGGCCCCGTTTACCAAGCAGGCACCTTGAGCGGCAACCCCGTGGCCACTGCCTGCGGTTTGGCCACCTTGCGCGAAATCGCCAAGCCTGGTTTTTATGACGCTTTGGGCGCCCGCACCCAAAGCTTGGTCGACGGCTTAACGGCTGCTGCCAACAAAGCTGGCGTGCCCTTCAGCGCCGACTGCCAAGGCGGCATGTTTGGCTTCTTCTTGTTGCCCGAGCTGCCCCAAAACTACGCCAAAGTGATGACCAGCGACAGCCCTAAATTCAACCGCCTGTTCCACGGCTTGCTGGACCGCGGCGTTTACATCGCCCCCGCGCTGTACGAAGCTGGATTCGTGAGCGCCGCCCACACCGAAGCCGACATTGCCCAAACCGTGCAAGTGGCCGCCGAAGTGTTTGCGCAGCTATGAAAAAACGGGTTCTTGTCCTCGCAGCCGCCCTCGTTCTGCCCGCTGCCCACGCCGTTGATTTGGCCCGCACATGGTTCAACCCTGGCTTTTACTCCCACCATGTCGAGCGCGATAAAAACCTCAACAACGTCAACACGGGTTTGGGCATTGAGGTGCCGCTGAGCGATGTGTACTCGGTCACGGCAGGCGTATTTGAGAACAGCGACCGTGCAACGTCACACTACGTCGGCCTGTATGTCATGCCTTTTGACATCGGACCGTTCAAGGCGGGTGCCGTGGTCGGTGGCTTCAACGGCTACCCCAACGCCAACCACGGCGGCTGGTTTCCAGCCATCATTCCCGTGGTCGCGCTCGAAGGACGACAATTGGGGCTGAACGTGAGCTTCATCCCTACCGTGCAAGACAAACTACACGGTGCGATCAGCTTCCAACTCAAATACCGCTTTAAGCCTTAATTGCATTTTTAGACTTTCGTCCTGACACGGCGTATTTTCCTTAGAAGGACCTCCATGAAAAAAACATTCCAACTGCACGTTGAAGGCAAACACCCCGATCGTTTGCTCGAAGCCATCAAGCACGAGATTCGCAAATACCTCAAGCGCGAACGCCGCCGCGACTTACCC
This sequence comes from Limnohabitans sp. TS-CS-82, assembly GCF_002943475.1. Taxonomy (NCBI): domain Bacteria; kingdom Pseudomonadati; phylum Pseudomonadota; class Betaproteobacteria; order Burkholderiales; family Comamonadaceae; genus Limnohabitans; species Limnohabitans sp. TS-CS-82. Next base: position 22,933 of record NZ_PTQX01000006.1, on the reverse strand, counting down.
GAAGGCGCAGACTTTTGGGACTTCGATTGCAAATTTGGCGTGACCGAAGAAGCCGCTGAAGTGGTGCACTTGGCCACCATCATCGAGCGCATCGACGCCGTAGTTGCCGACAAAGGCACCCAGTTTTATGTGGAACTCTTGGCCAAAGGTGGCGTGCGCACGCCACGCCCGGCCGGTGAACAACAAGACATGCACGGCCTGCATGAGGACGATGATTTGGACGAGATCAACGATTGATCGCTGATCCGTGAGGCATCAACAGCGCCATTAACGCGACGAAAGCCCAGCAAAAACGCCACCTTGAAGGTGGCGTTTTGCTTAGGGGCTGAGACAGCGAAGGACCTGCCGAGCACCCTTAAGTTTGGGTTTTCGAAGCTGCCGCAGCAGCCCTGAGTTTGTCCTTCTTGCTCGGGCGTTTGCCTTTGATGCCACCCGTGCCGTCATTCAACGGGGACACAGGAGGCGGCACTTCGGTCGGCTCAAAACCTTCCAGCACGTCGAGGGGCAGCTGCACTTGGGCGCGTTTTTGAATGAGTTGCCAATGCGCCAGCGTGGCCGTCGTCACAAAGCTCACAGCTTCGCCACTTGCGCCCGCGCGACCTGTGCGGCCAATGCGGTGGGTGTAATCGGTGGCGGAACGCGGTAGATCGTAGTTGACCACCACAGGCAGCTGCGCAATGTCGATGCCGCGCGCGGCGAGGTCGGTGGTGACCACCACTTCCCAGCGATCTTCTTTGAACTCGGCCAGCACATCTTGGCGCGCGCCTTGGCTCATTTCGCCATGGAACGCGGTGGCAAACACACCTGCTTTGTAGAGCTTGTTGGCCACATGCTCACACGCGTAACGCGTGGCGACGAAGACCAACACGCGCTTCCACGCGTGGGTTTTGATCAAGTGGCGCAGCAAGGCTGTGCGGCTTTTTTCATCCACCCGAATCGCACGTTGTGCAATGTCGGGCGCGTGCGCTTCGGTATGCGCGATGGTGATGCGGGCAGGGTTGCTCAGCAGCGCCTCGGCCAAGGTTTGCACCGTGGGCTCAAAAGTGGCACTGAACAACAGGTTTTGTCGCTTGGCTGGCAGCAACGCCAAGATGCGTTGCAGCTCTTCAGCAAAGCCGAGGTCGAGCAAGCGGTCGGCCTCGTCCAACACGAGGTGTTGCACTTGGCCTAAGTGCAAGGCGTTGTGGTCGACCAGGTCGAGCAAGCGGCCGGGCGTGGCCACCACCACATCGGCACCGCTGCGCAGGCTCATCATTTGCGGATTGATCGACACACCACCAAACACCGTGCCCACTTTGATGGACTGCGTGAGGGGCCGCGCCAAATCGCGCAGCACATCGCTCACCTGTGTGGCGAGCTCGCGTGTGGGGACGAGCACCAACACTTGGGTGATGCGCTTCTTAGGTGCATCGTCACGCGGCGCTGTGACGGCCATGAGCAGCTGCAAGAGCGGGAGTACATAGGCTGCCGTTTTACCGGAACCGGTTTGCGCAGTGGCCAGCACATCGCGCCCCTTGAGCACGGGGCCAATGGCTTCGATCTGAACAGGGGTGGGCGCAATGAAACCCGCTTGAGCCGCCGAGCTTTGCAACTCGGCGTTGAGGCCAAGTTCAGCGAAGTTCACGCTTGCTGGCTCGTGCGCTGACTCAAGCGTTGAGGCTGGAGCCGCGTTGGTGGTTAACGCAACAACGGGGGTGTTGGCCTGTGCGGGCTGCGCCGCATCGAGCGGCGCGTTGGGGTGATCAATGCTCAATGGAGGCGATCAATGACGGAAATGGCGCACGCCGGTGAACACCATCGCCACGCCGCGTTCGTTGGCCGCATCGATGACTTCTTGGTCGCGCATGGAGCCACCGGGCTGGGCCACGCAGGTCGCGCCGGCGTCCACCACCACATCGAGTCCGTCGCGGAACGGGAAGAAGGCGTCGCTGGCCACCACGGTATGTTGCAGGCTGAGCTTGGCGGCTTCGGCCTTGATGCTGGCGATGCGGGCTGAGTCGAGGCGGCTCATTTGGCCTGCGCCCACGCCCATGGTCATGCCGTTTTTGCAGAACACGATGGCGTTGGATTTGACGAACTTGGCCACTTTCCAGGCGAACAACAAGTCGTGCAGTTCTTCGGGGGTGGGTTGTTTGACGGTGACGATTTTCAAGTCGGCCAAAGCCAACTCGTGGTTGTCCGCGCTTTGCAGCAACAGGCCCGAGCCCACGCGCTTGGTTTCCAAAGCGTTGCGCACGTCGCCATAGTTGGCGGGCAAGGCGATTTTCATCAAGCGCACATTCACTTTGCTCTTGAACACTTCGAGTGCTTCGGCGCTGAAGTCGGGGGCCATCAGCACCTCAACGAATTGCTTGCTCACCGCTTCAGCAGCGGCTTTGTCCACAGGGCGGTTGAAAGCGATGATGCCGCCGAACGCGCTGGTGGGGTCGGTCTGGAAGGCTTTGCTGTAGGCCTCCAGCGGGTTCGCACCCACGGCAACGCCGCAAGGGTTGGCGTGTTTGACGATGACGCAAGCCGCGAACTGTGAAGGGTCGCCGTTGGCTCCCGTGTCGAAGCTCTTCACACATTCCCAAGCCGCATCGGCGTCGGCGATGTTGTTGTAGCTCAACTCTTTGCCTTGCAACTGCACGCCGGTGGCGAGCGAGCCCGCAGCGGGGGCCAGGTCGCGGTACCAGGCGGCTTGTTGGTGGCTGTTTTCGCCGTAGCGCAGGTCTTGCACTTTGACGTATTGCTCGTTGAACTGGCCACTGAATTGGGCGCGCTCGGGCACGTAGTCTTCGCTCAGCTTCTCTGCTTCAAAGTTCACGCTCGACAAGTAGTTGCTGATCGCGCCGTCGTATTGGCTGATGCGGTTGAACGCAGCCACCGACAAAGCAAAGCGCAGTTTGTCGCTGAGTTTGCCGTTGGCTTTCAACTCGGCCATCACAGCGGGGTATTGGCTGGCGTCGGTGACGATGCCCACGTCTTTCCAGTTCTTGGCGGCAGAGCGCACCATGGCGGGACCGCCGATGTCGATGTTTTCAATCGCGTCGGCCAGCGTGCAGCCGGGCTTGGCCACGGTGGCTTCAAACGGGTAGAGGTTGACGATCAACAGATCAATCGTGTCGATGTTGTGTGCCTTCAAAGCAGCCATGTGCTCGGGCGTGTCGCGACGTGCCAGCAAACCACCGTGCACTTTGGGGTGCAGGGTTTTCACACGGCCATCGAGCATTTCGGGGAAGCCGGTGACTTCGGCCACTTCGGTCACGGGCAAGCCTTGTTCGGCCAAGAGCTTGGCGGTGCCGCCGGTGGAAATGAGGCCCACGCCCAAGGCGTGCAAGTCACGCGCGAGTTCGACGATGCCGGTTTTGTCAGAGACGGAGATGAGTGCTTTCATGCTTTTCTTTGCTAAGAGGCTTATTTGAGAAGTTTGTGATCGAGAAGTTTTTTACGCAAGGTGTTGCGGTTAAGCCCCAGCCATTCGGCCGCGCGGGATTGGTTGTTTTCGGCCTGCAGCATCACGATTTCGAGCAGCGGCTTTTCAACCAGACGCACCAACATGTCGTGCATGTTGTCAGGCTCGGTGCCATTGAGGTCCCGAAAGTAGGTTTCGAGGCTGGAACGAACCACCTCTTCAATATTTTTTTTACTCATGCAAAACCAAAGAATCGACAGACAAAACGGGTTCGGGCAAGCGCTCATGGCGCTGGGCCAAATCATCAAAAAAAGCAGCGACAGCGCGGTGCTGCGTGGCGCTGTCTTCTAAGGTATTCATGTGTTGGCGGAAAGCCTCGCCCGCGGGCAGGCTTTGCACATACCAAGCAATGTGTTTGCGCGCACTGCGCACGCCAGTGAGCTCGCCATACAGGGCGTAATGTTCGTCCAAATGGTCTAACAACAAACGACGTACCTCCGCCACCAAAGGCTGTGCCAAGTGCTCGCCGGTGGCCAAGAAATGCGCAATTTCGCGAAAGATCCAAGGGCGACCTTGGGCAGCGCGGCCAATCATCAGCGCGTCTGCGCCAGTGCGTTTTAAAACCTCTTGCGCTTTTTCAGGCGAATCAATGTCGCCATTCGCCACCACCGGCACTTGCACCGCTTGCTTGACGGCGGCAATAGTGTCGTATTCGGCAAAACCTTTGTAGCCCTGCTCGCGGGTGCGGCCATGCACGGTGATCATTTGCACGCCCACCGCCTCTGCGGCGCGGGCCAAGGCCACCGCGTTTTTATGGGTGTCGCACCAACCGGTGCGCATCTTCAAAGTCACCGGCACGCCGTGCGGTTGTGCGGCATCGACCACCGCTTGCACGATGGACATGGCCAAGGGCTCGTCTTGCATCAAGGCCGAACCCGCCCATTTGTTGCACACCTTCTTGGCGGGGCAACCCATGTTGATGTCGATGATTTGCGCGCCGCGCTCAATGTTGTAAACCGCAGCGTCGGCCATCATGGCGGCGTCGGTGCCTGCAATTTGCACGGCAATGGGACCGCTCTCGCCTGTGTGGTCGGCACGGCGCGAGGTTTTGAGCGACTTCCACAAATCTTTACGCGATGTGACCATCTCGCTCACCGCATAACCCGCGCCCAGCTGTTTGCACAGCATGCGAAACGGCCTATCGGTCACGCCAGCCATCGGCGCGACAAACAAGTTGTTTGCCAATGTGTAGGGACCGATGTGCATGGGTAAAGAAAGTAAATGGTGCTTAAAAAGGAGGCGCAATTGTACCTGCTTAAAATTTCAGCAAATGCAAGTTTGATGAAGGAAAAATCGGGCTTTCCCGAGGGTTTGGAAGCAGGTCACTACACTTCATCGCATGGAAATTTGGATGCAATCTGTGCTGGCCGCCTTGGCCTTGCCCGAGTTCGGCTTGAGCACGGTCTTTGTGGTGTCGTTGGTATCGGCCACGCTGCTGCCTTTGGGCTCTGAGCCCGTGGTGTTTGGCTTGGTCAAACTCAACCCCGAGCTGTTTTGGCCCGCCATCCTCGTCGCCACGGCGGGCAACACCGTGGGCGGGGCCATCAGCTGGTGGATGGGCCACGGCGCACACCGTGTGCGCGACAAACTGCGCCACCAAGAAACCTCCGGCCACAACGCACGCGCCCTGCGCTGGCTGCACGCGCTCGGGCCCAAAGCCTGCTTGCTCAGCTGGGTGCCCGGGGTGGGCGACCCGCTATGCGCTGTCGCAGGCTGGTTGCGCTTGCCGTTTTGGCCCTGCGTGGGTTACATGGCCATCGGCAAATTTGCGCGTTATGTGGTGATGACGGGTGGGTTGCTTTGGGTGTTTCCGCAGCATTGGGGGATTGCTTAACAACGTGCTTTAGGAGATTTAGCCACTAGAGCAACAATCAATTTAAAAAGAGTTTCGAGCTACTGATCTGTGCTTTAACGGCTATTAGGATTTTTGACCGCAGTCGATGTGCCCACACGGAGCAGAGCATGAGCGAAAGTCAAATCACGATCCCCACGGAAAAGAGCCTCACAGCACTCGTGTACTTTGTACGAGGTGAAAAAGTATTTATAGACGCCGATCTCGCCATGCTTTACGGCGTTGAGACGAGCGCTCTTAATCGTGCAGTAAAGCGCAACCCAGATAGATTTCCTGCCGACTTCATGTTTCAACTCGATGCCCAAGAATGGGAAAACTTGCGATGCCAAATTGGCATAGCAAGTTCACATGGAGGTCGTCGGGCTGCCCCTCATGCTTTCACAGAACAAGGTGTGGCCATGCTCTCTAGCGTGTTGAACGCCACGCGAGCGGTGCAGGTAAACATTGCCATCATGCGCACCTTTGTACAGCTACGACGCCTCATGGATAGCAACCGCGACTTAGCACGGCGCATCGACTCGCTAGAGGCCCGTTACGACGAGCAGTTTTCTGCTGTCTTTGATGCAATCAAGCAGCTAATTACTGACGAAAGCCGACGCAAAGGCAAGCCGCCAATGGGCTTTTTATAGCGTTTGATTAGGAAACGGCTTTCATCCGCAAAGACGCAGCTACGGGGAATGTGGTTCTGTCACGCCATCCAACGGACATAGGGATCACCTCATGTGCTTGATTACTTTTTCACACAAATGAATGAAGTCTTCGACGGACAGATCGTTCTTGGCATCGTTTGTCCGCCATGAACAGATCGTGAAATCTGTCGGCCCTCTGCGTTCAGACACATGATCTACAGATGGCAGCAGTGCGAATTCGCTTTTGTAGCGGCTACCCTGCTCTTTTGCTTTGTCGTTGTCCCATGTGCTGAGCAGTGACCAATCAAGCGCCTCGCCTGTGTAAGCATCTTTGCCATCGCTGCGAATCACAGCCTCATGGATCCGCATTTTGTACTCTTCCCTTGTGATGTCAGGCCGATGCTTCCGGTCCCTTTTCACGTGAGCGGTTGCCTTAGCGCTTAACCAACGCGCATACTTTTCAGCTGCTACAACATCAATTAAGAAGTAAGGCAGTGGATATTTTTTGGACATTTTGAAGCCGTGTGAGATGAACGCACCGCGGAATTTGACCCATTGCTGGCGCAGTCAATCCCTCATATTGCACAAAGCACCTATCGGCTGATGCTTCGTCTGTAACGTTTAAAGCCCAAGGGCTACAGCTTAAGCAGCAACAGCCACGTCAGCCTCAACCCCCATGCGATCCAGCGCATCGGCCAATTGACCCACGGTGCGATCGACGTTGTGCAGCTTTTCCAAGCCAAACAAGCCAATGCGGAAGGTCATGAAGTCCGCAGGTTCATCGCATTGCAAGGGCACACCAGCTGCCGTTTGCAAGCCCAACGCCAAAAACTTTTTGCTGTTGTGCATGCCTGTGTCGGTGGTGTAGCTCACCACCACACCAGGTGCTTTAAAGCCTTCTGCGGCCACGCTGCGAATGCCGCGACCTTCCAGCAACGCACGTACTTTGGCACCCAATTCGATTTGCTCGGCACGCACCTTTTCAAACCCATAGGCACGGGTTTCTTGCATCACTTCGCGCAGTCGCGTCAAAGCGTCGGTGGGCATGGTGGTGTGGTACGAGTGGGTGCCGTTTTCGTAGCTCTCCATGATTTGCAGCCACTTCTTCAAGTCGCAAGCAAAGCTGGTGCTGGTGGTCTGCTCGATGGCCGCGCGCGCGCGCTCACTGAGCATCACCATGGCGCAGCACGGCGAGCCACTCCAGCCTTTTTGCGGCGCGCTGATCAGCACGTCCACGCCCGTCTTTTGCATGTTGACCCACATAGCACCCGACGCGATGCAGTCGAGCACAAACAGGCCACCCACTTGGTGCACCGCGTCAGACACTTGGCGCAAGTAGTCGTCGGGCAAGATCAAACCCGCTGCTGTTTCAACGTGCGGGGCAAACACCACCGCAGGCTTCTCAGCCAAGATGGCAGCCACCACCTCGTCCACAGGGCACGGCGCCCAAGCGGCTTGTGAGCCGTCTTCGATGCGGCGGGCTTTCATGACCACGGTTTCAGAGGGGATGTGGCCCATGTCAAAAATCTGCGTCCAGCGGTAGCTGAACCAACCATTGCGAATGACCAAGACTTTCTGACCTGTGGCGAACTGACGCGCCACCGACTCCATGCCAAAGGTGCCGCTGCCGGGCACCAACACCGCCGACTTGGCCGCATAGACCTCTTTGAGGATGCTAGAAATGTCCTTCATCACGCCTTGAAAGCGTGTGGACATGTGGTTCAACGCGCGGTCGGTGTAGACCACGGAAAACTCCAGCAATCCGTCGGGGTCAATGTTGTTCAAAAGTCCTAGCATGTCTGTCTCCGCAATTTTTAAGTAGGCGGAGATATTAGCTGCTGAACAAAAAGTTCATCACATCACCGTCTTTCACCACATATTCCTTGCCCTCCGCGCGCATCTTGCCCGCGTCTTTGGCGCCTTGTTCGCCTTTGAAGGTGATGAAGTCGTCAAACGCGATGGTTTGGGCACGGATGTAGCCCTTCTCAAAGTCGGTGTGAATCACGCCAGCGGCTTGTGGGCCGGTGTCGCCCACATGGATGGTCCACGCGCGCACTTCTTTCACGCCAGCGGTGAAGTAGGTTTGCAAGCCCAGCAAGGTGTAGGCAGAGCGAATGAGGCGGTTCAGACCTGGCTCGTCTTGGCCGAGTTCTTTCAAGAACTCCAAGCGGTCCGCGTCTTCCATCTCAGACAACTCGGCTTCGATCTTGGCGCAGATGGCCACCACGGGTGCGTTTTGCGCTTGGGCAAAGGCCTTAAGGCGATCTAAGAACGGGTTGTTCTCGAAGCCATCTTCCGACACGTTGGCCACAAACATCGCAGGCTTGGCGGTGATGAAGAAGAACTGCTTGAGTTCGACCAGTTCTTCTTTGCTGAAGTCGATGGTCCGCACGGGCTTGGTGTCGTTGAGTGCAGCTTGGCACTTTTCCAGAATCGCCATTTGCTTGACGGCTTCTTTGTCGCCAGAGCGGGCGATTTTGCTCACGCGGTGAATCGCTTTTTCGACGGCGGCCAAGTCGGCCAAGCAGAGCTCGGTCTGAATGACTTCGATGTCGGCAATGGGGTCGACCTTGTTGGCCACGTGGATCACGTTGTCGTCTTCAAAACAGCGCACCACGTTGACGATGGCGTCGGTTTCGCGGATGTGGGCCAAGAACTTGTTGCCCAAGCCTTCGCCTGTGCTGGCGCCAGCCACGAGGCCTGCGATGTCCACAAATTCAACGATCGCAGGGACGATGCGCTCGGGCGTGATGATCTCGGCCAACTGCTGCAAACGTGGGTCCGGCACTTCGACCACGCCGGTGTTGGGCTCAATCGTGCAAAAGGGGTAATTCTCAGCCGCGATGCCCGCTTTGGTCAGGGCGTTGAACAGGGTGGATTTGCCAACGTTGGGCAAACCCACGATGCCGCATTTCAAACTCATAAAAATATCCTTAATAACTGGGCGCGATTGTACTAATCCCTAAAAAATCAACGGCCTCTTGACAAATGTGCATTTTGCACATTTATACTGTGAACACTTTTCCAAGTTGCTCACATGAACAAGACCACCCCCGCTCCTTTGCACACCGAACAGCAGACCTTGCTGGCCGCGATGGGCCATCTGCTGAAACCTTTCGCCCAGCTGTGCTTGGCCAAAGGCGTCCCCATTCAAGCCATTGAAGAACTGGTGCGCCATGCGTATGTGGATGCAGCCAAACAAGCTTGCGACGGTGGCAACCCCGAACGTTTGACCAGCCGCATCAGCACCATGACCGGGTTAACGCGACGTGAAGTCGCCCGCATTCAACAAACCGTCACCCCTAAGTTGCCCGTCACGCGGTCTGCCGCCAATGACTTGCTGACGCACTGGATCTCACACACCGACTATGTCGACAAAGCCCACAAGCCCATCGCTATTCCGCGGCAAGGCCCCGCCCCCAGCTTCGAAGCGTTGGCTGCGAATGTGACGAAAGACGTGCACGCCCGCTCACTGCTGGCCGAGATGATTCGACTGAATTTAGTCACGCACCGCGCATCCACAGACACGGTCGAGTTGCTGGAAGACATCTTTGTGCCCAACGACAACTGGCCACAAATGATTGGTTTCTTGGGCACCAACGTGGGCGAGCACTTAGAAGCCGCCGTGACCAACGTGCTCGGCGATGGGCACCAGCACTTTGAACAAGCCCTCTTGGCCGACGAGCTGTCAACCGAATCCATCACCCAAGCCAAGACGCTGATCAGCGCGCAGTGGCGCAGTTTGATCACCACGCTCGGGCCTCAATTGCAAGCCCTGATGGACGCCGACAAAGCGGCCAACCGCGTGCAAGACCAAGCGGTACGTATTGGCCTGTATTCCTTCTCCAAAGCGATGCCATCGCCCGATCTTTCTTCAGATTTACCTCAATGAACGGAGCGTTCCACATGCGATCAATTCAAACCAACCCCAACTTCACACGTCGAACCCTGCTTTTGGGCATCGTTGGCACAGCGGCAACACAGCTGACCGGCTGCGGTGGCGGCGGCTCTGACGTCGCTGGCTTGTCCAGTGGCGGCACGAGCTCGTTCACCAGCGGCACGATTTCAGGGCTGGGCTCAATCATCGTCAACGGCATTCGTTACAACGACGACGCGGCCACCTTGCTGTCACGCGACGACGGCACCTCATTTGGCGACACGCTGAAAGTGGGCATGGTGGTGTCCATCCAAGGCTCGCCCGTCACGGCGGCCACGACCACCAATGGCACAGCGACGGCCACGGCTTACCGCATCAGTTGCGGCAGCGAGTGGGAGGGGCCCGTCTCCAACATCAGCGCCAGCAGTTTTGACATGCTGGGCTTGACGGTGGATGTCTTGGCAAGCACGGTGTTTGAAGGCGTGGCGACGCAATTGACAGACCTGACCACCGCGCATTTTGTAGAAGTACACGGCTATGTGGACCAGACCACGGGCCATCTGCAAGCCACCCGCGTTGAAGTGTCTGCCACGCAGCCCACGCAATACAAACTCAGTGGCATGATCAACAGCTTCAGTGCCCTCAATCACACCTTCAAACTGGGCACGACCGGCCAGTCTTCCAACATCATCAGTTGGGACAGCAACACGGTCGTTCCCAGCACTTGGTCCGACGGCGTGTTTGTTCGCGTCAAGATGACACCGCTGCTGCTCGCCACGCAAATTCGCTTGCTCACCTCGCCGCTGGCACAACTCAACGCCGAAGACGAGCATGACGCCGAGATTCACGGCTTCATCTCGGCCTTTGTTTCCCTCGCGAACTTCACCGTCAACGGCATCCCCGTCGATGCCAGCACCGCACGCATCGCCGGTGGCACCTTGGCGCTTGGCGTTCGGGTGGAGATTCACGGTGCGGTCAGCAACGGCGTTTTGGTCGCCACCAAGGTGGAGACGCCCAACAACACAGACGTGGCATCGCACGAGTTCGAGTTCCACGGAACAGTGAGCAATCTCAATACCACCGCAACACCAAACACATTTAGCTTGCGCGGACTCACATTCACGTATGACAACACCACCAGCATCGAAGGCGTGACCTTGGCAAACGGTGCGCGTATCGAAATCAAAGCCAAGCGTACCGCGGGTGTGTGGAAAGCCACCGAAATCCGCGCAGACGATTGATTTTTCATCCACGATAAAAAGGTAAACACCATGACACGCAACACCAAACTCTCGCAAACCATCATCGTCACAGCCACCGCTGCAATGCTGATGTTGGCCCCTGCCGCACGCGCCGAGATCGTGCAAACACAAGAGCTCGCCACCCAAAACCAAGCCGAACAAGACCGCGCCAAAGTGCAAAGTTTTGTCGAGCGCGCCACTGTCAAAGAAAAGCTGGAAGCCATGGGTGTGGCGGGCTTGTTGGCCAAAGACCGTGTGGCAGCTTTGAGTGAGCAAGAAGTTCACGCCTTGGCCGAACGCATTGACGCCATGCCCGCAGGCGGCAGTCTGAGCCAAATGGACTTGGTGATTATTTTGCTAGTGGGCATTTTGGTGGCGATTGCCATTTGAAAGGAACAACGCGATGCGAACACAGATCCACACCACACAGCACGCATGGGCCATCCCTGTCCTATGCGTGGCGTTCATGGCCTCAGCCGCTTGGGCAGATCGCCCAGACGGTGCAGGACAAGGCAAACACCGACGCACGCAAGAGCAGTCTGAGCGTTGGCACGAAGGCGAAGAGTCAAGGGGCAACCGTGAATCAAGGGAACCCAGAGAAGCGCGCCAAGGCGCGTACTTTGAGCCCAGACACCACCAAGCCGTGCGCGACATGTACGGCGCACAAATAGGACAAGGCCGATGCCCACCAGGCTTGGCGAAAAAGGGAAATGGCTGCCTGCCGCCCGGGCAAGCCAAAAAATGGACCATTGGTCAGCCTTTGCCTGCAGGTGTGACGCTCTACCCCGTCCCCCTTGAATTGAGGCAACGTTTGGGACCACCGCCCGCAGGCTACAAATACGTGCGCGCGGCGAGTGACATCTTGCTGATTGCCATTGGCACCAGCATGGTGGTTGATGCCATTGAGGATTTGGGTGGTCTCTAAACGCACACACGGCCTCGGGCTGCTTGTGGCCTTTGCGCTGGGCGTCTCAGGCTGTGCCTCTGTGCCCAGCGCCCACAGTTTCGACACCCGCAGCCCATTACCGGCCGAGGTGGAACTCAGCCAAGTTGCGTTTTATCCGCAAACACAAGACCAATGCGGCCCAGCCGCTTTGGCCACGGTGCTTCACCATGCAGGGGTCGCGCGCACGTTGGAACAACTGGCAGCCGATGTGTATGTGCCGCAACGACAAGGCAGCTTCGCCTTAGAAATGCTGGGGGGTGCACGTCGCGCAGGCGTTGTGCCTTACGTCTTGAAAGGCCAACCCCAGGCGCTGTGGCAAGAGGTGGCAGCTGGGCACCCCGTCGTGGTGTTGCAAAATTTACGCTGGGATTGGCTACCGCTGTGGCACTACGCCGTGGTGGTGGGTTATGACCAAGCGGCAGGCACAGTCACCTTGCGGTCTGGCGATGAAAAGCGTTTGACCATGCCGGTGTCCGAGTTCACGCAAAGTTGGGCAAAAGCCAAGCAGTGGGCGTTTGTGGCTTTACCGCCCGATCAGCTCCCAGCGACGGCCTCTGCAGCCGAGTACGTGCAAGCGGCCATCACGCTTGAGCGCGTCGCCCCCCTGCAAGCAATGCAGGCCTACCAAACCGCGCTTCAAGCTTGGCCTGATCACCTAGAAGCACGACTCGCGCTGGGCAACAGCTACTACCAGCAGCGCGATTTACAAAGCGCACAAACACAGTACGAACTCGCCACCACTGCGCACCCCAACGCCGCCGATGGCTGGAACAACTTGGCGCAAGTGCTGTACGAAACCCATCAAGAAGCCCCAGCCCATGCGGCGATTGCCAAAGCACTGGCCTTGGGCGGGCCGCGTCTCGAACGCTACAAGTTGACCGCGCTAGAACACCCAGTCCGCTGACACACGCTGCCCCACACGCAGCACTTGGCCCACGCCTTGGACGGGAATGGCATTCATGCCAAACGTGATGCCGCCATCCACGCGTGCATCTAGCCGGTACTGCTGCAAGGCGTCCCCGACCGAAGGCGTCGTCAAAGCAGTGTCCGGATCGATGTTGGGAATCGGGCAACGTGGGCAGGGTTTGACGGGTTGAAGTTGCACGGGGACGCCACTGTCGGTGGCCAGCGTCATCACGCCCACGCGATCCTCGTCGTGCGGCAACAAGGCATGCTCAGGCGCATCGCCCAGCACCACATTGGGACGAAAGCGGCGCATGTCTACCGCCGCAACGCCTTGTCGCAGCAAGCGGGCGTTGAGTTCAGCCAACGACGCGTTGCTTGCAACCAAGACCGGAAATCCATCGCTGAATTGGTTCAGAGCCTCCACGCCTTGTGTCCATGTCAAGCTGGCCACGCGTTTGTGACGCGCGTCAAACTGCACCAAGCGCAAAGGGCCATGGCTCAACCCCAAAAATTGGGTCAGCCACTGCGCACATGCGACGCCCATGTCAAAGGCGGGCACGGTGTCTTGCCAAACGCGCACCAACACAGACGTGTTCGACGCGCTGGGTTGGTTTGAGATCAGCGGTAAATCAGTCATCCCAGGCGCTTGCAACTGCCAAGCGGACAACGCGCCATTGCTGGCGGGGACTTGCATCGGTTGAATCAACGCCATGCGCGGCAAATCGCGCTGCGTGACCATGTCGCCCTGCGCATCCACCACCATCCAAGTGCGGTCCGAGGCCAAACCCATGGACGTCAAAACAGCCTCTTGCACCGACACACCCGCACACGACTTGATGGGATAAATCCACAACGCGTTCAAGCGCGCGTGGAACTGCGATGAGGGCGCCAGCGCGGACTCTGAACAAGGGGCAGTGGCGGATGGGGTTGCTGCAGAAAGGGGCATGCTTCATTGTGCCGCCCTCCTACAATCTTGCCCATGGCTCAAAAATTTGACGTTTGTATTCGGGGTGACGGTATGGTGGGGCGCACTCTGGCGCTGCTGCTGGCACGCCAACGCTTGCGCGTGGGCTTGGTTTCGCACGGCACACCTGCCGGCCGCGGCACACCTCAAGACGTCAGGGCTTATTCCCTCAACAGCGCATCGCGCGACTTGCTGTCTGCGCTGCGCTGCTGGCCCAGCCCGCAACACGCCACGCCCGTGCAACACATGCGTGTGTGGGGCGACGATGGCGGCTTCACGCATTTTGAAAGCCCCACGCCCAACGGTCTGACTTGGATTGTGGATGTGCCGGTGTTGGAAACCCAACTCGCCGAAGCGGTGCGTTACCAAGCTGAAATCACCTGCCTCACAGACACCGACAGCCAAGCCACACCCGCCGACTTGACCGTGATTTGCGAAGGCCGCCACAGCGCCACACGCGCGGCATTGGGCGTGGACTTTGAGGTGATGCCTTACCAACAACACGCCGTGGCTGCCCGCGTGCGTTGCAGCACACCGCATCGCCAACAGGCCTTGCAATGGTTTTCTCACGGTCCCGAAGGTCTAGAAATTTTGGCGCTGCTGCCCATGGGCGGCGCACAAGGCGACACCGCCAGCTTGGTCTGGTCGCTGCCGCCCACGCGAGCGCAAGCCGTGTTGGCACTTGATGCCACCGCATTTGCACACGCCTTAGAAGACGCCAGCCAAGGGGTGCTGGGCCAACTCACGCTCACCAGCGAACGCGCCATGTGGCCCTTGCAACTGGCTCGCGCCCAGCACTGGACCGGTCAATTCGCAGACGGCAGCGCGTGGGCCTTGGCGGGCGATGCGGCACACAACATTCACCCGCTGGCCGGTTTGGGGCTGAACCTCGGTTTGGCCGATGTGGCCGAACTGGCAGAGGTTTTAAAAACCCGCGACGGCAAAGACTACTGGCGCAACGCGGGTGACCGCTACTTTTTACGCCGCTACGAGCGCGCCCGTAAAGCGGGCCTGCTGCCCACTTGGGTCGCCTGCGATGGTTTGCAACGCCTGTTCGCACATCCCAATACCGGCGTGCAAGCCCTGCGCAACTGGGGCATGAGCGGCTTCAACAGCTTGGCGCCCATCAAAGCGTGGGCCATGCAACAGGCCATGGGTTAAAAACAGGTGAACGCCTTTTGAAGCGACCAAGCCGCACGTCTTTATCTCTGACTTCCCTTTTCACGAAACAAACCACCATGTCCTTTTCAATTCGCCAATGGCTCGCCACTGCTTTACTCGCCCTGAGTGTGACGGGCTCAGTTTGGGCGCAGGGCCAAGAGGCCACCATTCGCAAAAACATCAGCGAACGCATCCCGCAAATTCCCAAAATCGAAGAAGTCACGCGCTCACCGATGCCGGGTTTGTATGAAATTCGCTTGAGCACCAACGAAATTTATTACACCGATGCCGAAGGCAACTTCCTCATCCAAGGCAGCCTGATCGACACCAAAAATCGCCGCAATCTGACCGAAGAACGCGAAGCCAAATTAGGCGCTGTCGACTTCAACACACTGCCCATCAAAGACGCCATCACCATGGTGCGCGGCAACGGCAAACGCAAACTCGCCATTTTCGAAGACCCCAATTGCGGCTACTGCAAACGCTTTGAACGCGACTTGGCCAAAGTCGACAACGTCACGATTTACCTGTTCCTCTACCCCGTGCTGGGCCAAAGCTCGGTCGACAAATCCAAAGCTGTGTGGTGCGCCAAAGACCCTGCCACCGCGTGGAGCGACATGATGACGCGCGACCAAGCCCCCGCCAACGCAGCCGCCTGCAACACCGCCGCCATTGAACGCAACACCGAGTTCGGGCGCAAACACAAAATCACCGGCACCCCCACGCTGATTGCGCAAGACGGTACCCGCGTGCCAGGCGCCATCAGCACGCCGCAAATCGAAAAACTTTTGGCAGACGCCAGCAAATAAGCGAGACACCCAGCATGGTCCACTCCCCCATCACCCCAGACTCCAACGCCGGTCTTTTGATCCAACGCTTGGGCTACGCGGGCTTGCTCCCCTTTGTCACACTGGCCTTGCTGCTGCACATCGTCACCCCTGAAGCGCACCCTTTTGTGGCCATCGCACTCAGCGCCTATGCGGCCACCATCGCTGCCTTTTTGGGCGGCATCCATTGGGGCATTGGTTTGCGCCACAACGCACCGCAACGCAAGCTGCACATGATGTGGGGCGTCACGCCCTCGCTGGTAGCGTGGGTGGCAGTCATCATGCCGGCCTTTGCAGGCTTGCCCGTGCTGGCCTTGCTGCTGGTCGCTTGCTACTTGGTGGACCGCAAAACATGGCCCGAAGCGGGCCTGCGCGAATGGATGACGCTGCGCTTTCGCCTGACCGTGGTGTCTGTGCTGTCTTGCCTCATCGGCGCGGCAGCGACCTGACATGGCGGCCCTCCACGACCGCGCGAAAGCGGCCAACCCACAAACCCGCGCTGAAGCGGCCAACCTCCACTACCGCGTCGAAGCAGCTGACCTACACGCCCATCTGTATGGTGTGACCCTGACCGTGGCCCAACCTGCGGCCCAGCAGCGCGTGTCGCTGCCGGTGTGGATTGCGGGCAGCTACATGGTGCGCGAGTTCTCCAAACAAATCGTGGGCATCACCGCTCGCCAAGGCACACGCGCTGTGGCCGTGCAGCAACTCGACAAATGCACCTGGGAGGTGGACTGCCAAGCAGACGCGCCCGTCACGCTGCACTACCAAGTGCACGCCCATGACGACTCGGTCCGCACCGCTTGGCTGGATGCGCAACGCGGCTTTTTCAACGGCACCAGCGTGTGTTTGCAAGTGGCCGGTCAAACCGAGCAGCCCCATCAACTCGAACTGATCGCACCGCAAAGCCACTGGCAAGTCGCCACCGGCCTGACGCCCCTCAAAATCGACCGCCAAGGGTTTGGCACCTACGTGGCCGCCGACTACGACGAACTGGTCGACTGTCCTGTCGAAATGGGCACCTTCTGGTCGGGCACCTTCAAGGCAGGCGGCATTGAACACCGCTTCGTGGTGGCAGGCGCCACACCGGCCTTTGACGGCGAACGCTTGCTGCGCGACACGCAACGCATTTGCGAGCAAGCCATCGCGTTTTGGCACGGCAAAAAGCGCGGCCAGACACCGCACAAGAACTATGTGTTCATGCTCAATGCCGTGGCCGATGGCTACGGCGGCCTAGAACACCGCAACTCCACCGCCTTGATTTGCCAACGCGCTGACTTGCCGCGCTTGGAAGAAACACCAGCCGCCCCAGCCAAAACGCAAGCGAACGCCCACAGCAAAACCAGCCCAGCGCTGAGCGACGGCTACACCATCTTGCTGGGGCTGATCAGCCACGAGTACTTTCACACCTGGAACGTCAAGCGCTTGCGTCCGTTTGAATTTGCGCAATACGACTACAGCCGCGAAAACACCACCGAGTTGCTCTGGTTCTTTGAAGGTTTCACCAGCTACTACGACGACCTCTTGCTGCGCCGCGCACATCTGATCGACGATGCTGTCTACCTGCGCCTGCTTAACAAGACCGTCAACCAAGTGCTGCAAACGCCGGGTCGCAAGGTGCACACCGTCGCGCAATCGAGCTTTGAAGCCTGGACCAAGTACTACCGCAACGACGCCAACACGCCCAATTTGACGGTGAGTTACTACACCAAGGGCGCCTTGGTGGCCCTGTGCCTCGACCTCACCCTGCGCCAGCACGGCGTGAAAAACCACAGCGTCTCGCTGGACGACGTGATGCGCGCCTTATGGCAACGCTGCTGCACCGGCAAACGCAGCGGTCCCATGCAAGAAGCTGATGTGCTGGCCGTGTTGCACGACCTCACCGGTCGCTCATGGGCACCTGAGTTCAAAGCGTGGGTGCATGGCACACGCGAGTTGCCTTTGGAAAAACTGCTCACAGCGCACGGCGTAGCCATCCATCAAGACCCAGCCCCCCTCGCCCAACGCTTGGGCCTGCGCGTGAGCGAAGACCACAGCGTGCAGATCAAACAAGTGTTGGCAGACGGTGCGGCACAGCGTGCGGGCTTTGCACCGGGGGACGAATGGTTGGGATTGGAAGTGACCGCGCCCACCACCAAGTCAGCACCCCACACAGCATGGCGCATCAAGAAGCTGGACGATGTGCTGCTGTACGCAGGCCGCGCCACGCAGCTGACCGCCTTGGTCAGCCGCGACCACCAACTGCTGCGCCTACCGCTGAGCTTGCCCAAGGCCAAAGCGCACAGCACTTGGCGATTGGCCATTCAAGACAGCCACAAAGTGGCAGCTTGGTTGGCCGCTTAAACCCACGGCAGCGTGCGTGCCGCACATGCCGCACGTGCCGCTGCCACGCCAACCCCAGCGGCTTACTTCAAGCTTCGCAAATCCACCACGCGCTTGGCTTTGCCTTGGCTGCGCTCCACGCCGCCCTCGGCTTTGAGCGTCACGCTGATGCTGGTGCCGACAAACATCTTCACATCGTGCTGCAATGCCTGAGCGGCAGCGCGAGCTGCTGAAGCATCGGGGTCGATGCCAGGTCGGGTTTCGACCACCACGGTCAAGTTGTCCATCGGGCCTTCGCGGGTCAGCACGCATTGGTAGTGCGGGGCCAGCTCAGGGCGCTTCAAGATGTACTCCTCAATTTGTGAGGGGAACACGTTCACGCCGCGCACGATCATCATGTCGTCGCTGCGACCGGTGATTTTTTCCATGCGACGCATGGTGCGCGCCGTGCCGGGCAACAAGCGCGTCAGATCACGGGTGCGGTAACGGATGATGGGCAAGGCTTCTTTGGTCAAGCTGGTGAACACCAACTCGCCCATTTCGCCGTCGGCCACAGGCTCGCCCGTTTCGGGGTTGATGATCTCGGGATAGAAGTGGTCTTCCCAAATGGTGGGGCCGTCTTTGGTCTCCACGCATTCGCTGGCCACCCCTGGGCCCATGACTTCGGACAAGCCGTAAATATCCACGGCATCAATGCCGCAGCGCTGCTCGATGGCGCGGCGCATGTCGTTGGTCCAAGGCTCTGCACCAAAGATACCGAGGCGCAAACTCGACTCCGCAGCGGATAGCCCCAAGCGCTCAAACTCATCTGCAATGGCGAGCATGTAACTGGGCGTGACCATGATCAGGTCGGGCTTGAAATCTTGAATCAACTGCACTTGGCGTTCGGTCTGACCGCCGCCAAAGGGAATGACCGTGAGGCCCAATCGCTCGGCGCCGTAATGCGCGCCCAAGCCACCGGTGAACAAGCCGTAGCCATAGCTGACATGCACCATGTCGCCGGGGCGAGCCCCTGCCGCACGGATGCTGCGCGCCACCACATTGGCCCAGGTGTCGATGTCGTTTTGGGTGTAGGCCACCACCGTCGGTTTGCCCGTGGTGCCGCTCGACGCGTGAATGCGCACGCACTGTTCACGCGGTTTGGCCAACATGCCAAACGGGTAGCTGTCGCGCAAATCGGCTTTGGTGGTGAACGGGAACTTGGCCAAGTCGGCCAAGGATTTGCAATCGTCGGGGTGCACACCCGCCGCATCAAACTTGGCGCGGTACACGGGCGAATTGGCGTAGGCCTGTTGCAGCGTGGCTTTGAGGCGCTTGAGTTGCAGGGCGCGCAACTCGTCGATGCTGGCCTTCTCGATAGGCTCTAACGGAAACTGCTGAGAGGTGAATGCGGGTTTCATGCGGGGATCACCGTGCCTTGAATTTGGGCGCTTTTGCCGCGAAACAGGGCGATGGTGTCGCCGTGTTGGTTGGTCACGCGCATGTCGTAAATACCGTGGCGACCTGACAGCGTTTGCTCCACGCCTTCGCAAGTCAACACGTCGCCTAACTTGGCGGGTTTTAAAAACTCAATGCTGCAACCCGCTGCAACGGCGGCTTTGTTGTAGCTGTTGCAAGCAAACGCAAAGGTCGAATCGGCCAAGGTGAAGATGAAGCCCCCGTGGCAGATTTGATGGCCGTTCAAATGCAGCGGCTGCACAGGCATGCGCAGCACGGCGCGCCCAGGCTCACACACCAAAATTTCGATGCCCATGGTGTCTTTGGTGGCGGTGTCCACCGCGAACATGGATTGGGCCACCTGTTGCGCCAGCGCGATGGCTTGCGGGTCGTTTTGCAATTCGGTGCGCATCATTCGCCTTTGAAAACAGCAGGACGTTTTTCCAAGAACGCGGTCACGCCCTCGATGTAGTCGTGGGTGCAACCGAGCGACGATTGCGCGTCGCGCTCAGCGTCTAAGTGCTGAGTGAAGCTGCGCGTGCCCGCGTCGCGCAAGAGGTGACGCGTTTCAACCAAGGCCTTGGTGGGCATGACGGCCAACTTCTGGGCATAAGCCAAAGCGGCGGCCACGCTGTCGTCGGCGACCTCCCAAATGAGGCCCCATTCTTTGGCCTGCGCGGCGGGCAGTTTGTCGCCGGTCATGGCCAAGGCCATGGCGCGCGCCATGCCCAAACGCTCCACCAACAGCCAACTGCCGCCCGCATCGGGAATCAAACCAATCTTGCTAAAAGCTTGGATGAAGCTGGCCGTCGGCGCCGCAATGGCGATGTCACAACACATGGCCAACGAAGCCCCTGCCCCCGCTGCCACGCCATTGATGGCGGCCACCGTGGGCATGCGCAAACCTTGCAACTTGCGCGCCGTAGGGTTGAAGGCTTGATCAATCACGGGGCCCGGGTTGGCACGCGCGATCAAATCGGGGCCAGGCGCAAAGTCAAACTCCGACAAGTCGGCCCCCGCACAAAAGCCCCGCCCTGCCCCCGTGATGACTACGGCGCGAATGGCCGCATCGGCCTCGGCACGGTCTAGCGCGGCCCACAGGTCGTGGTGCATTTGACGGGTGAAACTGTTGAGGGCTAGTGGGCGATTCAGCGTGAGCAAAGCAACGCTGCCGCGCGCTTCGTACAAGACGGTGGCACCGTCGTTGGCAGTGAGGTTAGATGCGGTCATGGGTGATCTCCTGGCGAGAAATTTAGCATTAACCGACCGATCGGTTGGTTAATGTTTACCCTTGGATCGCTCCGCCTGAAGGCCACGCAAGCTTGGCTATAGTTAGAGCCAAAACCTTCTTACAAAACTTTTGGAGCTGCCCCCATGGCCTACGAATTCATCACCGTTCACACCGAAGCCGACAAAGTGGGCGTCATCACCTTGAACCGCCCCAAACAGCTCAATGCGCTGAACGGCCCCTTGATGGTGGAGTTGGGCCAAGCCCTCAAAGCGTTTGACGCAGATGAAAGCATCGGCTGCATGATCATCACAGGCAGCGAAAAAGCGTTTGCGGCAGGCGCTGACATTGGCGCGATGGCGACGTACAGCTTTGGCGACGTGTACAAAAACGACTACATCACCCGCGACTGGGAAACCATCCGCAGCATTCGCAAGCCCGTGATTGCGGCAGTCAGCGGCTTCGCTTTGGGTGGCGGCTGCGAGCTGGCCATGATGTGCGACTTCATCATCGCGGCCGACAACGCCAAGTTTGGTCAACCCGAAATCAAACTGGGCATCATCCCAGGCGCAGGTGGCACGCAGCGCTTGCCACGCGCGGTGGGCAAAGCCAAGGCCATGGACTTGGCGTTGACCGGTCGCATGATGGATGCCAATGAAGCTGAAAAAGCAGGTTTGGTCAGCCGCATCGTGCCGCTGGACAAATTGATGGAAGAAACCTTGGGCGCTGCGCTGATGATTTGTGGCTACTCACAAATTGCCACGATGGCGGCCAAAGAGTCGGTCAACCGTGCGTTTGAAAGCGGTTTGGCCGACGGCGTGATGTTTGAGCGCCGCCTGTTCCACGCCTTGTTCGCCACCGCCGATCAAAAAGAAGGCATGGATGCGTTTGTCAACAAGCGCCCTGCTGCATTTAAAAACGCCTAAGGAAAAGCCGCGTCGCCCGATGATCGAATTCAAAGCATTGCTCAAGTGGAAGCGGCTCAGACCGGTCATCTTGATAATTGGCGTGTTGGTGCTGGTGCAAATGGGCAGCGGATTGTTTGCCTACAAACAATCCAAAGCACTGCTGCTGGAGAGCAAGCTCAAACGCGCGCAAAACCTCACGCACGGCTTGATCGTGGCCGTGGTGGACCCGCTGGTGGAGAAGGACTTCTCCACCATCGAGTCGCGCATGATGCAAACCATGTACAACGACGAGGTGCTGTCCATTCAGGTCGTGGACAAGCAAGGCAAAGTGCTCACGCACCTCGCAAGAACGCCGGGTAACGAACCTGTCGAGATCTTTCACGACGCCGTACTGCCAGTTCCCAATCCCGTCGATGTGAATCACTTGAGCAAGGTTGAGGGCGACATTTTGGTGTGCTGGGAAAAGGTGAATGTGGGTGTCGATTTAGCTTGGATTCGCCTCGACATGATGGGCTCCGTCGATGGCGGGGAGCTCGATGTCATCAAACGCAATGCATTGGTGTTGTCATCGATCTCGATCTTGTTGGGCTTGGTGGCGATGGGTGTGTTTTTGTGGCGCGCTTATTTCTCAGCCATACGCCGCGAGTTGAGCGTCACGGACCAACTCAAAGACACCTCAGACATGCTGTACCAGTCAGAAAAGCTGGCGGCCTTGGGGCAGTTATCTGCGGGCGTTGCGCATGAAATCAACAACCCGATTGGGTATGTGTCGTCCAACATTGCGTCGCTGGTGAGCTACTTTGAGGCGTATCAAAAAATCATTGATGCCTATGAGCAGCATTGCCAGCCAGGCCAAGGGGCATTAACGCTGGAACAAGTCAACGCGATCAAAGAAGACATCAATTTTGAGTTCATCCAAAGCGATGTGGCCTTCTTGCTGTCGGAAACCCGGGAGGGCATTCAACGCGTCAAGACCATCATTCAAGATTTGAAAGACTTCTCACGCACCGAGAAAACAGCCGCTTGGTCCAAAGCCGATGAGGGTGTCCCGAATTTTGTGTAAACGGAGCGAGTGTTAATTCGTCGGCATCCTTCCCTCAAACTGGATCGTAAATCGGTTCAGCACAGGCTTCCAGTTTTGCACCGGCATCGTCCACTTCTTGGCGATGTTGTTCAGCGCC
>NZ_PTQX01000005.1:0-278502 GCF_002943475.1 Limnohabitans sp. TS-CS-82 | reverse complement strand
GATCGTGCAATCGTGGCGCAGAAACTGGGAGCGCATCACCCCGTTCTTCGATTACCCGCCGGAGGTCAGGCGCATCATCTACACGACCAACGCCATCGAATCGGTGAACATGAGTTTGCGCAAGATCACGAAAAACCGTGGAGCGTTCCCAAGTGACGAGGCGTTGTTGAAACTGTTTTATTTGGCGCTGAACAACATCGCCAAGAAGTGGACGATGCCGGTGCAAAACTGGAAGCCTGTGCTGAACCGATTTACGATCCAGTTTGAGGGAAGGATGCCGACGAATTAACACTCGCTCCGTTTACACAAAATTCGGGACACCCTCCACTGTTCAAGTATTTGCAGTTGTTTGTGATTTCCAACGGCACAGACAGCCGCTACTTTGCCAACACAACGCAGCGCAACAAAAACAGCTACGACTTCACCATGAACTGGGCGAAGGCGGACAACAGTTTGATTAAGGACCTGAAGGATTTCACGGCTACCTTTTTTCAGAAGCAGACTTTGCTGAAGGTGTTGCTGCACTATTCGGTGTTTGATGCGAGTGATACCTTGCTGGTCATGCGCCCTTACCAGATTGCCGCTACCGAGCGCATTTTGTGGAAGATTGGTGGCAGCTATCAGGCTAAAAATTGGAGCACCACAGAAAGCGGCGGCTTTATTTGGCACACCACCGGATCGGGCAAGACGCTGACCAGCTTCAAGGCAGCGCGTTTGGCCACCGAGCTGGACTTTGTGGACAAGGTGTTTTTTGTGGTGGACCGCAAGGACTTGGACTACCAGACTATGAAGGAGTACCAGCGCTTTTCACCCGACAGCGTGAACGGCTCTGAGAGTACGACGGGCCTCAAGCGCAACTTGGAAAAGGACGATAACAAGATCATCGTCACCACCATCCAAAAGCTCAATCACTTGATGCGTACCGAGGCCGATCTAGCTATTTACGGCAAGCAGGTGGTGTTTATTTTTGACGAGTGCCACCGCAGCCAGTTTGGCGAAGCGCAGAAGAACCTGAAGAAAAAGTTCAAGAAGTTTTATCAGTTTGGTTTTACGGGTACGCCGATCTTTCCTCAAAACGCTTTGGGCGCAGAGACCACGGCCAGTGTGTTTGGACGAGAGTTGCATTCCTATGTGATTACCGATGCCATTCGCGATGAGAAGGTGCTCAAGTTCAAGGTGGACTACAACGACGTGCGCCCACAGTTCAAAGCCATTGAAACGGAGCAGGATGAGAAGAAGCTGAGCGCAGCCGAGAACAAACAGGCTTTGCTGCACCCCAAGCGGATTGAGGAAATTTCGCAGTACATCCTGAACAACTTCCGCCGCAAAACCCATCGCTTGCAAACGGGCAGCAAGGGCTTTAACGCCATGTTTGCCGTGAGCAGTGTGGACGCGGCCAAGCTGTATTACGAGACGCTCAAAGACCTGCAAAAGGATAGCGACAAGCCTTTGCGCGTAGCCACCATTTTTTCGTTCGCCGCGAATGAAGAGCAAGAAGCCATTGGCGATATTCAAGACGAGAGCCTGGATGTGTCGGCCCTGAACAGCAGCGCCAAAGAGTTTTTAACAGCCGCGATTGCTGATTACAACGCGCTCTTTAAGACCAGCTTCAGTGTGGACAGTAATGGGTTTCAAAACTATTACCGAGACCTGGCCAAGCAGGTGAAGTCGGGTGAAATTGACTTGCTGATCGTGGTGGGTATGTTTCTGACCGGTTTTGATGCGCCAAGGCTCAACACCTTGTTCGTGGACAAAAACCTTCGCTATCACGGCCTGATTCAGGCCTATTCACGCACCAACCGGATTTTTGATGCCACCAAGACCTTTGGCAACATCGTGACTTTCCGAGATTTGGAAAAAGCCACGGTAGACGCGATCACTCTGTTTGGTGACAAGAACACCAAAAACGTGGTGCTGGAGAAGAGCTACAAGGAATACATGGAAGGCTTCACCGACGTTGTGACGGGTGAGGCGCGACGCGGCTTCGTTGAGGTAGTGGGTGAGTTGGAGCAGCGCTTTCCAGACCCAGCAGTCATCGAAAAAGAAGCCGACAAAAAAGCCTTTGCCAAACTGTTTGGCGAGTATTTGCGCATTGAAAATGTGCTGCAAAACTTTGATGAATTTGCCAGCCTGCGCGCCGCGCAAAGCTTGGACGTGCGTGATGCAACAGCGGTGGAGACTTTCAAGGCGCAGCATGGTTTGACAGACAACGAGCTGACTGCCATGCAGGGCGTGAACATCCCTAGCGAGCGGGCGCTTCAGGATTACCGTTCGGCCTACAACGATATTCGCGATTGGCTACGCCGCGAGCGAGAAGGCAAGCAACCCGAGCAGTCCAGCGTCGATTGGGACGATGTGGTGTTTGAGGTGGACCTGCTGAAGTCGCAAGAGATCAACCTCGATTTCATTTTGGGGTTGATCTTTGACAACAACAAAAAGGTCAAAGACAAAGTGGCGCTGGTTGAAGACGTTCGCCGTTTGATTCGATCTAGCTTAGGTAATCGAGCCAAAGAAAGCTTGCTGGTTGACTTCATCAACCAGTCGGACTTAGACAAGATGGGCGACAAGGCTGGCGTGATTGAAGCTTTCTTTGCTTTTGCGCAAGCAGAGCAACAACGCGAAGCACAAGAGCTGATTAGCTCTGAGAGCCTGAATGCAGAAGCGGCCAAGCGTTACATCACTAACTCTTTAAAGCGTGAGTACGCCAGTGACAATGGCACGGAGCTCAATGCAATCTTGCCCAAGATGAGCCCACTTAATCCGCAATATCTCACTAAAAAGCAAAGCGTATTTCAGAAAATCGCTGCCTTTGTTGAGAAATTCAAAGGCGTGGGTGGGCAGGTCTGAGTTTGCTAATCACCGCATTCGATGCGGTGATTAGGTTGCGTATTCACCGCACTCAATGCACCCCGAGGTAACACCCATCAGCCCGCTCCCCATCCACCTCATCACCTTCTTCGCTGCACAGCGCGGCAATCAAAGCTTGGTCCACCACTTGGCCGGGCAGCAGCAGTTCTTCATTCGTCCAGCGCTTGACCAAGTGACCATTGGCCACGCCGCCGGTGTGTGGGGCTTGGTAGGCGCGGCGGTGTTGCATGGTTAGCCGGCTGTTGGCGTTGGCGATGAAGCGGCTTTCGCCCAAGGCCCAAGGTTCAAAGTAGGCGTTGGCGGCAGCATCGACTTGGCGGAAGTAGCTGCGTGCGCCTTCGGCGTTGAGCTTCTTGCGCACGGTGCGCGTGATGAGGCCTTGCAGGTGGTCTAGCGCGGCGTAGCCCATTTGGCTCAAGGCTTCGGGGCTCATGTCTTGTGTGGCCAGCGCAGATGTGGCGGCCAGCTCTGCAGGCAGCATTTGCACCATGGCTTTGACCACATCGTGATGGGGCGCTACAGCGGTGGCTACGCCGCGTGTTTGCGGCTGGATGGGGCAGCGAATTTCTACAAAGCGCGGCTTGACGGGGCCTGTGCAGCCGTCGTGGTGGTAGTACTCGCCCTGGCTCAGCCGCCCTTTGCTAGAGCGCCCGCGCACGTCGCGGTAGGTGGGGTGTTGGGTGTGCGAATTCAGGCAGACGACCAAGCCGGTGGCGTCGACTAGCTTGTAGAAGGCTTCGCGCCATTCGGGCAACAGCAGTTTGTCGTGCAGGTAGTCGCTGGGCTCGGAGCCTTCATGACCGACTTCACCTTCAATGACCAACACAAAGGGCTTGGGTCGGCGCACGCGCCACAAGGCGTTGGCAAACTCCAGCACCGAGCTGGCGTGTTCAGAGTGTGTGGTGGCGCTGTGGGCCGTGGGTGCTGACATGGTGGGTTTTGAGTTGAGGCCGGGCTCGAACACCGAGCTTGGAACCAAGGGTCAATTTTAAGTGGCGCACCCTGCGCGGTGTGCGGGCTAACGCAAGGCCCTGCGCTGGGCCAACCACAACGCGGCTGTGCTGAGCACGCCCAGTGCAAAAAGCCATTGCAAGGCCAGCGCGTAGCCCTGTTGCGGCGACCACAGCAAGCCCATGGCCAGCGGTGCAGCAGCGCGGGCGAGGGCGATGGGCAGGCCGAGCAAACCGTTGAGTTGCCCCACATGGGCGCGGCTCACGTATTGGGCCATGGCCGTGCCTTTGACGATGGTGTTCATGCCATTGCCCAGACCGAAGAGCACCACAAACACCAACGCCGCGCTGGGGTTGAGGCCGCCGATCAGCAGGGCCAACAAGCCCATCGGAATGAGGGCTGGTATCCAGCGGTTGGCGGTGTGCACGTCCCAGTGGCGCTCAAACACCCACAGCAGCACGCGGCCCACCACTTGAATCACGCCGATGGCCGCCGGAATGGCAATCACCCAAGCGGAGGACAAGCCCGCTTCTTGCAGCAGCGCAATCATGTGCGCAGGCAGGGCCGAGGTGACGCCCATCATCAACAGCATGAAAACGGCCAGCAACCAAAACGGCGATTGCCGCAGATGCGCCCGCACCGACACGGGCCGCGTGTGGGCGTGGTCTGCGTGTTCGTTAGGCACTCGCTTGGGCGTTGCGCCGCGCAACAGCCGCGCATGCAAAGGTGCGCACACCAGCAGCTGCAAAGCCGCCAACGCCCACATGGCTTGACGCCAACCCCACAGGTCAATCCACCAGCTGGTGAGCGGAATAAACACGGTGCTGGCCAGCCCACCTAAAAAAGTCAGGGTGATGATGGCGCGGCGAAAGTCTTGCGGAAAGCGCCGTGTCACCACCGCAAAGGCGGGGCTGTACAAGGTGGCCGCCAGCCCCAAACCTAGCCAGATCCACGCGGCATAAAAACCACCGACCGACTGCACCCAGCTGTGGCCCAACAAGCCCAGCCCCACCCACACTGAGCCCAAGGTCATCACCGCCCGCTCGTGGCCCGCATCGATCCAACGCCCCACTTGGTAAGCCATCAGACCCTCGGCCAGCAACGCCAAACTGAAGGCCAAGGACGACTCGGCGCGGCTCATGCCCAGCTCAGCTTCCAGCGGCGTCATGAGCAACGAGAAGGTGTAAAACACGCTGCCCCAAGTGATGAGCTGCGGCAATGACAACCAAAAACTGAAAGGCCCCAGCGCGGGTGCTTTTGAGAAAAGCGCTTTCAGAAGTGGGTGGCGGTGCAAGTGCATGTGGGCATTATCTTGGCCTTGAATGTGCCGTTTGGCTGTCATGTGAAAGACTGGGGTGACGCCTATGGCGTGCCAGAATTTATGGACTTTTTAAACATAGAGAGACGCACCATGACTTTTAGTTTTCGCCTTGAGAAACGCCTGCGTGTGCAGTGTGTGTTGGGTTTAGCTTTGGCAGTGTTGGGCGCTCAGTCTGCGCTGGCGCAAACGGCGCCATCAACTTTTCCGAGCAAACCCGTCCGCATCGTCGTGCCGCAAACACCCGGCGGCGCGTCCGATGCACTGGCCCGCATGGTGGGGCAAAAGTTGTCTGAAAAATGGGGCCAACCTGTGGTGGTGGAAAACCGCGCAGGAGCAGGCGGCAACATCGGCATGGATGTGGTGGCCAAAGCACTGGGCGATGGCTACACGCTGTTGATGTCTTATGTGGGCTCGCACGCCATCAACCCTAGCATTTACAGCAAGCTGCCGTTTGACCCAGAAGCCGATTTTGTGGCCGTGGCCACGTTGGCCAACGTGCCTTTTATCGCGGTGGTCAACGCGGCTGTGCCAGTGACCAACCTCAAAGGGCTGGTGAGCTACTCGGCCGGCAAGCCGATTGCCTTTGGCTCTGCCGGCAATGGCTCGGTCAACCATTTGTTGGGCGAAATGTTCAACACGGCCAGCGGCGCCAAGATGCAGCATGTGCCCTACAAAGGGGCCGCGCCTGCGTTGACCGATTTGATTTCAGGCCAGATCCAAGTGGTGTTCACCAGCTTGCCTTCGGTGGCGCAGCACATTCGCAGCGGCACGGTCAAAGGCTTGGCGGTGACGGGCTCTAAGCGTGCAGCGGCGTTCAAAGACATTCCCACCATTGCTGAGTCGGGCTTTCCGAGTTTTGTGATCAACCCTTGGTTTGGCTTGTTTGCCTCCAAGGGCACACCTGCTGCCGTGGTCAAGCAGATCAATGCGGATGTGAAGAAAGTCATGGAAGACAAAGAGCTGCTCGATAAATTCACCGCGTTAGGGGCTGAGCCTTTTGAGTCCAGCCCACAAGACTTTCAGGCCATGCTGCACGCCGACATCAAAACGTGGGCGGCCGTGGTCAAGAGTTCAGGCGCGACCGCCGATTGATTCGAACAGACAAGGATTTATTTCAATGAAGATCAAACGCATCGCTGGGGCACTGGGTGCAGAAATTTCAGGCGTCGATTTGACCCAATCCATCTCGCCAGATTTGGCGGCAGAAATTCGTGAAGTTTTTCTGAAGCACGAGGTGATTTTTCTTCGCAACCAGCTCCTGAGTTCTCCGCAGTTCATGGACTTTGCCAACGCCATGGGCGAGCCTGTGGAGTACCCCTTCGTCAAAGGCTTGGATGGCTTCCCGCAGATCATCGAGGTCAAGAAGCTAGAGCATGAAACCGTGAACTTCGGTGGCGTGTGGCACTCCGACACCACCTACCTCGACCTGCCGCCCATGGGCTCGATGTTGCTGGCCAAAGAGATTCCTCCTTACGGCGGCGACACCTTGTTTGCCAGCCAGTACGCCGCTTATGAAGCCTTGTCGGACACCATGCAGCGCCTGCTTGAAGGGCTGCAGGGCATCAGCACCTCGGCCAAAGCCGACGTGTCGAAAACGCGCGAAGACCGCCTCAAAACCGACGGCAAATCCTCGACCCCGAAAGACTTCAGCAGCAAGCATCCGGTGGTGCGCACCCACCCCGAAACAGGTCGCAAAGCCTTGTACGTGAACATCGCGCACACCGCGGGCATTGAGGGTTTGACGGAGCAAGAAAGTACGCCCTTGTTGAACTTTTTGTTCCAGCACCAAGTCAAGCCTGAGTTCACCTGCCGCTGGGCTTGGGAGCCCGACACCTTGACGTTTTGGGACAACCGCTGTGCGCAGCACAACCCCATCAACGACTACCACGGCTTCCGTCGTGTCTTGCACCGCATCACGCTCAAAGGCGACAAGCCCGTTTGATGCCTATGAACATGCAGCCACAGCCCGACTTTGAGATGCGGGGCAACCGCTTCCAGCCCCTGACATGGCAGGCCATGACCGCTGAGCAGCAAGCGATGACGCGTGCCGTTTTGGATGGCAAACGTGGCTCCATGCAAGGCCCATACAACGTGCTGTTGCGCAGTCCTGAAGTGGGCCAATTGGCGCAGCAGTTTGGTGCGCAAACGCGCTTCAACTCGTCGCTGCCTTTGGCCTTGAATGAGCTGGCCATTTTGATGGTGGCGCGCGACTGGACGGCGCAGTTTGTGTGGTGGGCGCACCGTCGCATCGCCGAAGAGGCGGGCTTGTCGACGGCCTTGATACAAGCCATTGCCACCGGTCAATCAGCGCCTGAAGACCTGCTGCCCGAGGTGCGCGTGGTGCATCGTTTTTGCAGCGAATTACTGCGCCACAAGCAGGTGAGCGATGCCACGTATGCCGAAGCCGTCAGTCATTTTGGTGAGCGTGGTGTGGTGGATTTGATGGCCACCATGAGCTACTACACCTTGGTCTGCATGTCACTGAATGTCGATGGCTACCCGTTGCCCGAAGGTGCGCATGCCGAACTGCAAACTCTCACTTAGTTAGCGCAAGGTGTTGATGCGCCAAATCATTGCCAGCTTTTTCGTGGCCGCCGCCCATGCCCAAGCGAGTGATCGCGTCGCTTTGCCTGGCTTCGCCCTCGATCGCACCGAAGTCACCATCGGGCAGTTCGAGCGCTATGTGCGTGCGACGGGCAGCGTCACCCGTGCTGAAAAAGAGGGCGGTGGTTTCGAATACGGGGCAGGGTGGGAGCGGCGACCCGGCTGGACTTGGCGGGCGCTTGCCCACAGGCGCTGAGTGGCAAAAGGCAGGTTTTACCGAAATGCGCGATGCGCCCCCCAACCCATGGGTCAAAGGCCGTACCTACCCGTGGACCACCGGCCACACCCCACAGGGGGCCAACACCAGCGATGCAGATCCTTGGCCGCGAGCGGCGCACAGTAGGCGGCTCTTGGTGGTACGGCGCATTCAACATGAAGGCCGATGTGCAAGCATTCAAACCCGCAGACTTTGATGCGGTGTACATCGGGTTTCGCTGCGCGTATGAGCGTTGAGCTTTCATGAAGCCTTGGCGACACAGCCAAGTCGCGCCACGCAGAACGGGGTTGCACAATCCGCCGAGTTGATGCTTCTATTTTTAAACGTTGGAAAACCCATGACCGAACGCTTATCCCAGATCACCTACGCAGAGTTGCCCGATGCCGTGCGGCCGCTGGCTGACGACATCTTGAAGGTCTCTAGTGCCGCGTTGGGCGGCCCCTACAACGCCTTGCTGCGCAGCCCCGACATGGCCCGGCGTTGCTTTGATTTTTTAGATTACCTGCGCTTCAAAACATCGGTCAACAAACGTTTGAACGAGTTTGCGATTCTGATTCAAGCGCGCATTTCCAATGCTCAGTACGAGTGGTGGGCGCATGAAATCATCGGCCGAAAAGCTGGTTTGTCAGACGCGGTGATGCGCGATTTGCAGCAATGTCGCCGCCCGACCACCATGCAAGCCGATGAGCGACTGGTGTACGACTACTGTGTGCAACTGTCCCTCAACCACCGTGTGCCAGATGCGCTTTGGCAAGAGGCTGTGGACCACATGGGTGAGCAGGCTGTGATTGACTTGACCGTGTTGTCTGGCACTTACGTCATGGTGTCCATGCTCTTGAACGCCACACAGGTCGGCATTCCCAACGGCGGCGTACTGCCGCTTGAAGTGCTGGACCCTGTGGACATTCGTCAACGTTTGCTTGCTTGATAGTTGCTGAGTTTTTAAAAATTAAGGAGACTTTCATGAACACTTCCCTTCGTCGCTCATGGCTCGCGCTTGCTTTGCCTTTTGCAGCCGCATTTTTTAGCCTGCAGGCTGTGGGTCAAGATTTTCCTAACCGACCCATCACCATGATGATGCCGTATGCGCCCGGAGGCCCGGGCGACACCATCACCCGCGTGTTTGCGGGGGCCATGCAAAAGCAACTGGGCCAACAGATCGTGGTGGAAAACACGGCAGGCGCATCAGGCACCATCGGCTCGGCCAAAATCGCACGCGCCAAGCCCGATGGTTACAACTTACTGATGATCCACGTCAGCCATGCCACCAGTCAGGCGATGTTCAAGACCTTGTCGTATCACCCCGTGGATGATTTTGAGCCCATTGGCCGAGCCACCAGTGGCCCCATGGTGATCGTCACTCGCAACGACTTTCCAGCCAAAGACTTGAACGAGTTTGTGGGCTATGTCAAAGCGAATGCTTCCAAGATCAGCTTGGCCCATGCGGGCGTTGGGTCCGCCTCTCACCTGTGCGGTTTGATGATGCAAAGCGCTTTGAACGTGCAGATGAACGACATTCCCTACAAAGGCACAGGCCCAGCACTGACCGATTTGATGGGGGGACAAGTTGATGTGTTGTGCGACCAAACTTCAGGCACCGTGCCGTCGGTCAAGGCTGGAAAAATCAAGGCTTACGCAGCCGCTGGCAAGTCGCGCTTACCGGGTTTGCCTGATGTCCCTGCCATCGTCGAAGCGGGTGTGCAGGGCTTGGACATCAATATTTCGTTCAGTTTGTATGCCCCGAAAGGCACACCCAAACCTGTGCTCGAGCAACTGACGGCTGCTTTGCAAAAGTCGGTCGCTGATCCGGAAGTTCGACAGCGTTTAGAGGCCATGGGTATTTCAGCGGTCACGACCGATCAGGCGCGCCCTGAGGCTTTGCGTGCGCATCTGAAAAACGAGATGGACACCCTCGTCCCCTTGCTCACCAAAGCGGGTGTGAAACCCAATTGAGCAACTGGCTTGCGCTACTGCTGACGCTGGTGATTCAGGCCATGGTGTCGATGGCTCTGTTGACCTTGCCCGTCATGGCGCCGGTGATCGCCAAAGACTTGCAGGTCTCGCCCGCTTTGGTGGGCGTGTACGTGGCCATCACCTATGCCGGTGCGATGGTGTCGAGTTTGATGGGCGGCGCCGCTGTCAAACGCTTGGGGGCCATTCGCGTCAGCCAAGTCGGTTTGATGCTGTGCGCTTTGGGCTTAATGCTCTGCGCCATGCCTTGGTTGGTGGCCACCGCCGTGGGGGCGTTTTGCATTGGCTTGGGTTACGGACCGATCACGCCTGCGAGTTCGCACTTGCTCGCGCGCACCACGCCCAAGCACCAAATGTCGTTGGTCTTTTCGCTCAAACAAACCGGCGTGCCTTTGGGGAGCTTGTTGGCGGGCGCGATTGTGCCCACGCTGCTGCTGGGTTTGCCTTGGCAAGTTTGCATGGCGGTGGTGGCGAGCGTGTGTGTGATTTGCGCCGCCGTCTCACAACCCTTGCGCAACGACCTTGACCACGATCGTCAACCCACTTTACCCATGCACGGGGGCAGTTGGATACAGCCCATTCGTTTGGTGTTGGCGCACCGTGCGTTGGCCAGCATGGCGGCGTGTTCGTTCATGTTCTCGATGGTGCAACTCTCGCTCACCACCTACCTCGTCACCTTTTTGCACGACGATTTGGCCTACGGTTTGGTCGCCGCGGGCTTGGCCTTGTCGGTCACGCAGTTTGGCGGCATGGCGGGACGCATTGTGTGGGGCTATGTGGCGGATCGTTGGCTAGGTGCCAGTCGCATGCTCTTGATTTTGGCGGCCATGATGGCGCTGGGCGCGTTGGCCACGACCACCTTGACGCACGACAGCCCGAAGTCTTGGGTGATTTTTATTTTGCTCACCTTTGGCGCATCGGCCATTGGTTGGAACGGTGTGTACTTGGCTGAAGTGGCCAAACGTGCACCCGAAGGCATGGCCAGCGTGGCCACCGGTGGCACCTTGGTGTTCACTTTCTTTGGCGTGGTGGTGGGCCCACCCGTTTTTGGCGCCTTGTCGGCACTGTTCGGTACCTATCGCGCGGGCTTCACGGCTTTGGTGGTGGTGGCTTCTGTGTGCGGTTGCGTGTTGATTTGGAGTCAGCGCAAGCGCAAGGTGTGAGGCTTGTGCGTCGTTGCCGTCACGGCGAGTGACTGCAAATTTCGGGTTAGCCCGTACTTTGCTGCAAAGCGTCCCATACGCAAATCGCAGCATACGCATCGTTGGCGGCGTAGATCAATTGCGATTCGCTCAACTGCGCATTGGCCCAGTTGCTGGTGGCCGCTTTTTTGGATTTCTGAAAACGTTGGTTGAACAGCACCGCGACAGCGCCTTTGACGCCCATGTCTTTGCGGTAACCGCGCTCGCGAAAGATGGTGTTGAGCTCCAAGATGCCAGCGGGCTCAATGCCCAGTTTGTGGATGATGCGCTTGCGGTCATCACCCAAACCAAACCCAGCTTTGGCGATGCCGCTTCGTGCCAACAAATCTGCCGCCACTGCGCGACATTCGGGCTCGTGCAGCTGAAACACCCACGCGCGTTCGCGTGTGGAGAGCTGCAACACATGCGGCCCGTCCGACGATTCGCCCACACGGAACGTGGGTTTTGATTCGGTGTCAAACCCCCAAGCTTGCGCGACGACCAAGGCGTCGTGGGCGGCACAGGCTTGTGGTCCGGTGTTGACGAGGGTGATGCGGTCGAGGCCCAGGCGCTCGAAGGGCTCAAGCAGGGCGATGGCGTCTTTGTCGGGGGTAGCGTGGCGGGTGTTCATGAAGGCTGGTGTGTCCGTGCTTTTGTGTCAATGTGTTGAGCTCGGACTGTAGCTTCATGCCCCCAACAGTTGGGCGAGTATGGCCTGCGCATGGGTGTCAGCGTGGCCACGCCAAGCCACGATTTGGTCAGGCCGAATCAGGGTCAAGGGGGCTTCGTACAGCGCCAGCAGGTCGTTGCTGGTGTGTCGCACCACTTTCAGGTCGATGCCTTGGGCTTTGGCCGCCAACTCGAAAGCGTGGATGGCAGGGGGTTCAGCGCCTAAAACCAGTAGAGTCCACTCAAAGTTGAACGTGTCAAACAACGAGCGTCCGTCTGGCAGCCAAGCATGGGGCGGGCGTCCACCAGGTGTGGCGCAAGGTATATAGGTGTTGGCGGCATCGGGTGGGGCCGTGGTGCCGTCGCCGCAGATGACGGGGCTGTGGTCGTAGCGCCCGCCAAAGGTCACGCCGGGGATGTTGAACTCGCGCCGCACATGGCCATTGAGGTAGTCCGAGGCCAGCGCGCGGGCTTGTGTGCCTTGTGGGCTGTCGTCTTCCAGCTCGGGGGCGGCTTCAAACAAGCCAATCGAGTCGGCAAACTGCCGCGCGTACGTGGTGTTGCGCACGGCTAGTGCGTGGCGTTCGTGTTGGTAACTGTTGAGTAACGCGGGCGAGGCCTGTCCTTTGATCACGCTGGCCAATTTCCAGCTGAGGTTGACGGCATCCTCGACCGCCGTGTTGTAGCCCAAGCCTCCGGTGGGAGTGAACAGGTGTGCGGCGTCACCACCTAAAAAGACGCGTCCGCGTTGGAATGCTTCGGCGACCAAGGCGTGACCTGCCATCCATGTGGCCATGGACAAGATTTCGATGTCAATGCTTTGGCCAAAGGCCTGCGCAAACAAGCGCCGCGCGTCGGCTTCGGTCAGAGCCTCGGTGGCGGCGTCATCGGCCATCTGGATGTGAAAGGCGAATTCGCTCACGCCATCGACCGACATGATGAAAGCGCGCAGCTCAGGGTTGACCACCACGTACATCCATGCGCGGTCGTTGGGGTTGCGGGCGTAGAAATCGGGGGCCTTGAGGTACACGGCCAGCATCTTGCCGCCCATGAATTTGCGTTTGAAACCGGTGGCCCCTCCCCAAGCAATGCCCAGCTGGCTGCGTACAAAACTACGGGCTCCGTCGGCACCGATCAGGTAGGCCGCTTTCACGGCAACCGGTTCGCCGCCGTCGACCGCTTGCACCACCGCTTCAATGCCTGTGCCCAGATCGCTGAAGCTCTTGAGTTGCCAACCGTAGCGCATGTCGACGCTGGCTTGCTGCTGCGCATGCCGGTGCAGGCAGACTTCGACGTATTTTTGCGAGACACGGTGCGGCAGTTCTGCCGCGCTCCAAGAGCCCGACATGTTTTTGATCGCTTGAGGGGCCGCTGCCGCAGTGGGCAGGCGCAAGCGCGCCAGCTCCGTGCCTGTAAAGCGTGTGAGGTAAGCAATGTCGGTGGGGTGATCGGGCGGCAAGCCCATGCTGCGAATTTCGTGGGCAAAGCCCAGACGCCGGAAATGCTCCATGGTCCGCGCTTGTGTCGCGTTGGCTTGCGGGTTGAAGGCCGTGCCGGGTTTGGCATCCACCAGCAGGCAGCGGATGTTGCGCCGTCCCAGTTCGTTGGCCAGCATGAGACCGCAGGGGCCGCCGCCTGCGATGAGGACGTCGACTGTGAGAGTTTGGGCCATGAGCGTGCAGTGCAGTTGGGTGAAAAGAAGATGTCTAAACGTGTTTGGGATCAGTCTTCGCGGGCCAGCCGAATCGGCAGGTCAATCGCGAAGTACTGCGCGGGCAGCCCCAGCCGTGCGGCGGTGGCTGGGTCAGACTCGCTTTTGAAGTCGCACACCAGCGAGGCGCGCACGCCAAAGACGGCATCCTTGTCGAGCCACGGGTCCGACGCATCAAACACTTCGGTGATCAGGCTGCGGTAGCCGGGGGCTTCAACGATGACGTGGTAGTGGGCTGGACGCCAGGCATCGCGGTGCGACACGCGCAGCAGTTCGCCCACTGGCCCGTCGGTGGGCACGAGGTAGGGGCGAGGTCGGATGCTGGCCAGCTCGAAGCTGCCGTCGGCTTGCACCTTGAGTTGGCAGCGCAGGTTGTCCTGCGGCTGGCTGTCGTCCATTTGCCAGTACATGCCGTTGTCGGCGTTTTGCCAGAAGTCGAGGGTGGCTTCGGGCAGTGCTTGACCGTGGATGTCCGTCACGCGCCCGCGGATCAGCACCGGGTCGCCCACGTTGCCTTTGATCAGGTTACTGCCGTTGTCCATCCAAGGCGAGCCTCGGGTGTGGAAGGGGCCCAGCACGCTGCCTTCGGTGGCCCCAGGTCGAGCGGCCAGCAGGTCCACCAGCGAAGACAGGCCCAGCACATCGGACATCAGGGTGAACTCGCTGCGCGAGGGGCTGCTGATGTCGGCGGCGCGGTGCAAAAAGGCAATGCCGTCGCGCCATTCTTCGTGGGTCAGCTGAGTCTCGGTGGCAAAGGCGTGCAGGTGGTGCGCGAGGCGGTTCACCAAGTGCTTGAGTCGCTCATCGTCGATGTGGGCAAAGCTGCTTTTGACGGTGTCCGTCAGGTTGTCTCGGGTGATGTTTTTCATGGTGCTGTGCTCAGGCTGCGATCAAGCCGCGATCAGTTGGCCATCAGGCCGATTGGGTTGCGCAAAATGCCAACGCCTTCGATGTCGATCTCAATCGTGTCGCCAGGCTTCATCCACACGGGCGGCTTGCGCGCGTAGCCCACGCCGGCGGGCGTGCCCATGACGATCACGTCGCCGGGCTCCAGCGTCATGCAGGCCGACATCATGGCAATCGTGGGGGCCACATGGAACACCATGTCTGTGGTGCTGGCGCTTTGCATGACTTGGCCATTCAGGCGCGACTCGATGTGCAGGCCCACGCAGCCGCGCGGCAATTCGTCGGCGGTGACCAAGTGGGGGCCAAAGCCGCCGGTTTGGTCAAAGTTCTTGCCTACGGTCCATTGGGTGGTTTTGCGCTGGTAGTCGCGGAAGGTCGCGTCGTTGAAGCAGGCGTAGGCAAACACTGAGTCGAGCGCTTCGGCCTCGCTCACGTTGCGCGTGGTCTTGCCAATCACCAAGGCCAGTTCAGCCTCGTAATCCAGCGAGGTGGAGATGGGTGGGATTGGGATGGTGCCGCCATGCGCCAGCAGCGAGGACGGGCCCCGGAAAAAGATGGTCGGGTAGTCGGCCACCTTGTTGCCGCCTTCGGCCGCGTGGTCGTGGTAGTTCACGCCCAAGCAAATGATCTTGCTGGGACGGGGCACGCAGGGCAACAAACTGACTTGGTCCAGCGGCGTGGCCGTGGCGCTGGCTGCGCGCTGGGCAATGCTGGCCATCAGTGGCGCGTTGCCGCTGGCTTGGGCAAAGAAGTCGTTGATGCTGGCGGGCGCGTTGTCCATGCAGTGGCGCATGTCGACCACGCCTTGGTCCAACAAGACCCCGTAGCGTGTGGCGTTGTCGTGCGTGTAGCTGATGAGTTTCATGGTGAATGTCTTGGAATAGAAAAGATAACTTACTGCGGCTGAATCGCGAGGTCGGTGACCAGCTTCTTCATGGCCCGTTGTTGTGACGCAAAAAATTCACGCGCCACAGCCGGGGAATCGACGCGGGGATAGACGCCCATGTCGTTCAGGCGAGCCACCATGTCAGGGGCGTTGATGATGCGGTTGACGTCGGCATTGATCTTGTCGATGACCGCAGCGGGGGTGCCCGCTGGCACGATGATCTGGAACCAGCCAATGGCCTCAAAACCGGGGTAGGTCTCAGCCACGGTCGGAATGTCTAAGCCCGGCAGGCGCTGCGCGGACGTGACCGCCAAGGCCTTGAGTCGACCGCTCTTGATTTGGCCAATCAGGCCAGGAATGCCATCGGTGGTCATCAAGACGTCTCCGCCCAACAGGCCCGCCAGCGCCGCAGGAGGGGCTTGGTACGGCACCGCGGTCATGCCCATGTTGCCGGCTTTGTTCACCATTTCACCGGCCAAGTGCGGCAGCGAATTCGGCTGTGGCGCGGCAAAGTTGGCCTTGCCGGAGTTGGCGCGGGCAAAGCGTGCCAGATCTTGCAGGTTGTTGAGGCCCGAGGATGCATTGGCCACCAACACCAGCGGGCTGGTGCCGATGGTGGCGACGGATGTGAGGTCGGTGTCTGGGTTGAACTGTGGGTTTTTGTAAACCAGCGGTGTGATGGTGCCCATCGCAGCCGGCACGAAGCCGAGGGTGTAGCCGTCATTGGGCGAGCGCGCCAACGCCGACATGCCGGGGATGCCACCCGCGCCGGGTCGGTTCTCCACCACCACGCCTTGTCCCCAAGCTTGACTCAAGCGTTCGCCCAAGAGGCGGGCGATCACATCAGGCGCGGCACCCGCGCCCGCCGGAACGATCAATTTGACAGGTTTGTTGGGCCAACTTTGGGCCATGGCCCCCGTATTCAGCGTGGTCAAGGCAGCGAGCGCGACAGCGCCTAGGAAGCGACGGCTCAGGCCGTGGCGAGGGCTAAATTTCATGTGTGTCTCCATGGGGTGGGTGCCGCTTAGATGAAGCGATCTTGTGCGGAGTCTAGAGCGTCTTGGGGTTCTCAAAGAGAGGGCAAAATATGTTCTCTGTTCACAAAAATAGAACACTTTGATGAAACTCAACCAATTGCGTGATCTCGTGGCCATCGTGGAGCGCGGTAGTTTGCGTGGCGCGGCTCGGTATTTGGATGTGGCGCAGTCAGGCCTGACCCGCAGCATCCGAAATTTGGAGCATGAGCTGGGGCATCCCATGTTTGAGCGCGAGGCCCGTGGCATGGTGTTGACCCCGATGGGGCGGCTTTTTTACCAGCGTGCCAGTTCGGCCATGAATGAGCTCAGGCGGGCCGATGAAGAAATGGCACAGGCGCAGGGTGGGGCGCTGGGTACCGTGGTGGCGGGCTTGTCCATCATGCCCCACCTAGGCATGCTGCCCGGCGCACTGGGCCCTTTTCGGCGCCGCTATCCTGGCGTGACACTCAAGATCATTGAGGGGCTGTACCCAGCGATTGAGCCGGGCCT
Source organism: Limnohabitans sp. TS-CS-82 (assembly GCF_002943475.1). NCBI lineage: Bacteria > Pseudomonadati > Pseudomonadota > Betaproteobacteria > Burkholderiales > Comamonadaceae > Limnohabitans > Limnohabitans sp. TS-CS-82. The sequence goes on along the minus strand of NZ_PTQX01000005.1, from coordinate 261,691 downwards.
GCGCAATGGGACCATCGATTTTTATATGGGTGCAGCCTCGCAAGCCGCGCCCGCCCCTGGCTTGATCGCAGAGACGCTTTTTGAAAATACGCGCATCGTGGTGGGGCGCAAAGGGCACCCGCTAGCGGCTGCGCGGTCCTTGAAGGAGCTGAGCATGGCTGACTGGGCCACGCCGTCGTTGGATGTGATTGCGGCGGAAGATCTCAATGAGGTCTTTTCACGCTTCAAGCTGGGGCTGCCTCAGATTCGGTTGCAGGCGAATTCGGCCATGTCGTTGCTGGTGGCGTTGGCGCACTCGGACTTGCTGACCATGTTGCCACGCCAGTGGGCCGAATTTGCACTGACGCAGCATGCGCTGCAGGTGATTCCGGTGCGTGAACGCCTCACAGCGCCACCGATTGTGTTTTTGCGAAGAGCCGACCTCCCGCTGACACCGGCCGCTGAACACCTGAGCGATTTGCTCAAGCGCTATGCCTGAACCGCGCTTCGTGCAGCGCACGATGTGACGAATTCAGTCAACGGCCTGGCCAGACTTTTGTCCTCGCTGCCAAGCGCTGCAGCGGCTGAAAAGTGGTTGTGTTCGGGTAGCACGAGCCAGTCAGGCTGGAATCCATGTCGGGTCACGAGCCGAGAGAACAGGGCGCCAGCCTGCACCTGCATTTGTGGCAGGTCACGTTCAGCCGTGCACACCACGATCGGAAAAGGCGCGGCGTCCATACGCTCGACGATGCTTGCCGCAGCCCAATCCGACCGCTCGGCGCCGAAATACGCGTCATTGCGCGGGTCGGGTGTGTCAATGCCCAGAGGACCACGCGCCATGTGTTCGAGCTGCGCGTCGTAAGGGCCTGAGAGCAAGAACGCTCCGGCGATTTGCCAGTTCTGGGGCTGAAAAGACCGGATCAGCACTGCGGCTGCCACATGCGCGGCCCCAGCTGACTCACCGGCCAAGACGATGGCTTTCGGGTCGCCACCGAAGCTGCTGCACAGTGCGCGCAAGTGCTGGCAAGCGGCCACCACATCTTCGGCGCCAGATGGCCATTGCGCCTCGGGCGCGAGCCGGTAATTGGCCAGCACGGTCACAAAGCCTTGTCGTGCGCCCCACCAGCCCACGTTGGCTCGGTCTGCCTTGTCCCCGCGGATGAAGCCACCGCCATGCAGAAAAAGCAACACGGGCCGGTTGCTGCCAGGGGTTTGGGGAAAGTACACATCCATCCGTTGTCGCGGGTGTGGGCCGTAAGGCTGGTCGGCGGCGAGTTCGAGTCCGGTGCGGTCTTGACCTGCTAAGTGTGAGCTGTAAAAAGCTTTGACCTCGGGCATGCTGGCACGGTTGCCCCAGCTGCGCAGTTGGGCTAACACCTCAGGCGCGGGACCTTGGTTGGCGTGAAAGGGCATGTGTTAGTCCACCTTGGACAAGTTGCGGAACCAGCAGTTGATCGAAGGTTTCAAAGCACATTTCCTCGGCGCTTGATGCTGTCTTCAAAAATATTAATCTATAAAACGTGATGCGCTGACTTACTTGCGCTTACTTGCGCGGCTTTTTCTTCGGCTTGTTTTTCTCAATCGCCTCTTTGCGCACCGCCCGTTCCGCATCGGCTTTTTTGCCCTCAGCCAGCCATGCCGCAAATTGCTCGGGCGTTTCTAGCGTGACGCGGCCTAGCGCTGCTGTGCGGAAATCATGGATGACGATGTGGGCGGTTTTGGTGGTGTTGATGCGCCCACCGCTTTGCACCGCGCCGCGTTTGCGGCCAATGGCCTCCAGCATGTCTTCGTCGGTGTGGCTTGCCACGTCGTCGATGTTGTAGCGCTGGTGCAGCACGTCGGGGTAATGGGGAATGAGGTAGTTGAGCAACTCCAACGCCACGGTTTCTTCGTCAAACGCGTTCACGCCAATCGCGCCGCTGGCGGCCAAGTTGAAGCCACTTTGCTCGACGATGATGCGGGGCCACAACACACCGGGCGTGTCGTAGAGGTAAAAGTCATCGGCCAAGGCGATGCGTTGCTCGGTTTTGGTCACACCCGCTTCGTCGCCCGTTTTGGCGGCGCGTTTGCCTTTGAGGGTGTTGATGAGGGTGGATTTGCCCACGTTGGGAATGCCGCAAATCAACACGCGCATGGGTTTGACCATACCGCCACGGTTGGGCGCGAGTTGCTGGCAGGCGTCAATCAGCGCTTTGGCGGGCGAGGTCATGCTGGTGTCTAGGCCGATGGCGCGCACGCCGGGCATGGCGTTGTAGTGGGCCAGCCACTGCGCGGTGCGAGCGGGGTCGGCCAAGTCTTGCTTGCTCAGAATCTTGAGCGCTGGCTTGCCCTTGATCAGCTCGGCCAACATCGGGTTGGCGCTAGAGCCAGGCAGGCGGGCGTCGAGCATTTCGATGACGACGTCAATCTCTTTGATGCGCTCCCCAATCGCCTTGCGCGTGAGGTGCATGTGTCCGGGGAACCATTGAATCGCCATAAATAGCCGCTGCTGACCGAGGTGTGAAAAGGGGTGATTGTCGGTTACGCCGCTGGTTTTGAAATCAGGGCGTCAGTTGTTGTAGCTTGACGTGCACTGCATCCGTCAAATCCACGGGCTTTTGCTGCTTGGCTTGGAGGTAGCGCGTGGTGTAGACGTCGAGGTAGGCGTCTAGCGTTTGCGAGGCTTGGGTGTCATGGGCCAAGTCCAGACACATGGCCCCCACTTCTGCCGTGCAAAAGTGCGCTTCGGTTTGTGAGCGGCGCAGCTGATAGCGCGAGAGTTGGTCGGGGTGCAGGCTGAGCACGGGAAAGCGGTCGAGGTAGGGGCTTTTGCGAAACATCTTGCGTGCTTCGTCCCATGTGCCGTCGAGCAAGATGAAAAGCGGGCGCTTCAATGTGTCGTGCGGCACTTGATGCACCACGCGCTCGGCATGGGCAAACGCAGCGGGAAACACCACGTAGGGTTGCCATTGCGGGTCGCTCAACAGCGCCAGCAGGGCAGGGTCGACTTCGGTGCGCGCCCAGCCAAAGGCGAAGGTGTCGGCCACCACATCGGCAATCAGCCAGCCGGTGTTGCTGGGCTTCAGGGGCTCGATGTCGGCCATGAGCAAGCACATGCCCGCGCGGGTAGGCACATCGGGGCGCAGAGCGCACATGCAATGGCTGGGGATGAGTCTGCAGCCCGCACAGCGCAGACCTTTTGGGCCGCCTCGGGCTAAAAAAGGTTTGGCGCTGCGGGCGAGACGGGCGGAGCGGAGGCGGCTGACGGCGTGGGGCATGGTGCCCAAAGCTTACGACGTTTTGTGCGTTGCATTCAGCGTCAGCACGCGGTCGATTTCGCTTTGTAGCGCGGCTTGCGACATGGGTTTGGAGACGTAGCCGTCTGCGCCCGCTGCCAAAAATCGTTCTCGGTCCCCAGTGATCGCGTGTGCGGTGACCATCAACACGTTCGTGTGTCTGCCGGTGTTCGCTTCCTCTTGCCGCAGATGGCTGAGGGCGGTGAGGCCATCCATCTCGGGCATCATCACATCCATCAAGACCACATCAAACTGCTCTTGTGCCAAACGGGCCAAGGCTTGGACGCCGTCATTGGCCGTTTGGTAGCGGCAACCCATGCGTTTCAACAAAATTTCTGCCAGCTTGCGGTTGATTTCATGGTCTTCAACCAGCAGCACCGACAAGGCCGGTGTGGTGGGCGATGGCATGGGGGTGTTGGGCTTGGCAAGACCTGCCAGCGCGACTTCTGCGCTGTGCGTGACCACATGCAGCGGCATGCTCGCCACAAAGGTGGCGCCAAGGCCTGGGCGACCTTGGGCCGTGATGTCGCCCCCCATGAGTTGCAACAAACTGCGCGTGATGGCCAGGCCCAAGCCCGTGCCGCCGAAAGAGCGGGTGACCGAGCCATCGGCTTGGGTGAAGGGGCTGAACAAGGCTTGGGTGCGTGCGGGGTCAAACCCAATGCCCGTGTCTTCGATGGTGATGCGCAACCAAGATTTTTCTTCAAGTATTTCGTGATCCACCTGTGTGGTGACCGTCACCGAGCCTTTGTTGGTGAACTTGATGGCGTTGCCAATCAAGTTGGTGAGAACTTGACGCATGCGCACGGGGTCCATCCAGACCAAGTCTGGCAGGCTTGGGTCAGCTTTCAAGTGGAGTTCAATGCCTTTGGCACGCGCGAGTTGCTCCAAAGAGCGGGCGGTGTGTCGAATCAATTGCGCAGGGCAAAGCTCGACGGGCATGAGCTCTAGGGCATTGGCTTCGATTTTGGAGAAGTCCAAAATTTCATTGATGATTTGCAGCAAATGATTGGCTGAGTCTTTGGCCAAAGTCAGATATTCCTTTTGCGCGTCAGACGCTGACAACTCCAGCGCCAGCTCGGTCATGCCCACGATGCCGTTCATGGGGGTGCGAATTTCATGGCTCATATTGGCCAAAAACTCACCGCGCAGTCGGTTGGCTTGTTCGGCCTTGTCTTTGGCCACCACCAATTGCTGCTCTGCTTGTGCGCGTTCCACCATTTCTTGGTTCAGCTGTTGGATGGCGATTTGGCGTTCTTGAGACAACTGACGTGACGTTTGCAACGCCACGCGAATGCGTTGCACCGACAGCCAGACCAGCAACAAGCCAAAGAACAGCACGGCCACCAACACCGTGAAGGTGCGGTTCAGCACCCCCGTGCTGGCGAGTTGCCATTCAGACACCGGCAAGATGATTTCGAGCGCACCACGCACATCACCGACCTTCCATTCGGTGTAAGGCGAGTCGGCGTAGCTGTTGTGGCAGGCGACGCAGTTGGTCAGCATCCGGTCGGCTTGGGCAAACCGCAACACACGCACACCGTTCATCACTTCTTCGCGCGCGAAAGGGGTGTTGGGATCTGATTTGAGATGTTTGAGCGCTTGGCGTTGGAAATCGTCCAGCTGGCGGTCTTTTTCTCGCCAAGGAAAAGGCTTGTCGCTGTACAAGCGCACTTGTGTGCCGCCATCCACCACCGACAAGTAATGGCCAAAATCAATCGTGAGCGTGGCGGGTAAAGGCAACGCGTTGTCACGATTTTTGTAGTCGTGGGTGATGGACATGCCGCCCTTGACGGCCCGAGGCACCAACTCTTGGGCGTAAAAGTTGCGAAACTGGGTGATGGAGTCGGCGTGCGCTTGCGCACTTTCAACGGCGTACTGGTACACCATTCGTTCGCTAGACGCATACGTATAAAAAACAATCCAACAGCAAACGGCGATCAAGATGGCACCTAACCACTGCATGGGCCAGCGCAACAAGCCTTGAGGTGTCATGGTGAAGAAACGGCCAATACGAAGCATTGCTTATTACCTTTTATTTACTTTTGGATCATACCGAGGATGTGAAATCAATCCCGCTTGGCACTCAAGAGGTGCACAAGCTGCGCTCTAGAATCGATTCATCACACCTTTAAGGACTTGTGGCGATGACACTTCCAGCAGCTTCCGTGATTGGCGCAACCCAAGCCGCCTCGGCCAAGATGGCAGACCGGCACACACCATTCATCTTTGACGATTGGTACGTGGCTGCTTTTGCAGAAGATGTGGGCCCTCAGTTGTTGGCAAAAACCTTGCTGGGCAAAGGCATCGTGATGTACCGCAGCGCAGATGGGCAAGTCGTGGCGATGGAAGACCGTTGCCCGCACCGCTCCATGCCCCTGTCTGCCGGTGAGTTGCAAGATGACCACATCGTTTGCGCCTACCACGGCATGAAATTCAACCGAGAAGGTGACTGCGTGCATGTGCCATCGCAAGCCACCTGTCCGCGCTCGATGGGCGTGCGCACTTACGCCACGCTAGAGCGCGGCCCTTTGATTTGGATTTGGATGGGCGACGCCGCCACTGCCGATGAAAGTCGTTTGCCGCCGCAACCTTGGTTGACCTCAAAGGACTGGGAAACCTCCAAGGGCTATATGCACCTCAAAGCCAGCTATGTGCGCTTGCATGAAAACCTGCTGGATTTGACACATTTGAGCTTTTTGCACGCCAAGAGCTTTGGTACGCCCGATTACGCCAGCGCCGCTTACGAAACAGAAATGGGCGAGGGCCAATTTGCCGTCATGCGCAACGTGGTGCCGACCACCTTGCCCCCTGTTTGGGCCGAACCCACAGGGTTGAAGGGGGTTGGGCAGGCTGCGCGCATCGTGCGTTCTCAGTTCCGCAGCCCAGCCATGCATGAGGTGTCGGTGTCGTTTTATGACTGCACCTTGCCTGAAGAGAGCCGCGAAACCTTCCGCATTCGCACCGCGCATTTGCCCACGCCCGAAACCGCCACCAGCACCCATTACTTTGTGGTGCATGGCCGCGATTTTGCGCAGCACGACAAAGCCATGACGCAATTCATGCACGAGCAACTCTTTGTGGCGTTTCACGAAGATGTGACGGGCTTGGCTTTGCAAGAAGAGGTGCTGGCGCGTACGCCTGCTAACGAGCTGTATGAGTTTTCTGTTGGGGCGGATGGCCCGTCAGTGGCCATGCGGCGCTATGTGCTGGCGCGAGCCATTGAGACACAAGCTTGAGGGCTGGCCTGGGCTGGGCTCTAGCGCGTCAGCTCACTCATCCGCCACGTTGCATTCACGGCGCAACAGCGACAGGGCGTCGTGTAGTTTGTAATCGTGGTCGCTTTCTAGTGTGGCTTGCGCGTCTTCGATGAAGGCTTGCCACACGCGCACGTAATCGCCCTGGTGCTCGATGGGGGCGTTGTCCAAAATGAACTGTTTGGCCAGTTCGGTCTGCACGCCCGATTTGCGAATTTTGCGAATCAACGCGGTGGCTGATTTTTCGGTGAGCAAGGTTTTGCCAGTGCTGACTTTTCCGCCTGCGGCGATGCACAAAAACAGCGTGAGCAAGGAGCTGTCGTCGCTATGTCCACCCGTGGCTTTGTGCCAAGCCGCGGAGGCTTCTCGGTCAAAGTGGTCCACTTCGGCCAAGCCGTCTTCCACCCAAAAATAGCGGCCCACAAACGCGGGCGTTTGGTTGAAGAGTTTTTGAGGCGTGAGCTTGGCGTCTAAGATTTTCGGCAAATCAGCTTCGACGCTGTCGCGCACCGCCTCGACCACGGCTTTGAATTCAGCAGGCAACTTTTTGGGCAACGCCAGCACGATGTTTTTGCCTGCTTGCGGCTTGCGCAAGTTGGCCACCATTTTTTGAAACCTCACCCAATCAGGCATTTGGGTTTGGCGGGTGGCGGCGGCCAGCAAGGCCGTGCGAATCACGGCTTCGGCATCGCAGCCTGCTTCTTCTAAGTCGTCCACATGCAGGCCTAAGGCATCGGCCAGCCAAATGGCGGCCTTCATGACTTGCGCCACTTTGTGGCGTTTGACAAATTCGGTTTGGTAATCGGTGAAGCTGCACAGCGACCACTTGGCCAGCAGCGGGATGTGTTTGTCGGTGAACCCACCGTGCTCGTTCATGCCGAAGTGCGTGTTTTGCGGCATCACAATCAGGGCCTTCAGCAGGTCGGAGGCCGCTTTGGAGCGCGACATGAACGAATGGTCACGCAGCAACTCGGCGGCTTGGCGCAAGTCGCCCGCGCTGCTGATCTCTAAGTTCAGGCTTACCAAATTGACGATGCGGTCTTTGGCTTTTTCTAACTCGGGCCGCAAAAACTCGCTGCCAAAGTAACGCGCAATTTGCACCATGCCCTTGGGCGCATCGGTGGCGATGGCGTCGAGTTTGGCGTTGTCCAACATGCCGTGCTGAATGCCGTAGCGCAGGGCTTTTTCAAAAAACGGGCGCTGTTCGTACACCGACACGCCGCCAGCAGACGGCGAGCCAACAGAAGCTGTGCTTTGGGTGGCGTCTGACATGGGCTTAGATGGCGGACTCTTCGTCTGACTCGCGTGCCGCAGGTGTGGCTTTGCCGCGATCGGTGGCGCTGGTTTCAACGCGGTCGTCGTCCTCTTCCTCGTTCTCTTCGGACAAACCGGCTTCAAACGCGCGGGCTTTGGCGCGCAGCACCAGCAGCATTTCAATGAACAAGTCGGGGATTTTGTGGCGCAGGATCCACGCCATTTGCATCCAGTCTTGGTCGGCCACTTCGTCTTCTTCGACGCGGGGACGCACATAGGCCGAGCCGCGCAGGGCGTCTTCGCTCAGCATGTCGCCGTCGTCTTCCATGGTGTCAAAGGTGCCGGTGCGGGCGAAGGCTTCGATGCGGCTCCACTTTTCGGTGAAGTAGTCGGCCAGCGCTTCCGCGCCACCTTCGAGGTCGCCAATGGCGTTCAAGAACTCGATGGTGTCGGCATCGTCGCGGAAGATGATGGAGTTCATCATGCCGCGCAGGTGCGTGCGGGTGAGGTCTTTGTATTGTTTTTCGATCACCACGGCGCGGGCAAATTGCTCGGGGCTGACCAACAGGTTGATGACCGACTCTTTGGACGTGTCGTACTCGCGAATGACGGCCAAGATGTCTTTGGGCGGCATTTGTTCGAGCACCACCATAAGGGCTTGGTCACCTTCAGCGTCGGCCAACTCGACCAAGGCTGCCTCGGCTGCGGCGATGTCGCCTGAGGCAATCAGGCTTTGGGTTTTGGCAATGAGGGTGAGGGCGTTCATGGTGTGTTTCTCAGTCAGACTTGCTTATTCTTTGCTGTCGAAGCCTTGTTCGACCATCCAAGCGTTGCCGGCTTCTTCGCGGGCGCGGGCTTCTTTTTCTTCTTCGTCGAGGTCGGCGTCGTCTCCGGCCTCACCGTCTTCGTTGTCTTCTTCGTCCGCTTGCGGAATGGCTTTGCCCAAGGGACGGTTGTGCATGTACTCCAAGCCCGCGGCCACGCTCATGAACCACTCGCCCATGGGCTCTTTCAAGATTTCTGCGGCAATGGGTTCGGCCCAAGGCTCCAGCTTGAGCCCTTCAGACAGGGCGTCCCACGACAACAGCTCGTCGGCGTCTTGCGTCAAAAAGTGGTCCATCAGTTTGGGCTGCGTGAAGTGAAACGCTTGGTGCAACACCACGGCCACCATTTCGGGGCTGAGTTCGATCATCTTGACCAAAAAGCCCAACTCCTTGCGCTTCTCGTTGAGGCGTCGGCGCAACACGTCTTTGCCTTCGGAGTCGGAGGTCAAGTCGTCGAGCTCGGCTTGGTAGGCGGAGCGCAGTTCTTGGAAGAAGGGGGAAATGCTCATGGTGGGTCAGTGCTTTAAAAAGGGCTGAAAGTAGTGATGCCAGATTTCGCGCGCCGTGTCTGCAGGGTCGTCGAGCAAGCTGCGGCGGCGGTTGTCGTCGTAGGCTTGGCGCTTGTCGGGGTCTGACAGCACATCGTAGGCTTCTTGCGCAGCCCGAAAACGCGCGGGCGCGTCCTCGTCCAAGTTACGGTCGGGGTGAAACTGCGAGGCTTTTTGGCGGAACGCTTTTTTGATGTCCGCCAACGTGGCGTCGCTTTTGAGCCCTAGGGCTGCGTAGTGCTCAGAAACGGGTTTAGACACGGTGTTGGCCTTTTTAAATGGCCGCGTTCAAAGCGGCTGCTTCAGGCGAATTTCTTCGACCTTCACTGGGCCCATGGGCACGGTTTTGGCGCTGGACATTTCGCGCTTGAAGCCCGCCAGTTCATGAAAGCGCATGGCGCGGTCGTTGGCAATGGGCACCCAAATCGACACATGGGTGCAGCCTTCTTCTTGCAAGCCTTCGCGGGCGGCGTCCCACAGGGCCAAGCCCACGCCTTGTGACCAGTAGTCGGCGGCAGCGTAAATGTCCCAAATCTCGCCCATGGTGTTGGGCGTGCCTTTGTCGCGTGAGCGGTCGTAGCCCACAAAGCCAACGATCTTGTCGCCGTCCACGGCCACTTGCACTTGGGGTTCAGCGAACTCGATGGCATCGCGCCAGTACTCGGCGTCTTTGGCTTGGGGCACAGGTGGCACGGCCGAGCCGGTGCGCATGGACTTGAAGGCTTCTTTGGCTGTGGCGGCGTAAAGCGCGGCGATTTGGGCGGCGTCGCGTTGGGTAGCGGGGCGAACTTGTAAGGAGGTCAGGCTGGACATGAAAGGGAGCAGGGTGCGATGCAGAAATTGAGAAAGGGGTGGATTGTCTCCGCAAAAGCGTGGCGCTCGCGTGCGGCGGCGTACCTAGTGGCGAATTGCGGGTTCGAGTTCTGTGTAGAGTAGGCCCCTTTCGCCTAAATTCCCGTACCCCATGATCATCCTTGCCCCCATGGAGGGCCTCCTCGACTTTGTGCTGCGCGACGTGCTGACCCGCATTGGCGGGGTGGACCGCTGTGTGTCCGAGTTCATCCGCGTCACCAACACCTTGCTGCCCGAGCGCACGTTTTTGCGCATCGTGCCCGAGCTGTTGAATGGTGGCTTGACCCCTGCAGGCGTGCCTGTGCGCCCGCAACTATTGGGTTCTGACCCCCATTGTTTGGCCGACAACGCCGCCCGCGTGGCGGGCATGGGTTGCGACGGGGTGGACCTGAACTTTGGCTGCCCCGCCAAGCAAGTCAACCGCCACGGCGGCGGTTCGGTGTTGCTGCAAGACCCCGAGGTGCTGTACCAAATCGTGCGAGCCGTGCGCGCCGCGGTGCCCGCCCACCAAGTGGTGTCGGCCAAGATGCGCTTGGGCTTCAACGACGACAGCACCGCCGAAGAATGCGCTTTGGCACTCGAAGCGGGTGGGGCGAGTGAGATCGTGGTGCACGCCCGCACCAAGGCCGATGCCTACCGCCCACCCGCGTATTGGCACCGCATTGCCGACATCAAAGCCAAGGTCAAAACCCCGCTGGTGGCGAATGGCGAAATTTGGAATGTGCAGGACGCGCTCAATGCCCGCGCCGAATCGGGCTGCTTTGACTTGATGCTGGGCCGCGGCATTGTCACCAACCCCGGCCTAGGGTGGGCCATTCAAGCGCACGACGCGGCTGCACAAGGTTTGCCAGCGCCTGCCTCGCAAGTGCGATGGCAAGACCTGCCACCTCATCTGCACACGTTTTGGCAGATCGTGACCGGCCATGTCAGCGAGCGCCACCAAGCGGGGCGCTTGAAACAATGGCTCAACTTTTTGCGCAAACACTACCCCGAGGCCGAGGCCGCGTACATGCATGTGCGCACCTTGACCAGCCCCCAAGACATTCACGCGTGGCTGCATGCCACCCGCGCCAACCCCGAACACGCCACCTAATCCGCATGAACGACGACCACACCCCAGACCCTTCGCAAGACGACAGCCAAAACGACACCCAAGAGAGCGGCTTTGCGCAAGAACCCCGCCTCTGGCAAAACGAAACCTGGACCGCCAAAGTCATCAAAAACGACGATGACGACGGCTGGGCCGTCGCCATGTTCAAAGACGGTGAATCTGAAGCCGCCCTGATTGGCCCGTGGACCATGGGCCGCGACAAAAAGAACCCCAAACCGCTGGACGGCAACGCCTTCATCACCTTGGTCAAAACGGCCTCAGAGTTTGTGCGCCGCAGCGAGCAGCAGTTGCACGCCACCTTGCACCAGTCGGTCACGGTTAACGGTGAGGCGGGCCGCATCACGGTGTTGCTAGACATCGTGCCTGATGACGACAACCCCTACGCCACGTTAAGCGCCCAAGACGAAGGCAGCGACGTGCTGGCGGAGGTGCGCGTGAGCGCGGGCTTTAAGCTGAACCGCAACACCGCGCAGGCTTGGGTGGATGCGGGGTTTGAGAAGCCGAAGGGGTAAACCTGTCAACTTAGCGCTGCGAAGTTGCTAATTTTCACAACACCGTCGGGGAAGCGGGCCACCACCTCTAGTTCTCCGCCCATGGCTTCGATGTGATTGCGCAGTGTGGACAAATACATATCTGTCCGTTTCTCTAATTTAGCGATCGCGGGTTGCTGCACATGCAACACCTCGGCCAAAGTCTTTTGGGACAAACCGCGAGCTTGACGCAACTCCTGCAGAGGCATCTCAGCCAACATTTCTGTCGTTTTGTTCTTTGCTTTTTCACGCGCTTGAGGTGACATTTGCGCTCGCAAATTTGCAAAATTTTTAGCCATTAATCTGCCCTTCCTTTCGCAGTTCGTCCAAATGGACATCGTAAAGTGCATCTGCCTTTGGCACATTCACCTCGTACCAACGTTCGTTGCCTGTCTTGTCACCGCCCAACAACAAAATTGCATCTCGGCGTGGGTCAAACGCATACAAGGTGCGAAAAGGCCGCCCCGCATGCTGTGTGCGCAATTCACGAAGATGGCCATGCTTAGAGCCTTTGACGGCGCTGGTATGCGGGAAACCCAGCTGCGGGCCGCGAACCTCTAACAGCGCGACAGACGCCGCAACAGAAACCTGCTCATCCTCGGACAGCAAAGCCCACCATGCGCCAAACTCATCGGTGTATTCAACGTTCCAAACCATGTGAATTATGCCCTCCGTGGAATATTGTGTCAAACATGAGCTGCAAGCTTTAAGCGAGTGTGGAAGTCTTTCGCAGCGGTTTTAGGCTCGGTTTTTTGGCGCTGACCGCAGGTGCTTTCACCGCGGTGAGCTTTTCGTACAGCTCAAACAAATAGGCGACGCGACTGGTGTCGTCGTTGCCTTTTTCGTAGCCATAGGCTTCGTCGACGGCTTCATCCACGAGGTCGTGCGCGGTTTGCAAGTTTTTGGGCATGGTTTCGGGGTTGTAGAGCCATGCCAAGCTTTTGCCTGTGTGTTTGGCGCGTGCGTCGAGCACGGCTTGGCCGGCCACTTCGATGGCGGCCATGTGGGCCTTGGTGGGTTTGGGCCACGGGTAGTTGTTGTAGACGATGGTGTTGGAATAGCGGTAACGGCTTTCCAGTCGACCACAGACGGCGCGCGTCCAAGCGTTGTGCATCGTTGAGTTGAGCATGCCGAAGTGGTAGAGCGTGGCGTTGGGGACGGCGAAGGCCAGATTGCTGACGACGACGTTGGCTTCGATATAACCAACTGGCACAAAGGCGCGTCTTTCGGATGAGACGCTGGGAACCAACAAGTAGTTGGTTTTGGGCTGTCGAATTTCCCCAAACAAATGCGCTACTTCAGCCAATTTTTGCGTGGGCACTTTGGTGCTGGCTAGGCGCATGGCACGTACCGCTTCAATGCGCTGGCTGAGTTCGGGTGAGTTGGCGACGTCTTGCGCGGTCACGTCGGCTAGCCACAGGCAGAAGCGCGGCGTGTTGTTCAAAAACTCCTCGGCACCCAAGAATGGGCGAATGTATTTGGCGGCGATGGGGTCAGATTCGCGGATGGCTTTTTCTTCTTCGGGCTTGAGTAGCAAGTGGCCGCCGTCGGTGGGTTGGCTGCCTTTGTTCATTGCTGATACTTTGCAAACTGGTTCGCGACGGTTGGACAGAAAAATGGCGGCGGCGTCTACCAAATACGCATTGATTCGGTTGGTCCTCTTTTGCTTGCCATCGCCACCCAGCGCATACGAGTAGTCCCACAGGTCACACTTTTTGGGCTTGTCCATGCCAAAGCCCACGATGACGCAATGCACCGCGGCCACCCCTGAGCCTTCGTTGCTCCATTTAAACGTGCGGTGCGCAAAGTGGATGTGCAGACCTTGCTCAAACAGCGGCTGCCACAGCACCGACACCTGTTCGCCTTGTGTGATGCTGTTGGTCGACACAAACGCGGCCTTGATGTGCGGGTTGACCTGCATCTGCGCAAAGGCTTTGACGTACCAAGCGGTCACGTAGTCGAGCACGCCTGTGCCTTGGGCGTTGCCGTAGACCAAGGCCATGTCGGCCTTTTGTTCTTTGTTTTGCTGGGTGTAGCCCAAAAACGGCGGGTTGCCCACGATGAAGCTGGTTTGTTTGGCCGCAATCACCTGGTTCCAGTCCGTCTGTAAGGCGTTACCGCGGTGGATGTTGGCTTTGCTGGACAGCGGAATGCGCTTGTAGCCACTGGCCCAGCGTTGGTTCATTTGGTGGTCGGTCAGCCACATGGCCACGGTGGCAATTTCGACCGCCGTGGGGTCAATCTCGATGCCGTGAAACTGGTGCACATTGCACAGCGGAATGGTTTGCTGCGCGCCCTTGACGCTGTTCATTTCCAGCAGGGTTTGCTGCTCTAGCCAGCGCAGCTCGCGGTAAGCCACCACCAGAAAGTTGCCGCAACCGCAGGCGGGGTCAAAGATGTTGAGGCGTGAGAGCTTGGTTTGAAAGTCTTTGAGCTTTTTGGCGTCGTCTTTGCACAAGGCCAGCTCATCTTTGAGAGCGTCTAAAAACAGCGGGTCGATGGCGCGGCGAATGTTGCGTTCGCTGGTGTAGTGGGCCCCAAAGTCGCGGCGCTTTTTGGTTTTTCCCACGGCCTCTTCGTCGTCCCAATGCATGATGTGCTGAAACAGGGTGCCAAAGATGTCGGGGCTGATTTCAGACCAGTCAATTTCGCAGCAGCCCAGCAGGGCTTGGCGTGAGTCGGCATCAAAGTCGCAGTCGGCAATGCGTTTGGTAAACAGTGCGCCGTTGATGTAGGGGAAGTCGAGCAAGTAAGCGTATGGCCCGTCGGTGCGCTGTTGGGTGGTGTTGGCGTCTGTTGCTTTGGCTGTGCTTGTGTCCAATCGAGCAAAGATGCGCTGGAGTTTGCTGCCTAAGTCGTCGCCCGCGCTGTTGGTGTTTTGCACGGCTTGTTTGAAGGCGTCTTCTTTGTTGAACAGGCCCGTGTCGTCAGCAAACAAGCAAAACAGCAGGCGCACCAGCAGGGTTTGCAGGTCTTCGCCGCGAAAGCCAGTTTGCTTGACGGCATCGTGCAAATTGCCCAAGCGGCTGGCGGCTTCGATGCTGGCGGCGGCTTGGCGGTTTTGGTAGATGCGCTCGTAGCCGAGCAAAAAGCCGAGGTCGTTGACGTGGCTTTTGAAGTCGGCCAGCTTGAACTTGATCGGGGCTTTTTCACCTGTCTCGTCGTAGAGATGCAGGTTTTGGAAATCGCTCACCAAAATGTACAGCGGCTTGTCGTCTTTATTTTTGAGCTTGGGGATGTAGCCTTTGGCTTGCTCGTAGGCGTCGTCGAGGTTGACGCCTGCAGACTTCATTTCCACCAGCAGCAGGCCAGGAAAGAAGCCGTCGATGCGGTTGATGCCTTTGCCGCTGTCTTTGGTGACCCGGCGCTCAAAGTCGACTGAGCGCAGGTAGTTCAGCCCATACACGCCGCACAGCTCGCGCACGAAGTTTTGGCCGTGGCCCGATTCGTAGCCGACCTTGGCAAAGTTTTTGGTGAAGGCTTCGGCGCGTTCGTTGAGAAGGTCTTGCAGCTCTTGGTCGGTTTGTGGTGCGGTTTGTGTTTTTGTGTTGATCTTGTTCATTTGTATTTATTGACTAATATTTTTTTAATTAATTTAATTAAAAGAATTCTAATTAGTTATAAATTGATCAACTCAACCTTGGTCCTTTAATGGGAAAGTAATGAATAGTTTTCAAAAAATGCTGTCAGTGCTAGCATTGCTGTCGATAAAGATTTTTTCAAAAGGCCCCGCCATGAGCACCTTGACCATCCGAAACCTTGAACCCGCCATCAAAGACAAGTTGCGTTTGTCCGCCGCGACGCACGGGCGTTCGATGGAAGAGGAGGTGCGCACCATCTTGCGCAGCGTGTTGTCGCAGCCCGCCTTACCCGCGACGGGGTTTGGCAGCCGCATTCATGCGCGGTTTGCAGCGATTGGGGGCGTGGCGTTGGATGTGCCTGCGCGAGACAGTGCAGCGCGTGCGGCAAGTTTTGACACGGAAGGTCAAGCGTGATCGTGTTGGACACCCATGTGGTGTCCGAGTTGATGCGCCCAACCCCAAATGCGGCCGTGCTGACGTGGTTGGACAGCCAAGCCGCCGATGGGCTGTGGCTTAACAGCGTGGTGCTGTCGGAGTTGCTTTACGGCATTGCCCGTATGCCCGAGGGCGCACGTCGTGCCCAATTGGCACAAGCTGTGCAGGCCATGTTGGCCGAAGACTTTGCGGGTCGCGTTTTGCCGTTTGACGCAGAAGCTGCCGCCGCCTATGCCGATTTGGTCGCCACCCGTGAACGCCAAGGCCAGCCCGTTGCCATGGCCGATGCGCAGATTGCCGCGATCTCTTTGGTTCACGGCGCCTCGCTGGCGACCCCCAACACCAAGCACTTTGAAGGTTTGGGTTTGAGCTTGCGTAACCCTTGGTTGAGCGAATGACGCCGTTGCTTCCCAAAATGACGGCATGACCCCAACACCGACGCACCCCCGCGAATTCGCCGAGCAGCACATGCACACCATCCTGGCCCGCTTGGCCGGGCCGGGTGCGGTGCCTCGCGCAGACCAAGTCGACGCCGTGCATGCCGTGCTGCAACCGGCGGCCCGTGTGCTGGTGGTGCAGGCCACGGGCTGGGGCAAGTCGGCGGTGTACTGGGCGGCCACACACGCCATCCGCAGCACGGGCGCTGGCCCCACGCTGGTGGTGTCGCCGCTGCTGGCGCTGATGCGCGACCAGGTGAGCGCCGCCGAGCGGGCGGGTCTGAAGGCCGCCACCGTGAACTCCACCAACATCGACGACTGGGACGAGGTGTTCCAAAGGCTGGACGACGACGCCATCGACGTGCTGCTGGTCTCGCCCGAGCGGCTGGGCAACCCGCGATTTGCGGCGCGGCTGGGCGCTTTGCTGGCCCGGGTGGGCCTGATCGTGATCGACGAGGCGCATTGCATCAGTGACTGGGGTTTTGACTTTCGGCCCGACTACCAGCGGCTGGCGCGGGCGCTGTTGTCCACGCCCACCGCCAGCGTGCTGGCCACCACGGCGACGGCGAACGAGCGGGTGACACTAGACATTGGGGCGCAGTTGAGTGGTGATGCCAAGGGTGGCTCGGCGGGCCGTCATGGCGCAGGCACGGTGACCTTTCGCGGCACACTGGCCCGCACCTCGCTCACGTTGTCGGTGGTGCCAGATTTGTCACCTTTGCAGCGTTACGCCTGGATCGCCGATGCGCTGGAGCAGTTGCCGGGCTCGGGCATTGTGTATGTGCTGACGGTGGCCGAGGCCGAGCGCTTGACGGCGTTTTTGCGCAGCTGCGGCCATGCGGTCGATGCCTACACCGGGCAAACCGATGCCGACAAGCGCCTCCAAGTGGAAGACCGTTTGCGCCACAACCAGGTGAAGGCGGTCGTGGCCACGTCGGCGTTGGGCATGGGTTACGACAAGCCCGACTTGGGCTTTTGCGTGCATGTGGGCTCGCCTTCGACCCCGGTGGCCTATTACCAGCAGGTGGGCCGGGCAGGGCGGGCGGTGGCGCACGCCGAAGGGGTGTTGCTGCCGTCGGATGCCGACGAACGAATCTGGGAATACTTTGCCACCGCGTCAATTCCTGATGCGGCCACGGCGGCCAAAGTCTTGCAAAGTCTGGGCAACGATGGGCGCAGCTTGTTGGAAATCGAAGCCGACACGGGTGTTCGCCGGGGGCGGCTGGAGGCTTTGCTCAAAATTTTGGCCGTCGAAGGCGTGGTGGACAAAGACGGTTCGGCCTGGCGCGCCACGGGCGTGCCCTATGTGCATGACACCGCCAAATGGACTGCGCTGGCGCAGGTGCGCCAGCAAGAGGCGGGCATCATGCGCCAGTACGCGCACGGCGAGGGCTGCCTGATGGCCTATTTGCAGACGGCGCTGGACGATCCCTCGCCCGCGCCTTGTGGGCGCTGCTCGGTGTGCACCGGGCATTTGCCGTTTCCGGGGCTGACGCCGTCACAAGACAAGCTGATCGCTGCCCGCGACTTTTTGCGCGGCATGGACGTGGACATCGAGTCGCGCAAGCGTTGGCCCAGTGGTGTCAGGCGCAAGGGCAATATCCAAGGTTTTGATGCTGGGCGTGCCGTGGCTTTTGCCGACGACCCGGGTTGGGTGGCCGAGTTGCAGGCCTTGAAAATGCAGGCATTCAGAGCGCAGTCTTTGAACATGTCGGGCGCTTCAAGCAGCGCCGAGTCGGGTGACGTGCCGCTGGCTTTGCTCGAAGGTGCCGTGGCTACCTTGGGCCGCTGGGCCAAAAGCTGGCCCGCTCGCCCCGCGTGTGTGGTGCCGCTGCCTGCGCCCGACATGGCGTTGAATCACGCGTTGGCGGCGCACATTGCGCGGCGCGGCAAGCTAGCCCTGCACGATGTGTTGCGCTGGACGGGCGGCCCCGCGCCGGACGACGCAGCGTCAACGCCGGTTGTGGCGCATCTGGAGGCGGCCATTCAATGGCGCGCGCAGACCGACTTGCCTGACTTGCCCGATGGCCCTGTGTTGCTGGTGGCCAGCCATGTGCGCACCCGCTGGGCGGCCACGGTGGCCGCCGCGCTCTTGCGTGAGCATGGGGCTTCGCAAGTGCTGTTGCTGGCTTTGCATTTGCAACCTTAAGCGCTGTCATGGCGGGCACAGCCGCAAGCTGCACGTCGCGCCAAAATGGGGCGCACAAAAAACAGGAGACACCCCATGAACCGTGTTCTGGCCCACACCGGCGCCCGTTACCCCATCTTGCAAGCGCCCATGGGCTGGATTGCGCGCAGCACGCTGGCCTCCGCCGTGTCGCGCGCAGGGGGCCTCGGCATCATCGAAACCTCCTCGGGAGAGACGGCCAACTGCCAGCGTGAAATTCAGGCGATGGTGGACAGCGGTTTGCCTTTTGGGGTGAATTTGCCCATCCGCTTCCTGAAAGACGAGGCCATGTTGCGCTTTGTCTGCGAATCGGGCGTGCGCTTTGTCACCACTTCGGCGGGCAGTCCGGCCAAGTTCATCGCCCCGCTCAAGGCGGCGGGCATCGTGGTCTACCACGCGGTGCCCACGCTGGAGGCGGCCCTCAAGTGTGTCGAGGCGGGGGTGGATGGTCTGGTGGTCGAAGGCTCTGAAGGCGGCGGCTTCAAAAACCCTGAAGAAGTCAGCACGCTGGTGCTGCTGCAAGCCATCCGCGAGGCGGTGGATGTGCCCTTGATCGCCGCCGGCGGTATTGTGGACGGTCGGGGGATGGCTGCGGCGTTTGCGCTGGGGGCCGAGGCCATCCAGATGGGCACACGCTTTGTGGCCAGCGCCGAGAGCCCCGTGCATGCGCACTACAAGGGCGCCATCGTCGACGCCAGCACCACCGGCACTTGGATGCTCAACACCCGCTCCACGCCCTGCATCCGAGCGCTCAAAACCCCGTTCACCCAAACCATCCACGAGGCCGGCCTGATGGGCATGGACACGTTCAATGGCATTCAAGGCGTGTATTTCGGTGGCGACATGAACGCCGCACCCGCGCTGGCGGGCCAGTCGGCGGGTTTGATCCACGGGGTCAAAACGGCGCAGCAAATCATTGACGAAACGGTGGCTCAGTTTCACGACATCACCGCCCGTTTGGGTGCCATGGCCTCCGCCCATCAATTCGGCTGACATTCAGCGACGCCCCTCCAAGCACAACCCATGCGAACAGACACCCCTCATCTTCAACCTTGGCAAGTCATCACCGGCGGCATTTGCGGCTTGGTGTTGACCATTGGCTTGGCGCGTTTTGCCTACACCCCCTTGCTGCCCAGCCTGCAAGCGCAAACCGGTTTGACCGACGCCGCAGCCGGTGGCTTGGCCGCCATCAACTACGCGGGTTACATGACGGGCGCCTTGGCCGCCGCTTGGATTGACGATGTGCGCTGGCGCCATCGCCTGTACAGCGGTGGGCTGTGGATGGCGTTGGTGACGGTGGCGTTGATGGCGTTGTCGACGTGGATGCCGGTCTGGGCACTGGCCCGCTACGTGGGGGGCTTGTGTGGCGCCACGGGCATGTTGCTGGGCTCAGGCTTGGTGCTGGGTTGGCTGATGCGCCAAGGCCGTCGGCCTGAGTTGGGCGTGCATTTCATCGGTTTGGGGCTGGGCATTGTGGTGTCGGCCGTGGGGGCTTGGGGCTTGTCGCAGCTGTGGTCGGTCTGGTCAGACCAATGGCTGGCGTTTGCGGTGCTGGGTTTGGTGTTTTTGTTACCGGCTTGGCGTTGGCGTCCGCCTGTGCCGCCGCATGTGGCGGTGGCCGCGCATGAGGCGGCAGGCGCCACGGCGTCACGCCGCTGGACGTGGACCATGCTGACCAGCTACTTTGCGGCGGGTTGGGGCTTTGTCATCAGCGCCACGTTCACCGTGGCCATCGTGGAGCGCGAGCCCGCTTTGGCCGGTCAGGGCGCTTTGGCTTGGGCGATGGTCGGTTTGGCTGCCATGCCCGCCGTGTTTTTGTGGGACCGCGTGGCGCGCCGATGGGGCGACAAGCAAGCGTTGTTGCTGGCCTTTGGCTTGCAAACGCTGTCGGTGGTGTTGCCCGCGGTGTCGGGCTCGCTGTGGGCGGCGTTGGCAGGGGCCTTGGGCTATGGCGCCACGTTCATTGGCATCGTCAGCTTGACGCTGGCTTTGGTGGGGCGACGCTCGCCGCACAACCCTGGCAAAGCCATGGCCCGTTTGACCTTGAGTTATGGCGCCGCACAAATGCTGGCGCCGGTGGTGGCGGGCTATATGGCGCAGGCCACGGGCACGTTCAAAGGTGCGTTGTGGTTGACGGCGGGGGTGATGCTGGCGGGCATGGCCTTGCTGGCCACGTTGCCTCAAGAGGATTGAGCGAAAACCCCAACTTCTGCGGTCTCGCCAGACCCATCACAATAAGGCGGCGGCCCTGAGCCGCTCAGTTATTGCGCTGTCGCTGTTTTTCTTTCTATTTTTTTCAAGGCGACACCTCCGTGCCCACACAAAGTTACATCCCTGGCAAAGACGCGCCGCTAGAAGCCACCATCAACAGCATGCAGTCCAAATTGCAGGCTTTGGGTTTTCACATCGAAGAGAAGAGCTGGCTCAACCCCGTGGCGGGTGTTTGGTCGGTGCACATCCGCGACCGCGATTGCCCCGCCTTGTTTGCCAACGGCAAAGGGGCCACGCGCATGGCGTGTTTGGCCAGCGCGTTGGGGGAGTTTTTTGAGCGCTTGTCGACCAACTACTTCTGGACCCATTTCTATTTGGGCCCTGGCACGGCGGACGCACCGTTTGTGCATGACCCGCAAGAACGCTGGTTTGACTTGACCGAAGACGGCAGCTGGCCCGAGGGCTTGCTGAACCCCGCGTTGCACGCGCTCTACAACCCCGAAAGCAACATCGATTGCGCGAATTTGGTGGAGTTCAACTCGGGCAACGACGCGCGCGGCATTTGCGCCATTCCCTACGAGCGTCTGCGTGATGGTGCGACCACTTACATCCCCGTCAACATCATTGGCAACCTGTATGTGAGCAACGGCATGTCGGCGGGTAACACCGCGCCAGAGGCCCGCACGCAAGCCTTGTCCGAGATTTTTGAGCGTCACATCAAGGGCAAGATCATCAGCGAAGGCATTTGCTTGCCCGATGTGCCCGAGGCCGTGATCAACCGTTACCCGCGCATTGCCGCTGGCATTGCTGCTTTACGTGCCGCAGGCTTTGGCATTTTGGTCAAAGACGCCTCTTTGGGCGGCAAGTACCCCGTGATGAACGTGACGCTGCTGCACCCCGAAGACCAAGGCTGCTTCGCCAGCTTCGGGGCCCATCCCCGTTTGGAGGTGGCGCTGGAACGTGCGTTGACGGAGCTTCTGCAAGGCCGCGCTTTAGATTCTTTGGCGGGTTTCCCCACCCCCACGTTTGACTTGGAAGAAGCGGCCAGCGCGACCAACATCGAGATTCACTTCGTCGATTCGAGCGGCGTGGTGCATTGGGAGTTCTTGGGCGAGATTCCCGATTACGTGTTTGTGGACTGGAATTTCGCCACCACCACCGCCGAAGACTACGCGTATTGCGTCAACCGCATTCACGACGACGGCTTTGACATTTACGTGGCCGATTTTGAGCACCTGGGCGTGTACAGCTGCCGCATCTTGGTGCCGGGCATGTCCGAGATTTACCCTGTGGACGACCTCGACTTCGAGAACAACAGCATCGCCAACGGCATGCGCGAAGCGATTTTGAATTTGACCGACCTCGACAACGAGGAATGCGCTGATTTGCTGGACAGCTTGAACGAGTCCAGCTTGGCTGACGAGCGGCCTGTGGCCACGGTGATCGGCATGGCCGCTGACGCAGGCAGCTTTTGGGCAGATTTGCGCGTGGGTGAGTTGAAAACCTTGCTGGCCTTGGCGATTGGTGACGAGGCAGCCACGGTGGAAGGGTGCGAGTGGATTCGCCACTTTGACCAAATGCCGCAGCAACGCCGCTTGGTTTATGCGTGCATTGAAACCTTGGTGCTGCTGAGTGACCGTGGCGACACCGCGCCTTTCGTGGGTGCGATTCGCCAGATGTTTGGTGCGGGTGTGTTCGCACAGGCCCATGCGCTGATCATGCAAACCGACCGTTTCATGGGCATTTCAGCGCCCGGCTTGATGATGGACGGTTGCGAGATGCACCAGAAACTGTGGGCCGCTTACGCCAAGGTGCAGAGGCACAAGAAGTTTTAAATCCCCAAGCTCTCCAACGTGACCAAGCCCTTGGGCGTGTGCAGCGTCGCTTTGAGGTTGGCGGCACCTTCGCTCACGCTCACGCGCTTGAGTTCAATCGCGCTGTAGGCCTCTTGCAGCTTTTTGGCGCTGGGGTGGGTGACTTCCAAGCTGTTCAGCGTGACGCCTGAGCGTGGCAGCGTGTTGCGCGGGTGCAGCTTGAGGGGCTCGGTCGCATCAGGTTTGCCCCATTGGATGACGGTGGGCAAGGCGCCATCAAACAGGCGTTGACCGTCGGCGCGCACCGAGATTTGCCAGTTCAGCACGCCTTTGGAGGTACGACGATTGCCGTAGATGGCGGGGCCACGGTCAATGCCTTCCATGCGCAAGGCCATGCGGGCGGCTTTGAGGTCGGGGGTGTTGACCACAAAGTGCACCAAACGCGGCTCGATGGTCACGGCCTTTTGCAAGGCGGGGTTGTCCATATCGAACCAACGTGTGGGGCTGGCTTTTTTAGGGCGTACCGCGTTGGGGTCGATGGCGATGATTTCTAAAAACGCCATGGGATTAGAGGGAGTGGCGATTTTCAAGAGGCGGTTGTGCGTGCCGTAAAGCGTGTGTTCGCCGCCGGGGCCGGGCGTGACGCCAAGGGTTTCTTCGCACCATTGCACGCCTTGTTCTAAGGTTTTGGCAACGATGACGAGATGATCGAGTTGTGTATGCATGGGGCAAGACCTTACCACCTCAAACTGTGGCAGGATGCACCCCCTATGAATTTCAGTCACTCAGCGCCAGAAGGCGAACGTTTGTCCAAACGGGTTATGCAGCTGCGCGGTTGTTCGCGCCGCGAGGCCGAGCAGTACATCGAAGGTGGTTTTGTCCGCGTGGACGGCACGGTGGTCGAAGAGCCCCAGTTTCGCGTGAAGCACCAAACCGTGACGATGGACGCGCACGCCAGCTTGCTCAACCTCACGCCCATTACCTTGATCATCAACAAGCCCGCAGGGTTTACCGATGGTTTGGAGGCCTTGCCCGAGCCTGAACCCATGCAGACAGGACGTGGTGCGCCACCGCGTCGCTCGGCTAAGAAACCGTCGCAAAACGTGCGCAGCTTGCTCACCTCGGCGCAGCACAGCGCCCACGATTTCAGTGGCGTGCGTTTGTTGAAGCGCCATTTGACGCATCTGGATGCCAGCGTGCCGTTGGAGCAGGCCGCGAGCGGTTTGGTGGTGTTTACCCAAGACTTTCGCACCCAGCGCAAGTTGGTCGAAGACATGGCGTTCATGGAGCACGAGCTGATCGTTGATGTGCGTGGCGAAGTGACACCCGATGCCCTGCGCCCAATTGAACGCGCCATGCGCGACGAGCGTTTGCGTTTGCCTGCTTTCAAAATCAGCGTGGGCAGCGCCACGCCAGAGCGCAGCAAATTGCGCTTGGCTGTGAAAGGTGCGCACCCAGGCTTGGCGGCTTATTTGTGCGAAATCGGCGAGTTTGAGATCTTGGCTTTGCGCCGCACCCGCGTGGGGCGCGTGAGTTTGGGCGAGTTGGAAGAGGGCGGCTGGCGCTTTTTGGCGGACGGCGAGCGGTTTTAATGCAAGTTTGAGGCCTTTCATGACCTCGAATGCATGTCAAAATTGCGCACTATTTTTAAGGTGATCGCAATGAAGATTTTGGCTGTGGTGTTGGTATGCATGGGTTTGCAAGCATGTACGGTGCTGGCCGTGGCTGACGCCGCCGCATCGACGGTGGTGTATGGCGTGAAAACCGCCGTGAACGTGGTCGATGCCATCACGCCAGACATCGTCAACAAGAAAAAATAAGTCGCGCTCAGTCAAAGCCACCAATCTAGACACGTAAAAAAGCCGCTGAATCAGCGGCTTTTTCATGGGCGTAGCCTAAAAGGCAGACGCATCGGGCTCAGTTGTTGAGCGACTCGCTTTTGCTCTCCACACGGCGTGCACCGGTGAAGCGGCGTTCCCAATAGGCTTGGCGCATGTCATCGACACGCACTTGCTGGCCGGGTTTGGGGGAGTGGATGAACTTGTTGTCACCCACATAAATGCCCACATGGCTGAAGGTTTGGCGCATGGTGTTGAAGAACACCAAGTCACCGGGTTTGAGGTCTTGTTTGTCAATTTTTTCGGTGGCGGCTGCTTGTTCGCTGGCGCGTCGGGGCAGCACTTTGCCGACCGATTGTTCGAACATGGAGCGCACGAAGCCGCTGCAGTCAAAGCCTGTGTTGGCGTTGGTGCCACCACGACGGTAGGGCACGCCCAAAAACCCCATCGCGTCGAACACCAAATTGGAGGCGGTGTCGCCCACGGACTGACGAACTTGGTCGAGCTGCGCGGAGATGCCGCGTTCGGCCAAGTAGCGCTCAATGTCATCGGCTGCATTGTTGGACGGCGCCGCATGGGCGCTGGCAACACAGCAAAGAATGAGAAGGGCGCGTTTGAACATGGCCGATATTCTAATCGATCGATGCTGTGGCTGATGAGGTAGCGCGCCTAAGTTGTTGATTTTGCAAAGCTTAGTACTCAAGTCGGCAGGGTGTTTAGCAAGATCGTCGATACTTGGGGCCTTCATTTATTTTCCGGATCTCTCTGCATGTTGCTCGACGACCAAGACTCCCAACTCGTGTTGGTGGATTACCAAGCCCGCCTGATGCCCGCTATTTTCGAAGGCGAATTGGTGCTGGCCAACGCCATGCGCTTGGCCCAAGCTGCGCATTGGATGGAGGTGCCGACGTTTGGCACCGAACAAAATCCGGACAAATTGGGCACCAACCCCGCTGCGTTGCGTGAGTTTTGCCGTCGCACTTTGCCCAAGATGAGCTTCAGCGCTTGCGCCGATGGCTTGATCGAGTTGCTCAAGCCCGCCGCGCGCGCGCCGTCTGGCAACGCCCGCAGTCTGCCCAAGCATTTGCAAAAAGCGGTGCCCAAAGAGTCCAACCGCAGCAGCATCGTCATTGCTGGCGTCGAAGCGCACATCTGCTTGTTGCAAACCGCTTTGGATTTGTTGGAAGAAGAATTTGACGTGTGGGTGGTGACCGACGCCTGCGGTTCGCGCACCGAGCGCAACCGTGACGCCGCTTTTGACCGCTTGGCTGGCGCTGGCGCTGAATTGGTGACCACGGAGATGGTGCTTTTTGAGTGGCTGCGCTCGGCTGAGGCTGACCCATTCAAAGAAATACAAGACTTGATTAAATAATCAGAAAGCGCTGACAAAGTCAGCTTGCTGCAAGTCCGCCATTCTCATAATTATGAATTCAGTACATGAGTACGAATTCACAAATAGGAGATGTTTGAATGGTTGCTTACGCAGATTTTCACCGTCGGTCCATCGAAGACCGCGACGCTTTTTGGTCCGAACAGGCCAAGTTGATCGACTGGCAAACCCAGCCCCAACAAATCTGCGATTACAGCAACCCGCCTTTTGCCAAGTGGTTCGTGGGCGGCACGACCAACTTGTGCCACAACGCCGTGGACCGTCACTTGGCCGATCGCGCCGATCAAGCGGCGCTGATCTTTGTGTCGACCGAAACCGACCAAGAACACACCTACACCTACCGCGATTTGCACGCCGAAGTGCAACGCATGGCCGCTATTTTGAAAGCGCAGGGCGTCACCAAAGGCGACCGCGTGTTGATTTACATGCCCATGATTGCCGAGGCCGCATTCGCGATGTTGGCGTGCGCCCGCATTGGTGCGATTCACTCGGTGGTGTTTGGTGGCTTTGCCTCGCATTCATTGGCGACACGCATTGAAGACGCGACACCCAAGGTCATCATCAGCGCGGACGCGGGTTCGCGCGGCGGCAAGGTCATTGCGTACAAGCATTTGTTGGACGAAGGCATCAGCTTGTCCAGCCACAAGCCCGCCAAGGTGTTGATGGTCGACCGCAAGTTGGCGCCGTTCACGCCCGTGGCTGGCCGCGATTTGGATTACGCCACCGAACGTGCCCAGCACATGGACACGCAAGTGCCTTGCGAGTGGGTCGAGTCCACCCACCCCAGCTACACCTTGTACACATCGGGGACCACCGGCAAACCCAAAGGTGTGCAGCGTGACACCGGTGGCTACACCGTGGCATTGGCTTCCAGCATTCCGCACATTTACCAAGGCAAGCCAGGCGGCACCTTCTTCTGTACCAGCGACATCGGCTGGGTCGTGGGCCACAGCTACATCATTTACGGTCCACTGATCGGCGGCATGGCCACCATCATGTACGAAGGCTTGCCGATTCGCCCAGACGGCGGCATCTGGTGGAGCTTGGTCGAAAAGTACAAAGTCAACGTCATGTTCAGCGCGCCCACGGCCATCCGCGTGCTCAAAAAGCAAGACCCTGCGTTGCTGAGCAAGTACGACTTGTCCAGCCTGCAAGCCCTGTTCTTGGCCGGCGAGCCTTTGGATGAGCCCACTGCCAAGTGGATTTCTGAAGGCCTGAACGGCAAACCGATCATTGACAACTACTGGCAAACCGAAACGGGTTGGCCGATTCTGACCATTTGCAACGGCGTGGAAAAAACCGAGAGCAAGTTTGGCTCGCCCGGCAAGGCCGTGTATGGCTACAACGTCAAGTTGGTCGACGACCAAACTGGCGAAGAGTTGACCGGCGCCAATCAAAAAGGCGTGTTGACCATCGAAGGCCCATTGCCTCCCGGCAACTTGCAAACCATTTGGGGCGATGACAAGCGTTTCGTCAGCACCTACTGGAACACCGTGCCGAACAAGCTGGTTTACAGCACCTTCGACTGGGCGGTGCGTGACGAAGACGGCTACTTCTTCATCTTGGGCCGCACCGATGACGTGATCAACGTCGCCGGTCACCGCTTGGGCACCCGCGAGATCGAAGAGAGCATTTCCAGCCATCCCAACATCGCCGAAGTCGCGGTGGTGGGCGTGGCCGACCAGCTCAAAGGACAAGTGGCCATGGCGTTTGCCATTGTCAAAGACACTTCTGGTTTGACCGACGATGCAGCTCGTTTGAAGCTCGAAGGTGAAGTCATGAAGGTGGTGGATGGGCAATTGGGGGCCTTGGCCCGTCCTGCGCGTGTGTTGTTTGTCACGGCCTTGCCCAAGACACGCAGCGGCAAATTGCTGCGTCGTGCCATTCAGGCGGTCTGTGAGAAACGTGATCCGGGCGACTTGACCACCATCGACGACCCCACGGCCTTGACGCAAATTCAAGACCAAATCTCCTAAGAACTATAAAAACGCAGCG
Organism: Limnohabitans sp. TS-CS-82; assembly: GCF_002943475.1. NCBI lineage: Bacteria > Pseudomonadati > Pseudomonadota > Betaproteobacteria > Burkholderiales > Comamonadaceae > Limnohabitans > Limnohabitans sp. TS-CS-82. The sequence goes on along the minus strand of NZ_PTQX01000005.1, from coordinate 234,193 downwards.
ATGCTGCTGATCGCATGGCACAATCTTGGGTGTTACTAGGCCTCCTTCCAGCCACAGTCGCATCCGCCAATCGGTCCAGCCGTGTCGCGGAAGGTTTCTTTCAACCAACTAATGTTCCCTCAAGGGGAGCGAAGGTCAAGCGCAATGAGTGAGACAAACGTCTTTCAAGCCTATTCAGGCAACACCTATCTGTTCGGTGGTAATGCTCCGTACGTCGAAGAGATGTATGAGAACTACCTCGCCAATCCCGGCAGCGTCCCAGACACTTGGCGCGAGTACTTCGACGCACTGCAGCATGTGCCTGCCGTCGACGGTTCCAACGCCAAAGACGTGCCCCATTTGCCCGTCATCAACGCCTTTGCTGAGCGCGCCAAATCGGGCGGCACCAAAGTCGTCATGGCCAGCGAAAACGTCGAAATGGGTCGCAAACGCACAGCCGTGCAACAGCTCATTGCGGCTTACCGCAACGTCGGCCAACGTTGGGCCGACCTCGACCCCTTGAAGCGCACTGAGCGCCCAGCCATTCCTGACCTCGACCCCGCTTTCTACGGCTTCACCGATGCCGACCAAGAAACCGTGTTCGACACCAGCAACACCTTCTTTGGCAAAAACAACATGTCTTTGCGCGAGTTGCTCAATGCACTGCGCGAAACCTACTGCGGCACCTTGGGCGCCGAGTACATGTACACCTCCGAGCAAGCTGAAAAGCGCTGGTGGCAAGAAAAGTTGGAAAGCATCCGCAGCAAAGCCAACTTCAACTCTGACAAAAAGAAAGCCATTCTGGAGCGCTTGACCGCTGCGGAAGGCTTGGAGCGTTACCTGCACACGAAATACGTGGGCCAAAAGCGCTTCTCGCTCGAAGGTGGCGAAAGCTTCATCGCCGCGATGGACGAACTGATCCAACAAGCGGGCCTCAAAGGCGTGCAAGAAGTGGTGATCGGTATGGCCCACCGTGGCCGTCTGAACGTGTTGGTCAACACCATGCGCAAGTTGCCTGCTGACTTGTTTGCCGAGTTCGACCACACCGCGCCTGAAGAGTTGCCTGCTGGTGATGTGAAGTACCACCAAGGCTTTAGCTCTGACGTGTCGACCGTGGGTGGCCCTGTGCATTTGTCACTGGCCTTCAACCCCTCACACTTGGAAATCGTGAACCCCGTGGTGGAAGGCTCTGTGCGCGCTCGCATGGACCGCCGCGCTGACCCGCTGGGCAAGCAAGTGCTGCCCGTGTTGGTCCACGGTGACTCCGCCTTCGGCGGTCAAGGCGTGAACCAAGAAACTTTGGCCTTGGCCCAAACCCGTGGTTACACCACAGGCGGCACGGTGCACATCATCGTGAACAACCAAATCGGTTTCACCACCTCTGACCCACGCGACATGCGCTCCAGCGTGTTCTGTACCGACATCGTCAAGATGGTCGAAGCGCCTGTGCTGCACGTCAACGGAGACGATCCAGAAGCCGTGGTGTTGGCCACGCAGCTGGCCCTCGAATACCGCATGGCCTTCAGCAAAGACGTGGTGCTCGACATCGTGTGTTTCCGTAAACTCGGCCACAACGAGCAAGACACCCCCGCGCTGACCCAGCCGCTGATGTACAAAAAAATCGCCGCGCACCCTGGCACCCGCAAGCTGTTCGCCGACAAGTTGGCCACACAAGGCTTGGGCGAGACTTTGGGTGACGACATGGTCAAGGCTTACCGCGCCGCGTTGGACGCTGGCAAGCACACCGATGATCCTGTTTTGACCAACTTCAAGACCAAGTTCACCGTGGACTGGTCACCCTTCATGGGCAAGAAGTGGACCGATGCGGGCGACACCGCGATCCCGATGTCTGAGTGGAAACGCTTGGCTGAAAAGATCACCACCATCCCCGCATCCGTCACACCTCACCAGTTGGTGAAAAAGGTGTACGACGACCGTGCAGCCATGGGCCGTGGCGACACGCCAGTGGATTGGGGCATGGGCGAGCACATGGCTTTCGCCTCCTTGGTGGCCAGTGGCTACCCCGTGCGTTTGTCGGGTGAAGATTGCGGCCGTGGCACCTTCACACACCGCCACGCTGTGATTCACGATCAAAAGCGTGAAAAGTGGGACACCGGCACTTACGTGGCCCTGCAAAACGTCACCGAAAACCAAGCCCCGTTCGTCGTGATCGACTCGATCTTGTCGGAAGAGGCTGTGTTGGGCTTCGAATACGGCTACGCCTCGAACGACCCCAACACCATGGTCATTTGGGAAGCCCAGTTCGGCGACTTCGCCAACGGTGCCCAAGTGGTGATCGACCAGTTCATCGCCTCAGGTGAAGTGAAGTGGGGCCGTGTGAACGGCTTGACCTTGATGCTGCCACACGGCTACGAAGGCCAAGGCCCAGAGCACAGCTCGGCTCGCCTCGAGCGCTTCATGCAACTCGCCGCTGACACCAACATGCAGATCGTGCAGCCCACCACGGCCAGCCAGATCTTCCACGTGTTGCGTCGCCAAATGGTGCGTGACTTGCGCAAGCCTTTGATCATCTTCACACCCAAGTCCTTGCTGCGTAACAAAGACGCGACATCGCCTGTGTCTGAGTTCACCAAGGGTTCGTTCCAAACCGTGATCCCTGAGAACAAAGCGCTCAAGGCCGACAAGGTCAAACGCGTGTTGGTCTGTTCGGGCAAGGTTTACTACGACTTGGTGAAGAAGCGTGAAGAGTTGGGTGCTGACGACGTTGCGATTTTGCGCGCCGAGCAGTTGTACCCCTTCCCACACAAAGCGTTTGCCGCTGAACTCAAGAAGTACCCCAACGCCACTGAGTTGGTGTGGACACAAGACGAGCCACAAAACCAAGGCGCATGGTTCTTCGTGCAGCACTACATCCACGAAAACATGTCGTCGGGTCAAAAGCTCGGTTACTCGGGTCGTGCCGCTTCTGCGTCGCCTGCCGTGGGTTACTCACACCTGCACCAAGAGCAGCAAAAAGCGCTGGTCGAAGGCGCATTCGGCAAGCTCAAGGGCTTCGTGCTCACCAAATAAATCGTTCATACCGACTACCGAAATACTGAAAGAATAAAAATGGCCATCATCGAAGTAAAAGTTCCCCAGCTGTCCGAATCCGTGGCTGAAGCCACCATGCTGCAGTGGAAAAAGAAAGTGGGCGAGTCCGTCGCCGCTGACGAAATCTTGATCGACATCGAGACCGACAAAGTCGTGCTCGAAGTGCCCGCCCCAGCGGCCGGCGTGATCTGTGAAATCTTGGTCGCCGACGGCGGCACCGTGGCTGCTGAGCAGCTCATCGCCCGCATCGACACCGACGGCAAAGTGGGCGCTGCTGCTCCCGCAGCCGCCGCCCCTGTTGCTGCTGCTCCCGCCGCTGCACCTGTGGCTGCTGCTGCCGCAGCTTCTAACAGCAAAGCCGGTGTGGCCATGCCCGCCGCTGCCAAGCTGATGGCTGACAACAACTTGGCCGCTGGCTCGGTGTCTGGCACTGGCAAAGACGGCCGCGTCACCAAAGGTGATGTGTTGTCGGCTGTGGCCGGTGGTGTGCAATCCACTGCTGCCATCATTCCTACAGGCGTGCCGACCAAGGCTTTGCCACAAGTCGCGGCACCTGCTGTGGCTTTGGGCGAGCGTCCAGAGCAGCGCGTGCCCATGACACGTCTGCGTGCTCGCGTGGCTGAGCGTTTGTTGCAATCGCAATCGACCAATGCCATCCTGACCACCTTCAACGAAATCAACATGGCCCCGGTCATGGACATGCGCAAGCGCATGCAAGAGCGTTTCGAGAAGGAACACGGCGTGAAGCTCGGTTTCATGAGCTTCTTCGTCAAAGCCGCCGTGCACGCGCTGAAGAAATTCCCCGTGTTGAACGCATCGGTGGACGGCAACGACATCGTGTACCACGGCTACTTCGACATCGGTATCGCTGTGGGTTCGCCACGCGGTTTGGTGGTGCCCATTTTGCGCAACGCTGACCAAATGAGCTTTGCCGACATCGAGAAGAAAATTGCTGAATTCGGCGTGAAAGCCCGTGACGGCAAGCTCGGTCTCGACGACATGACCGGCGGTACGTTCTCGATCTCCAACGGCGGCACCTTCGGCTCCATGATGTCCACCCCCATCATCAACCCACCACAATCTGCGATTTTGGGCGTGCACGCCACCAAAGACCGCGCTATGGTGGAAAACGGCCAAGTGGTGGTTCGTCCGATGAACTACTTCGCGATGTCGTATGACCACCGCATCATTGACGGCCGCGAAGCTGTCTTGGGCCTGGTGGCGATGAAAGAAGCGCTGGAAGATCCAGCTCGCTTGTTGTTCGATATCTGATTGAAGGATTCACATGTCTAAACAATTCGACGTCGTCGTCATCGGCGGTGGCCCCGGTGGCTATATCGCAGCCATTCGTGCTGCACAACTCGGTTTCCAAGTCGCTTGTATCGACGAGTGGAAAAACGCAGCCGGTGGCCCAGCGCCCGGCGGTACTTGTACCAACGTGGGTTGCATCCCGTCCAAGGCCTTGCTGCAATCTAGCGAACACTTTGATCACGCCAACCACCACTTCGCCGAGCACGGCATCAGCGCCACCGGCGTGAAGATGGACGTGGCCAAGATGATTGCCCGCAAAGACAACGTTGTGAAGCAAAACAACGATGGCATCTTGTACCTGTTGAAGAAAAACAAGGTCACTTTCTTCCACGGTCGCGGCTCGTTTGTCAAAACCACCGAAGCCGGTCACGAAATCAATGTGGCAGGCAAGGCGGAAGAGGTCATCACCGGCAAGCACATCATCATCGCCACAGGCTCCAACGCCCGTGCGTTGCCTGGCACACCGTTTGACGAAGTCAACGTGTTGTCTAACGACGGCGCCTTGCGCTTAGGCGCTGTGCCTAAAAAATTGGCCTTGATTGGTTCAGGCGTGATTGGTTTGGAGATGGGTTCTGTGTGGCGTCGTCTCGGCGCTGACGTGACCATCCTCGAAGGCCTGCCCACATTCTTGGGCGCTGTGGACGAGCAAATCGCCAAAGAAGCCAAGAAGGCGTTTGACAAGCAAGGCTTGAAGATCGAACTCGGCGTGAAAGTCGGCGAGATCGTCAACGGCAAAAAGGGCGTCACCGTCAACTACACCAATGCCAAAGGCGAAGCCATTGCCTTGGACGCTGACAAGCTCATCATCTCCATCGGTCGCGTGGCCAACACGATTGGTTTGAACCCTGAAGCCATTGGCCTGCAGCTCGACGAGCGCGGTGCCATTGTGGTGGACGGTGATTGCAAAACAAACGTTCCTGGCGTGTGGGCGGTGGGTGACGTGGTGCGTGGCCCCATGCTCGCGCACAAAGCCGAAGAAGAAGGCGTTGCCGTGGCCGAGCGTATCGCTGGCCAGCACGGTCATGTCAACTTCAACACCATTCCTTGGGTCATCTACACCAGCCCCGAAATCGCTTGGGTGGGCCGCACTGAGCAGCAACTCAAAGCCGATGGCGTGGCGTACAAAGCCGGCACATTCCCGTTCCTCGCGAACGGCCGTGCCCGCGCTTTGGGCGACACGACCGGTATGGTGAAGTTCTTGGCCGATGCCACGACAGACGAAATCTTAGGCGTGCACATGGTGGGCCCACAGGTGTCGGAGTTGATCTCTGAAGCTGTGGTGGCGATGGAGTTTAAGGCCTCGGCCGAAGACATCGCCCGCATTTGCCACGCCCATCCATCTTTGTCAGAAGCGACGAAAGAAGCGGCTTTGGCGGTTGACAAGCGCACCTTGAACTTCTAAGAAGTTTTAAGCCCTGACGCTTAAAAGCCCGCTGGCGACAGCGGGCTTTTTACATGGGTTGGCGGCTAAACGATCGTGATCGGTGCCGTGAAGGCATAGCCAATTCTGTGCACCGTTTCAATGGGCAGATCGCTGCCCAAGGTGTCCTTGGCTTTGTTGCGCAAGCGTCGAACCAATATTTCCATGCGCCTGAAGTCGTACACCGCAGGGTCGTGACCCAGACTCAGCACCAAATCTTGACGCGATACAGCTTGACCCGCGTGATGTGCCATTTTGTGCATCAGCACAGACTCTGAATGGGTGAGCTTGAAGCCCACACCCGAAGGCGATTGCAAGGTCCAGTTCATGCGACTCAGGGTCCAACGGGGGCTGGCATTGCTGCGGGTGCGACGCAATAAGTTGCTCACCAAGGATGACAACTCTTCGAGCTGAATCGGTTTGACCAAATACACATCGGCACCTGCTCGAATGCCCTCAATCCGCTGGTTACCTTCCCCGCGCGCGGTGGTGATGATCACGCCTTTGTCACGGAGTTGTACGCACTCGCTGAGCCATTTCAAACCATCGCCATCTGGCAGTCCAAGATCAAGTACCAGTACGTCGAATTGGTGCGTACGCAACCACTGGGTGGCCATTTTTAGACTGCTGACGCCATCGGCCACAAAGCCCTCCATGTTGAGGTAGGTGACGATGGCCTCTTGCAAATCGGCCTCATCTTCAATCACCAGCACGCGGCCGGGTAGGGTGTCTGTCGTAGTCATCGTGCTGCGAATTGTCCCTCTTATTTAAGTGGCAGCCACACGCAAAAGGTACTGCCTTCGCCAATGGCACTCTTGAGTTCTAGTTCACCCTGATGCATGTTCACAATGCGCCGCACAAACGCCAGGCCTAAACCCAAGCCGGAAATCGTACTTTCCGAACTCACCCGGTGGTAGTCGTCAAACACTGCTTGGTGATCTTTAGGATCAATGCCGCAGCCTTTGTCGATCACAGCAATCCCGACCCAACCTGGCTTTTGTCGTGTCTCAATCGCCACCACTTCACCCGCTGCTGAGTATTTACAAGCGTTGTCGATCAAGTTCAACATGGCCACTTCCAACAGATCTTCATCTGCCCAAACGTCGCCCACAGCGCGGGAGATGTTGAGGGTGAGGGGATGGTTGTCGTGGTAAGAAATTTGCGAATCAATCAGTTCACGCAACCACGCTGCCAAGGGGATGTGCTCGGGCTTCATTTCCTGCATCGCGTGCTGCAAGCGGTCGCCGTTGAGCCAGGTATCAAACAAAGACAGCAATCGTCGCGTAGCGCTGGCCATGGTGTTGAGTCGCTTATCGAGGTTCAACTGTCCTTTTTCTTGTTCTTTGCGCAGCAGGCTGATTTGACTGTCTACGATGCCCAACGGGTTGCGAAACTCATGCGAGATCAGTGCCCCAAAGCGCATGTATTTTTCGAGCAACTGAGTTTCAGTGTTCAAGGCGAGTTTGAGTTCCACCGTGCGTTTTTGAACCTCGAGTTCGAGTCGTTCTTCGGAGATGCGGGCATTTTTCAGCAAACGCTCGTTCGCTTCCAAGGCTTCGTGCTGTGCGTGTTCTCGCTCTTGCCGTTCGAGATGAACCATATCTGCCAGCGCTAAGGCCAGTAGCAGCATTTCAAGCGCAGAGGACAACTGAAGGCTGTATGACGTGAATGTATTGGTCGGGATCAGCTCAAAAGCGCGCAAGGTTGCGGTGATCGCGCCCGACCACAAAACCAACCAAGCTAATAAGAAAAAACGCACCCGTTTCTGGCCACGCCGATGAACCTGAATGCCCGCAATCACCACCAGCGCGCCGGCAGGCAGGGTGGTGAGGAACAAGACCTCCAGAATCCATTGCAACGGCACGCCATGCCAAGGTGCGGTGATTTGTGCGATGGCATCGACCAAATAAATTGCCGAAAAAATTTGTAGCCAACGCGAGATCTTTGGCACATAGCGGTTCGCTCCCAAAAAGCGAGAGGCAAAGAGCATTGAAAAACAGCCCGACAGACTCAAGAAGAAAGACTGTGCAATGGCATCAAATTGCCCCTCACCAGGCCATACAAACATCTGACCCAAACCATTGCCCGCCAGCATGGCCAGCCCAAAGTTGCCGACAAACAAGGTGTAGAGCAAAAATCGCAGGTCGGTCAGCGAGATGGATAGGAACAGGTTGTAGATCAACAGCGCGATCAGGCCGCCGAAATACAAGGACTGCAGGATGAATGCGTTTTGGACGTGATGCCTGAATGTGCGCTCTTGCCAAACGGTGATGGGCACAGTGAGGCTGTGTTGGCTGGTCACACGCATGTAAAACATCTGTTTTTCAGTGCTGATCTCGACTGGAAATGCAAAAAACCTGTGCAAAAAGGGGCGCGAGCTGATCGGTCGGCTTCCGCCCGTTTGCACCGCAGCTTCGTTGGGCGCGAAAAAATCCAGCGTGTGCAATTGAAAAAATGGCACTTCAATCACCCAAGACGTAGGCGCCTCTGCGTGTCTTTGCAAAGGAATGCGGACCCAGTAAGCCGAACTTGAAAATCCAAGGTTGATCTGTCCGCGCTCTTGTGACCATGCCTTGAACTGTCCCGCGAGGGCATCACTGCTCACATCATCGCGTGTCAATGTCCCTTTTGGATCTTCCAAAACAGCCACGTCTGTGATTTTGTCTAGCGACAGGGTTTGCACGTTCAACGTGGTGGCCTGCGCGATGGGTAGCCACGACATCAAGACCAGCACAAACCAGCGCAAACTGAAAAAAAACAGAGTCTTAAAGGTTGTGTTTTTTGTTACTTTAAATTTCAAAGTATCTGTATTTTTCGGAAATGTCGTATTTGGCATGTATTTGTCGAATGTGGTGTCTATGTGAATTAAATCATTGGAAATATCATCCCCAGCCAACCTCTTAATAAGAGGTTTTGCCAGTTGTCACTTTGATATGTTTAGGGTGATGGCTGGCTGCAGGTATTTGCTGATTTTCAATGGAGAAAAAATGTTTGAACAAGTAGTTCCCGTCAATAAAGAGCGTCACGCCAATAAAAAAGTGCGTACCAGCAGCGATTTTCGTTTTGCTTCGAAATTCCATGTGGCTTACGTCACCGTGCATGAGTTTGCACGCGCTGCTGCCATCTATCCCTTGGTTTTCTTGGAAGACAAAGCCAATGACGATTTTCGCCCAGTGGCCCTGATGGGTCTGGACGCCGGTGAGAACTTGTTTGTGGACAGCGAAGGCCAGTGGGCGGGTTCATACATTCCCGCCATCATTCGCCGCTACCCGTTTGCCCTGACCAAGGCTGCCGAAGCTGACCGTTATGTCGTTTGTGTGGACGAAGCCAGCGACTTGCTGAGCGACACCGAAGGCGCGCCGATGTTCGACGAGCAAGGCAACCCCACGCAAGTCATCGAGAACGTCAAGCGTTACTTGAGCGAACTGCAACAAATGGACACCATGACCCATGAGTTCAGCAAGTTCTTGATTCAAAACAACCTGCTCACGCCTCTGAACATGCGTGTGAATGCTGCCAATCAAGTGCGCAACATCACCGGTTGCTACGTCATTAACGAAGAGCGCTTAAACAACTTCACCGATGCCAAGTTTGCTGAGATTCGCCAAAAAGGCTACCTGCCTGCCATCTATGCGCACTTGATCTCTTTGTCGCAAATCGAGCGTTTGGCCAGCCTGAAAAAGTTGCCAGCTGACGCTGTGGTTGAAGAAGGCAAGGCCTCTGTAGGCCGCGCTGCCAAAGAAACACTGCAATAAGCAGCCTCACGGACCCCGATGGCTGCCTCTGATGGTGTGGCCTCGGGGTTTTTCCTTTTGCAGACCGGACAAATGTTTTTCAAAGGTAGATGAGCATGCGGAATTTTTCTGATTCATGGGCTTTGCGCACGCTGCCCTGGTGCTTGATGACGGCGTTGACCGCGGGCAGCCTCGGTGTACATGCGCAAGTCACAGCACCTGTGGCCAAGAGCAGTGCCGTGATGGCGACCGGCTTGACCTTGAAAGACCTGGTGCGTCAAGTGCGTGAGGCCAACAAAGACATTCGCAGCAAACGCGCAGAAAAAGAAATTGCCCAAACTGGCATCGACCGTGCCTCTGCCGCCTTTCAACCAGTGGCGACGTTGTCGGCCACCAACGGCGTGAACCGCCAACCCAACACCTACGAAGAAAAACTGGTGCGCAGTAACCAAGCGCTGTATTTGCGCGACGGGCAAGATTACTCTGCCGGCGTGAGTCAGTTGTTGCCCACGGGCGCCAAGCTCGAAGCCAAAACCACGCTGTCGCGCTTCATCACCAACATCAACCAGCTCGACGGTCGCCCCGAAGGTGCCAAAGACAACCGCACCTTCATGGGCTTGACACTCACCCAGCCCTTGGCCAAAGACGGCGGATTTACCGTCACCAACGCACGCACGGATGTGGCCGAGTTGGATGTGGCCGTGGCCCAGCACACCCAGTTTGAGACCGAGTCCAGCGTCGTGGCTGAAGCCTCATTGGCCTATTACGAATTGGTTCTGGCGCAGCATCGCGTTGCTGCCGCAAATGAAAAAATCCGCACCAGCCAGCGCTTGCTGACCGAAGCGCGCTCCTTGAACCGACAAGGCCGTTTGGCCGAGGCCGATGTCTGGGAAATTGAAAATGCGCTGTCCCGATTCCGCGCGGGCTTGAGTGAAGCTGTGCAGGGCGAGCGTGAGCGACTGAACCGACTCAACACCTTGGTCATGGCCGCCACAGGTACGGGCCTGCCCACTTGGCGCGCGTCTGATGCCTTGCCTGCCGTGGTCAAGCCCAGCTCCAGCGCTGCCGCTGAGGCGTCTGTGCGTCTGGCACTGGACTCTCGCCATGACTTCCTCATGCAAAAAAAGTTGCTGGAGCGCGAAGGCGTGCAGTTGGTCTATGCCCAAAACCAAGCCCTGCCACGCATCGATCTGATTGCTTCTTATGGCCGCAACGGCCTGGCTTATTCCGCACAAACCGCTTTTAGCGCAGACACCATGCGCAACTACCCCACATGGAGCATGGGTCTGCAAATGCAAATCCCGCTGGGCGAAAACCGCCAAGGCCGTGCGGACGTCGCGTCTGCCAGTTTGCGCCGTGAAAACGCCTTGCTCGCGATCAAAGCTTTGGAAGTACAGATTGCCAATGACATCGACACCAGCCTCAACATGCTCGCCAGCGCGTCCGAACGCTGGGAGTTCTGGCAAGACGTCGCTCGCCGTGAGCAGCAACAACTGGATGTTGAATACAAACGTTTCGCAGCGGGTCGCAGCGAAATGCGCGAAATCATGATGCGCGAAGAGAAAACCGTGAACTCCCGTTTGATGGTCATCGAGCAGCAAGTTGCTTTCGCCAAAGCGCAAATCATTCTTGAATCTGCCCAAGGCGTTTTGCTGGAGCGCTGGCCGTCATGAGTAGATCGACACGTTTGAAACGCAGCGTGCTTCGCATCGTCACTTCGGTGTCGATGCTTTTTCCGTTGTGTTCGGCCATGGCACAAACGCCTTCGCCTAGTGCGCCGGTTGCGGCGCTCAGCGCCCCCGGCGTCACGCAAGCTTTGCGCGACGTCAAACTCAGCATGACCGTGGCGGGTCGCATCGATGGCATGTTGGTGCGTGAGGGCAGTCGCGTTCGCAAAGGTCAGGTGTTGATGTATCTGGACCGCACCCTTGAAGAACTTGAGGTGCAACGCCGTCGCTTGCTCGTTGAAGACCGGGCACGCCTAGACGAACTCAAGCAAAAAGAAAAAACCCTGATGGAGCAAGTCGAATCCTTGCGCCCCTTGTTGGCCAGCGGCGGCGTGTCGCGCAAGCAAGCGGAAGATGAGGAAATTGCGCTGGGTGCCGTGTCTGCCGAGCGTAAAGCGCTGGAGTCAAGCAAGGAGCGTGAACAGGTTGAGCTCTCGTTGGCAAAAGAAACCTACGAGCGCCGCAACCTGCGCTCGCCCTTTGATGGCGTGGTCACCAAAGTGGGCCTGCGTTTGGGTGAAAGTGTCTCGCCGCATGAGCCCTTCATGTCGGTGGTCGACACCAGCCGCGTGCGCTTCATGGGCACAGTGCCTGCGCGCACAGGCATCCACTTGAAAGTCGGTGCCACGGTCAAGATTGAGTTGACCGTTGATGGTCAGTTGCGCAGTCGCATGGCCAAAGTGGTGTTTGTTTCGCCCGTCACGGACCCGTCCAGCGGCTTGATTGAAGTCATCGCTGAGTTTGAAAATGCCGACGGGTCTGTGCGCCCCGGCATCAGTGGCCGCATGCTGCTCTGAGTTTCGAAGCATGCGCACCAGCTCCAAACCATCCAACGCTGAACAGGCCGCCGCTGCGCGTGATGCTGCGGCCTCACGCTGGGCGGCGTTGGCTGTTTTTGAAGGACCTGTTCAATCGTTTTGGGAGCAGTACCTCCAAGCTGTGGGCCAAACGTTGCAGGCCAGGCGCGTTTTGTTGCTGGTGTCTGGCATTGGTCAACCTTGGCGCGCCTTGGCCCAATGGCCCTCCGACGCGCCCGAGTTGGAGGGCGATGGCGATGGCGTCTTGCAACTGATATCTAGTGTGGCTACCGATCAGCCGATGCTGGAGCCCTTTGCTCAGGGCGGTCACGCGCTGGCCATGCCCTTGCCACAAGCGCCGGCAGGACCGCAACAAGTTGTTGCCGTGGTCGCTTTGCATGCGGCAGATTTTGGTGCGACTGCAAGCGATTTGATGGCTTGGGCTGCTCAGGTGGTGCGCCTTCCTGCGGATTACGCCAGGCGTTGTGCGGCGAGCGACAGTGCCGTTTCGACAACCGTAGTTCAAGATCAAGCGGTGACTTTGGCGGACGAGCCTCACGCCGAGCGCCTTTACCAAATTTTGCGTTTGTCCATTCAGTTGTCGCAGCAGACGCATTTTCTGCACATGGCGTATGAGCTTTGCAATGCCTTGGCAGTGCGCTTTGATGGTGATCGGGTGTCGCTGGGTTGGGTGCACCCACCTTATGTTCGACTGACCGCCATCAGCCACGTTGAAAAATTTGATGCCCAGTCGACGATCAGCCGTGCGCTAGAAAGTGCGATGGAGGAAGCCGCCGATCAGTCGGGCGAGTTGGTCTATCCACTGCCCGCTGATTCGCGCAAGGTCAACCGTGCGCACGAGTCTTATGCGCTGATGCAAGGCGTGACCGCGGTGGCCAGCGTGCCGCTGCGCGATGGCGACATCGTCAAGGGTGTGCTGTGTTTAGAAAAGCGTCAGGGCACTTGGAGCGAGGTAGAACTCTGGGAGTTACGCCTCATCGCCCAAGCCACTGTGCGCCAGTTGGCCGACTTGCATGAGCGCGGTCGTTGGTGGGGTGACAAAGCGCGGCTGGCCTGCAAGCGTTGGTATGTGGAGAGTTTGAGTCCCCGTCACAGCGTGCCCAAATTGGCTGCGGCTGCCAGTGTGGTGGTCTTGCTGTTCTTGTTTTTGCTGCCATGGGCCTATCGCGTCGACGCCACGTTGACCTTGCGCAGCAAAGACTTGCTGTTCATGCCCGCGCCGTTTGATGGCTACTTGCGCCAAGTGCATGTGGAAATTGGCGACAAGGTAGAAGCCGGCCAAGTCTTGGTGCAACTCGACACCCGCGACCTGGTGCTCGAAGAGTCCATGGCCGAGGCCGATGTGATGCGTTACAGCCACGAAGCTGAGAAAGCGCAAGCTGCGCGTCAACTGGCTGAGATGCAAATCAACTTTGCCCGCCAAGATCAATCGGCTTCCCGCTTGGCTTTGATTCGACACCAACTGGCGCATGCCAAAGTGACCGCACCGCGTGCCGGCGTGGTGGTGGAGGGCGAGCTTAAGAAAAATCTGGGTGCCCCTCTGCGCAAGGGCGATTTGCTGCTCAAACTGGCGCAAACCGACGACAACTACCTTGAGCTTGAAATCGATCAAATCGACGTGCACGAAGTCAAAGTCGGCTCGACGGGCGAGTTCGCACTGGTGGGCCGACCTGACCAGCGTTTTGCCATCAAGCTGGACCGAATCGACCCGGCCTCCACCTTGCGCGAAGGCCGCAATATTTACCTGGCCCGTGCCAAGGTGCAAGAGGCTATTCCTGCCTGGTGGCGTCCGGGCATGGGTGGCACGGCACGCATTGATGCGGGTGATCGCCCCCTGATTTGGGTGTTGACGCACCGCACCGTGCGCTTCTTGCGGGAGTTGTTCTGGCTATGAGCATGGACGACGCCAGCGGCAAAACCTACAGCGATGCGTGGCATCGTGTGGCCAGCGTGCGTGCGTGTTTGCGCAGCAGCGTGCGCGCGCACCGCCAGACTTTTCGTGGCGAAGAGTGGGTGGTGCTGCGCGACAGCTTGGGCAGCGATTTTTTCCGTGTCACCGCGGACGCCTACGCCTTCTTGAGCCGCTTGAACCCGCAACGCACCATCGACGAAGTTTGGGGCGAGTTGATGGAAGACGAGCCCGAGTTGGCCTTGACACAGGAGGAGGTGGTTCAGCTGCTGGGTCAGCTGCATTTGTCCAACCTCTTACAGTTCGACCGAGGTGCCGCCGCCGCCAGTTTGTTTGAGCGATACAGCAAGCGACGTGGTCAGGAAATCAAGGCCATGCTGCTCGGTTTCTTGTCTATCAAGGTGCCGCTGCTCGACCCGGATCGCTTCCTTGAGCGCGCCATGCCCGCCATTCGCGTGCTCTTTGGCCCGCTCGGCGCTGGGTTGTATGTCGTGTTGGTCCTGCTGGGGCTCAAAGCCTTGGTGGACGAGTCCTACCATTTGTTCGACCAATCGGCCGGCTTGCTAGCACCTGCCAATTTAGGGCTCTTGTACGTGGGCATGGTGCTGGCCAAGCTGGTGCATGAGTTTGGCCACGCTGCAGCGTGCAAACGCTACGGCGGCGAGGTGCACAAAATGGGCGTGATGTTGCTCATGTTTGCGCCGCTGCCCTACATGGACGCCACCGCCAGCTGGGGCTTTCGCAGCCGTGCCCAACGCATGTTGGTCGGTGCCTCGGGGGTGCTGTCGGAGTTGGCTGTAGCCGCCTTGGCTGCGATGGTGTGGGCCCACACCGCCCCTGGCGTGATCAATGCCTTGGCTTACAACGTGATCTTTGTGGCCAGCGTCTCCACCGTCTTGTTCAACCTCAACCCGCTGATGCGTTTTGATGGCTACCACATGCTGGTCGACTTCCTCGACGTGCCCAACTTGTTCCAGCGCTCGCGCGACCAGCTCAAGTACTTGGGTGAGTTCTGGGTGCTGGGCATCAAGACGGCACAGCCCGTGGCGCGCACG
Source organism: Limnohabitans sp. TS-CS-82 (assembly GCF_002943475.1). Taxonomy (NCBI): domain Bacteria; kingdom Pseudomonadati; phylum Pseudomonadota; class Betaproteobacteria; order Burkholderiales; family Comamonadaceae; genus Limnohabitans; species Limnohabitans sp. TS-CS-82. The sequence goes on along the minus strand of NZ_PTQX01000005.1, from coordinate 219,189 downwards.
CCCAACGAAGCGATTTTGTTGCCGCTGTATGGCGTGATTAGCCTGGGCTATTGGGTGGGCTTGATGTCCACCATCATCTTTTTCATTGCCGAGCAATATTTGGACTTGGGTGTGGCGCTGGCTTGGGTCATGTTCTTCAGCATCGTGGTCATGCCCGTGTTCAAGTTCGGCAAATTCTTGTTCACCAGCCCCAAACTGCAACACCAACGCGCGCGCACCTTGGCCATCACGATGGGTATTTTGGTGGTGAGTTTTGGCCTTTTAGGTGGTGTGCCCATGCCTGACCGTGTGCGTGTCAAAGGCGTGTTGCAGGCTACCCAGTCGCGCGAGCTCTACAGCGACAGCGGCGGTGCGTTGGTGGCGTTGTTGGCTCGTCCCGGCCAATGGGTGACAGCGGGTCAACCCTTGGCGCGCCTTGAGAACCCAGATCTTGAGTTTGAAATCTTGTCCGTTCAACAACAGCGTGAGCAGTTGCTAGCTCAGGAGCTGCAAGCCATCACCACCGCTGTGGCGAACTTCGAAGCCCTTGAGCGCCAGCGCGAAGCCATGGACCAAAAGCTCGCTGAGCTCATGCGCCAGCAAAACGCCCTGACTTTGCTGGCTCCCATCGAAGGCATTTGGAGTGCCACCGAGCTAGACGCCAGCCATGGCCAGTGGATAGCGCGTGGCGGTAGTTTGGGCACCATCGTGGACGAGCGCGATTGGCGCTTTGTGGCTGTGCTGCCGCAGATCAACACCCATTTGTTTGAAGCCGGCGTGCTGGACACCGAAATTCGCATTCGCGGTCAGCAAGAGTTCAACTTGCACTCGGCCAAGACCGAGGTCATGCCGTTTGAACAAGGTCAGTTGCCGTCGCCTGCACTGGGCATGGCGGGTGGGGGCGAAATTGCCGTGCAGTCGTCTGACCCTAAAGGTCTGGCCGCCGCTGAGCCTTTCTTCCGCATCCACGCACAGTTGCCAAAGGTGCAGGGCGGTGGCTCTGACGCTGAGGAGTTACGTCGCTTGCACGGTCGCTTGGGCACGATGCGCATCACCTTGCCCAACTCGCCTCTGCTGTTTCAGTGGGAGCGTGGTTTGCGCCAATTCCTGCAAAGGAAGTTCCGCGTATGACCACAACTGCTTGGTCCCCCATCGATGCACCCGTTTCGAACGCGCAGCCCTCACGCAGCGCGTCGGTCGAAAAACTGCGTCGCCTTGAAAAACTGCCCGAAGGCTTGGACGGCTGGGCGGACAAGGCGCAAGGCTGGTTCAAGCGTCGCCCCAGCGAAGCCGCTTTTCTGTGGGCGGATGCACAGCGCTGTGCCGAACTCTGCGCGCAGTACGCAGAACTCGATGCGGAGGCCTTGCAGCATGCCAAGGTCATGGCGCAAGAAAACCTGCGCCGCGACCCCATGTTGGCCAAAGGCCAGCTGATCGAGGCCTTGGCCTTGGTCGGGCAGGTGGCGTTTCGCGAAATGGGCATGCAACCCTATCCGGTGCAGTTCATGGGCGCGTTGTCGTTGCATCACGGCTGGTTGGCCGAGATGGCCACAGGGGAAGGTAAAACCCTCACGGTGGCCTTAGCGGCTGTGCTGGCAGGCTGGAGCGATCGCCCCTGTCACGTCATCACCGCCAATGACTATCTGGCCGAACGCGACGCCCAAACCATGCGTCGCCTGTTCGACGCGTGCGGTGTCAGCTTGGCCTCGGTCTACGCTGATGTCGCTGCCGAAAAACGTCCTGCGCTGTACAACTCAGACGTGGTCTACGTCACCCCCAAAGAACTGTTGGCCGATTACCTGCGCGACCAACTGGCCGCCGGTGCGGGTCAAGATGCCGATTGGCAAGCCTTTCAGCGCTGGATGGGCCGGGGCGAGGTTCGCGCTGAATCGTCGTTGCTGCTGGTGCGCGGCTTGCACACGGCCATCGTGGACGAGGCCGACAGTGTGCTGATTGACGAAGCCGTCACCCCTCTTATTTTGTCGGCCCGTCGACCCAGCCGCGGCTTGAGCGAGGCGGTGGTCATGCTGGCTCAGTTGGCTCCCAAGTTGGTGGCTGACGAGGACTATGACTGCATCACACGCACCCGCAGCGTTCGTCTGCGTGAGGGTGCGATGGCTGCGCTGGAGCGTTTGGCACCTGAGTTGCCGCCCGTGTGGCGTCCGGCCCCGCGTCGCGAAGAGCTGTTGCGGCAGGCCTTGCAAGTGCATTGCTTTTTCCGCGTCGGCCATCAGTATTTGGTGGACGATGGCGAGATCGTTTTGTTGGACGAATTCACAGGGCGTATGACCCCAGGCCGCACCCTTACAGCCGGCCTGCATCAAGCGGTGGAGGCCAAAGAAGGCCTAGAGATCACCGACCCCAATGAAGCCCTGAGCCAAATGAGCTTTCAGGCCTTTTTCCGTGGCTTTACCCGTTTGTCCGGCAGCTCGGGCACGGTGTGGGAAGCGGTGGACGAGCTGTGGCAGGTCTACCGCTTGCGTGTTGTGCGCGTGCCCACGCATCGGCCACGCCAAACCCGGTACTTGCCCGCCCATGTGATGTTGACGGTTGACGCCAAGTGGCAGGCCGTTGCACAAGAAGTTATCGAAGCACAGAAACATCAGCGCGCGGTGTTGGTGGGAGTGCGCAGCGTCGAGTCGAGCGAGGTCTTGGCCAGTTTGCTGCTTGCGCAGAACATCGAAGTGGCTGTGCTCAACGCGGTGCACCATGCCGAAGAGGCCGCCATTGTGGCTGTCGCTGGTGAACCCGGTCGGATCACGATTGCCACCAACATGGCGGGCCGCGGGACCGATATTCGACTGCACCCAGTGGTTGAGCAAAGCGGCGGACTGCATGTGGTCATCGCCGAGGTCAACGAGTCGGCGCGCATTGACCGCCAACTCGCCGGCCGTTGCGGGCGTCAGGGTGATCCCGGCAGCGTGTCTTTGTACCTGTGCCTAGAAGACAGTTTGGTGCTGCGCTATTTGCCATCTTGGGCGCGTCGTGCTTTGGTGCTGCTGCGTGCCCGATGGCCACAACACGCGCCCGTTTGGACCCAACGCGCCTTTGTTTGGGCCCAGCGTCGATCTGAAGGGGATGCGTTTGAGCGACGTTTCTCGGTGTTGCGCAACGACGACTGGATGGCCTCGGCTTTGCCATTCGCGCAAAGGGGCGGCGTATGAAAGCGCATCTGCACACACCTGCTGCGCTGTGGCCCGTCTGGCGTCAGCCTGCCGAGCAAACCCTGCGCGCCATGTTGGGCGAGCTCGAAGGTTTGGGCATCACCGGCGGTGAGTCGTCAGTGCGCGTGTCGCCCAAGGGTGCTGTGGGCGGCCGCTGGTTGGCAGGATTTTCGCCAGCTGGTGTTTCTGCGAAGCGTCTGATGGGCTTGCCTGATCGCTTGGCCATGCCTGGCGAAGACGCTGTGCAATTTCGCACGAACTTGCCCCGTGCGCGCCAGATTTATTTGGCGGTTGAACAAAGCGATACGCAGGTGGTGGCCAAGGTCTACCTTGAGTACGCCTTGCCTGCGCCAGACTTGAGTCGACGTGCCCCTGAGCATCGCCAAGTGGCTTTGTCGATCGAGGCGTGCAAATGGCGCGTCGACGCTCCCGTCGGCCGTGCACGTCACACCGAGTATTGGCGCATGTCGGGCCTGGATGGCGGGGCGACTGTGGCCCTGCTCAACGAAGCCCAAGGCCTGAGCCCCGTGGCGCAGCCCTTGTATGACGCCGTGGGGCAAGTGCTGGACAAGGCCTTGCACGCTGCCACCGATTGGCGGGGATACCGCTTGCTCGTGGTGCGCGAGCCAGGCCTTCCAAGTCAAGGCGTTTGTGTGCGTTTTTATGGCAGCGACTTGCGCGCCTTGGACGCGATGCAGCCTTTGGCAACTATGTTTGACGCTTGGGGCATTGCACCCGAGCGCCAGTCTGACCTCATGTCCGTTTGGGCGAACCAAGAACTGGGCTGGCTGCATGCCGGTCTAGACGCCCAATCTCAACCTTATCTCACCATTTATGGCGCTTTAAACAGCGCCGACACACGGGCCGTGTTGATGCGGCCCAGTGCTGCTCGCCCTGAGCCGCGAGCAACCATGCAAGAAAGCTAAAAATGAAAAAAGTCAAACGCTCAAACCTCGGTTTCATTCGTCACGCGTTCCGTCGCAGTCGCAGCACGGTCGAACGCTTGGAAGACCGCATCTTGCTTTCTGCCGAACCCCTGGTTCAATTCAACCGTCTCGACAGCGATCAACCGCTGATGGTTGAAAACATGGCGCACGACCTGCAGCAAAAAGCAGTCAATCCGCTGGACATGGAGACCATCTCCAGCATTGCCAGCTTGATTGACCTGACCAAGCCGCAATCCGAGCAAAGCAACAAATTCAACTGGACCGGTTCCACGTCGTCTTTGCTCAAACTCAACTCGCAACTGTCTTCGTTGGTGCTGGACTTGGGTGATGGCGACAGCCAAGTCAGCTTGAGCAACGAGGACAGCGGCCACTTGCGGTTGTCCCGCGTCGGTGGCGACGCGATGTACGACATCGTGTTTGCCAAACCCACCAGCATTTTGGGCATTCGAGGCGAGGGCGGTTTAGACCGCTTGCTGCTGGAGAACGTGGACCTGGGCTCCACCAGCCTGTCGGTGGACGTCGAGCACATTCAACTGCCCTCTACCAGCACCGTCACGGGGCAAGGCAACCTCATGTTCACGGCCAGCAACAGCTTCACGGGCGACCTCGGCGTTGCCGTCGTGGGCTCCGACAGCCTGGACCTCACCGCTAGCATTGACGTGGCCGGCACGATGCAAATCACAGGCAATGTGGTGTTGGCTGCGCAAATCAATGTGGACTTGCAACAAGAGGCGGCTTTGACGGGGTTTTACACCGTCCATGGCAGCACCAGTTCCAGCGTGCGCGTGACCGATGGCGCGCAGATCACGGCACACAGTGTGTCTTTGAGCGCGCACACCGAATCTATTTGGGGCATTGCCGCCAACGATGGCTTGGTGGGCGGCCGTTTAGCCCTGGATCTGAAGCAAAACACCGAAGCCGTGGTCGAAGGTGGCGTCACCCTGTTGTTAGCCCCAGAAGCGGCCGAAGACGGCAGCGAGGGCACCGGCTTGGTGATCGAAGCCATTGACTGGACCGATGCCTCCGTGGTGCTCGATATGAGCGATGGGGCGATTTCTGCCCTCTCCAAAACCACGGAAGCGGGCCAAGCCCTCGAAGGCTTCGAGTTGGGCTGGACCCAGATCGACATGGTGCGCAACACCATTGCCAGCTTGGGCAGCTCCGCCACAGGCAAGACCCCCGTCACCGTGGGTGCTCAGCCCGACCAGAGCGCAGGTTTGGTGCAAGTTTCTGCGGCCAGTTTTGATGGCCCCGGCGATGCAGACGGCGAAAACGCCGGTATCCAAGGCTCGGTCATGTCCAGTTTGGTGGGCTTGCACATCAGCAACATTGAGCACAACGTGCAGGCCTCTGTGGCCAACGCGACGCTCGATGTGGGGGCTTTGAATGTGTATGCGCTCAACGAAACCAACTACCTCGCCAACGGCAAGATTGCCATGAACCGCAGCAGTGGCAGCACCGATGTGTGGTTGGACAGTGTGGACCTCACCAGTGCCGGTGCCTTGGCCTTGATTGCGAGCGACGCGTCCAACTTCACCGCCACCAGCGAAGGCTTCTCGGCCGACATTCCGCAGATGGAGACGCTCAAGGTCGGCGTGGCATCGACCAGCAACACGGTCAATCGCAACGTCAAGGCTGTCATCCTCAACAGCAACGTGAGCGCCAGTGAGTCAGCTTTGCTGGCCAACAGCAGTGGCACCTTGATCGTCACCCTGGAATCGATGGCCGTGTCTGGCACCGAAGAACTCGATGCCGCGTCGACCACCGCCACCCCCGCTGCAGGCAACAGCGCCACCAGCAGCTTCCAAATGTCATTTGGTGGCACCTTTGCTTGGAACCAACTCACCGGTCAAGTGCAGGCCTATGTGGACAACAGCACACTCGAAACCACCGAAGGTGATTTGGCGGTGCAAGCTGTCAACAGCTCGTCCCTGACTGCGCAAAGCAAAGCCGGAACCGCGGTCTACAACAACTCGGGCGCTGCCGCCGGTGCCTCGTTGGCCTTCAACGCCGTCGGTTGGGACATGGGCAACATTGCCGCTGCTGGCATCAACAGCGTGCTCGGCACCGATATCGGTACCACCGAATTGCCCTTATTGACCCAAGCCTTCATCCGTGGCTCAGACGCTACGGTGGCGGGCGACCTCAGCGTGCTGGCTGAAGATGCTATTGCCGTCGATGCCCAAGTTTCAAACTCCTCCGATGTGGTGGTTGGCGAATCTGGCACGGGCTTGTCTGTGGGGGCTGCCATGATTTTGGCGAGCAACCGCGTGCGCTCAGAAACCCGTGCCTTTGTCGACGGCAAGAAGCGCCTTGAATCTGCCGCACAAGCCACCTTCGTGGTGGGCGGTGGTCTCACTGTCTCGGCCACGGATGAGTCGGGCATCACGGCCGACGTGGCCATGTCTGCCAACGTGTCCACCTCGGGCAGCGCCGTCGCTGCAGGTGGTGTGTTCTCTCGCAACGATGTGCGCTCGAACGTCTCCGCCGATGGTTTGACCTTGTCCCTTGAAGCGGAAGGCGACGCGTCGTTCACAGCCTCGGCCACGGCCTTGATCGAAGCCACCTTGAGTGGTGACGTGGTGGTCGCGGAGCCGGTCGCAGAAGAGGGTGCTGCGGCAGACACCCCAGTGGCAGCGCCAGATGCTGAGGCCGCTGCCGCTGGCGGCACCACGGTGGCTGCCAATGGCCTGATCGCCACCAACATGATCTTGGTTGAAGCCACCGCGTCGTTGCGCGACAGCTTTGCCACCGTGGGTGGTAGCTTGGGTGTGGAGGCTGAAAACAGCGCCACCATCACCGCCGAAAACACCGTCAGCACTGAAAGCACGGGCGTTGCTGCGGGTGTGGTGCTGGCCTTCAACACCGTGGGTTGGAAAGCCCAAAATATTTTCTCAGCCGCCATCGATGCCTTGATCGGCGCGGACGGCTTGGGCGTGGCGCAGCCTGCCGTGGCCAGCGCCGAAATCACCAACACCGAGTTGGACGTGGGCGAAGACTTGAACTTGACGGCCGTCAACGTGCCGCAAATCAACGCCACCATCGAAAACAGCGTCAGCTCTTCCGGCGGTGCAGCTGTGGGCTTGGTACTGGCTTCGAACTTGGTGAGCTCGGGTGCCAATGTGTTGTTGACACCCAAGACAGAGACGGGTGCCGGTGGTTTAAGTGCTGACGCCATCTTCAATGTGGGTGGCAATTTGCTGGCCAAATCCAGCGACACCTCGGGCATCGTGGCCCGCATTGGCGCGTCTGTGGGCAGCGAAGGCGCCGCCGCATTGGGCGCGCAATTGGTGCGCAACGATGTGCGCAGCACGGTCTTGACCTTGGTTGACAACGCCATGCTTGAAGTGGGGGGCGATGTGGAACTGCTCGCCCGTGGCTCGGCCAGCATCATGGCTTTGCTGACCGACCAAGCCTTGCCTTTGCTCGCCCAAGATGAAGCCGAAGTGGACCCGGCCGACGGCGTCTTCACCGAAACCTCGGCTGAAACTGCACCGCCTGAGAGCGCGGCCTCTATGGCCATCAAAGGTTTGATCGCTACCAACGTGGTGTTGTCCGATGTGCGCATGACGGTGCTCAACAGTGACATCCACGCAGGCGGCGACCTCACGGCCTTGGCCCGCAATGCTGCCGAAATTGAGGCAGAAAACAGCGCCAAAGCCGACGCCGATGGTGCCGCCGTGGGCGTCACACTCGCGTTCAACACCATTGGTTGGAAAGCTCAGAACGTGCTTTTCAACGCCATCGACACTTTGCTGGGCACCAGCATTGGCGACGAGCAACCCGCCCAAATTTTGGCCACTGTTACAGGTTCCAACCTCAGTGCCGATGGCAATCTGTCCATCGACGCCGAAGCGGTTGAACAAATCACCGCGACCATCGCCAACGAAGCTGCTTCGGGCGGCGCCAGTGTGGCTGCCGGCATGGTGTTGGCCAGCAACTTGGTCAACGCACGCGTGCGCGCCAGCGTGGCACCGGCTTTGAACGTGGCGCGCCGCGTGACTCTGTCCTCGGGCGGTAGCCTGCAAGTGACCGCTACCGACGAAGCCGGTATTTCGGCGGACGTCAGCATGGTTGCCAGCAGCGGTGGTGCCGCTGCAGTTGGCGGTTTGGTGGTGCGCAACGATGTCCGTAGCCAAGTGCTGGCCGAGGTGGACAGCGTCGAAGGCGCAGCCACCGAAGACTTCTTGGTGTTGGCCCTCGAGTCCGCCACCATCGAAGCCACCCTGTCGGGTGAAACCACATCACTGGCCGCCGCAGAACCTGCTGCCGATCCAGCTGCCACGGACCCTGCTGTCGATCCAGCAGTCGATCCAGCGGCTGATCCAGCCGCCGCTGAGACAGCCACTGCCAGCCCCTTGGCCCTCAATGGCTTGATCGCTACCAATTTGGTGCTCAGCGAAGCGAGCGCCAAGATCACCCACAGTGCCTTGACCGTGGATGGCAACCTGTCGGTGCAAGCCGACAACATCGCCACCATCAGCGCCGAAAACACCGCCAGCCTTGAATCTGACGGCACGGCCGTGGGTGTGACGTTGGCTTTCAACACCATCGGTTGGAAGCCGCAAAACCTGTTTGCCAACGCCATCGACGCCTTGCTGGGCAGCGATGCTTTGGGCACCGAACAACCCGCCGTGGTCAGTGCCATGGTGCTGGACACAGCGTTCACGGTGGGCGGCGATGTCGCCGTCACAGCTGGCGGCTTAGACGAAGACCCAGACGGCGCGGTGGGGGCCACCATCACCGCCACCATCAGCAACGAAACAACGGCCAACGCAGCCAGCGCCTCGGCCAGCTTTGTCTTGGCCAGCAACAAAGTCAGCACCACCAGCCAAGCCTGGGTAGGCCCACTTTGGCCTACAGCCGCAGCCATTGAAGGTGCGTATGCCGTGCCTATGGAAATTTTGGTCGGCGGCAATATGGACGTGACCGCCACCGACGCGGGCACGATTGAAGCCGAAGTCACCATGGCCGCGACCAGCGGCGGTGGTACCGCCGTGGGCGGCGTGGTGGTGACCAACGAGTTGCGTGGCGACGTACTCGCCACGGTCGACCGCGTGGCACTGACTGCGGCGGGCGACATCACCATCAGCGCCTCTGAAGCCTCTAGCTTGAGCTCAACACTGTCTGGCAGCACCGAAAGCCCCGCACCAGAAGAAGACGCAGAAGCTGCCGCCGAACCTGACGTGGGTGTCGAGCCCGCAGCAACACCCATGGCCATCAATGCCTTGATCGCCAACAACGTGGTGCTTGGATCGAGCCGCGCCATCTTGACCAAGAGCCAAGTGCAAGCTGACGGTAGCTTGACCGTACAAGCCGACAACGTGGCCGACATCACGGCCGAAAACACCGCCACCATGAGCTCTGGCGGCACCGCCGTGGGCGCGACTCTGGCCTTCAACACCATGGGCTGGGCGGCTCAAAACGTGTTGTTCAAAGCGGTCGATGCCTTGGTTGGTACCGACATTGGTGATGAAGACCCGTTGGTCGCCTTGGCCAAAGCCGAAACGGTGGAACTGGAGTTGGGTGGCGACTTGAACGTGCTCTCCAGCATGGAAGCCACGCTCACGGCCACCACCACCAACGAAGCCAGCAGCGAAAGCGCCGGCGCTGCCGCCAGTCTGGTGTTGGCCTCAAACATGGTCAGCACGGACGCACAAGCTTTTGTGCTCCAACCCAACGACAGCGAGACTTACACCCTGAACGTCGAGGGTGCTGTCACGGTGCAAGCCGAAGACACCCCAGCCATCGTGGCCAACACGGTGGTCACCGCCACTTCCAGCGGCGATGCCGCCGTGGAAGAGGGCGACGGCGAGTACCTGCGTGTCGACTACCACAGCGGCGACGGTGTCATCGATTTGGCCTTTGGTGACCAAGTGATGGTCGATGCCGATCACGAAGCGGGCGGCACGCCAGCACGCATTTACCGTTACATGGGCGCTGACGAAACAGTTGATCTGTACGAGGAAAACTACGACAACACCGGTCTTTGGTACGAACTGCTGCCGCCGGTTGGCTTTGTGGGCGACGTGTTGGCCTTCCTCGAATCGAGCATGCCCTCGGTTGAGAAAGAAATCGTGCTCACCACCATCCCAATGGGGGGCGTTGAAAGCAACGTGGGCATGACGATCTCCGGCGGTTGGGGTGACCTCACCGTGGGCGACTTCATCAACGGTGTCAACGGCGACACGCCAGCTGGCTTCAGTTCGACCGAGCAGGGCATGACCCTGAACTTAGGCTCCTTGTTGGGCCGTGCTGCGCCTGGACTTAGCTTAGAGCTGAACTTTCCGAACCCTGATCTGCCGTTTTTCGAGCACGAAGAAGTTTTGGGAAGTTTCACCCACGGTGGTGCTGTGTATGACTGGGGCATCCGTGCCGCCGTTGGCTGGCCCGATGCCAAGCTGTTGGATTTGATCAACCTGCCGGCTTTGCTGGAGGGGCGTTTTGAGCCGCTGTTGCCCGAGTTCTCGGCCTTGGTCTTCTTTGGCGATGTGGAGATGGACGCCAACCACATCTTGCCCGCGCAATTTGTGGTGCACATGCCCACGGTCTATGTCACCTTGATGGGCAAGCCCGTCGCGTTGACCTACAGCGAGGCCATCACCATTGACACGCCTGAATCGCTGCGGGACTACATCGACCCTGACATGGCGCCCATGGACATCGAGTTGGGTTCCTTGGACCTTGACGTGTTGATGGACGTGGCTGGCGTGGCCGATCGCGAAGAGACCTATTGGGACGACGCCTTGGAAATTGACGTCAGCAACCCAATGCTGACTTATTTCGAGCAAGTGTTCCCCTTCATCGCCACCGAACCGGACAGCACGGAATGGGGGGTGGGCCTGACGGTGGGAGCGGGTTGGCAAAACACCAATCTCTTGGAGATTTTGACCGGTGACAAAAAGCCTGAGGGCGTTCGCCAGCTCGACACGGGCATTCAAATTCAAGCCGGAGACGCCCAAATGTTGGGCGACAACGTGCAAGGGCCAGCGCTCAACTTAGAGCTTTACCTGCCCAACCCAGAGCTGCCGCATTACGAATACCACTATGCCTTAGGTGAAGCCGCTGTGACGCCGCCTGCCGATGCTGCTGAGCTGGACCCCGCCGCGCCCACCAGCGTGGCATGGGGCCTCAACGTTTCCGTGGGTTGGGCCGACACCTTGTTGTTGGACTTGGTCGACGCAGAGGCGTGGGCCGATGGTGACTTCAGCATGACCATGCCCGAGCTGAACTTTGATGTGTATGTGGACTTGCCCGAAGCGGGGGTCACAGGCGAGGTGAAAGCCTTCTTACCCAAATTCTTTGACATCACCTTACCTGCCTACAAAACCACCCTGTTGGGCCATGTGTTGGCGATTGACTTTGGCACCACCCTGCGCTTTGAAACGCCCGAAACCTACGCCGCCTACATCGACGACACCTTGCCAGTGGGCAAGGTCAACCTGCCGCGCCTCGACCTGGATGCGGCCCTCGCCGCGCAAGAAGCAGGCGACGACATTGATTTAGACGCTTGGACGTTCACACCCACCAGCGACATGGTCAAAGTCGACATGACTGACCTCGATGCGGTCAATGAGGCCTTTGAAACGCTGGTTCAAGTCATTCCTGAGCGCTACGCCATCACCGACGTCAATGGCACGGGCACCTTGTTCGGCGTTCAACTGAATGTGATTGATCCGTTCTTCAGTGACGCCCCCAATTTGATCGAATTTGCGCTCTCCGACATCTTGTCGGAGGACGTTTACAAGGTGATCGAGCCGTTCATCAAGCCCGCTTCAGGCCCTGAGGACGTTGTGGTCCTGACGCTGCCCGAATTGGCCTTGCCTGTGTTCAGCGAAACCGTGCCATTTGTAGACCAGTTCCGCGAATTGCTGCAAACCATCCCGACGGAAGTGCGTTTGTACAACCCGACGGTGTCTGCCAGTTTGTTGGGCTTGGCCATCGACCAGACCTTGCCCATCACCGATGCGGTGCAAGGCGTGGCCGAAGCGCTGGGCTTGGACATCTTCACCTTCGAAGACAACGCCGAAGACCCGAGCCTGAGCTACTTGCAGTTCAGCTTGCTCGACATGATCGAGAAGTTGCCCGAGACGGCGCAAGACATTTTGAAGCTGTTCATCGACACCGATGCCACCGACAGCGTGCCCCTCGAGTTGCATGTGCCCGAATTGGCGTTTGGTGACTTCACGCCGCCTGAACTTGAAAAATACGCCCCCTTCGTGCAATTGGGCGTGACCGTGTTGGCTAAGTTTGGCTTTGAGTTGCCCTTTATCCAACTCGACATGAGCAAGAACGACCCGGTGGTCGAAGCTGAAACAGGCAGCACAGGAGCCGGGGACACCACAACCCCACCCGAGACGGTGGTTGAGGCGGGCTTGACTTGGGTCACCGCTGAAGACGCTTTGGCAGCCGGCGCTGGCACAAACGAAGTGCAAACCCTGCGTTTGGCCGTTGACGCCAGCTTAGGCCAGGGCACGGCACGCAGCTTCCAGTTGGCTTTGGGCAACAGCAAAGTCACGGCGCCAATTGAGGTGCTCACTTTGGGAAGTGCCGCCAAAGAGCAACAAGTGCTGACCGTCACGCAAGCGGATACCAGCAAGCGTTTCTCCTTGAAGCTGGGTAGCTGGACTTCCGCCGAAATGGCGTACTCGGGTGACCCCACCATGGACGCGGCTCGCATCAAAGATGCCTTGTCCGCCCACCCAGACCTCGCCTCCGTCAAGGTGACGTATGGCACCGATGCCAGCAGCCACCGCACCTTCACCATGGCGTTCACCGCCAAAGACGCGACTCAGCCCAACTTGGGCCAAGTGCAGGCCTTGCCGAGCACTACCAAGGGGGGTAATTTGGCGTTTTCCGCCAAAACCCTGCAGGACGGCAGCGTTGCGAAAACCTCCACAGACCAAGTCGCGCTCATTCAGAGCGCGCTGGACAAAACCTTCTTTGATGCAGCAACCCAAGAAGGTTTGATCAACGTCAGCGTGGCCACCGATGGCAGCTATGTGCTGACCATGGACGGCAGATACAGCAACGTCAACCTCGATCAAATTCAAGCCCAAGGCGCCACGGCGGGTGTCAAGGTCAGCACGGCCACTCAAACCGAAGGCAAAGCTGCAACCGGCGCTAGCTACCTGATTGATTTGCAGGCTTCAGAAGCGCAAACCTTGTTCGATGCCCACATCACCGTGGGCGGCGAGATCTATGCCGTCAGCGACCTGTCCGTGGACGTGACCGCGGCCCAGCTCAAAACCCAGCTGCTGTCTGCCAAGTCCGCCAGCGGCAAGTTACTCAGCGCCAGTGGCGTAGCCCTGACTGTCAAGCTCGGCCAAACCTCGGGCCAATGGGTGGTGAGCTTTGCCTCTGCGACAAGTAGCGACAGCTCTTTGAAGCTACAAACTGCGTTGAAAGCGCCAGCGCCAACTGACAGCGCTGGAACCCCAGACACAGGTGCCCCAAATACGGGTGCCCCAAATACGAGCACGACTGATCCTACGGACCCAACAGGGGCCGTCGACACCACGGACCAACCCTCTTGGGTCGATGCCGATCAGCTCGGTGCCAGCGCCTCTGGCGTGTCTGAATTGCAAACCCTGGCCCTCAATGTGGCCAGCACGGCCATTGGCCAAGATAAATTTTTCTCGCTGGCTTTGGGCAATGCCAAGGTCACCGACGACATCGCGGTGCTGGATATTGGTGCCAAGAGCAATGAGCTGCAACGCATCACCTTCTTGAATCCGTTGGAGAACGCGAATAAAAAATATGTATTGGTCTTGGGTGATCAGACATCAGCGGAATTGACGTTTGCCAACAACCCCGACCGCGATCAAGCCGTCTTGCAGCAAGCCATCGAAAGCTTGCTGAAGGTCTCTTCGGCCAAGGGCAAAAGCCCCGTTACCGTCACCTTTGACCAAGGCTCAAAAGGCTTTCGTGCCTTTGACATCGTCTTCAGCGGTGCTTTGGCGGGCAAGAACATTGGGCAAATCACAGCTGAGCGTGTGCAACCCATCAGCAAGAGCCTGCCAACCAACACGCTCAGTTTCAACACACAGACCCTGCAAGAGGGACATGCCGGCAACACGGCGGCCGATCAACTCGCACTGATTCAAGCCGCACTTGATCAGAAGTTGGGCACTGACCAGATCACCGTCAGCCTCAGCAAGACGGGCCAGTTCATGCTGGCCATGCAAGGCCAGTTCGAAAACCTGAATGTTGACCAAATCAAGGTCAAAACAAAATCTGCGGGGGTCACGGTCACCACAGGCACCGATATTCAAGGCCAAAGCGCCACAGGCGCCAGCTACCACATCGCGCTGCAAGCCCCCGAGGGCACGACCGACTTCCACCTTCAGGTGGAACTCAACGGCGTGAACTACACCGTCGAAAACCTGTCCGTCAACGCCACGGCAGACGACGTGCGCACCCAGTTGCTGGCCGCGCAATCTGAAGCCGGCGAAATTCTGGATACCACGGGTTTGCCCATCACGGTCAGCCAAGGCACTGAAGCTGGTCAATGGACCGTCGCATTTGGTGCAACCGCTGATGGCATTTCTGCCACAACGCTGCGCTTTGCCTTGGCCCCAGTCGATGCAGAAGCGCCTGCCGAGCTGGTGCCCGAAATCGCTGCCGAACCCGTCAAGGGCGCGATGGCTGTGGGCGGCTTGGTGGTGCGCAACGATGTGCGTGCTTTGGCCCAAGCCTTCATTCGCTATGCCACCCTCACGGCTGGTTCAGTCAGCGTGACCGTGTCTGAGTCAGCGAGCATTGAAGCTGAGTTGGAAGCCGTAGCAGAGGCCAGTGGCGGCACGGGCAAGGGTTTGGCTGTGGGCGGCGTGATTGCCACCAACCTGATCCTTAACCAGTCAGCGGCTTACATCTCTGACAGCACGGTGGTCACCACCGAGGGCGACGTGACGGTGGAGGGCTCCAACACCGCCAGCATCACCGCCAGCAACAACAGCTCGATCAGCTCTGACGGCACGTCGGTTGGCGTCACGCTGGCTTTCAACACCATTGGCTGGGAAGCTCAAAACGTGCTCTTCGCTGCCATCGATGCGTTGGTGGGCAGCGACATCGGCGACGAAGCCCCGTCGATGGTCAAAGCCTATTTGCACGACACCGACGTGGAGTCAGCAGGCGCGATCTCGGTCACGGCGACCAACGAGGCCGAAATTCTCTCGGACATCAAGAACGAAGTGGCCTCGGCTTTGGCCGCGCAAGAGCCACCGGCCCTGGACACGACCAGCCTGACACCGCCTGCAGCCGCTGGGGGCGGCGCCAAGAGTGTCTCCGCTGGGTTCGTTTTGGCCAGCAACATGGTCAGCAGCGGTGCGCTTGCCACCATCACCCACAGCAACCCCTTGGTCATGCGTACGCTGACCGCCGGTGCTGGCGGACTGAGCGTGGCTTCTAGCGACGATGCGCGCATTGTGTCCACCGTGGACTTGTCGGTCATCTCGGGCGAAGAAAACGAGTTGGCCTTGGCCATGCGTGCGTTCGTCAACCTGTTTGGCGTGACTTACACCGACTTCTCGGGCTCGCAGCGCGTCATTTTTGGCGACCGCGTGCGCGTGGGCGGTGCCACCTACACCACCTTTGACCGTCCTGAAGTTCTCACGGCAGGCGAGCGCGTTGAACTCAAGTCCAATTTGGGCGGCGGCGAAGCGGGCGACATGTACGAGTACTTGGGCGAAGACGACCTCGAAGCCCCACGCTTGGACAAAACCGATTTCAGTGACACCGAACTGTGGCGCAAGATTCAGGGTTCAGCTGACACCACGTATGTCTTCAAAGGTTCGTCATCGGTCTTTGACCTGGGCGCAGAAGACTTCACCGACACCAGCCGTTGGATGGCCATTGATTTGGACGCCTTGGTCGATACCGCTGCAGCAGCGGCTGTCGCTGTGGGCACCTTGATGGACAAGGCCACCTTGGCTGACGATGGCGCTTCCGCCTTTGGTGGCTTGGTGGTGCGCAACGATGTGCGCAGCAACGTCAACAGCTTGGTCGAAGGTTTTGAGATTGACGTCACGGGTGATGTCAGCATCTCGGCCACCGAGTCGGCCATCATCTTGGCACAAGACAACAGTGTGGTCGAAGCCAAGACCGCAGGTGTGAATGTGGTGGTTGCCACCAACACCATCTTGGGTGGCGCGGATGCCTTGCTCAAGAACAGCACGCTCGTGACCGCCGAAGATTTAGAGGGCGAGCAAGCGGGTGACGTGAGCGTCACCGCCGACAACATCGCCTTCATCTTGGCTGAGGTCAACAGCACGGTCAAAGCGTCAACGTCTGTGGGCGTTGTGTTGGCCTTCAACACCATCGGCTACGCCCCTCAAAACTTGCTCTACAACATCGTGGACGGTGTGTTGGGCACCAGCTTGGCAGGGCAAGACAAACTCACCACGACCGCACGCATCGTCAACACGCCGCTGGAGCTTTCAGGCAGTTTGAACGTTGCGGCCACGTCGGACGGGCAAATCCAAGCGCTCATCGACAACTCAGCCTTGGCGCTGGATGTCAGCACCAAAGCCGACAGCAAGGCCATCACCGTGGCCCCTGTGATTGCGATGAACAAGATCGCAGCCACCACCGAAGCTTCGGTGGACGGCACCGGCAGCATCCTCGCTGAAGGCGACATCGTGGTCGAAGCCAATAGCAACACCCGCATCGAGTCCGAAGTGGCGGCCAGCGCTATTGGCATCTCGGCCAGCACCTCTGGGGCCGCCAAATCGGTGTCCGTGGGCGTGAGCTTGACCCGCAACGACGTGGACAGCGACGTCAGTGCCTTTGTGCGTGGCCTCTCCTTGGCCACCCCTGCCGAAGTCACGTCGACCAGTGGCAATATCCAAATTACGACCGAGCGTGGTTCGGCCATCGTGGCCAATGGCCGCGCCACCGCGATCGCCGTCTCTGCCAGTTTGACTGGCGGTGCCACTGCGGTGTCGGGTGCGGGCACCTTGGCCCTCAACCGCATCACGGGCAACGCGCAGGCGTACGCCCAGTGGGCCAATTTGGTCACCGAAGCTGAGGCCGATGAAGACGGGACCCAGACCAACGGTCAAGTCGAAGTCAAAGCACTGGACGATGCGCGCATCAACGCTTACCTGCGTTCGGTGGCAGCCTCGGTATCCATTGGCTTGGGTGGCTCCGCCACCGCTGCTGCCGTGGGCCTGTCGGTCGCGCGCAACTTGATCGGTCAATCACCATCTGTCGTGTCTTACGACTACAAAGCCACGGCTTACGACAAAGACAACAAACTCACCGAGTTGGTCAAAGGCAAGCGTGTCTTGCTGGACTCTGCCTTGATGGGCAACGACATCTACGAATACGTGGGCGACAAACTCACCAATGCCGCAGGCATTGATTTGGTCAACCAGAACTATTCAGACGAAAGCCAGTGGCACTTGGTCAGCTACAGCGCCAACGTCGCGGCCACTCGCGCACAGCTGATCCACAGCGCCGTACAAGCCACAGGCGACCTCAACCTTGAAGCGGTCAGCACGGCCGACATTGAGGCGACGGTTTTAGCGGCTGCCGCTGCGGTGGGTGCCAGCGCCAGTGCATCTGCTTACAGCTTGAGCGCTGCGGGTGCGTATGCGGAAAACCGCATCACTGCCAGCTTGCAATCGGGTGTAGTAGGCAACACCGCTGACCCACTGGCTATCGAAGCAGGTGCCATCTCGGTGCGTGCCGAGAGCCAAGCCACCATCGACGCCATCACCGGCGCTGCCGCGTTGTCGGCTTCTTTATCGGGCACAGGCACCGCCGCCTCCGTGGCGATTGGCTTATCGCTCGCTTTCAACAGCATTGACTCGGATGTCTTGGCCGATGTGGTCGGTGCCGATTTGGTGGCCCGCAGCGGCAACATCGACTTGCGCGCCATCTCCAGCGGCGTGGACCGCAGTGAACTCGACTACGACGCCATGCAAGAAGCCGGCTTGACCGCCGATGCTTTGAACGCGTTAGCCAATGCCGGCAAACAAGCCAGCTACACCAGCAGTCAAGGCCAAAGCTGGGATTACCTCGCCAGCGACGGCGAGGTTGAACTGCGCAAGATCGTCACGGGCAGTTTCTTGGGCACCACCTCGACCCGCATGCCCAAAGTGCGCGTGGACGTGTTGGATGACCAAGGCGAGCCAAGCGGCGACTACAACATTTATGTGCTGGTCAACAGCGACTTGATTTACGACGTGGTCGATCTGTTCGAGGCGGACATCATCCACAGCGACGATTGGCGCAAAGTCTCGACCGACAAGCAAACCGTCAAGTCTGGCTATACCGTGCAAGTGGCTGAGGGCCACACGGCAGGTGGCGAAGTCGGCCGTGTTTATGTTTACGGCGGGGCTACAGAAGACTACACCACTGAAGACGGTGAGCGCATCCAAGGCAAGACCTGGCACGACGTGAAAAATGGCGACGTGATCTTGGTGGGCAGCAACCACATGGTCACTTCCACCTTTGGACCGCCCAAAGAAAGCGGTTTGGCCGGCAGGCTCTACAAGTACCTGGGAGGCAACAGTAGCATTGACATTTCCACTGTTGATTTCACGAATGGCGCCGACTGGGAAGCACTGGCCGTTCAAGAAGACATCGCCTTGTGGAAAGAAGATTTCAGCGACACCACACGTTGGCGCTTTGCTGACGATTACGCCGATCCAGCCAGCCAAGGCAATTTGGTGCAAGCCTTGGAAGATGCAGG
This sequence comes from Limnohabitans sp. TS-CS-82, assembly GCF_002943475.1. NCBI lineage: Bacteria > Pseudomonadati > Pseudomonadota > Betaproteobacteria > Burkholderiales > Comamonadaceae > Limnohabitans > Limnohabitans sp. TS-CS-82. The sequence goes on along the minus strand of NZ_PTQX01000005.1, from coordinate 200,401 downwards.
TCTCACGCTGCCCACACTGGACGAAGTTCATGCGGCCTATCTGTATCGCAGCACCGAAGGCTTGAGCTGCGACTACACCACGGAAGACGGCAAGCAAATTTTGGTTGCGGGCGACCGCGTCGGCTTGCTCTGGGGCGAGGACGCGGGCTACGTGTACGAATTCAAAGGCGATTTGCCTTTAGATAAGTTCACCCTCAACACCGCCGATGCTGCCGCAGGCGCCGACGCTGCGGCGGAAGCCGCTTTGGCCGAGGTGGAAATTGATTTGTCCGAAGAAGACTTCACCAACACCGATCGTTGGGAAAAAGTCAAACTCACGACCTACCGCCTTACCAAGGGTGACACCGTACGCGTGGCCCAAGGCCACGAGGGCGGCGGCGAGGAAGACCGCATTTACCGTTACATCGGCGTCAACAACCAACTGTTGATGGCCGACGAAGACTACTCGGACGATAGCCGTTGGGAACTTGCACCGGTCGAGATCAGTGTCTCGGTGGTCGAAGCGGGTCAACGTTGGAAGCTGGTCGATGCCGCTGGCAAGAGCTACACGCTCACCTTCAACGAGGCGCCTGCAGGGTCGTCGGCTGCTTCTAGTGCGGTGATCAGCCGCAACAGCATCAACGCAGTGTCCGTGGCAGCCTCGGCGGCCATCGGCATCAGCGGCGGTGGTTCGGGCTTGGCCTTCAGCGGAGCGGGCGCCGTGGCGGTCAACACCATCAGCGGTTCTACCGACGCCTTGTTGCGTGCCAGTTCGGCTACGGCCGAAGAGGGCGATGTGGTGCTCAATGCCTCCAGCGACAAAACCATCACCGCCACCATTGCGGCGTTGTCGGTGGCTGTGGGGGCGGGCACAGGCTCGGGCCTAGGTGCGTCCATTGGCATTGCTGTGGCGCGTAACTTGATTGGCCAAGAAGGCTTTGGCATGGTGGGCGACAACGCCATCTCGACCGTGCGTGCCTTGATCACCGATTCGGACGTGACCACGGGCGGCGTGCTCGACTTGCGTGCCGATGCGCGTCAAGTCATCGACGCCTTGGTGGTCTCGGCTTCGGCCGCGATCGCTGTGGGCGCGGGCAATGGCATTGCCCTCAGCGGCTCAGGCGTGTGGGCCGAAAACCAAATTGGCACCCGCGTGCATGCGGGCGTCACCACTTTGACGGCTCTTGGCGAGCGTCCAAGCGCCATCGAGGCAGACGAGGTCTTGGTGCTTGCTACCGACCGTTCTTCCATCCGTTCTTTCGCAGGTGCTGCCTCTTTGGCTGCGGCCTTTGGCGGCGGCAACGGCGTGGCCTTGTCGGTGGGCGTTTCCTTGGCGCGCAACATCATTGACGGCACCGTGCTGGCTTCGATCGACGGTGCGGTGCTCAGCGCCACCACCACGGTCACGGTGCAAGCCTTGTCAGACGCAAACATTCAGGTGTTTGGTTTGGCCGCTTCCATGGCGATTGCAGTGGGCGGTGCCACCGGCGTGGGCGTGAGTGGGGCGGGTGCGTCTGCACTCAACGTGATCTTGGGTGACACCTTGGCCCGTGTGCACGACAGTGCCATCACAGCAGGTGATGATGTCTTGGTGGATGCCAAGGCCAGCAACCGCATCAAGTCCACCATCATTTCGGCGTCGGTTGGCGTCGGTGCGGGTGGTGCCACAGGCATTGGTGCGTCGGTCGGTGTCTCGTTGGCACGCAACTACGTGGGCTACGACCCCGTGGCCTACACCGGTGCCGTGACCTTCACCTCCGGCACAGACAAGCCATCGCGCATCAGCAAGGGCCAAGTCGTGCGCATGAGCGCCGCCTCGGGCGCACGCGCCAATGAGGTTTACAAATACATCGGTGACGAGTCCCTGACCAGCACCACCGACAAAGACGGCAACGCGATCGATTTGATCTTGAGCCAAGACTTCTCGGACACCAAGAAGTGGGAACAACTCACGCAGCCAGCGGCCAACCGCATTGAGGCTTTTGTCACCGAATCATCGGTGCTCAAGCTGGCCTCTGCGCCAGATACGGTGCTGAACTTCACCGTATCTGCTTTGGCTCAGCAAAGCATTGCGTCCACCGTGTTTGCCGGCTCAGTGGCCGCTTCTGCAGGCGGCGCCACGGCGATCGCCGTGAGCGGTGCGGGCGGTAGCGCGGTCAACCGCGTGGGCTCGACCACACGCGCCTACGTCGCCAACACCACCGAGCGTGGTGTGCGCGTGGATGGCGACATCAAGCTGTTGGCGCTCGATACCTCCAGCATTGCCTCTTCCGTCATGGCCGTTTCGGTTGCTGCGTCGTTTGGCACCACCGGTGCCTCGGTGGCGATTGGCGTGTCTTTGTCTGACAACAGCATCACCAGCACCGTGGAAGCCTTTGCAGACCGTGCGCTGCTGGACGCGACCAAGGGCAGCATCACCCTCGATGCCAAGGAGTCGGGCACCATCGACGCCTCGTCGACGGCTGTAGCCGTAGCCATATCTGCCAGCATCGGTTTGTCGTTTGCCGGTGGCGGTGCCAACGCTTACAACACCATTGCCACCACCACACGCGCCTGGTCAGGCCGCAGTGGCGATACGGCGGTGACTGAAAGCATCACTGGGTTGAGCGAGCTGTATGCCGCCAAAGACATCAGCGTCACCGCCTTGAGTTCGTCCAACGCCAATGCGCGTGTGCGCGCTGCCGCGGCCAGCTTTGGCTTGGTCGCTGCCGCTGCTGCGGGTACACAAACCAGCAACACGCTGTCGCCCGTGGTGGATGCGTTCATCAAAGCCACAGAAGTCAAAACTCCCGGCACCGTGCTCATCGCCGCTCGCGCTGACCAAGAATCCATGGCGCGTTCCGATGCGCTGGCCATCAGTGGCGGCTTGTCGGTGTCAGTGGGTGTGTCTTCGGTGACGACCGTGGATGCCAGCAAGATTTATGCAGCCATTGACGACAAAGCCCAAGTGCAAGCCGGCGTGTTGCGTGTCAGTGCCAAGGCGTACGACAAGATTTACCAAAAGTCCTCGGCCTCCAGCGGTGGTTTGATTGCCGGTGCAGGTGCAATCTCGGACTTGCAAATCTTGGGTCAAACCGTCGCCCGTGTGGGTGAAAAGGCGGTACTCACGGTCGGTCTGCTCGACCTGATCGCCAACCGCGATCAAGACTTTGACGCCCAAGCTTTCAACATTGCCGTCGGCTTATTCGCCGGAAGTGGTGCTTTGGTGACCAACTTGGTCGCAGGCACCGCCGATGTCAAGATTGGCAGTGGCGCACAAGTGGACGCTGAATCTATCCTCATCAGCGCCAACAACCAAGCGGTCAAGAACAAGTACAGCAACAAAGAAAACTCGCTGGAGTCGTTCTCGGCCAGCGCTGGCTCAGTCAGTGCCATCGTCAACGCCACGACCTTGGGTTCGGGTGCTGCGAAGTTTGGCTCCAAGGTTGACATCGCGTCTGACGCAGCGCTCACGGTGTCCACATCTGGCACCAATACCGGTGTGTTCCGCATCGAAACCTTGTCCACCATCAACGTGGTCGACAAAGTGCGTGTGGATGGCATCGCGGGCTTGGCCATCACCGTGGCTGTGGCCACGCAAAAGGCCGATTCTGTGTCCAACATCACGGTGGGCTCAGGTGCCTCGTTGCGTAACTTGAGTGGTGATTTGGTGCTGGCCACCAGCACCAACGCTGACATGATGGCCGGCGCCAACGCCTTCTCGTTGTCTGGCTTTGGTTTCGCCAATGCCACTGCCACGGTGGACTTGCAAGCCAACAACGACATCAAACTCACCGACGCCGAACTGGTGGGCCGCGATGTCAAGTTGATGGCCGGCCAAACGCGTGACCGCGTGCCCAACATCATCTTGGGCAAAGCACGCGCAGACATGACCATGATTTCCCTGTTCGGCATCACGGCACCGGTTCGCTCGGTTACCGTGGATGAACAAAACCGCATTGAGTTGCAAGGCAGCACCGAAGTGCGCGCCATTGGCAACGTCGATTTACTGGCCGAAAAGGGCATTGGTACAGCCACCTTGGACGGCTTGGTGCTCAACATCGGTGGTGGTTTCTTCACAGGCTTGGTGGCCTTGGGCGACAAAACTTTCCGTAGCGACAACGAAGTGATCGTGGGTGACAAGGCCAGCATTGAAGCCGGCATGAATTACAAGACCGTGGTCAGCATTCAGCCCTACACGGTTTCGGGTAAGCCCAACTTGGCAGGTAGCACCTTGAGTGATGCTGCCATGTCGACGCGCATTGCCGCCATCAAGTCGGCGGGCGAAAAAGGCTTAGACCTGACCGAAGCCGAAAAGTCCAATCTCGGTTTAGACGCGCTGCAGTCCTACCACTATGTGGCCTTGGAACTCAAAGACGTGTCGATTGGTTTGACGACCGGCACCATCGTGGAGCTGGTCGGCACCGACTACGCCAAAGGCATCTCCGGTGCGGCCTACCAACTGACGCCCGGCAGCTACACCGACTTGAACTTGGTGCTCGACAAAGAGGACTACACCAACACCAGCCGTTGGACCCTGATCACGCCCACCCACAAACTGGCCACGACGGGCACCGTGGCTGTGGCCACCGACGACATCGTGCGCAGCAGCGACGGCCGTTGGTTCAAGCGCTCGGGTGCTGCACTCACCATTGATGCGGCGACCGAAAGCTTCAGCGCCAGCGCAGGTTGGTTGCAGATGCAAGTGCAGACCAGCGACAAAGGTAAAAAGCTGGCTCGCGAACTGAGTGATGATTTTTACGTTCTCAAATCCAAAGACGTGGGCTTGCCCAGCTTGGTCTACGCCAACGTGGCCAACCAACTGTTTGAAGACCGCGCCAAGATTGTGGGCTGGATGGGCAGCCATGCCGGCAATGCCGAAGCCATTGCCCGCTACCAAGCCTTGCTTGAAAAGATCGACGGCCAGCTCGAAAAAATGGGCCTGGCCAACAAGGCCGATGGCAGCAGCACCGTGGTGCCACGCACCCAGTTCGACCAATTGTTCCTGCGCTTGCCTACCATTGAGGCTTCGCCGGGCCTGATCAACATTGCGGCTGGCAGCAGTTCGCGCGCAGCCATCGACGTGGCATTCAACGCCGGTCGCTTGCTGGCCCATGACCAAGCCAACATCACCATCGCCAACGCGACACCATTTGGTCTTGAAGTCAACGATGTTGGCATTCGCAAGACCAGCCGTGTGGAAACAGTCAATGGTGCGTTGGTCACGCTGAACGCGGGCACCACCTACTTCAACAAAGAGGGCTTGAGCAAAGCCGGTGAGGGTGGTCAAAGCGAGATTCGCATCGTGCAAGATGCGTTCCTCAAAGAGGCCTATGGCATCAACGGCAGCCTCGGTGCCATTGCTGCACCCAGCGGCCCACAAGATCTGTATGTGCGCGGCAAGATCAGCAACGCCGACGGCGCGCTGTTCCTCACCAACATGGAAGGCAGCATCAACGTCACGGGCGAAGTGCGTGCGGCGTCGGTCAACATCAGTGCGACTGGCGACTTCAACCTGTCTACTGAAGATTGGTTCCACACGGGCGCTGACCCACGTCAGTACCTGGATTTCAACAAGACCTTTGGCTCAACGGTTTACAACGCAGACGGCAATCGAGATGACGCCTCCTTTGACTATGGCGATGCACGTGTCAACGCGTTGTTGGCCGCCGTTGAGGGCCAGGTTTCGGCCCGCACCCAAGAAAGCAACCTCAATGACACCCGAGGCACGGCCGACACACTGACCTCTACGGTGGCCATTACTGCCAAGCTCAACGACAAGTTTGACCAAGACCACTACAAACTGTCAGTGGACAAAGCGGGCGATGTCACGGTCACCCTGCAAACGGCCGTGAATGACACACGGGCGAACTATGAACTCTCGCTGATCGACAGCTCTGGCAAGGTACTGCGCACCATACAGACAGGTCGCACACAAACCTACACCTTCAGTGTGGAAAATGCCGGTAACTACTTTGTGCGTGTCAGTGCTGTGCGCACTTACCCCGCCACCACCATCAACAGCCCCGCCACCACGCCGAGCTACACCTACGAGTCGAGCGCCGGCAAGAAGATGGTGAAGCCTGGCGACACCGTGCGTGTGGGCGACAAGGTGTATGCCTATGACACCAATGGCAAGGGTTACCCCATCACGGGCGAAGCGCGCGAGATCAACCTCTCCATGGAGGACTACTCTGCGTCTGACGACTGGTGGCAGGTTGACTACAACTACAAATCAGACAACTACAAAATCAGCGCCGAATTCGTCGCACCTGTGAAAAAGTCCATCGTGTTTGCGATGGGCGCGATCGACATCAATGCCCGTTACCTCAACATCGACGGCACATTGCAAAGCGGCGTTGACAACATTGACCTGACGATTGGCAAAGACTTTGCGCCTGGAAAATCCAGCAACTTCACCGACAGCTTGGGCAACACACTCAAGGGCATCAGCTACGGTGCGGCGGGTCTGTCGACGGTGGACGGTTACTTTGACGCCAACACTGGCACCATCATCTTGGACGACATCAAGCCCACGGGCGGTGTCATTAATCTGACCGGCACCATCATCAGCACCGGCAACGGTGAGATCAAGGTGGCCAGTGGTTACGCCTCAATCAACATCGACAACCAGAGCAAGTACGCCTTGGCCACGGGGGTGATCGATGCCTCAGAAAACCGCATCGGCAAAGTCACGGTGACCGACAGCGCCACGCTCAAGCGCGAAGTCTTCACCTTCGAAAACGGCAACTACAGCCAACAAAAACTCCAAGGCACACTCACGCCCGCCAGCGCCCCCAACGGCGTCAGCAGCATTGTTTACACCGACAACGGCATCACAGGCGGCAAACTGGCTGAACTGGGGGCTGACTTGACCTACAACCCCGAGTCCGGCCGTTACTACGTCTGGACCGAGGGTCAGGCCAAGACGCAGACCAACCTCAAGGTCTACGAGCAGCGCAGCTTCAACTTGCTGGGCTGGGACTGGGACTTCTTGGTGCCCGACACGGCGGCCAACTTCAACGAAACACGCTTCACCGACGGGGCACCTTTGCTGGAGTCCGAATTGGTCCTCAGCGCAGCCGATGTGGCCCAGTTGCTGGGCGTCAGCAGCTTTGACGATGCGGTGTTCGTTGAGTACTTGCAAAAACGCAACCTAGCGGTGGACTTGGTCAAAGACAAATCGCTGGTGCGTGACGTCAAAACCAACATTCTCTACACCTACGTGGGCGACAGCGGCAAGGTGCAGTTCCCTGTGATTGATTTCACGGACAGCGCGTTGTGGGCCAAGCAGCAGCAGCTCAAGGGCGGCAAAACGATGCCCGACCCAAGCAACCCGTTGACTGGCAACATCATCAAGGCGACCGGTGATTCGTCGATCAAGATGGTGGATGACACGGGCAAAGAGGTGAGCTGGACGCCCAAGAAGGCCAACGACACGTACGAAAGCGATTTCGCCAACCAAGAAATCACCACCGACGGCCCCAAAGAAGAGGGCGGCGGTTGGTTACGCGAGAAGGTCATCACCACCAAAGTGACCACCGTCACCGGTTTGAAAGACTTCTACACCTACGGCCTCAAGGCCGACTTGCCCATCAAGGTCACGACCTTGGTCGGCGCAGCCAAGCCCGAGGTGAACATCCTCACCACGGGCAAGTTGCTGCTGCGCGGCAGTATCTCGATGGGTGCGGTCACTGCGCCCGACGATGCGGATGCCGTGTTCACCCCCATGGCCCTGTTGGCCGATGCCCTTGAAGTGGGCAGCAATGTGGTCATCAGCGGTGCTTTGCCTGACATTCAGGCCAACAGCGACGTCACCATCACGGTCAAAGACCCCGTGGGCAAGCTCAACATCCGCGCCACCGGCAACGTGGTGGTCAACCAGTTGCAAGACCGCGACCATGATCCGCTGGCAGGCAACCGTGGCCTGAAGATTGGCCAAATCATTGCCGCCACCTATGTCGACCAGCTGATCGTCAGTGCTGGCAATGTGACCATCAACTCGGTTTACGGCATTGAAGACGCTTCGGTGCTCAACTCACGCATCGTGGGCGAGCGTGTGGAACTCAACGCAGGCGCAGGCTCGGTCCGCGTCACCGTGGACAGCAACGTGATGGGCAACGGCGGCATCGCCGCCAAAGGCGCGGGCAGCGTGACGCTGACTGAAGCCTTGGGCGACATGGTCTTGATGGCACCCAAGGGCTGGGAGGGCGCCTCGGTGCTGTCCACGCTCAGCGATGTGCAACTGACCGCCAAGCACGGCGCGATTTTGGACGGTGTGTATGAGCGCGCCATTGCCAACGTCAGCGCGACGCTGGAAGCGTTGAAAGCCTCGGGCTTCACCGACGCACAACTGGAGGCCGCGGGCTTGGGCAACCAAGCCATGTTGGCCGACAAAGCCAAATACGCCATGGCCCCAGATTTGGTGAAGGCCTTGTTGCCGCACCAAGACCTGCTGGGTCAAGGCCAAGCGGGTGGGGCAGAGCGCCTCAACGTCCAAGGCCAAAACATCACCTTGTTGTCAGAGGGCACAACGGCGGGTGTGAGCTACGGCGTAGGCCGTTCGTCTGACCGCGTGACCATCTTGAACCCCGGTGACTTCAACGCCTTGTCTGCCGCCAACAAAACCTTGTTGTCGCAAGCCAGCGCCGCCGACGTCATCGAAACCCGCTACCGCCGTTATGAGTGGATCGGTCAAGAAACCACGGTCGACTTGTCGTCGGTGGGCACTTTCAACAACCCCACGCTGTGGCGCGAAGTTGCGGCATCCGCAACAGCACCGGCTGACTTGCCCATTTTGGGCACCAGCGACGGCATCAGTGACATTCAGACCGGCCAATGGGTCGACAACCAACGCGAGTTGCTGAGTGTGACGATTCAGATCACCGATGACCTGAACATCAGCGCCACTGGCGATGTGGCCGTCAAGTCTTTGGGCGACGCTGTGTTGCGTGCCGAGGCTGATCTGCGTATCAGCGAAGGCAGTCGCAGCGCTTTGGACCTGTTCGGCATCGAGGCTGCAGGCCGGGTGCGCTTGGCCGCGGGGGGGGCTATCACCGCGCTGGGCAGCACCGAGCGAGCTTGGTTGCTGAGTTCCGGCGGTGACATCAGCCTGTTGGCCGATGGCACCACGGGCAGCACCACGCTGGGTGGTCGCATTGCCATGGCCGACGGCTCGGCCCTGCGCATCGACATCGGTGAGCAGGGAGAGGCCTTGGCGGGGGGCATCACCTTCGCGCCAGGCGTGCTCAACCTGAGCGCCGCTGGCTTGGTGAACGTGCAAGAGCAAAACGGAGACCTGTGGCTGGCTTCGGTGGCGTCAATGGGTGAGGGTGCGAAAGGCGCTGTGTCACTCACCGCCGCAACGGGCGAAATTCTCGCTTCAGAGCGCAGTTACCACAGCGAATTGACCCATGTGATCGGCGTCGATGTGCGCTTGGTCTCTGGCACCGTAGGCACCATCGATGGTGCGCGTAATTTGGGCAGCGTCGTGCGTGCCTTGCGCTTGGAAGCGCGCAGCTTGGCAGCCTCGGTCTTCACCGGCCAAAACGCGATGATTCACATTGAGAACATCGGTGACTTGGACCTTGCACAACTCGACATGAAGCGAGGCCGTGCCTTGGTGCAAACCACGGGTTCGCTGAGCTTGACTGCCGTCGTACAAGTCACGGCCAACAGCAGCAGCGAAATTGCGCTGACCGCCTTGGAAGGCGACGTGTTGCTGTTCAACGACCTGACCTTCGGTCAAGGTCGCCTGGCCTTGTCGGCCGGTGGCAGCGTGTGGCAATCGGCCAACTCTGACGTGCTCAATGCGGGTGGCTCGGTGGACATCACGGCTGATTTCGGTGGCTTTGTGCAAGCACAAGGGGCCAGCTTGTCCACTCACGCCGCTTCGGGCGGTGGTGCCATCACCATTCGTGCGGCTACCGATGTGGTGGCTTCGTCGATCAACGCCAGCACGGCGGTGTTGGATGTGTGGTCGCTGCAAGGCCACATCCTCGAAGCGCTGGGCGCAGACGGGTTGGGCGATGCAGGCAGCGACTTGAAGGGCGCCAGCCTCACGCTCAAAGCGGCCCGCTCTATCGGCACTTTGGGTCGACGTGGTGAGGCGATTGAAATTTCTACCGCCAGCCTCTCGGCAGACGCGGGTGAAAACATCGCCTTGATCAACGACAAGGCCTTGAGCCTCACCAAACTCAACGCCGACTCGGTGGTGCTGCGCACCAGCGCCGGCGCTTTGATGGTGGATGCCGACATCACCATCACCCGCCAAGCGCTGTTGCAAGCCGGCACAAGTGGTTCGGTGGCGGTCAAAGACGGCGTCACCGTCAGCGTGACCGAGGGTGCGCTGAGCATCTTGGCAGCTCAGGGCATTACCTTGGGCGCGAACAGCGTGGTGTCCAGCGTGGGCAGCGTGGACTTGCAAGCCAGCGCGGGCGCACTGGCCATGAACGCCAGCGCACGCATCGCCAGCAAGGGCGGCAATATCTTGTTGTCGGCTGGTACCGACATCAGCTTGGCCACGGTGGATGCACGCTTGGCCAATGGCAACTTACAAACCAATGGCTCACGCTTGGGCGTGTTGGCCGGTGGGCGCATCAGCAACGCTTTGGCGGCCAACGCCACAGGAGCCAACCTGTACGGCGTGGACGCCATGTTGCAAGCAGGCAGCGGCATCGGTGGCAGCACAGACGCCAGCGCACTGCGCTTGGCACTCACCCGCGTGTCGGCACAAACGGCAGCAGGCGACATCCGCTTGCACGCTTTGAGCAATTTGGAAATCGGTCCGGTGGCTGATTTGCGCATGGATCGCGTGGTCGAAACCGGCTTGATGGCGCCTGTGTGGACACTGGCCCAAAGTGGACTGCGCACGGGGGCCAACGGCCATGTGTTTGTGAAAGCTGATGGCAGCCTCACCTTGACAACAGACCCCGCGCTGGACAACGGCACAGCCATTCAAACTGGCTTGGGTGGCAACGTCACTGTTGCCGCCACGGGTGCCGTCAACTTAGCCAGCGCTGCGCTGGCCGACGTGCCTGTCATCCACGCGCGCGCACTGAATGTGTCTGCCACCAGCATCGCCGCCATGACCGTGGCGGTGGAAGAACTCAGCGTCACCTCCACGACGGGCAACTTGGCCTTCAGCGATGTGGATGTGTGGGGTGAAACCAACCCAGGCTTGGTACTCAAAGACATAGCCTCGTCCGGTAACGTCACCATCACCGCACAAAACGACCTCAGCGTGACCAAAATCCGCACCGGCAACAGCGCCGATGTGAGCTTGCTCTCACTCGCCGGCGATTTGCTGATGGTGGTCGCCGATGCCTTGGCTGACAATTTGGACGAACTGAGCCTGTTGGCCGCCGGTTTCATCGGCAGCCCACGCCTGTTCACTGGTGCCAACCGCACCGAGTACCGCTCTGGTGCTGCATTGCGCTTAGGCACAGCCAGCACCCAACTGCCGGTGGGCACATCTGTCATCGAACCGACGACAGATTTGAGCGCCGATTTGTCGACCCAGCATTTGGTCTTGCGCAGCGACAGCTTCATCACCCTCGCGGGCGTCTACTTGCCGCAAGGCTCAGTCAGTACCTCGCTGCAAGCGGCGCAGGGCATTTTCTTGAGTCAGGCAGTGTCTGACATGGCCACCCGCCTCAGTCAGAGCCTGCAATCGCCCAAAGTCGTGGTGCTCACGGATACCGCCTTGTTCACCCTCGACGAGGCGGCTGTGCTTTCTCGCTTGGCGGGTGGCGGCGGTGGCGGCGACGAACAGGCGGCCACACTGGCCAGCCCGGCCGTCGTTTTGCCGGGCGCTTTGCCTGTCGCCTCGGGTGTGGCCTCTGTGCTGCGCTTGGGCAACAACGCGTTTGGTTCAGGCAGCGAAACCTTGACCATCACCCTTGGCGTGGCCAGCGGCCAAATTTCGGCCACGGCCCCTGCTGGCGTGACCGCGTCTGGTAGCAACACCGATGCACAGCGCAGCTTCACCGGCACCGCCGCGAAGCTGAGCACTTGGTTTGCCAGCGTCAGCGCCCCAAGCTACACCGGTGCCGCCGGAGACACCTTGAGCGTGAAAGTGGCGCGCGGCGCTGTCTCGGTACAAACCCAGCTGGCCTTGTACGGCAGCAGCACCCAAACACTCAGCGCACCGACGTTGAGCCAAGTGCCCGTCACCAGCTATATCACCGCCAATTCGCCCTCTAGCCTGAGCATGGGCAGCTTGTCCATCAGCGGCTCTGGCTCGCTGACCTTGACGCTCAGCACCCCCGCATCTGCCACCTTGTCTGCCACCTCCGGCAATGGGGTGACGGTGGGCGGGTCGGCCACCGCACGCACGCTCAGTGGCAACGCCGCTGACTTGCAAGCCTTTGTCACCACGGCCAACAACCTGCGCTACACCGGCGCGACCGGCAACTTGACGCTGCGCTTGGCAGACGCCAGCGGCAACGCCAGCAGCTTGACGCTGAGCTTGGCCACACCTTTGGTTAGCGGCACCACGCAAACCAGCGGTCGCTTGACTTTGCCTACCGAAATGGTGCGCACCTCGGGCGCTGCACTGCCCCTGAAGTGGGCCGCCACTGCCATCACGGCAGGAGCGAATGCCAACGAGGTGTTGGCCTTGGACGTGCTGGCACCTCAGTCCCTGTTGAACATCCCAAGCCTCACTGGCAGTGGTGTTGCCGTTTCTCAAGGCGACAGCTTCACGGTGGGTCAATCCACGCTTACCGCCACCCGTCTGAGTGGTACCGCCGCCGACTTGAATGCCTTGTTGTCTGCGGGCACCCTGTCGCTTACCGCAAATGCCGCTACTACTCTCAGCAACAGCTTGGGTGTGCGCCTGATCGGCACCGATGGCAGCAGCTCGGCCAGCATGACCCTCAGCTTGGCCAGCACCTCTGGCACCCAAAACGCCACAGCGCTGAACTTGACCCTGCCCACCGCGGTTGGGGTAGGGGCAGGTACGTCCATCGTGTTGCAAAACGCCTTAACTGGCGGTTCTGGCCAACACAGCCTCACGCTCAGCGCAGGCAGCGCCACCCTGAGTGCCGCCAATGCCAGCGCGCTCAACCCGCAAACCGCCAACGGCCAAGTCACCCTGACAGGCACCGTTGCGCAGCTGAACGCCTATTTGGCTTCGGGCGACTTGAGCGCCAACAACAGCGCAGGCCAAACCCTGAGCTTGTCGCTGCAACAAGGCGGCACCGCCCAAGTGGTGGGCACGGTCAACTTGATCGCATTTGCGCCAGCCTTGCCCACACTCAGCTTGCCAGCCAACGTGTATGTCATGCCGGGCAGCAGCTCTTCGTTGGTGTTGGGCACCACGCCGATCACGGGCGATGGCCCGTTCACCCTCACGCTGAGCACCAGCGGCACCCTGACCGCCAACGACACCACGCTCGATGGCTCGGCGGCAGATACCGCCACCAGCGCCAGCAGCATCACCCTGACGGGCGATGCCACTGCGCTCAATGCTTACCTGAACTCTGGCAAATTGCGCTTTGTGGGCACAGCCAGCACCTTGGTGCTGACCCTGCAACAAGCCGACGACAGCAGCCGCCAAGTGGTGGCACGCGTTGGCATGGCTGCGGCCAACTTGGCCGAAGTGGCCGGCGCTACACCGCTGCAATTGAGCTTGCCAAGCACCGTGAACGTGACCACGGGTGCCACAGCGCAGCCTTTGGTACTGGGCTTGGCCGTGCTCGACGGCCTCAGCAGCGACAGCCACAGCTTGACACTGACCGTCGCCGAGGGCAGCAGCTTGACCGCCAGTGGCACCACCTTGGACAACGCGGATGCCAGCATCCACGCCAACGGCACCACCGTCACCCTCAACGGCAGCTTGGCTGAGTTGCAAACCTACCTGCAATCGGGCTTGTTGCAATTGACGGGCCATGCCACTGCCTTGAACGTTACCTTGGCCAAAGGCGCACAAAGCATCAGCCGCCAAGTCGCGCTGAGTGCCACGGCTGCCAGCAGCTTCCCCGTGGTCACCGTGCCTAGCGCCTTCTTGGTTGCAGCCGCTGAAGCCACCGTGCTGGACTTTGGCGCCAATGCGCTGGGCAACAGCAACCTAGGCCTGACCCTGACTTTGTCGGTGGGCACAGGCACGTTCAGCTTGGTAGACGCCAGCGCCCACAGCAGCGTGACGGTGACCCCAAGCAGCAACGCCATCACCCTCAGCGGAACAGCCGCCCAACTCAGCGCTTTGTTTGACGATGCCGCCCATGGCCTGAGGCTCGATGCCATCGCCGGACAAGCGATCACCCTGCAAGTCAGCGATGCCGCTGACAGCACACGCTCGGTGCAAACCTCCATCGGCCTGCAAGCCTTTGGCGCGTCAGACACCAGCGTCAGCAGCCCCGCATTTGCCAGCCTGTCGGCCCAAGTGTGGGTCACCGCCTTTGTCGCCTCACCACTGAGCTTTGCCTCTGTTGCGCTGAGCGGCAGCGGCACTTTGGAATTGACCTTGAGCGGCACTGGTGCGCAATTGGTCGTCACCGCCTCCAGCGCCGATGCCAACTTGGTGGACGGCACCAGCGTGCGCATCGTGTCGGGCAACGGCACCGAGGCACTGAAGTTGCGCGGCACTGCCAGCGATTTGGCCGCCGTCTTGACGGCCGGCTCAGTGCGCTACGTGGGTAGCGCCAACACCTTGGTTTTGACCTTGGCTCCGGTCGACGGTGCCTCGGCTGTCACCAGTCGCATGGCCAGCGCGGAGGTGAATTTGGTTCTGCCTGCGGGCGTCACCACGACGGTGAGTGCGGGCGCTGCAATGACACTGCCGCAGACCATCGTGACCACTGCCAATTCACTGGTGCCGCTGCACCTGTCAGCTTCTGCGCTAGGCGCAGGCGTGACCAGCTTCACGGTGCAGCTTTCTTTGTCCACACTTCAGTTGCCTGGCAAAGCACTGAGCACCAGCGCCCCAGGCAGTATTGCTGATGTGAGCTGGAGTGAGAGTGGCGGCAACACCACCTTCACCGGAGCAACCGCCGATCTCAACAGTTTCTTCAGCACTTACGGCAACGTGTTCTTAGATGGCACGGGACTGTCATCGGTAACTGTTTCTGCAAATAATGTCCTGAAGTCGATCGCTTTGACGCAGGCCAACAGCGGTGCTGTCATGACGGGACCAAGTCTCTCTGTGCCATCAAAGTTTGCACTCATCAACAGTGCCTCTGATTTGATGTGGAGCCAAGCTGTCACCAGCGATAGCAGCCTGACCGTCAAGCTCAGCATTGCAGCTGATACCAATTTGGGTATCAGTGCTGGTTTGACCGCCTTAGGTGTATCGGCATCAAACATTTCCGCGGCTTCGACCAACCGTTCATTAGTCTTGACCGGTACCGCAGCTGAGATCAATGCCATTTTGAGCGGCACAGCTGGAAAGGTGAGTTTTGCCGGACCAGATACCACCTTGAAGGTGGAGGTGGTTGATGTCAACGGCATCAGTGTTTTCGGGCAAGCCGTGCTGGAATCCGTTGTACCTGTGATTCTTTCTCCAGCCGAAGTCCTTGTACCAACCCTCGCCCTGCAGCAAAGTTATTTGACCAAGACGTCGAGCGGTGAAATAAAGTTGTCATCTGATGCTATTGGCTTTGCGGGCGTCGGCGACTTAACGGTGACCTTGCAAGTTAGTGCAGGTGCCACGTTAGCTTCTTCTTTGGGTAACCACATCAAGACAGCCGTTGGCGCTGGCAATGTGGTGCTCAGCGGCAGTGGCACAACAGCGTTGACTTTGCAAGGCAGCGCAGCAGATTTGAATTCGTATTTGTCTAGCTCAGATCGCATTCGTTTCACTGGAAATGCGGCTAGCTATCAATTGACTGTGTCGGTTCAAAGCAATAACAGTGCGAATCAGCTAAGTTCGTTCACACAAAAGCAAGCAACAGTTACAAGTATTGTTCAGAGCGTTGATTTGCTGTCTGCTTCTTTTGGCAATGCGGGTGGATTGGCTCAGTCGGGTACAAATACAAACCGATCTGCCGGCGGCGGTGGCGGCGGCGCGGGTGGTGCGGGTGGTAATGCGGGTTTCAAACCCCAGGGCACGAGTAGTGGTGGTTTGGGGGGCGTAGGTAAGCAGTCCAGCATCACTGGATCCTCAACTTATTACGCAGGCGGGGGTGGCGGCGGCACAGATAACAACACGGTGTCGTATGGATTTTTGAATGGTTCAACCGAATATCCAGATGGCGGTTCTGGAGGTAATGGCGGTGGGGGTTTGGCATCGCGAGCAGGTAATGGCTTCAACGGCACTGCGAATTTAGGCGGCGGTGGCGGCGGCGCAGGTGACAACGGTAAGGGTGGGAATGGCGGCTCCGGCGTTGTGATCGTCAGGTATTTGACAAGCAGCATGACAGTGGCTGTTACGGGGGGCCCCACCACAAGCTCCATTTCGGGGGGGTACACCGTTCAAAAATTCACTGCGAACGGCACTTTGACGATTTCGAACCCTTCTGCAGATGCAAGTCTTGAATACTTAGTCATTGGCGGTGGTGGTGCCGGTGCGTCCACAGTTGCGCAAACCAAAATCGGCGCAGGCGGTGGTGGTGCCGGTGAATTTACTGAAGGTAAATTCCGTGTTTTGTCGGGTGCCAGTTTCAACGTGACGGTGGGCGTTGGTGGCATTGCACCAGCGACAACGGGTAGTGGTGGCGATGGCGAGGCATCCACCCTGTCAACGTCAGACGCACACCTCATCGTTCGTGCTGCAGGTGGTGGGGGTGGAGGCTATTTCTCTACTGTCGGCGCTGTGGGTGGCTCTGGCGGCGGTGGCGGCGGAAGAAGTCTCACTGCTGGCGGCGCTGCTGTTTCAGGCTTAGATGTGAATATTCCGGCATCTCTGGTCGTTCAGAGTGGCAACAAATTGGTGTTCAGTGCCAACGTCATGGGCTCATCCACGACGGATACGCGCACTGTTGTATTCACCACAGATGTTTCAGCGCAGTTGCTAGTCGACGTGGCAGGTGCCAACATCACTGCTGTCGGATCTGGGACAAACCAGCTTATCTTGACGGGTACAGAAGCTAATTTGAGTGCCTACCTTTCAGGGGGGACTGGTCTGAAGTTCACCTCGGCCGCGGGAATTCAAGAGTTGACAGTGGCTGTTCAAAGACAAGATGCCAACGGAAACGTCTTGTCTGCCGTGTCGGGTGGCTCTGCCGTTCATGTTTTGGGTGCGTTCAGCGGTCAAGTCGTCGCACCATCATTGAACTTGCCTGAGTCATTTGCGGTTGATGCTGCCTCTGGCGAAATCCAGCTTGCAAGCAATTTCATCAGTTTTGCTGGCTCTGGCGCGCTCACCGTAACCTTGACGGTTGATGCGTCAGCAAAGATCAGCTCAGCATTGGGTAACCATGCTGCTTCGGCAATTAACGCGGGCAATGTATTGGTCAGTGGCTCAGGGACTGCAGCTCTTGTGCTGACGGGTTCTTTGGCCGATATCAATACTTACTTATCGTCTTCTGGTCGTGTTCTTTTTGTGGGAAGTGCTGGCGTTCCAACCCGTCTTACCGCTACCGCTGCGACATCAAATGCAAGTATTTCAGTTAAGGCATCTGCTGACATTTATACCCAACTGAAAACGGTTGAAACTCGAAATGGTTTTGATTTGAGAAGTATGTTGGGGGCAGGTTTTGCTCAGGAACGGTTCACGGGTATCAGTGGCGATTTGGTCAGCAATTTGACGGCCAACACGACAAAGTACACCGTCAACAATCCAGATTCGGTGGCACTTTTAACGGGTGTCAATGGCAACTTCCAGATCACAGCCGCAACGGGTGATAGCTATGGCCAAAGGCTCACCGGCTGGATTCAGGTTCCCATCGATGGGTCTTACAGGTTCTGGGCTAACGGCAATAACCAAGTGGAGTTCCGCGTCCAAGCCACGGACACAAGCGGTAACGCCATGGTGGATGTCAATGGCAAGGCGGTTTGGAGTACCGCCGCAAAAGAAACTGAATACAACGGGTTAAATGAATGGGACACATCAGGAGAAAACATCGGTTCGCCTGCACAGTTCCTCAAGGCTGGCAGCTATTACCAATTTGAGGTGCTGCATAAGGAAGATGGTGACGAGTTGTTCGGATTTGCGACCGACTTTGTTCAGCTCGCTTATTCCACTGGCTCCGAAACACCAGCCACCCCCACACTCATCCCAGTGGCTTGGCTTACCCCTGCGCTGTTACCGGACAACCTGAATTTGACGCTGACAGGAACTGCGTTGACGGCAATGACCGATGTCACAGGTGTCACCGTGTCTGGGAACAACTCCAACACATTGACTTTGACAGGATCATTCACCGCGCTGAACAACTACCTTGCGCAAGCATCGAATGTGCAAGCTGTGGATGGCCGGACAAGTTATCTGATCTCCTACCGCCTCACCGGTTCGCAGACGGATCGTTTATCAATTGACCGTACGGAACAGGTCAAAGTTATTGCTCCGGCTATTCTTGTTGGAGCAGGGCAGACTTCTCCAAAATGGTTGGCGGGCCCAACTGCGTTGACCATTACCAGCGGAACATCTTCGCCTTTGACATGGTCTGGGGCTGACTTCGATGCCATAGGCAATGTCAATGTGACCCTCACCTTGGCCGAGACTCCTGTCAACGGCCAAGGCCTGAGTGCCAACTTGGCGGATGGCTCATCGGTCTTTACCGATGGCAAGACTTTGAGCTTTTCGGGCACCGCGATAGAGGCTGAAAATTGGCTCAAAGGCACGGCAGGTAGCGTTAGCTACATTGGTGCGGGCGACACCTTGACTGTGAAAGTGGCAGACGCCAGTAATGCCACACGCTACTTGCAGACATCGGTCAGTCTCGTAGCCGCTGTTCAGCCCTTGGAGGTGCAAAACACAGCTGCTATGACTTTGCCAAACGGTTTGGTTCAAACCGCTGGGGTGCCTGTTCAGTTGACCGCAACGGGCCACAGCGGTTTCACCTTCACAGGCACAGCCACGTTGAGCCTCGACCTCGATGACGTGCCCACCCACTTTGCCTTGACTAACCTCAGCACCTCAGGCGTGACCGCATTTGGCTTGACCGCTGCAGGCGCAGAGGTCGCGTTGACTGATGCGACGGCTGTTGGCACGCGCCTCAAAGGCACAGCCAGTGCGCTGACCACGCTGTTTGCCACCCGTGGCAACGTGCAATGGACGCCTGCAAATGGCGACAGCGCTTTGGTGTTCACCCTCAGCCCCGGTGCAGCCAGCCAGTCGCTGGCTGTGACGGTTCAAGCCAGCGATGCTGCAGCGCAAGGCACGTCCAACGGCCCAGCTTTGCAGTTACCAGCCAGTTGGTTGGTGAGCGCCGGTTCGGCTCAGGTGCTGGCTTTTGGAAGCACCGCCATCACCCACAGCGCCGCGTCTGAAACCCTCAAGCTCACCTTGACCTCGACCCAAGGTGTGTTCACAGCAACAGGCGGGCTTGTGCAGTCTGGCAGTGGTACCAACACGCTGGTGCTCAATGGCACAGCGGCCAGCTTGAACAGCTTCCTCAATGCCAACAACGTGCGTTTGAACACCTCGGCCACCGCGCAGCTGACGTTCACCCTCCAGGGCACCACCGGCGCACAAGGTCAAGCTCTTCAAGCCACGGCCCAAGCCAGCGTGCAATTGGCGGGCAGCATCGCGTCCCAAGCCAGCTTGGCCATGACGCTTGCACCAAGTTTCACGGTGGTTGCCAACGCGGCCAGCCCGCTGGTGTGGGCGCAAGACCTCTTGCCAAGCAGCAGCGATGCTGTGAACGTCACGTTGACGGCACCCGCTTTGGGCACTTGGACCGTTTTCAACGAAAGTGGTGCCAACACCGACGGCGTCACAGCCAGCGTGTCCACGGTGGACAGCCGCTCAGTCTTGGCGCTGCAAGGCACCGCCACCGCCGTCAACGCGTACTTGCGCACAGCGGGCAACGTGGTCTACACAGGCCCAGCCAGTGCCGTGACTTTGCAAGCCCAAGCTGCCGGTCAACCGGCCAGCAAAGCCAGCCTGAATTTGCAGGCTGCCACTGCGCAAGCCGCGCCTACGCTCCGTTTGCCAAGCAGTGCGGCTGTGGTGGCCAATGCCGCTTCACCCTTGCTGTTCACGACATCGCCTTTGAGCTGGTCTGGCACAGCCCCTGTGGCGATGACTTTCACGGTCACGTCGGGTGTGTTGTCAGCCACCAGCGCGTCGGGCGTCATGGTCACGCAGGCTTCTGACAACCTCCAGCGCGTCACACTCACCGGCACGGTCAGCGACTTGAATGCCTTCCTCAGCGCCAAAGCCCTGACCCTACAAGCCACGGGAAGTGCCGTATTGGCTGTGTCGGTGCAAGTGCTTGATGCCGTGACGGCGGGTCAGTTCAATCTGACCACTGCCGAGATGTCTGACGGCAGCACCACGGGCTTGGTCTTGGCCATGCCACAGCGCATCAGTCAACCAACCAGCGGTGCCACACCGCTGGTGCTGACGGAGCCATTCGCAGCCAACGCTGGTGCGTTGACCGTGACTTTCACCGCCTCGGCTGGTGGCAGTTTCACAGCCAACGCCACGGACGACGCAAGCGGCAATGCCGATGGCGTGGCCGTGGTCAGCAACACGGGCACAGCGCTGGTGTTGAGCGGCGATGCCGCGGCACTCAACACTTACCTAGGCACGGTTGGCAAGCTCTCCGTGAGCAACGCCAACAGCCTGCAAGTGCTGGCACAAAGCGGCACTGGCGCTAGCTTGCGCGCAGTGGCTGCCACCGTGTTGTTGGATGCCACGGCAGTGGTGTCTACGCCCACACTGAGTGGTGTGTCACTGGCCTTGCCGGTGATGGACGGTTTGGCTTCTGTGCTGCGCTTGACCGGCGTTCAAATGGGGGGCGACGGTATCTTGACCCTTACTTTGAGCACCACAGGTGCCATCAATGCCACAGCCCAAGCGGGTGACGGCGTGGTGGTGGGCGGCACAGCCCAAGCACGCACCCTCACCGGCACGGCCGCGCAGTTGGCTGCCTTTGTGGCCGCAGACGGCCGCATCAGCTACACCGGCGCAGCTGCTAGCTTGCAACTGAGTTTGGCCAATGCCGTGGGTGGCTTCACCTCGGCCAGCTTGAATTTGGAAACCCCCACTCAGCCGTCATTGACTGCAGCCAAAGGCGTCGCTCTGAACCTGCCTGCCGAGATGGTGCTGACCCCGGGTGCGCTGGTGGCCGCCTCCTTTGGCGCGACAACCTTGAGTGGCTTGACCGCTACCGACAACGTCACCTTGACACTGTCCAGCACTGGCAGTGCCACCCTCGATTGGGCGGCTGACACGGGCTTAGGTCTGGCTCAGGGCAGTGGCACCCGTTTGACGCTGAGCGGCACAGCCGCCGCGCTCAACACGTGGCTGGCCAGCGGCGCATTGCGCTTGGGCGGCGGCACGGGTGCGTTGCAATTGACCGCGCTGACCCAAGGTGTGACCACCGTGGGCGCGGTGGCTGTGGCGACGAGCCCAGTTGTGACCGAGACACACACTGCACCGCAACTCAAGTTGCCAGTGAACTGGAGCTTGCCCGCCAGCACCAACGCCGAACTGCGCTTGGGCTCGGATGCGCTCAGTGGCAGCGGCGTGTTGACCCTCACCTTGACCGTCAGCCAAGGCGTGTTGACCCTGCAAGGCGACACCACAGCCTTGGCCCCGAGCGGCACAGGCACAGCCACCGTGACGCTCAGCGGCACCGACAGCGTGCTCAATGCCTACTTGGCATCGGGCCAGCTGCGCTTCAACGGCAACAGCGGCAGCCTGACGGCCACCGTCGTGTCGCAAGCCAACACCAGCCTGCAAGTGCAGGCTGTGGCGTCCCTCGACACCTCGGCCACGCCCGAGTTCGCACCCACCTTGGCAATGGTTGTTCCTGGCAGCTTATCGCTGCTGGGCAGTACTTCGCCTTTGGTGTTCAGCAACGGCGTCTTGTCGGCCAGCGGCGTGACGGGCAACGTCACCCTGACGCTGGCAGCGGCCAATGCAGCGGCAGGTCAATTCGAATTCACAGCACGCAACGGCGTGACGGCATCGCTCAACGACAGCGGCCATTTGGTGTTGATTGGCACAGCAGCCACTTTGAACAGCTGGTTGGCCGATGGTGCCAGCTTGGCTTGGAATGGCACGGCCAGCAGCGTGGTGCTCACCGCCACCTCTGGCAACGCCAAAGCACAGGCCAGCCTCGAGTTGGGCAACTCTGTGGCCGGCGTGTTGGACGTCACCACCGGTGCTGCACTCACCGATGCTGGCATGTTGGGCGCGATCCATGTGGATGGCGACCTGAATATCACCAACGCATGGCTCAGCCAACAAGGCTTGAGCCATGGCGCATCGCTCAAGCTCCAAGCTACGGGCAACATCAGCTGGCAAGCCAGCGGTGTGTCACTGGCCAGCATTGCTTTGCAAGCGGGTGGCCTGTTGCAGGTGCAGGGCACCTTGAAGGCGGACAAGGTCAGCTTGACAGCCGACGCGGCCATCACCACCGCAGCCGATGCGGTGGTGCAAGCCAACCAGTTGGTGTTGAACACCCTGGGTGGGGATGTGGGCAGCGCTGCTGCAGCCTTGCGCATTGATTTGCAGGGCACAGACGCACATTTAAGTGGCGACGTGCATGGCGCGGCTTACCTGAGCGAGCTCAGTGGCAACTTGCTGTTGCAACGCTTGCGTGTGAGCGGCTTGGCTTCGCTGGGCACCGTGGACGGCAGCATCTTGGGCGTGTCTCAGGCTGGTTTTGCCGATCTGACTGCGGCCAGTGTGGCCCTCGTGTCTGCGGCGGCCATAGGTGCCGATGCTGACGCCTTGGTGCTGAGTACCGCCAACGTGTCTGCCAGTGGCGTGGGCAAGGTGCTGATTGAGTCGCAAGGCTCGGTGTCTGTGACGTCCTTGGCTGTGACGGGCCCCGACGCTATAGCCTCCTTGACTGGCCGAGGCCATGTGGCCTTGGCAGGTGCTATCAACAGCAGCGGCTCATTCACCTTGAACGCACGTGGCGATATCTCGCAAAGCGAGACCAGCACGGTCACGGCCGGTGGTGCCTTGAGCATCAGCAGCGTGCGCGGCAACATCAGCCAAGCCGCAGGCGCCAGCTTGGCAGGCTTGGGCGTCGTTCTAGATGCTGGTGCCGCCCTGACTTTGGGCAGCGTCAATGCGGGTGCAGGCCTTTTGAGCTTGACCGCGCGTGCCGGCTCGATCATCGATGCCGACACCACAGACAACACCGATCTCACGGCAGCCAGTGTGTGGATGAGCGCGAGCGAATCCATCGGCGACAACGTGTTGGCCGGTGGCCGCGTGACTGCAGGCGGTTTGGCCGGCAACGCCATTGACTTGAGCACCGCGACGGTATCGGCGGAGTCTGCTGGCAGCATGCGCTTGGCCAGCACGGGCAACCTGACAGTGGCCAGCATCTCCAGCAGCTTGGGTCTGCACACCACCGACGGTGGTGACATCCGGTTGACGGTGAGCGGCGACACTTTGACGGTGGCTGACACCGCCAAGGTCAGCGCCACGGGCATTGGCCAGGTGGTACTGAGCGCGCACAACACGGGCAACACCTCAGTGTTGTCGGTCAAAGGCTTGGTCAGCACCGAAGAGGGCACTGTCCACCTCAGCGCCGACACCTCGGTGAACTTGGTCGCCAACAGCGCTGCCTCATTGGCGATGACCGATCGCGTGCGCACTTTGGGCGACGTGGTGGTCACGGCCAGCAAGGGCTTGCGTATCGTCGACCTCAGTGGCGACAACGCCGCAGGAACCTTTGGACGCAGCGCTTCGCCAGGTGTGATCCGCATCGAAGGCGACCAAACCATCGCCAATAACCAGCGCTTGTCGCTGCAATTGAGCGGTGAAGACAACAACCAAAACGACCAGCTGCAAGTCACGGGCAACTTGACTTTGAGCAGCGGCAGTGCGTTGGACATCACGTTGGCATCGCAGTTGGAACCGCGTTTGGCACGCAGCTATGCCTTGATCGACGCAAGCTCGGTGAACGGCCACTTTGGTTCGAGTACCGGTTTGTTCGGCTTTGACGACGGCAGCAGCTTGCTGCAACTCACGCCTGTGTTTGAGGACACGATCGAAACGGGTTTGAGCTTGGAAGTGGTCAAACGCCCTGCAGCGGACACCCTGAGCATCACCGCGCACAGCAAGACAGACAAAGACACGCTGGGCACCTTCTTCAACTCGCCGTACTTTGGCGAGGGCAAGGCCTACAGCGCTGGGATGACCGTGCAAGCGGCTGAGTTCTTGACGGTGGACGGCATCTTTACCCTCGCGAGCAGTCTCAAAGACATCAGTGTCGTCACAGGCGGCACGGTCAAGGCCAACAGCTGGGTGATTGGCGGCAACAACCTGAACGCGTTTGTGGGCTTGAATGGTCCATACCGTTTAGACACCAACCACGACGGCAGCTTGTTGGACGAAGAGCCCAACACCACAGCGGCTGGTTTTGAGTTGACCGGTTTGGATCTGGGCTTGGCCTTGTTCCAAGACAGCGCCGTTGAAAGCAACAGCTCACCCCGCAGCTGGTTGAGTCTGTCGGCCACAGCAGCCACAGCCATCGAAGTGGGCTTGCCCTTGGTGGACATTCGCGCTGAAGACTTGAAGCTCGAAATCAACGTAGGCAGCGATGGCTCGGTGGTGGACTACACCCAGAAGCTGGACATCGCGACCGGCGGGAAACTGGCCGATGGCACCACGGACGAGGTGAAGACGCTGAATTTCTTGGGCAGCCAAGGCACGCTGGTGCGCGCTTCGGGCTACTTGGAGGTGGAAGTGGACGGCTTCTTCTCGGTGGCGGGCAACTTGGGCTTTGAGAAGTCCACCCGTGCCGTGACCTTGGCCGATGGCACCGAACTCAACGTGGACACGCTGAGTTTTGGTGGCCAGAACCTGCGCGCCTTTGCGGGCGTGAATGGGCCGTATTGGCAAGACACCAATGGCGACCGTGTGTTCAGCGAAGCCGAAGCCAACCCCAAATCTGTGGGTATGGCCATGAGCGACGTGAGTTTTGCCTTGGTGTTGGCGGATGCAGCCGCAGGTGCTGAAGGCGCTGACGGTCTGCAATGGACAGCGCTGAAGGCCGCAGCGGGTAGCGTGGCCTTTGTGGGTGTGCCGAACGTCACACTCGCGGCGCGCGACTTGGCGGTGGACATCAACCTCGTCAGCGGTGTGAGCGCCAAGCTGGATGCCGACACCAAAGTGCTCGACTTCACCGCCGGTGAAGACGCTTTTGAGGTGGTGACCGGCACCGGCAAGACCATCACGTTGGACATGGCCGGCGACACGGGCCAGTTGGTGCGCGCTAGCGGCACCATGGACATGCAACTGGGCAACTTCTTCCAGTTCACAGGTTCGATGGGCTTGGAGCGCCGTGCGCAAGACGTGGTCTTGGCGGATGGCACCACGGTGCAGACCGAGATGCTCAGCGTGGGCGGCACAGGCCTGACCGGCTTTGTGGGCTTGGGCCCTTACGGCTCAGACGCCAATGGCAACGGCAAGTTCGATACCAACGAAGTCAACCCCGATGCAAAAGGCTTGGGCATTCGCGATGTCGAATTTGGCTTGGCCATTTTCAACGGCAAAGCCGCATACGACGACACCCAGTGGCTGGCCATGACTGGCTCGGTCGGTGGCGTGGACCTGATGCTGGGCTTGCCAGATGACCTGAAATTGCAGGTCTACAACTTGGGTGTGGACTTGAACTTGGTCAGCCACACGGCGGCCACGGTGGCTGCACCTTTGGTTCATGTGGCCGGCGCGGTCACGGTGGATGCCAACCAAACAGCCGCCTTGGTGCTGGGCACCGACGTGTTCGGTCAAGGCGGTGAGGCTCTGACTGTCACGCTGAACCTTGAGGATGCCAGCAAGGGCAACCTGTCGCTGGGCGACATCGACTTGAAGGCGCAAGACGTGCTGCCTTTGCTCCGTGAAGCAGCGACCAACATCACCCAAGTCAGCAGCTTGATCGTGGCCGGTGTGTTCACGCAAGGTGATCTGCTGGTGGTCAGCGGTGTCAGCGAGACGCCACTGAGCTACACCGTGGCCAAAGAGGATGTGCAAGACGCACAGGGCGCTGCTTACACAGCCGCGCAAGTGCAAGTCAAGCTGGCCGCTAAGTTGCGTGAGTTGATCAACGACAGCAACGCGCAAGCCACGGTGGTGGCCAGCGGTGCAGGCGCTGTGATTCAGTTGGAGGCCCAGGAGAGCAGCACCGAAGGTGTGTTCACAGTGCAAGTGACGGTCAGCGGCTTGGGTGACCTGTTGCGCGTCGACAGTGCGGTGGCCGTCAAAGACAAGATCCAAACTCTGACGCTGAGCGGCAAAGCCGCTGCGTTGAGCAACTTCTTTGGCTCGCATGCCGCAGACACCGGCCTTCGCTACACCACGTTGGACGCGAGTGCGCAGGCGTTGAATTTGCTGGTGGTGGGCGAGGGTGGCTCGACCACCGCCAAGTTGTGCATCAGCAACGTGGACTTGAACGATGCCGACACGTTGAGCCAAGGCTTTGCCGACGTTCAGCCCGCCATCGTTGGCTTGTCTGGCAAAGCTTGGGTCACGGTGGATGCACCGTCCGAGCTGGTGTTTGACGAGGCCGACTTCGCGGTGTTGGGCAAGGCGTCTGCCGATCGCTTGTTGAGCTTGACGTTCACCTTGCCAGCGCCTGCGACGGGCACCACGCCTGTGGGCAGCTTGACGGCTGTCACGGCTTTGACCGATGGCATCGTGATGAGCGGCAACGCCCAAGCCTTGACGTTGGTGGGCAATGCGGCCAACTTGGCCACGTTCCTGAAAACGTCGGGCAAGTTGCTGTACACCGGCCAATTGACCACGCTCAACGCCAGTTTGCAACTCGCCGACAACACGTCTGCATCGTCATCCGTGACAGTGGTTTTGGTGAAAGACCAAGTGATTGACTTTGCCGATCGCTCCACCGAATCGCTGGCCAAAGACCAAGCGATTTCTGTCACCACTGGCACCGGCCAAGCCTTGCAACTCACGCACGACGGCGCACGCGGCGAACTGATGCGCGCTTCGGGCGGCATACAGTTGTCGTTGGCGGGCTTTGTGCACGCAGGCGGCACCTTGGCGATTGAGAAGTCGTCACAAACCGTGACGCTGGCCGACGGCAATTCGGTGCAAACCGACATGTTGACGGTGGGCGGCACAGACCTGCAAATGTTTGTGGGTGTGGGCGGACCCTACCGCACTGACACCAATGGCGATGGCCTGGTGACCTCTGACGACGACAGCAATGCCAGCGCCATCGGTCTGTCGGCTGTGGGCGGCGAGTTCGCCTTGGGCTTGTTCTATGAAAAATCGTTGACCAACCCACGCAATTGGGTGGCCCTGCAAGCCTCGTTGGACGAAGTGGCTCTGGTGGGGGTGCCCGGCATCACCGCCGTGGGGCACGACATTGCGGTGGCGATCAATTTGGTCAACGGCGTGGCGGCTGGCAGTTCTGCCAACACCCAAGTGATTAACTTCGCTGCCAAACCGCTGAACGTGGCCACGGGCTACGACACCACCGCTGTTTTGGATATGGCCGGTAGTCAAGGTCAGTTGATTCGCGCCAGTGGTGGGTTTGAGCTCAACGTGGGCGACTTTGTGTACGTCAACGGCACGTTGGGCTTTGAGAAATCAGCCACCACCGTGACGCTGGCCAATGGCACCGATGTGCTGGTGGACAGCCTGACCGTGGGCGGCGCACAGCTCAACGCCTTTGTGGGCGTAGGCGGTGCCTACCATGTGGACAGCAACCGCGACGGCGTGATCAACGGCACCGATACGCCGAATACTTCGGCACGCGGTTTTGTGCTGACCAACGCCGAGTTCGCCTTAGCGCTGCTCAGCGCACAAGATGTGACTGTGCAAAGTACGGACAGCGCTGCCGTCAAGCAGCTGAAGCAAAACACGCTGAACCTGGGTAGCTTGGGCTGGATGGGCTTGGAAGTTTCGGCCGACCAAGTGGGCTTTGTGGGCGGCGACGCCTTGACCATTGAGGCCAAGAACCTGTTGGTGGAAGTCAATCAAGTGTTTGGCATCAGCGGCGCACAAGACGCCAGCCAGTTGGTGGTCGACTTCGCTGCAGCCCCGATGGACGTGCTGACCGGAACGGGCACAACCCGCACCTTGAATGTGGACGGCGACAAAGGTCCGCTGATCCGCGCGACCGGTTCGGTCGAAATCGCTGTGGGCGACTTCTTCTACGTCGGCGGTGATCTCGGGTTCGAGAAGTCCACCCGCGACTTGGTGCTCGAAGACGGCAGCACGGTCAGCCACGATGTGATGACGGTGGGCGGCAGCAACTTGCAAGCCTTTGCCGGTCTGAATGGCGGCCCGTTGGTCGACACCAACCTAGACGGCAAGATTGATGCGACAGACCTGCCTGGCCTTGAGGCCGTGGGCTTTTCGCTCTCCGGTGTGGACTTTGCGCTGGTCATTGCCAGCGAACGTGAGGTGGTGCGCGCGGCCTACAAAGACGCGCTGGATTGGTGCGATGTGGCGGTGTCTGACACCCTGCAAGTGGCGATTGCCAGCGGCACCACAGGCTCGACCACTGCAGGCATTTACTTGTCTAAAGACGCAGGCAAAACGTGGGCGCAGTCGGACGCGCCGACTGATTGGGTCTATTCCTCGGTCACCGTTTCTGCCGATGGCCAAATTATTGTGGCCAGCGTGCGCGACGGCGGCATTGTGCGATCAAGCGATGGTGGCGAAACGTGGATCACCACCGGCGCCGTCACTGACCGCTACACCGATGTGGCCTTGCTGGACGGGAATGTGCTGATGTCGCTGGACACCCAGCGCATGCGTGACATGGCGGTTCTGACCCTCACGGGTCAGGTCAAAACGGGTAACGTCATTGCCGTCCAAGTACAGGGTTATGCCCCTGTGTTTTACCGCGTGGTGGCGGCTGACCTCAAAGATGGAAACTCGACCGCGAGCGCAGACAAGGCCTTGGCCAATGTGACACTCAAGTTGCGCGATTTGTTCAACGCCATGCCTGGCAGCCAAGTGACAGCGGTGGCCAATGGCACGTCCTTGGTGTTGGCAGCGAAGTCAGGCAGCGAAGGTTTTGCCGGCATTGGTGTCGGTAAAAATGCCAAAGATCTCCAAATCACGGGCACGCAAGAAGCAGGTGTCAAACGCGCACAGACCGATGCAGTGTTGTTTGACGGTACTTACGCCGTGGGTGACACGATCACGCTCAAAGGCATAGCCGAGGTGGATGTGGTCTACAAGGTGGTGTCCAACGACTTGACGGTCAAGGGCGACGGCTCAGGCGGCAAAGCCAGCTCAGCGCAGACCATCGCCAACATCACAGCCAACCTGCGCAAAGCGATTTCAGCTGCCAATGGTGTCAAAGTTGACGTCAGTGGTTCGGATGCACTGATTGTGTTCAAGGCCAAAGCTGAGAATGCCGCGTTCACGCTGGTGGCGACTGAAACGGCCGCTAAGGGCAGCTTGCAACAAACCCGTTCCGACATGCTGGTCGGCTTGGGTGGCAGCGTGCGTTTGGCAGAAGGTGCAGCCAGCACTTGGACCGATCAACAGTCCTACAGCAACATTGGCAGTGCCAATTGGTCCGCTGTGTCTACCTTCAATGGCGCAAGCCAAGCCTTGGTGGCCTCGGCTGCAGTGAGCGTGTCTGGCATGCCAGGACGCTTGTATTGGGTTGATTTAGCGAGTACCGACCGAGGTGCCGCTGCGACCCATTGGCATGACATCACACGCAACATCGAAGACAACACCAACTGGGTGGCGGTGGATGCCAACGAAGGTGTCGCCGCAATAGATGGCACGACGGCTGTGCCTGCAGGGCGGATCTTGCTGGCGGCAGCGTCGGGTGGTGCGGTCTACTTGGCCGATACGACCCATGACGACTGGACCTGGACTTTGGTGTTGCCAGAGGCCGATTGGACGGCGGTCGCTGTGTCTAACGATGGCAAGACTTTGGTTGCCAGCGCGGGCGGCAGTGCCGGTATCTTGCAGGTGTCTAGCGATGCGGGTGTGACGTGGCGCGAAGTGACTGGCTCAGCCGGTCTGGATTGGCGCTCGGTGGCGATCAGTGGCGACGGCAAGTCGGTCACCGCGGTGGCCAAAGGCCAAGGCATTTACACCTTCACTGTGGTGGCCTCTGTGGCTAAAGCCACGCGTGTGGCGCTGGAAGCCAGTGCGGCTTCTGCCCGTTTGGTTGGCGTGCAAGACGTGACGATCGCGGTGCGCGACGTGGGCGTGAGCATCAACTTGGCTGACGCATCCACGGGGCGAGTGATTGATTTTGCGTCGTCTGATTTCTCGGTCTTGACCGGCCCGAACAGCGCGCACTTGATGACCATGGACGGTGCAAACCACGAAATGCTCAGCGTTTCTGCGGGCGTGACGATTGAGCTGGCCAACTACGTTTACTTAGACGGCACCGCCGCGTTTGAAAAGCGCAGCGACCGCGTGACGCTGGCCGATGGCACTCAGGTCGAGGTGGATGCCTTGACCGTGGGCGCCGCCAATGTGAGCGCGTTCGCTGGTTTGGGCGGTGCTTACCGTGTGGACACCAATGCCGATGGCGTGGTGGATGACCAAGACTTGCTGAACCCCGACTCGGTGGGCTTCTCGCTCAGCGATGTCAACTTTGGCATGGGGCTGTTTTACGCCCAAGAAGGGCAACTCAATGCTGCCAAGAAGAGTTTGGACGGCGTGCGCTGGTTGGCCTTGTCGGTGAATGCCGGCGCGGTGGATGTGGTGGGCATACCTGATCTGACCTTGGCTGCTACGAACTTTGAGGTGCAGGTGAACCAAGTGCACAACTTGGCGGCAGGCACGGATGCTGCTGATCAAGTGATTGACTTCTCTGCCAATGCCTACGCGGTTCGCACAGGCTTGGACAGTGAACTTAACCTTGAGATGGACGGCGACTTGGGCCCACTGCTGCGGGTGCAAGGCGAGGTGACGGCGCAAGTGGGCGACTTCTTGTCGCTCAATGGCGCGATCAGCTTTGAACAAAGCACCAAGGTGCTGACCTTGAACGAAACCGCAGACGAGGTGCAACGTCTGTCGATTGCAGCCAGTTCAAGGACCCAGCCAGCGCTCGATCCGACGAAGGCCGCAGGCTATCGATTGGCATTGGTGCTGGATGGCAAGACCTACACCACGGCCAACTTGTCACGCGACGCCAGTGCGCAAAGCGTGCAAGACGCCCTCAACACTGCCTTGCAAGGCAGTGATGGGGCCGTGTCGGTTGAACACTCAGCTACATCGCTGGCTCAGTCTGAGGCGATTCAGCTCACAGGTAGTTACACCGTGGGTGACAAGATTGTTTTGAGTGGCTTGGCCACCAAGTACCTCACCTACACGGTCACCAGCAAAGACTTGCAACTCAATACCAAAGGGAAAACGGGTAACGAGCTCGCGGCTCAAGTACGTAACAACATTGCAGCGAATGTGCGTGCGATGGTCAATGGCGCTGCTGGTGGCAAGGTGTACGCCTATGGCGATGCAGACATCATCACCTTGGGCGCTCGCAGTGTGGGTACAGCAGGTGCATTCGCATTCAACGTGAATGTGATGAAAAACCTCTTCACCAATGCTGCGGTGGACATGTTGTCGCAGCGCGCCAGTGCCGCAGGTTCAGACCTTGCACAACGCGAGTTGCTGTTGCTCAGCGGCGACTACGCCGTGGGGGATGAAGTTGTGCTGTCGGGTGTGGCTGACGAGGATGTGATCTACACCTTGGTCGCAGAAGACTTCACGCGTTTTGGCAATGGCCGTGGCGGCGTGGTCTCGGGTTATTGGGTGGCCCACAACGTGGCTGAAAAACTGAAGCTGGCCTTGGCCGATGCTGAAGGTGCTTTGGCCACCGCCCAAGTGGAAGGCGCGTTCATCAAGTTCACTGCCGTCAAGGCTGGCGTGGCAGGGGCGTTTGAGTTGAGCGTGAGCTTGCCTGAATCGGCCAGCATGTTCTTGTCGCAGGCAGCGCGTGACGACTTTGACATTCGCTTCACGGAAGGCTTCGCTGGCAAGGACCAAGCAACGCTGACAGTCATTGCCGCCAGCAAAACTGGCGCTGCGGCCTCATGGCTGCAGGCCAATGCCAGTGTGGTCGAGCAAGAGCAGGGCGGTGTGGCCAAGACGGTGCAAAGCCACGTCATGGTGATTGGCGGTACCGACATCAACGCCCGTGTGGCGACCGGTGCCGATGCCTCGGCCTTGGGTCTCGAACTCAAAGGTTTGTCGTTGGGCATGGCCTTGGCCACGCCGACTGACACCACTGACGCACGCAGCTGGCTCACGCTCAAGGCGCAGGCCAACAGCTTGACCGTGCTGGGCACACAAGCCATGGGCGTGACTTTGTCGGGCACCAACTTGGGTCTGCAATTCAACATGGGTTTGGGCAATACGGCCGAGGGCAAAGCCAACACCAGCACGGTGGATTGGAGCCAGACGCCGATCACCCTCAAACCCACCGCGACATCGACCGCGGTGACTTTGGACCTCAAGGGCCAAGTGTTCGACGTGGAAGGCACCATGAGTTTGGCGTTGGGCGACACCTTGTCGGCCAAAGGCACGGTGGTGTTGTCGCGTCAAGAAATTGACGTGACGGTGGGCGGACGCACAGAGTCCGTCAAAGGCTTCTATTTGGGGGCTTCAAACGTCTCGGCCACGGTGCAAGGCATTGCGGTCGAGAACGCGGCCTTGGCTTTGGCGCTGTTGCGCCCCGCTGACCCAGCACCGGGCGACACCCGCAGCTGGATGGCTGTGAAGGCCAGTGTGAATTCGGTCAAACTCAATGCGGCGCAACTGGGCCTACCCGACGATTTGCTGGACATCGAGGCGCGTAATTTGGCACTCGAGATGAACCAAGCTATGGGTTACCAAGGCGGCATCGCTAATACCCAAGTGATGGACTTGGGCACCACAGGCACAGGCACCACCTTGGTGGACCGTGGCTTGCAAGTGCGCACGGGCGGTGCCAGCACCACCAAGCTCGACTTCAGCGCAGACGCCGCCGAGTTCTTGCGTTTGGCCTTGGACGCGACCTTGAACATCAGCGATGTGGTCAGCGTCAGTGGCACCTTTGGTCTGGCCGCTTTGGGCTTGCGCGGTGCGACGCTGGACAACGGCAGCCGCCGCAATCTGCGCACCACGTTGCTGACCGCGCAAGGGGTAGATGTGCAACTCGGCCAAGGTGCAGGCACCGACGCCTTTGTGGGGGTGTCCCTGCAAGACGCCAGCATGGGCTTGGCCTTGTTGCAAGACCCGAGTGGTGGCGCCAGCTTCATTGGCTTGCAAGCGACTGCGGCGAAAGCCAGCTTGGACGGCGTGGCAGGTCTGACTTTGAACGGCTCGCAGATGACCTTGAACGTCAACGTGGGTCCAACCTCCGGTGCCTTGAAGGGCCGTGTGGTGGACTTCAGCCAAGGCGATTTGGATGGCAACGGCGTCAACGATGGCGCAACACTGCTGATGCTGCAAGGCAAAGAAGTCGCCTCACTCCGTGCGAAAACTACGCAAATTCAGGCGCAAGGCACCGTGACGGTTGAGTTGCGTGCGCCGGATGCAGCGGCGGATTCAACCGCGATGGTGGCCGGCAGTGCCACGGTTCGCTTTGAACAAACGGGCACGGGCCCGATGTTGATGGCCGCGACAGGTTTGAAGGCGACGGTGAATGTGGCGGGTCAATCCGCTGGTATCGTGGACGGTCAGCTGGGTGTGGTGTTGCCAGGGCAGGGCTACGCCCTCGACCTGCAAGCCACCTTGAGCTTGCCAATTCCTGGCCTGCAAGGCGTGGCCTTGATGGGCGATGTGAACTTGGCCATGAACCGCACAGGCAAGGCGGTGAACCAAACGATCACGGTCGGAGACCAAGACGTGACGGTACGTTTCGCGACGACCGCTGATGTGACGACCTTTGGCATCACCAACTTGGATGCGTCCATCGGTGGTGCTTTGGGCGAGGCCCTCAAAGGCTTGGCCAGCGAGATGAACAAGGCCAGCGCCTATTTGCTGGCCGACAAAGAGTTGCCTTTGGTGGGCCAATCTTTGAACGACTTGCTTCAGATTGCTGACGAGCTGAGCATTGGCACGCATGTGGGCAATTACTTGAACCAGGACAGCGCCAAATTTGGCGCGCTGGGTGTACCTACTTTGCGCGGTTTGGAGGCCTACCTCAAGGCCAACTGGCAAGCGGGTAACGGTGCTTCCGGCCTGCGCTTTGATTTGACGCAGACCGGTTTGGCCTTTGGCTTCACGGGCGACATCAAAACCCAACTCAACGACATTGAGCTCAACCTCGAAGGTGCGTTGGGCAATGTGGGCGTGGGCATCAATGGCCAAATGTTGGTGGACGCCAGCTTTGAGGCGGCACTGGACTTCGACTTCAAACTCGATTGGTCCAAGGGCTTTGCTGCCAAGTTGGATGTGCGCGAACTCAGCTTTGATGGCAGCTTGTCGGCGCAAGATGTGATCTTGAACGCCAACCTCGGCCCCTTGGGCTTGAGCATTGGCCGTGTCGATGACCCCACCGTCAATGGTGTGGCCGGTCAGACATGGCAGCGCGCTAGTTTGGACGCGCGACTTGCGGGCGATTTGAGCTTTGTGAACGGCAAACTCACCGTCAACGCGCCTGCGGCTAAGAACTACTTTGATGTGAAGTTGCCGATATACGCCAGCATCGCGGGCATTGATTTGGCATCGGATCCCGCGACCTCGCCGTTGATCACGATTTCGGCCAGTCCCTTGGCGGGCAAGTTCGATGTACAGGCGAAAAACCTGGACCAATTGGTCAAGTTCAACAAAATCAGCGTGGCTGACTTGATCACTGCGCTGCCCAATATGTTGAGCTACTTGCAGACCATTGATGTCGACAGCCTCGGCTTGTCGGGCTTGCCGTTCATCGAGCAGTCGGTGGGCGATTTGCTCGATGTGGCCTCGGTGTTCCAGACGCAGGTGATTGACAAGGTCAACTTCAACCGCGAGATCAAACCTTGGAAAGCGTCCACGGGCGACAGTGCCAAGGCCACGGGTACATTGGCGGTCACACCTAACAGCGCTTCAGCATTCACCGTGACACAGGGCGCTGCATCTCTCACAGGTGCTGCCGCTCAGTTCTCCAGTGCCATGGCAGGTTATTGGGTCACGCTCAAAGGCGTGAACGCCAAGGGCGAAGCACGTAGCCAGACCTCACAAATCATGAATGTCACGGCGGATGGCTCGGCCCTCAGCCTGACCAACAACTTTGCAGAAGACCTGCAAAACGTCAGTTACAGCGTGCACCAGAAGATCGAGCAGATCCAGACGGTGGACGAGTTCATCGATGCCGTGAATGTGTCGGGCTTGTTGGGTGACCAAAAAGTGACCTACGACGTTGCCAGTGGTGATGTGCGCATCCCCGTTCGCTTCAAAGGTGCGCTGGCGACTTTGGAGACGCCGATCAATTTGGGCTTGGGGACAGACAGCCCCATCAGCTTGACCACCTCGGCCACCGGTTCGGTGGGCGTGAATATTGAGGCTGGTTTCGATCTGATCTTGGAGCTGGGCGGTAGCAGTTTTGGTCTGGCGATCGACCACCTGTCAGCCAGTGCCGGCATTGCTCTGGCGGTGACCGACCTGACCGTTGCGGCACAGATGGGCTTCTTGGGCTTGCAAGCCGGTGGTGCGGGTTCCGGTTCCGGTGTTGTGTTGAACGCGCAAGCCACCATTGGTTTGGACCGCACCCGCAACGCAGAAGGGGGCACACGTTTTGAGGTGTCAGAGCTGCTGAGCAGCGCCGCCTTGAACAGCATCGTGGTGGGCGTGTCAGGCGACGCGTCGGCCAGCCTCAAAGGTCTGACCGTCAAGGCGGGCAGCGCCAGCATGGAACTCGGCGACGACTTGGAGTTGGGCCTGTATGTGCAAGATTTGCTGAACTGGAGCCAAGTTGAAGTGCGCACGTCGCCGTTTGACTTAGCGGCGTCCATCAAAGACGGCAGCGTGCCACAAGGCGCTGTGGTCGTGGTCTTGCCTGATTTGGGTGGCTTGTTCGATGTGAGCAACTTGACCTTTGCTGACATGGTCGAAGCGGTTCGCTTTGGTTTGGAAACCATCGACCAAATGGCGGCCGACCAGCCGTTCTACACCGCACAACTGCCGATCATCAACAGCTCTTTGTCAGAGTTGATGGTGCTGGGCGACACCTGGTTGGGCAATTTGCAAGCCATCATGGACGAGCCTGTCGGTGGCTTAGATGCGGCTGAGCTGGCCATTGAGAAGGCTTTGGGCCTGCCTGAAGACCTGCTGGACTTCAGTATCGACACCCTCACGGGCAAGTTGTTCTTGGACGTCAATTTGGAGGTGGACTACACCAACCAGTTTGGTCTGAATTTGGACTTGGCATCCTTGGCTTCGCTGGCCGGTGTCAACCTGCCGGATGGTTTTGGCGAGTTCCTCGATGCGTCGGGCAGCGGCACGGTGGCCTTGGCCGTCGGTGCGGATGTGCAATTGCGCTTGGGCTTGACTCTGCCCAAGAAGGGCCAAGCGGCGGGCATTGCCATCGAGGACTACAACGACGTGACAGAGAAGGGTACGCGCTTGGCGCTGACGGCCCGCATGGTGGCGCAGGACGTCAACCTGAACTTCAAGGTGGGACCTTTGGAGATGGGCGTCAAGGACGGTTTGATCGCCATGGACGCTGACGGCCAGGTGTCTGCACCGGTCGATGGCAAAGCTGTGGCGGAAGCGCCGGCCGCTTTGACGGTCACGTGGGTGAATGGCAAACCCGTGATTGAGGCGATTGGTGCGTTGGACATCAAGATGCCTTTGGCTGCCAAGATTTTTGGCAAAGAAGTGAAGATTGGCCTGCTGCAAGTTGCCACCAATCCTGAACTCGGTGGCAAGGGCCTTACGGCTTTGGTCAGCGAGTTGGCAGGCACTGCGCCCGCCGATGCGCCTGACGCATTGGTGGTGAAGCTGCCCGACTTTGATTTGGCCTCAGCCGGCCAGAACACCCTGATGCAGTTGCTGTACGACCCCACCAATGTGTTGGACGGCGTGGACATGGGCTTGGGTGCCGTGCAAGACCTGTTCCAAAGCAGCGTAGCGGTGGACTTGCCGTTCATCGGCACGGGTCTGGCCAGCACGGGCGAATTGATTGCCAACTTGCGTGCGGGCTTGTTGCAAGACCTGCGCACCAAGCTGTCGGGCGAAGGCAAGCCGGTGGAGCTGATACGTGAAGAATTGTTCAAGGTCTTCAACAGCTTGGGCATTTTGCAAGAGCAAGACGGTGTGGCTGGCATCACGGCGAACGATGTGTCAGTGGGCTTCTATGGCACCACGGGCAAGCTGGTGGCCACTTGGCAACCGGGTCGCCCTTTGCCAACCGGCGGTGTGGACTCGATCCGCTTTGACATGAACTTGGGTGGCCGCATCTTGGGCACAGGGCTGGATATTCCGCTGAACTTTGACGTGCCTGGCTTTGAGCTGGACATCGACGGCGGCTTCTCCTTGGCCGCCAATTGGGCGTACGACTTTGGCTTTGGCTTGTCGGCTTCTAAGGGCTTCTTCTTGGGCACCAACATGGGCGCTGAGGCCAGTACAGCTGAGTTGCGCATGAATGTGGAAGCCTTCTTGGATGGCGATCCGAAAGATGCGGATTCGGTGACGGCCTTTGAAGGACGCGGCAAAATTTTGTTCTTCGAAGCCGCAGTCATTGACCACGACATCAGTGCTGAGGAAGGTTTCCAAGGCAGTGGGCTGCGCGGAGAACTGACCATCGACTTGAAGGGCAACACTGCAGGTCAGCTGACGCTGGACCAAGTGCTGTCAAGCCCGCAAACGGCCTTCAAGGCGGACTTTGGTGTTCAGGCCAACCTTGACTTGGGTGTCACGCTCAGCGCGGTGGGTATGCCTAGCTTGAAGAGCGACTTGGTGGTGGATTGGGGTTGGAAGCTGGGCGATGCTGCTTTGCAGTTCCCAGAGATTTCCATCGAGAACATCACGCTGGACATGAAGTCTGCGGTTGCCGACTTCTTGCTGCCGATTGCCAATGCCGTGTCCAACGTGGCTGCGCCATTCCGCGATGTGGTGGATGCGTTGACCGCACCGATGCCGGACTTGGGTGTCTTGCTTGATCCGGCGCGCGAAGCCTTGGACTTGCCAAGCGATAACACCTTGCGTGGATTCATCGACACGGTGAACGAGTTGACCCGCAAGGCTCAGCCTAGCTTGGGTCTGCAGCGCATCGATTGGTCGTTCCTAGACGCGGTGAAGTTTGCGCTAGATATGCCTGACGCCGTGAAGAGCTTGCTTTCTTTTGGCTCCGGCATGGCCATAGGCAGCATCTATGGTTTGGGGACCGACAACGTGAGCTTTGTCAAAGGCGAAGCATCCTCGGCCAGTACCAAAGACAACCAAAGCAACAACGACTTGCTGAACGCGATTGCCGGCATGACTTCAGAAGCCTCAGGCGGGTCTGTCAGTCAGACCAGCCGCTCGGGCTTGCAGTTCATGCCTTACCTGACGGACATTGGCAACTGGGCCAAGATCTTCAGTGGTGGCAGTGCGACCTTGTTCACTTATGAGCTGCCGTTGATGCAGTTTGATTTCAAGTTTGACCAGATCTTGGCGAATATTCCCGTGCCTCTGCCCCCTCTGGCGTGGTTGAGTCTTGAGATTGGGGCTTTGGGTCGGGCGTCTGCCTTTGTGGACTTGTCCTTTGGCTTTGACACATTTGGCATTCAGAAGGCCATGTCCAATGGCAATCCCTTGTCGGTG
This sequence comes from Limnohabitans sp. TS-CS-82, assembly GCF_002943475.1. Taxonomy (NCBI): domain Bacteria; kingdom Pseudomonadati; phylum Pseudomonadota; class Betaproteobacteria; order Burkholderiales; family Comamonadaceae; genus Limnohabitans; species Limnohabitans sp. TS-CS-82. The sequence goes on along the minus strand of NZ_PTQX01000005.1, from coordinate 161,709 downwards.
ATTGACGGTTTTTATGTCAACGACTGGACTTTGCCCACCTTGAAGGACAACAAATTCGTGGCTGGCACAGGTGGCCTCGAGAAGCCCGAGTTTGGCTTGACGCTGGAAGCGGGCTTGAAGGGCGGTATCAGTGTGGGTGTTGCGTCGGCAGGTGTGGGCGGATCCATTTCGCTCAAGATCACGGCGGACATGAACGACATCAAGACGGGCACGATTGCACGCGATGCCAACGGTCAGGTGACCAGCGTCAACTACGTGGGCGACGGCAAGGTCCGCTTGTCCGAAGTGGCCGCGATGATGTTGTATCCGGGTGTGATTCCCTTCACGCAGCAAAGCACGGGTTTGCCAGGCGGTCCTTTCAACTTGTTTGATTTGAGCTTGCAGGGGTCGCTCAAGCCTTTCATTTACGGCAAGGCGTTGGGCTTTGAAGCCAAATTCACGCTGTTTGAGATCAAGTTACCAGCGTTGAATTTGTCTGCGCCCACGGTGATTCCCGAGTTGGGCCGCTTAGACAGCGCAACCGGTGTGCTGACCCTGAACATGGGTAGCCGTGCCAGCGATCGTCTCTTCCTGACCACCGAGGACGTGGCGGAGAGCGTCATCTTGAGCGGCTCAGCCGCTGGGGTGGTGGATGTCGAATTTGCGGGCTTCTTGAAGCACTTCACTGGTGTGACGCAAGTGGTGGTCGACATGGGTGAGGGCAACGACACCTTGGACGCCTCGCGTGTGCTGAACAACGTCTATCTTGACGTGCGTGGCGGCGATGGCAACGACACGGTGATGCTGGGCAAGGGCGGCGGCCGTGTGTTTGACTTGTTGGGCAACAACACCCTCAAAGCGTTGGCCACGAGTGCCTCGTCCGTGACTTTCATCACTGGTGAGGGTGACGACAAACTCTTCGGTGGCTTGGGGAGCGACACCTTGTTCGCAGGTGCCGGTTCTAACCAGTTGACCGGTGGTGCTGGCGACGACACCTTGTACGCGCTGGCCGGCTTGAACCGTTTGGTGGGTAACGACGGCGCTGACCGTTATGTGTTCATCGGTGGTTTGGGCAACAACACTTTGGTGGAGTCGGGTGCAGAGCCCACAGACTTGGACTTCTCGGGCTTCATTCCCGATGAAATTCTGCGCGTGATTGGCCCCGCTGTGGGCGCGCCTGCGGTGTCTATTCCTGCGAACTTCAACGTGGCGCGTGATGCGAAGTCACGTTTGGTGTTCTCAGGCACCCCCTTCATGGGTGACGCATCGGTGCCGATGGCGGTGACCTTGTCGGCAGCGGATGGGGTGTTCTCTTACGACGTGCTGGCCAGCGATGGCATCACGGTGTCTGGGCCGGACAATGCGCGGATTTTCAGCGGCTCGGTGGCGAACTTGAACACGTTCTTCACCAACCCTGACAAGGTGTCGTACACCTTCGCTTCCGAGGACGTGACGCGTACCCTCACCGTGACCGTGATGCAAGCGGGCTTGTTGAACCAAGCCACAGCCACTTTGACCGCCGTGGATGCGTTCACCCCAGAGTCGGGCAGCAACCAGGGCTGGGCAGATTTGGCTGTGCGCGGCGATGTGATGGTGGCCGTGTCCAATGTGGACAGCACACAGATGGGTATTTATGTGTCGCGTGACCAAGGCGGCACATGGACATCGGCGCAGTCGCTGGCAAACCGCCCAGAGGTGCAAAGCTCCACGGCATCAACGGGGAATGTGTTGATCACGCAAGGCACCGTTAATTTGTTTGATGGCGCGAGCGACACGGTGTATGTGAACAGCAGCACTGTGAATCCAGGCTTAACGTTCTCGTTGCACAACACAGAGGTTCTGCGCGGTTTGCAATTCACTTCGGGTGCAGATGCGCCTGAGCGTGATCCAACGCGTTATGCCTTGTACGGTGCCAACGAAGCGCTGGATTGGGATGACACGAGCTGGAAAAAAGTGGCCGACGGCGCCACGAATTTGACGGAAACACGCTTGGCAACCAGCAACGTGAGTTTTGACAATGCCAGCAGCTTCAAGTACTACAAGTTGGTGTTCACCGAGTTACGTCCGGTTATGGTCAAGGCCGTGGCTTCGCCTGCCGCAATCACCAAAAATGCGGAGAGCGTGGAAAAAGCGATCGACGGCAGCACGGGCAGCAAATATCTCAACAGCAACAAGGTGGATGCCGGCTTACTCGTGACCTTGTCAAGCGCATCCATCGTGCAGTCGCTGACCTTGACCACGGCCAACGATGCGTCTGAACGCGACCCGATGCGTTATGTGTTGTTGGGTTCAAACAGTGATTTGGCATGGGCTGATGCGACTTGGTCGCAAATTGCCACAGGCCAGACGGGCCTGAGCACGGACCGCAAAGCCACCAACACTGTGAGCTTCGAGAACACGCAAAGCTTCAAGTTCTACAAGTTGGTGCTGACCGACTTGCGCAACGCGAACACGGCCAATGGCATGCAGGTGAGCGACGTGAAGTTGGGCAATGCGCTCAGTAGCAACAACGCTGTGACCAACGCAGTGCAGTTGGCTGAACTGGGCTTGGTCACCGGCTTGTCGGACGTGGCCTCGCCTGGCATGGTGGCGTTTGAACAAAACGCTTCTGCGGCTCTGGATGGCAATGCCAGCACCAAGTATGTCAATGCCTCCAAAGCCGGTAGCGGTTTGATGACGGCGTTGCAAGCGTCGCAGGTGGTGACAAGCATTGACTTCACCAGCGCGAACGACAAGTCCGAGCGCGATCCAACCCAGTTCGTGTTGTACGGTTCGAACACGCCGTTGACATGGGGCAGCACGGCTTGGACCCAAGTGGCCAATGGCGCGACGGGTTTGACGACCGCTCGCGGTGAGATCAAAACGTCCAGCTTTGCAAACACCCAAAGCTTCCAGTACTACAAGATGGTCTTTACCGAGTTGCGCTCGGCCAAGGATGCGACGGCGATGCAAATAGCCGGCGTGCGTTTGGACAGTGCGTTGCCAGTGGGCCAAGGCTTTGACCATGTGTCGATGTCGCCAAATGGCCGAATGATTGCCGCCTTGTCTAACGCAGGCGTGTTGGCAATTTCACGCGATGCGGGCAGCACTTGGTCGATGGTTCAAGCCCCTGCAGACGACTACACCGATGTCTTGGTCACCGATGACGGCCGTGTGATGTTGGCGGACCGTGCGGGCAGTGAGCGTTACAGCTACAAGAACTTCTTGGGCTTCACGATTTGGGATACGCGCGATACCGTGGGTTCGTTACGTGAACTGGCGACAGACGGCAGAACCTGGACGACAGCCAAGCTGCCAAGCCGTAACTGGAACGACTTAGTGCTCAGCGACGACGGCAAAACTGTGCTGGTGGCGACAGGCAAGGCGGCCAACGGGGCTGCAGCCGGCGCGATTTTCCAAGGTGTGATCACGGCGGGTCAAGGCCTGAGTGGCATCACTTGGACGGATGTCACGCGCAGTGCCTTGAGCAACGGCGATTGGTTCTCTGTGGACATGGACGCCAGCGGCAAGCGTTGGGTGGCATCGACCGTGGACGGCAAGATTTTCTATGCCGACACCACGCAAGCGGCTTGGACGTGGCAGGCCGCCGGCACGATGGGTCAAGACACCCGCGTGGCCATCAGCGATGACGGCACAGCCCTGGTCGCCACAGGTTCGGGCGCCAACGGTGGCGTCTGGGTGTCGGGCGACTTGGGTAAGCGCTGGGTGCGCTCGGCAGGGCGCGGCGAGATGGGGGTGACGGCCGATAGCAATTGGGTAGGCGCTTCGATCGACGGTAAGACGGGTGTGATCACGGCCTTGTCCAAGAACAATGCGATCTTGCGTTTTGCGCCAACGTCTGTCACCGCTGCAACCAACTTGCGTCTGCCAGAGGTGTTGATGGTGGCTGGCAATGAGATGACGCCGTTGACCTTCCCGCTGGCTTCGCTTTACGACGCTGACTTGCTCAAGACTTCTGTGGCGGGCGACAGCACGCCTGTGGTGTCGGTGCAGTTTGATGTGACGCAGGGCGGTTTCGGTGTGTCGGGTGCGGATGCAACACGCTGGGGTGTGGCGGTTGCTGCGACGACCTCGGGCGTCAAGCTCACGGGCACGGTGGCCAAACTGTCGAGCTTCCTCGCCGAAGTGGGTAACTTGCAGTTCGTGCCGGGTCAGGCCGGTGTGCAAGGCCCGCTGGTGGTGACACTCAGCGACGGCATCAACACCACGGTGCATGAAGTGCCCTTGGTCGTGCAAAAGCCAGTGGCGCTGAAAGCCTCCTATAACGCGGGCAACTTCGAGATTTTGGCCTCAGGCGGTAACGCCTTGCGCTTGAACCGCAGTCCGCTGGACGAGGTGCGTTTGGGCTTGTTGTCGGATGAACTCACCGTGGTGCGTCTGTCGGACACGCCGTTGGTGGTGCGTGCGTCGGAAGGGTCCGATGAGATTGTCTTGAACCTGGGCAATACCGTGGCAGCCGATGGCTTGGCGCGTGTGTTGCAGCTCAAGGATGTGTCAAACGCCACCAATACGACCACTGAGTTGCGTGATGACACCTTGACGCTCAACTTCAAGCCCTTGGATAAATCGAGCACCAAGAACGTGGTGACTTTGAGTAATGGACAAGTGGTGTCGGGCATCGAGAAGATCGTCTGGGACGAGACCTTGGGCACTGTTCACCTGGTGGGTGACACCATCGTGATCAAGCCGCAGGGCGATGCCGTGATTGACTTGGGTCACACCAAGTTGGTGGTGGATGCCAAACGCCTGGTCGTCGAGGGAGATTTGCGCGTGATGGATGCCGGCCACATCCAGCTCAATGTGAGCGAAAGCATCACGTTGGCTGGACTCAAACAATACGGCGTGGATGGTGCTGCCGACAGCAACTTGGCGGTGCAAAACGTGCTGTCCAAAGATGCCGCCGGCAAGGTGTTGGCGCAAGTGATTCAATCCGTCAAGATCGCGATCCCCGAAGGCGGCGGCGCTGTGGACTTGACCGCATTCGCTTCACCTGGTTCAGGCTTGCAGGTAACGCCAGAAGCTGGGGTTGCCATTTCCTTGGGTGGAAAGGGCGGTGGCTTGTCGCTGGATCCGAGCAAGTTGGTGGGTATTCCAGCGCTGGTCATCGGCTCCTCGGGCAGCGCGAACCCGATTTCCATGGGGGGCGGTGCGTCAACCCTAGCCGTCTCGGTGCCTTTGGTGATTCAGTCGCAAGGCACAGGCGGTCGTGTTGAGGTGGCTGGCACTGTCAAGGGCAAGACGCTGCAAATTTTTGGTCCCGGCAACACCACGGTGTTCTCGGACGGCACTTTGCTGTCATTGAGTGAAGGGGCCTTGATCAACGATGCGATTCGCTTTGATGGCACGGTCACGTTGTCCATGGGTGACGCGGCAGTCGACATGGCGGGTGATTTCCATGTGACCGGCCGTGTGAACGGCGGCACGGGCGATGCAGATGTGTGGGTGTTGTCTGCTTACGAAGGCAATATCGCGATTGACGGTCGCGTGGGTGGCGGTATCGGTTACAGCCACAGCACGACCATCGTCAGTGGTGGCCAGTCGTATGCCGACGGTGTTTACAACGAAGTGGTGCTGCTAGGCGGTAAAGGCTCTGGGGCAACCGCCAACATCACCGTCGCAGGTGGTGTGGTGACGCAAGTGACTTTGGTGTCGGTTGGCGGGGGTTACGAAGTCGGTGATGTGCTGACCGCTGCGCGTTCCAGTTTGGGCGACTTGGCCGGGGTGGCTTCAGGCTTCAAGTTGCAAGTCGATGCCCTGTCTGACGTGGAAGGTATCACCGTCAGCGACGCGATGAATGTGACTTTTGGCGAGCGCGTGTATGTGGATGGCGACATCACCATCAACGCGACTGGCAAGGTGGTGTTCTCAGGTGAAGTGGTGCTGCTTAACGGCGGTCAGCTGATCATCAACGGGACGCAGGAGGTCGAGTTCCTCAACGGCATTCGTTTCGAGGCGGACACTGCGGGCCACAAGGGCGCACTGAAAGTCACCTCGAGCAATACCTCGGTCAGCTTCTTATCGGGCTTGTTTGCAGGTCAGAACGATGCGATGGCTTGGTCTGGCGTGACAACACTTGACTTGCAAGCCCCAGAGACCGCCGCACAAAAGGGTAGTTTGTCGGTGGTGGGGGTTGATTTGGTCCTGAGTGAGGCCCCAGGTTTCGCCAATTTGAATCTCAACCTCGACGCCTTGACGCTGGATGCACAAAGTTTGTCCATGCCTGCAGCGAGTGCGGTTGCGGTGAATATGAACGTGGGCACTTTGGACATTTCTGCCGATGCTGGCGTGGGTGCGGCCGGTGCCTCTTTGAAAGTGAACGCCGAGCGGATTGTGGCGAAAGCGACCGATGGCGATGTGTTCCTAGAAATCACAGGTTCAGAGTCTGTCCTGCTGGATGTTCAAACGCGTATCTCGGGCACCGCACACATCAGTGCCACCCAAGATTTGCGTTTGGATGCCGTCAACGTGCTGAACGCGACCCATGTGAGCCTGAATGCGCAGCGGGATCTGCAGTTGAACACGACCAGCACCGATGGCTCATGGGTCTTGGGTGCGGTGCGCCATATGCAGATCAGCAGCACCGGGGCGACGGTGTTGGGCAACACCACGGTGGGCGGTTCGCTCACTGTGACCAGTACCGGAGCCATCAGCCAAGTTGTCGCGTTGAACGTGACCGGCGACAGCCAGTTCACGGCAGCAGGCCAAACCATCACGTTGAACAGCGCCAACGACTTCGGTGGTGCGATCAGTTTGACAGCGTCTAGTGCGAGCCTGAACGATGTGAATGCATTGGATCTGGGCACCGTGAATGTGGGCAACCTCAGCGTGGCAGCGGCAGGTTCAGTGACGGACAGTGGCGTGTTGACTGTGAGCGGCAACAGCCAGTTCACCGCAGCAGGCCAAGCGATCACGCTGGACAACGCCAACGACTTTGGTGGCGCAGTCAGTCTGACGGCGACGAGCGCAATCCTGAATGACGTCAACGCTTTGGACATGGGCGCATTGAATGTGGCTAGCCTGAGCGTGACAGCTGCAGGTGCAGTGACGGACAGCGGCGTGCTGACTGTGAGTGGCAACAGCCAGTTCACGGCAGCAGGCCAAGTCATCACGCTGGACAGCGCTAACGACTTCGGTGGTCTGGTTGTGGCTCAAGCGCAGCGTGTGGTGGTTCATGCGGTGACGGATTTGAATGTGTCGCTGACGGCAAATCAGATGGACTTGCGCAGCGCCCAGGGCGATGTGAACGTCACTTTGTCTTCAACGGGCCCCGTGAATGCACATGTGGTGGCTGAGGGCAAGGTGTCGGTGATGCACGCTGGGTCGTTGGCATTGGCCTCTGGGTCGATTTTCGAATCTAAAACCGACGCCATTGCGATCGTCGCGACCGGTGACTTGCTGGCGTCTGGCACAACGCTGCTGGCCCAATCTGCCTTGCTCAAGTCGGACCACGCCATCAAGGCGACAGCGCTTGAGCATGCGGCGCCCGTTTCATTCACAGGCGAGTTGCGACTTGAAGCGGTGAACGGCATCGGTGGGTTTGGCTTTGAGCGTGTGCTGGTGAAGGCATTGACGGCTGATGCCAGCGTGAGCGCACGCAACTCCACCAGCGGTGATGTGGTGATTGCGGGGCAGAACGGCTTGACCGTTTCTGTGGCCGGGATTACTTCAGAGTCGGATGGTTGGGTGGGGCTAATGGGTGGTGCGGGCAACATCACTGAGCTAGGCCAAGTTGTGGCTAGCAGTCACAACGTGGTGCGAATGACGGGGGTGACTTGGATGCCGCCTATCAATCCAAATGGCGCACGCGCGATCACGATGGTCGCCGAAGCACTCAAGAGTGGTTGGTCCCCTGTTGCTCAGCTATCGCCTTTGGCGCAGATGAACCAAAGCTTGGCCAAGAGCTGGACGGCCAACACGACGGCACAAAGTGGTGAGCAAGCGTCGAGCGCCAAAGCCGAGGTGTTGGTGACGAAGGCGCGTGTCCAACTGGGTGAGGTGATGACGCACGCGACGAGTTCCAACTCGGCCAGCGTCATGGCTAGCCCTCAGTCGACCGCGCAGTTCCTTGAGTTGGCCATGGCCGCTTCGCAGCAGGGACAGCAACCTGCAGTGAACGACAAGGAAACGTTGACGAGTTGGATTGTTCGAACGTCACCTTCTGAGGCGAATTCAAGTTCGGAATCGACGCGAAAGTCGACGCCACTGGCTCGTGAGACGCCCACTCAGGCTGATGCGGCCAATACCTTGCCAGCGGCCCAAACGCCTGTCAGCCCATCGGACACGGCACCCGTCGCGCCTTCCGACAGCGCATTGGAGCAACCTACCTCCGGTGTGCGCTGGTTGTTGCCTGAGGGCGATTTGTCGCAGTGGGTGGGTTTTGGGGTTGAACTTGCTCAGCCTGCCTCTGACAGCGCTGGAGCCTCAGAGTCAAGTGTTTTAGAGAATTTGGAGGGCAAAGATCAAGGTTAAGGGTGTCTATCGACCTTCGCGTCCCCCATGTGAGAGTGTTGGGGACGCTTGGGCTTTTGTGCTTTGGCTTGATTGACCCCTTAGGAGCCAAGGCACAATACACCCCGCTATGTCCGTCCATCAAAACTACCTCAAAGAACTCGAAATCCGTGGCTTTAAAAGCGACCCTGCCCAGCTGCGTGCCATTGACGCCCTTCAGCGTTGCGCTGACGAGTGGGCCGCTTACAAGGAGAAGCGTTCGAGCCCGCTGAAAAAACTGGTCAACCGTCCGCCCATTCCCCGTGGCGTGTACATGTTTGGTGGGGTGGGGCGTGGCAAGAGCTTTTTGATGGATTGCTTTTATGACGCGGTGCCGATCAAGCGCAAAACGCGTTTGCATTTTCATGAGTTCATGCGCGAGGTGCACCGCGAGTTGCGCGAGTTGCAAGGCACGGTGAACCCCTTGGATGTGCTGGGCAAACGCATGTCCAAGCGCTACAAATTGATTTGCTTTGACGAGTTTCATGTGGCCGACATCACTGACGCCATGATCTTGCACCGCTTGCTCGACGCGTTGTTTCAAAACGGCGTGGGTTTTGTGACCACGTCCAATTTCAAGCCCGACGATCTGTACCCCGGTGGCATGCACCGCGATCGCATCATGCCAGCCATCGACTTGCTCAATAAATCGCTGGACGTGATCAACGTGGACAACGGCACCGACTACCGCCGTCGCACCTTGGAGCAGGTCGAGTTGTATTTGCGGCCCTTGGGCGAAAAAGCCGATACGGCCATGACAGACGCGTTCAAGCGTTTGGCCGAATGCGCCGACGAAGATCCGGTGTTGCACATCGAGGCCCGAGAAATCAAAGCACGACGTCGTGCGGGCGGCTTGGTCTGGTTTGACTTCAAAGAGCTGTGTGGTGGCCCGCGTTCGCAAAACGATTATTTAGAGATTGCCAGCCAATTTCACACCGTGCTGCTCAGCGATGTGCCGCACATGCCGGTGAACAAAGCGGCCGAAGCACGACGTTTCACTTGGCTGATTGACGTGTTGTACGACCGTCGCGTGAAGCTGATGATGTCGGCGGCTGTGCCCCCCGAAGAGCTTTACACGCAAGGCCCGATGGCGCACGAATTTCCGCGCACAGTGTCACGTTTGAACGAGATGCAGTCGGCCGAGTTTTTGGCGCTGGAGCGACGCATGGTGGATACGTCGCTCACATGAAAAAAAGGGTCATCGCGCTTTGGGCCCTGGTGGTGTGGGTTGGTGCAGGCGCGCAGGATGTCTTGCACCCTGCTGCCCTTACAGCGAGCGGACCCGTTGCAACCTCGGCAGTTGCCCTGCATGCCGATGCGCAGGGCTTGCCACCGGTCGCTTCAGCGGCTGAACGCGCAGCACAGAGCCAGCAGCTGCTGGCTCGCCGCCAGCAGTTAGAGACGGCCTACAACCAAGAGATGACGGTGTGTTATCAGAAGTTTGATGTCACGAGTTGCCGTTTGGAAGCGCGTGAACGTCGCTTGCAGGCGCATGCAGCTTTGCGAAAAGACGAAATTGCGTTCAACACCGTGGAGCGACGCCTCAAAGCCGAAGAGGCGGAGCGGCGTTTGGCCGAAACCAATGCCTTGGCGCGTGTGCGAGAGCAAACGCGACAAACGTATGCCGCTGACAACGCCAAAGCCGCAGCGGATCGCGCCGTACAAAAACAGGCCGACCATGCTGCGCAAGGTCAGCAGCGTGAAGCCTACGAACAAAAGCAGCGCGAGGCGGCTCAGCGTCGCGCTGATCTCGAAAAAAAATTGCGTGAACGCGACAAGCCGCCTGCAGCCTCGTTGCCTGCGCGTGGAGCCAGCCAATGAGCGACACCGCCATGAGTCACCCCTTGCGCGACATGGTGCAAGAAGCCTTTGCGCCCTTGGGCGTGTTGGCGCGCAGCACCGACCATTTCCAGCCTCGCCAAGGTCAAACGGACATGGCCTTGGCCGTGGCTGATGTGGTGGCCTTGGGCGGTAGTTTGGTGGTCGAGGCGGGCACAGGCGTGGGCAAGACCTTTGCCTATTTGGTGCCTGCCTTGTTGAGTGGCGAACGCGTGTTGCTGTCGACCGCTACCAAAGCGCTGCAAGACCAGTTGTACGCCCGCGACTTGCCGCGTTTGGTCAAGGCTTTGAATTTGCCAGTGCGCTTGGCCTTGCTCAAAGGCCGCTCCAGTTATTTGTGCACCCACCGCATGGAATTGGCGCGTCAAGACCACAGTGCCACCGACCGCCACACGGCACATTTGTTGTCGCGCGTTGAAACCTGGTCCATGGCCACCCGCAGTGGCGACTTGGCGGAGCTGCCAGGCTTGGATGAGCGCTCGCCACTGATCCCGCTCATCACCTCGAACCGTGAAAACTGTTTGGGTTCGCAGTGTCCGAAGTTCAAAACCTGCTTTGTGAATGCGGCGCGTCGCGAGGCTTTGGGGGCTGACGTGGTGGTGATCAACCACCATCTGTTTTTTGCCGACATGGCGGTGCGCGAGTCGGGGATGGCCGAGTTGTTGCCCAGCGTTCGCGTGGTGATTTTTGATGAGGCCCATCAACTCAACGAAACCGGCGTCAACTTCTTGGGCAACCAAATTGGCACGGCGCAATTGCTGGATATCACGCGCGATGTGTTGGCTACGGGCTTGCAGTTGGCGCGTGGTCTGGCCGATTGGCAGGGCACGGCGTCGGCGCTGGAGCGATCAGCGCGTGAGTTGCGCTTAGTCGTGGGCAAACGCCAAGGCGCCTTGAAGTTACGTTGGGTGGGCGAGGCCCCCGAAGACATTCATCCCGCTGCGTGGCAGCAGTCGTTGCACGATGTGGGCGCGGCCTGTTTGCAAGCTTTGCGCGCCTTAGAAACAGTGAGCGAAATTGCGCCCGACTTCATGCGTTTGTTCGAGCGCGTGGCCGAAATTGCCAAACGTGTGCAGGCATTTTTAGAACCCTGCGCGCACGATGCCGTGCGTTGGGTTGACGTGAGCGCTTCGCAAATTCGCCTGATGGAGGCACCCCTCGACATCGCGGCGACGGTGCGAGACCGGCTGCTGACGCAAGGCGTTGGCGCTAAAGAAATTGGCCAAGACGACGAAGCACCTTGGCAAGATGAGCCCGAGGTCTTGGCCGATGCGGGTGGTTTTTTAGCCGAACATGACGACGCGCAAGATTTGAATGTTGATGCGTTCGCGGCGCGTGCACGCCCCGATGAAGACACGCGGCCTCGAAGCTGGATTTTCACGTCCGCCACCTTGGGCGATGACCCCCGTTTGCGTTGGTTCACCGAGCCTTGCGGCCTAGAGTCTGCTCAGATCTTGCGGGTGAGCAGTCCGTTTGACTACCCCGCGCAGGCGGCCTTGTATGTGCCGCGCCACTTGGTCAAGCCCAACGATCCGGCGCACAGTGGCCAAGTGGCCCAGCTGGCCAGCGACGCAGCCCGCCGTTTAGGGGGACGCACTTTGGTGCTCACCACCACGCTGCGCGCCTTGCGTGCGATTGGCGATGGGATGAAGCAGCAACTCGAAGGCTCAGGCATCGAGGTGTTGGTGCAAGGTGAGTGGCCCAAACGCCATTTGATGGAGCGATTCCGCGAAGGTGCGCAAACCGAAGAGGGTGGTTGCGTGTTGGTGGCCTCGGCCACGTTTTGGGAGGGCTTTGACGTGCCTGGTGATGCGCTGCAATTGGTCATCATTGACAAGCTGCCGTTTCCCCCGCCCAACGACCCGTTGGTGGAGGCGCGTGGCAAACGCTTGGAAGCGCAGGGGCGCAGCCCGTTCAATGATTACTTTGTGCCCGAGGCCGTGGTGGCCTTGAAGCAAGGCGCAGGCCGTTTGATTCGCCGCGAAACAGACCAAGGCGTGCTGGTGCTGTGTGACAACCGTTTGGTGACGACGGGCTATGGCCGACGTTTGATTGCGGCGTTACCCCCTATGCGCCAACTCGGCAATGACGCGGACTTGGCGCAAGCGCTGGACGCGCTCAAACCGGCTTAATCGCTGGACGCGTCAAGCCGGTTTAACTCACCAAAATTTCCACCAAGATTTGGGAGCGACCGCGCGTTCTGGGTACAAGAACACGCTGTTTGGGTAGGTGGCTTCGAGCACGCGGCGTGTGTCGTCGCGCAATTGCACCAAGCCCAGTTTGTCGTAGGACTTGACCAAGATGAACAAAGCCTCTTCCACCGCAGGCACATCGCGGAACTCTTGAACCGCGGCTTGTGCACGGTTGATCGCTGCGACGTAGCCACCGCGCTCAAAGTAATAACGCGCCACATAAACCTCTGAGCGAGCCAGCGAGTTTTTGATGTAAGCCATGCGCAGGCGCGCGTCTTCGGCATATTTTGATTGCGGGAATCGTGTGGTTAATTCACGAAATGCTTCAAACGATTCTTTGGCCTGCTTGGGGTCACGCTCCGCCAAATCTTGTTGGGCGAGGGTGGAGAAGAGGCCCAAGTTGTCGTTGAAGTTCACCACGCCTTTGAGGTACAGCGCGTAGTCCAGCGCAGGGCTGGCGGGGTGCAACTTGATGAAACGGTCCAAGGTGGCCACGGCCTGAATGGGCTCGTTGGTTTTGTACTGGGCCCACGCTTTGTCGAGTTGCGCTTGCTGTGCCATGGGCGTACCCGCCGCACGGCCTTCGAGCTTTTCGTAGTAACCAATGGCCTTGTCGTAGCCGCCAGCGGCGAGCTCGTCTTTGGCTTCTTGGTACAGCTTGTCCACGCTCCAAGCGGAGGTCGGGTCATAGTTTTGGGCACAACCCGATAAAAGAATGGCCGCAGACATTCCGAGAGCCATCCACACAGCCGATAATTGAAGGCGTAACACCACAGGCCACTTTCTTGAAGCAAAGACAAACCATTCTATCGGCACAGCCGACCGCCGCACCCTCAATCCTTGAGGATGTTTTGCCAGACGAACACGTTGAGCTGGTGGACGGTCCCGAGATCGAGTGGCGCGAGCTCGACATTCCCACCACCTTGCACGGTGAGCGTTTAGACCGCGCCTTGGCTTTGTTGCTGCCCGAGTTCTCGCGCAGCTACTCGCAGCAGTTGTTGGCCGAGGGGTGTGTGTCGTGCATCTTGCCCACGCAGCGCGAGGTGACCAAGGCGTCTAGCAAAGTGCGCATGGGCGAGCGTTACCACGTGGCCTTGCGTCCCACGCCGCAAAGTCAGGCGTTCAAGCCTGAAGATATTCCTTTGGATGTGGTTTACGAAGACGACGATTTACGCATTTTGAACAAGCCCGCTGGCTTGGTCGTGCATCCCGCGCCGGGCAACTGGAGCGGCACCTTGCTCAACGGCTTGTTGGCTTTGGACCCGCAGGCGGTCATGCTGCCGCGTGCTGGCATCGTGCACCGGTTGGACAAAGACACCAGCGGTTTGATGGTGGTCGCACGCACCCGTCGCTGCATGGACGCCTTGGTCGAGCAAATTGCCGCCCGTGATGTGCACCGCGAATACTTGGCCGTGGCCTACCGCAAATGGAATGGCAACCCGAATCGCGACGTGGTGGCTGGCATTGGCCGCGACTACCGCAACCGCCTGCGCATGGCCGTGGTCGATTTGGAGCGTTTGCCCGGCAAAGAAGCCCACACCACGTTTGATTGCTTGGCCAGCCAAGAAGAAGCGTGTTTGGTGCAATGCACCTTGCACACCGGCCGCACGCATCAAATTCGTGTGCACATGGGCCACATTGGGCATCCGCTGGTGGGCGATTCTTTGTACGCCGGTCCCATGACTTTGGGCATTGACCGCCAAGCGCTGCATGCGTTTCGATTGAGTTTTGAGCATCCCATTTCGGGCAAAGCGCTTTCGTTTGAGGCGCCATTGCCTGCGGACATGGTGGCATTGTTGGATGGGCTGGGCCTTAAAAAGCCATAAGCGTTACAATCACGCACCCGCTTGTGAAAGCGGTGAGCCCTTTGGCTCTGACTTCGCGAACGCTAGAACAACAACTGGCCCTGTCCATTTGAGCTTTGCCTTACCGGCCCCGAGACGTGTTTCGGGGACACTTTCCTCGATTCCCTGACCTCGGAACCCCTCACGATGAACACCGTGGATGCCAAGCGTGTGCTTGAGACCGCTTTGATTTGCTCCCATCAGCCGATTCAAGTGCGCGATTTGCGCGTGCTATTCGCAGATGACTTGGGCGCAGACACCATCAAAACGCTGCTGGAAGAACTGCAACTCGACTGGGCCCAGCGTGGCGTCGAGCTGGTGCATGTGGCTTCGGGCTGGCGTTTTCAAAGCCGCCCTCAAATGCGCCCCTTTTTGGATCGCCTGCACCCCGAAAAGCCACCCAAATACAGCCGTGCAGCCATGGAAACCTTGGCCATCATTGCCTACCGCCAGCCCGTGACCCGCGCGGACATGGAAGACGTGCGTGGCGTGACCATCAACTCTTTGGTGATCAAGCAGCTGGAAGACCGGGGTTGGGTTGAAGTCATCGGTCACCGCGAAACGGTGGGTCGTCCCTCCTTGTTTGCCACCACGCGCCAGTTTTTGGACGATTTGGGCTTGGCGTCTTTGGACCAATTGCCCACTTACGACACGGCCCAAGCCCAAGCCAACGCCTTTGCCCGTTTGGGCGAAGACGATCCCAGCCTGCAAATGAACATGGTGTTGGATGCGCCTGTTGACACCGCACCCACAGAACTCCCATCCGCACCGGACATCTTGCTCGCCCCTGAACTGGGCGAGCCCGAAGTCTTCCACCTATCTCTCCCTAGCGAACCCGCCACACCTGGCGACGAACCCCATGAACACTGAAAATAATCACCCTGGCAACACGCCAGAGCTCGCAGACGCTTTTGATGCCGATGACGCCGCGTTTGACTTCGACGATGTTGTCTCCGGCCAGTTTGACGCCGAGCTGATTCGCGCCGATGCCGCGCCTGAAAAGCGCGTGCTCTTGCCCCAGCCCGAATCGCCCAAGTTGCACAAAGTCTTGGCCCAATCGGGTTTGGGCTCGCGCATTGAGATGGAGCGTTTGATTGCCGACGGTCACGTCGCGGTGAACAACGAGGTGGCCCACACCGGCCAGCGCGTGCAGTTTGGTGACCAAATCAAGGTCAACGGCCGTCAGCTCAAAGTGCGTATTGCACCACCGCCTCCGCGTGTCATCGCATACCACAAGCCTGCGGGCGAAGTAGTGACCATGGACGACCCACAAAACCGTCCCACCGTGTTTCGCCGTTTACCGCGCCTCTACCAAGGCAAGTGGCAGTCGGTGGGTCGTCTGGACTTGAACACCGAAGGCCTGTTGCTGTTCACCAGCTCGGGCGAGTTGGCCAACCAGCTGATGCACCCCCGT
Source organism: Limnohabitans sp. TS-CS-82 (assembly GCF_002943475.1). Classification (NCBI taxonomy): domain Bacteria; kingdom Pseudomonadati; phylum Pseudomonadota; class Betaproteobacteria; order Burkholderiales; family Comamonadaceae; genus Limnohabitans; species Limnohabitans sp. TS-CS-82. The sequence continues at coordinate 145,954 of NZ_PTQX01000005.1, read as the reverse complement.
TTCGGTTTGCAACGCGAATACGCGGTGCGCTCCTTGGGCAAACTCAGCAAAGACCAAAAAGAACAACTGGTCACGGGCATTCAGCTCGACGACGGTCCTGCGCAATTCGGCTCCATTGAAGAGGGCGGCGGCGAAGGTTCCAACTGCTGGTATCGCGTCACCATTTCTGAAGGCCGCAACCGCGAAGTGCGTCGCATGTTCGAAGCTGTCGGTCACGCCGTGAGCCGTTTGATTCGTATTCGCTACGGCGCCATGGTGCTGCCACGCGGTTTGAAGCGCGGTGCTTTTGTGGAGTTGGGCGAGCGCGACATTCGCGCCTTGATGGAAGCTGCCGGTGCCGAGGCCCCCATGGCCAGCGGCCCCTCGCAAAACAACCGCACCGAGCGTGCCAACAGCCGCCGCCGTGGCAACAGCGTGGGCCCACGTCCGTCGATGCCACGCGCACCGGACGAGCGTCCACGCGGTCCTGAGCGTTTGGTCATGAGCGAGCGCAAACGCGGTGGCCGAGGCAAGCCTGAGCCCGTGCAGCAGCAACAGCCCGACCCCATGCAAACGTCGGTGGGTTACATCGGTGCTGACAGCTACGCGATGGAGCGTCAACGCAAAAAAGACGGCCACAAGGCCTTCAAAGCCGGTTTGGTGGGTGCTCGCAAGCCTTCTTCTGCGCCTGCGGGCCCTCCTAAACGCGGCGGCATCCCCGGTGGCAGTTTTGGTCGAGGCCGTAACGGCCGCTGATCACGGCTAAAAGCATCACAAATGCTCAGGGGGAAACCCTTTGAGCGGTTAAAATAACGGGCTTCGCTTTTGTCGAACTCAGTTTTTAAAACGTCAAACAAGGAAAATTCCAACATGACTATCGAACGTACCCTCTCCATCATCAAGCCCGACGCAGTTGCTAAGAACGTCATCGGTCAAATCTACGCCCGTTTCGAAGCTGCTGGCTTGAAAGTCATCGCCGCTCGCATGGCTCACCTGTCACGTGGCGAAGCTGAGCAGTTCTACGCTGTGCACGCTGCACGTCCTTTCTTCAAAGACTTGGTCGACTTCATGGTCTCTGGCCCCGTCATGATCCAAGTGTTGCAAGGCGAAGGCGCTATTTTGAAAAACCGTGACTTGATGGGTGCTACCAACCCTAAAGACGCAGCCCCTGGCACCATCCGCGCTGACTTCGCTGACAGCATCGATGCCAACGCTGTGCACGGTTCTGACGCCGCTGAGACTGCCGCTGTTGAAATCGGCTTCTTCTTCGCTGGCATGAACGTTTACGCTAAGTAAAGAAAGTTTGCTGTGGTTGGTAACAACGACGGCAGCGATAAAAAAATGACGGCCAACCTGCTTGATTTTGATCTCGACGGTTTGGCCGTTTTTTGTGAACAGCTGGGCGAAAAGCGCTTTCGCGCCACCCAGTTGTTTCGCTGGATTCATCAAAAAGGCGCACAAGACTTTGATCAGATGTCTGATCTCGCCAAGTCGCTGCGTGAAAAGCTGAAAACCTGCGCTCAGGTTCAGCCCTTAACCCCCATTTCCAGACACGATTCCGCCGACGGCACCATCAAGTGGTTGTTCGACGTGGGTGACGGCAACGCCGTCGAAACCGTGTTTATTCCTGAAGACGACCGAGGCACTTTGTGCATCTCGTCACAAGCCGGTTGCGCCGTGGGTTGCCGCTTTTGCTCCACGGGCCACCAAGGCTTCAGTCGCAACCTCACCACAGGCGAAATTTTGTCGCAGCTGTGGTTTGCCGAGCACACGCTGCGCAAACAGTTCAACACCACCGACCGCATCATCTCCAACGTGGTGATGATGGGCATGGGCGAGCCGCTGCAAAACTACAGCGCCTTGGTGCCCGCCCTGCGTGCCATGCTGGACGACCACGGCTACGGCCTGTCGCGCCGTCGCGTGACCGTGTCTACCTCGGGCGTGGTGCCCATGATGGACCGTTTGGGTGAGGATTGCCCCGTGGCCTTGGCTGTGTCTTTGCATGCCCCGACGGACGCCTTGCGCGACAACCTCGTGCCACTCAACCGCAAATACCCGTTGCATGAGTTGATGGACGCCTGTCGTCGCTACTTGGCCCACGCGCCACGCGACTTCATCACCTTCGAATACTGCATGTTGGACGGCGTGAACGACCAACCCGAACATGCGCAAGCTTTGATCGAGTTGGTCAAACCAAAGCGCGGGGCAGGTGAGGGTGTGTCGTGCAAATTCAACCTGATTCCGTTCAACCCTTTCCCTGCGTCCGGGTTGACGCGTTCCAGTGCCGCGACGGTGAAAGCCTTTGCAGCGCGATTGAGCGAAGCCGGCATCATCACCACGGTGCGTAAAACCCGAGGTGACGACATTGATGCCGCTTGCGGTCAGTTGGCCGGTGATGTCAAAGACCGCACCGACGTGGACTCGCGCATGGCCAAGCAGCGCGTGATTGCGCTCAAACAGGTGCCCTCATGAACGGGCGCTTGGGCGCGCAGCAATGGATCAAAACTGTGGCGTTTTTCGCCTTGATGTGGTGTGTGTTGGGTTTGCAAGCCTGCAGTTCACCCATGCAAGACACACGCGCTGCACAGTTGGATGCCTTGACCACGCCCGAGCCCGATGCGCAGCGCCAACGTGCCATGCGTCGTTTGGCATTGGCTTCTGCCTACTTTGAGCAAAACCAATCGGATGCCGCTCTGCAAGAGGCGCGCGCTGCGTTGCAAATCGACGCCACCTACCCGCAAGCTTTCAGTTTGATTGGCCTCATTCACCAGCGTGCCAACGCCCCCGCGTTGGCCCAGCAAAGTTTTGAGCAGGCCTTGCAACTCGCGTCTCAACCGCTCGCCACCCCCGCCGATTTGGCCGAGGTACAGCACAACTATGGTTGGTTTTTGTGCCAGCAAGACCGCTTCGAACCCGCCCAAGCGCAGTTGACGCAAGCGGTGTCGCAAGCTGGCTACCGTCAGGTCGGCAAAAGCTGGATGGCCTTGGGCGTATGCCAACTTCGCGCGGGGCAAAAAACACAGGCGCGACGCAGTTTTGACGCGGCTTTGGCTCTCGAACCTGCCAATCCTGTCGCCCGCTACCAATTGGCTGTTCTCGATTGGCAAAATGGCGATGCACAGCGCGCCCAAGTGACCCTGTCCTCGCTCAACAGCTCGCCCCAAGCCAGTGCTGAAAGCCTTTGGTTGGGCATCCAGCTGACCCGTGCTTTGGCGCAGCCTCAAGAACAACGCCGCCTCGCGCAACAATTGAACCAGTCCTTTCCCAACTCGACCCAAGCGCTTGCGCTGGCTCAGGGTAAATTTCAAGACCAATGACCCAAGATATTTCGACCTCTTCTGAATCTCAAACGCCTGACGTTCAGGTGGATTCACACCCCGTGGCGACCCAAACAGCCGGAGCGTTGTTGCGCCATTACCGCGAGACGCAAGACGTCAAGATCGAGATTTTGGCCAGCTCGTTGAAGGTGCCTGTCAGCAAGCTTGAGTCCCTTGAAAACGACAGTTTGGACGAGTTGCCAGACGCCATGTTTGCCCGTGCGTTGGCCTTGGCCGTGTGCCGTATTCTGAAGATGGATGCAGCGCCTGTGTTGGCCTTGTTGCCCGGCCAAGACGTGTCGCGATTGGCGCCCAAAGATGAACGCGGGATTGATTTCCCCTTGCAGCGTCCTTCGTTTTTGCCGCAATCCAAGTTACTGACGACGACGGCTTTGTTCACGCCCATGCGCGGTGGCGCCGTTTTGGCGCTGCTGGTGGCCTTGGTGTTGGCGTTTTGGCCCGATGTTCAAAGTTTGCTCGGCAGCAAAGACGCCACGCCCGCCGACGCGGTGACGGAATCTGTGATACCTGTGGCCCCCGCTGTGATGGCTGCCTCTGCGGCGGTCGTGGAGGCGGTGCCTTCAGGCTTGGTGCTTGTGCCCGTTCAGTCGATGGCCACCGCGTCTGCCCCCCTGAATGCGGTGGCACCTGCTGCCGCGCAGACCCCCACGAGCGCTTCAGGAGCTGGGCATGTCCGCTGACACGTTGTTGCCTTGCGGCATTGCCATGTCGCAGCCCAAAGCTCGCCAAACCTTGCAAGCGCGTGTGGCATGGGGTGACCATGTGGTGACCGTTGGTGGTGACGCGCCCGTGCGCGTGCAGTCCATGACCAACACCGACACGGTGGACGCGATTGGCACCGCCATTCAAATCAAAGAGTTGGCTTTGGCGGGCTCTGAGTTGGTGCGCATCACAGTGAATACGCCCGAAGCCGCAGCCGCTGTGCCTTATGTGCGCGAGCAGCTCGACAAAATGGGCATCAACGTGCCGCTGATTGGCGACTTTCATTACAACGGCCACCGTTTGTTGACCGAGTTCCCTGACTGTGCGCAAGCTTTGTCGAAGTACCGCATCAACCCCGGCAACGTGGGCAAGGGCGACAAGCACGACAAGCAATTCGGCCAAATGATTGAAGCCGCAATGCGCTACAACAAGGCTGTGCGCATCGGCGTGAACTGGGGCAGCCTCGACCAAGAACTGCTGGCCCGATTGATGGACGAAAACGCTTTGCGTGCCAAACCCTTCGAAGCCAAGCAAGTGATGTACGAGGCTTTGATCACCTCGGCCATCGACTCGGCCAAACTGGCGCAGAGCATGGGCATGTCGGCCAACCAAATTTTGCTCAGCTGCAAAGTGAGCGGCGTGCAAGATCTGATTGCGGTGTACCGCGAGTTGGCTCAGCGCTGCAACTATCCGCTGCATTTGGGCCTCACCGAAGCAGGCATGGGCACCAAGGGCACGGTGGCATCGGCCACGGCTTTGTCTATTCTTTTGCAAGAAGGCATTGGCGACACCATCCGTGTCTCGCTTACACCGCAGCCCGGCGAGGCGCGCACGCAAGAGGTGGTGATTGCTTCTGAAATTTTGCAAGCCTTGGGCCTGCGCACGTTTGTGCCCAGCGTTACCGCATGCCCAGGTTGCGGTCGCACCACCAGCACCACGTTCCAAGAAATGGCCAAGTCGATTGACGACTTTTTGCGCGCCCAAATGCCTGTGTGGCGTACCCAATACCCTGGCGTGGAAAACCTCAAAGTGGCGGTGATGGGCTGCATCGTGAATGGCCCTGGCGAGAGCAAGCATGCTGACATCGGCATCAGCCTGCCCGGCAGCGGTGAAGCACCTGCGGCTCCCGTGTTCATTGACGGTGAAAAAGCCATGACCTTGCGCGGCGACAACATCGCGCAAGAGTTCCACCACATTGTTGAAACCTACATTGAAAAACGCTTCGGCTAAGCCTCAAGCGTGATGAAGACTTCTGGATCGAAACGTGACTTCTGAACTCACCCCAAACCACGCGGCCGAGCCCGTGAAATCAAGCAAGCCCGCCAAGGCCCAAGCGCTCACAGCCGTCAAAGGCATGAACGACTTGTTGCCCCCAGCCTCAGCCCAATGGGAATGGCTGGAAGACAAAGTGCGCGGCTTGATGGCACGCCACGCCTACCGCAATCTGCGCACGCCCATCGTCGAACCCACTGCTTTGTTTGTGCGTGGTTTGGGCGAGGTGACCGACATTGTGGAAAAGGAGATGTACTCCTTTGAAGACCGCTTGAACGGCGAGCAACTCACGCTGCGTCCTGAAGCCACTGCCGGTGTGGTGCGTGCCGTGGTCGAACACAACATGCTGTACGACGGCGGAAAGCGCCTGTACTACATGGGCCCCATGTTCCGCCACGAGCGCCCACAACGTGGCCGCTACCGCCAGTTTCACCAAATCGGCGCGGAGGCTTTGGGCTTTCCTGGCGCCGAGGTGGATGCCGAACTCATTTTGTTGGCCGCCACGCTCTGGCAAGAGCTGGGTTTGCAAGACGTGCGTTTGGAGCTCAACAGCTTGGGCCAGCCCAACGAACGCGCTGCGCATCGCACAGCCTTGATTGCGCACTTGGAAGCCCACGCCGATGTGCTGGACGAAGAGGCCAAACGTCGCTTGCATAGCAACCCGCTGCGTATTTTGGACACCAAGAACCCAGCCATGCAAGCCGTGGTGGAAGCCGCGCCGAAGTTGATCGATTTCCTGGGCGAAGCCTCGCTGGCTCACTTCAACGCGGTCAAAGCCATTTTGGACGCCAGCGGTGTGGCCTACCGCATCAACCCGCGCTTGGTGCGTGGCATGGATTACTACAACCTCACTGTGTTTGAGTTTGTGACCGACCGCTTGGGCTCGCAAGGCACCATCTGCGGCGGTGGCCGTTACGACTACCTGATCGAGCAAGTGGGTGGCAAGCCCGCACCGGCCGTGGGCTGGGCTTTGGGCGTCGAACGCGTGTTGGAGTTGCTGAAAGAGCAGGGCACCTTGCCAGAGGCCGTGGGCCCTGATGTGTACGCCATCGTGCCCGATGCGTCAGCCTTGCCCGTGGTGTTCAAAACCATCCAAACCCTGCGCGCGCAGGGCATGTCCGTGCAAATGCACGCTGGGGCGGGCGAGGGTATGGGCAGCATGAAATCGCAGTTCAAAAAGGCCGATGGCAGCGGCGCCCGTTTCGCCCTGATTTTTGGCGGCGACGAGTTGGCCCGTGGCGAAGTCACCCTCAAGTCGCTGCGTGACGGTGTGGGTGCCCAGCAAGCGGTGCCACTCGTTGATGTCGCCGTGTGCGTGGCGCAAAGCCTTGCCCAGCCTCAAAGCGTGGTGGCCTGAGCGGCCCCCCTACAATCCGCGTAACTTTTTGTAAGCATTGATCACTATGGCCTCGCACCTCGACCTCGAAGAACAAGAACAACTCGATGAACTCAAGCACTTCTGGAAGCGCTGGGGCGACCTCATCACTTGGGTGCTGATTGCCGTCCTCGGTAGCTACGCTGCTTGGATGGGCTGGCAGTCGTATTCGGTCAAGCAAGCTACGCAATCTGCCGCCTTGTACGACACGGTCGAGCGCGCGGCCATGAGCGCCGACATGCCTTTGTTGGACCGCTCATTGGCTGACATCAAAGACAAATTCGCGAGCACCACTTACGCCCAGCAAGCCGCCTTGTTGGCTGCACGCGTTTACCAAGACAAAGACCGCGCCAAAGACGCCAAAGCCCAATTGACATGGGTGAGCGAGAAAGCCAGCGACGAAGGCTACCAAGCCTTGGCCCGTTTGCGTTTGGCTGCCTTGCAAATTGAAGAAAAAGCGTTCGACGAAGCCCGCAAGCAGCTCAGTGCCAAAGTGCCCGCAGCGTTTGCGCCCTTGATGGCCGATCGTTTGGGCGACCTCGACATGCTCGAAGGCAAGCCTCAAGACGCGGTGAAGCATTACCAAGATGCGTGGAAAGTCTTGGAGCCCAACGCTGAATACCGCCGTTTGGTCGCGGTCAAACTCGCGGCTTTGGGGGCTGACCCCGAAGAAAAAGCTGCTGTGGAGTCTACGAAGTGAAATTCAACGCCCCGTTTTGGTGTTCCCGTTTGGCTTATGCCGCTGTGTGTTTGGCACTGGCGGCGTGTTCGTCGTCGCGACCTAAACCGGCTGATATTCCGGTCGTGTCGGTGCTGCAAGATGTGCGCACCAGCTGGTCATCGGCATTGGGCGAAGTTAATTTCCCCCTCGTGGTGACGGCGCGTGACGGTCGCGTGGCGCTGGCCAACAGCGAAGGCACCGTGGCGGTGTTGGATGCGGCCACAGGCAAAGACGTGTGGCGTTTGAATTTGAAACAAGCCATTGCCGCGGGCGTGGGCAGCGATGGCCAGCAGGTCGCCGTGATCACCCGCGACAACCAATTGGTGGCCATGCGCGATGGCCAAGTGCAGTGGCGCAAGACCTTGCCAGCGCAGTCGTTCACTGCGCCTTTGGTGGCTGGAGCGCGCGTGTTTGTGCTCACGGCGGACCGTTCTGTGTTGGCGTTTGATGGCAACTCAGGCGCCAAGTTGTGGACCCAACAACGCGCGGGCGAGCCTCTGGTGCTCAAGCAAGCGGGCGTCTTGATGGCGTTCAAAGACACGTTGATCACCGGTTTTGCCGGTCGTTTGGTGGGCTTGAGCCCCAACACCGGCGTGATCCGCTGGGAGTCGGCCATCGCCTCGCCGCGTGGCACCAACGATGTGGAGCGCTTGGTCGACTTGCTCAGCCCCGTCGACCGTTTGGGCGACAGCGTGTGCGTGCGCGCCTTTCAGTCACAAATCGGTTGTGTCAATGCCCAAAGCGGGCAGGGCGTCTGGACCCGTGCTGCCGCAGGCGCCCGAGGCGTGAGCGGCAACGACACCGTGCTCATTGCCGGACTCGCCAACGGCGTGGTTCAAGCATGGAACCGCAACAACGGCGAACGCGTTTGGGAAACCGAGCGCCTCAAATACCGCGTGCTCAGCGCGCCCTTGGTCACGCCCCGTGGCGTGTTACTGGCAGACGACGGCGGTTGGCTGTACGTTTTGTCATTGGCCGATGGCGCCTTGCTCAACCGCGTCAAGCTGGACGGTAGCGAACTCGCTGCTGCACCTGTGTTGGCGGGTGAGCGTTATGTGTTGGTCACACGCGAAGGTCGCGTGACAGGCCTGCAAATCCCGTAATTGGGAATGTTTAAGGAATAAGTTTTGAAACCCGTATTGGCCCTGGTGGGCCGCCCCAACGTTGGCAAGTCCACGTTGTTTAACCGTTTGACCAAGTCGCGTGATGCGATCGTGGCCGACTTCGCAGGCCTGACCCGTGACCGCCACTATGGCAACGGGCACTTGGGCAAGCACGAATACATCGTCATTGACACCGGTGGCTTTGAGCCCGATGCGCACGACGGCATTTACAAAGAAATGGCCCGTCAAACTCGCCAAGCGGTGGCCGAGGCTGACGTGGTGTTGTTTGTGGTGGACGCGCGTGGCGGTATTTCCGCCCAAGACCACGACATTGCCAATTACCTGCGTCGTTTGGGCAAGCCCACGCTGCTGGTGGCCAACAAAGCCGAAGGCATGAAAGAGGGCGCTCAGCTGGTGGAGTTTTACGAGCTGGGCTTGGGTGATGTGCTGCCTGTGTCGGCCTCGCATGGCCAAGGCGTGCGCGATTTGGTTGACACGGCTTTGGCCACCTTGAACTTGCCCGAGATCGACGAAGACGCCGAAGTCGTGGACGACGGCTCGATCAAGCTGGCGGTGGCCGGTCGCCCCAACGTGGGCAAGTCGACCCTGATCAACACATGGTTGGGTGAGGAGCGCTTGGTGGCGTTTGACATGCCCGGCACCACCCGCGACGCCATTAGTGTGCCGTTCGAGCGCGAAGGTCAAAAGTTTGAGCTGATCGACACCGCCGGTTTGCGCCGCAAAGGCAAAGTGTTTGAAGCCATCGAGAAGTTTTCGGTGGTCAAGACCTTGCAAGCCATCGAGTCGTCCAATGTGGTGCTGTTGTTGCTCGATGCCACCCAAGGCGTGACCGACCAAGACGCGCACATCGCGGGCTACATCTTGGAAAGCGGTCGCGCCGTGGTGGTCGCCGTGAACAAATGGGATGCCGTGGACTCTTACCAACGCGAAATGCTGATGCGCTCGATCGAGACGCGTTTGCCGTTCTTGAAGTTTGCGGCCTTGCATTTCATCTCGGCCAAGAAGCGTCAAGGTTTGGGCCCGTTGTGGGGCGCCATTGCGCAAGCGCACCGCGCTGCGATGTGCAAAATGTCCACGCCTGTGCTCACACGTTTGTTGTTGGAGGCCGTGCAATTCCAAAGCCCACAACGCGGCGGCATGTTCCGCCCCAAATTGCGCTACGCCCACCAAGGCGGCATGAACCCGCCTGTGATCGTGATTCACGGTAATTCGCTGGAGCACGTCACCGACACCTACAAGCGTTACTTGGAAGGCCGTTTCCGCAAAGCGTTTTCGCTCGAAGGCACACCCTTGCGCATCGAGATGAAAACCTCGCAGAACCCCTACAAGGACAAGGAAGCTTGAGGTCTTTGACCTCTCGCTGTGGTAAGGTCAGACCTCTTCACAACTACTGAAACACGGAGAATATCGTGAACACCGACAACTCAAAAAACAAAGGCCAGCTGTTGCAAGACCCTTTTCTGAACATCCTCCGTCGCGAGCATGTGCCCGTGTCCATTTACTTGGTCAACGGCATCAAGTTGCAAGGTCAAATTGAATCGTTTGACCAATACGTGGTTCTGTTGCGCAACACCGTGACGCAAATGGTTTACAAACACGCCATCTCGACCATCGTGCCGGGCCGCGCTGTGAACTTCAACCCCACCGACGGTACGGGCAGTTCGCCCGAAGTTTGAGCTGGGTAGCTCTGCAAAAAGGGCTGGTCACAGCCCTTTTTTTACGCCTTCATTTTTTAGATTGACCGCTTGAACGACTCTGACCGTAAAAACGTTGCCCCCACCTTGTTGGTCGGGGTTGATTTTGGTTTGCCCCATTTCGACAACGAACTCGAAGAGTTGGGGTTGCTGGCTCAGACTGCGGGTCTTCAACCCGTGGCGCGCCTGACTTGCAAACGCAAAGCCCCCGACGCCGCTTTGTTCGTGGGCAGCGGAAAGGCCGATGAAATCAAAGAACTCGCCACATTGCATGGTGCCGTCGAGATTTTGTTTGAACAGCCCCTGAGCCCCGCCCAGCAGCGCAATTTAGAGCGACACATGGGCATGCCGGTCAATGACCGTACTTTCTTGATTTTGGAAATCTTCGCCCAACGCGCACGCAGCCACGAAGGCAAATTGCAGGTGGAGTTGGCCAAACTGCAATACCTCAGCACGCGCTTGGTGCGCCGTTGGTCGCATTTGGAGCGACAAAGCGGCGGCATTGGCATGCGCGGTGGCCCTGGCGAAACCCAAATGGAGCTGGACCGTCGCATGATTGGCGACGCCATCAAGCGCACCCGCGAGCGCCTCGAAAAAGTCAAACGTCAACGCAGCACCCAGCGCCGCCAGCGCAACCGCCGCGATGCCTTCACGATCTCGCTGGTGGGCTACACCAACGCAGGCAAGTCGACCTTGTTCAACGCCATGGTCAAAGCCCGTGCCTACGCGGCTGACCAATTATTCGCCACCCTGGACACCACCACGCGTCAGCTCTATTTGGGCAACAAAGAGGGGGTGGGCCGCTCGGTGTCGCTGTCGGACACGGTGGGGTTCATTCGCGATTTGCCCCATGGCTTGATTGACGCCTTTCAAGCCACCTTGCAAGAGGCCGCGGATGCGAGCTTGTTGATGCATGTGGTCGATGCCTCCAACCCCAATTTCCCCGAGCAAATGGCCGAGGTGCAAAAGGTGTTGGTCGAGATTGGCGCTGCGGATGTACCGCAAGTTTTGGTGTTCAACAAACTTGACGCCGTGAGCGAAGAAACGCGTCCCTTGCTGATGCAAGACACTTACACGGTGGACGGTGTGGCGATTCCACGGTTCTTTGTGAGTGCCAAATCCGGCGAGGGTTTGGCTGGCTTGCGTGAATATTTGGCCCAAGAGGCCTTGCAAGACTTGCCCGATGACCTCACGTCTTATCCAACATCTGACGAACGAGGCCTCAACTTGGGCACAATGAAGACTTCAGAGAAATAACAACGATGCGTATGAACTCCAATTCTAAAAACGTGGCCCCAAGCTCTTGGTTGTCGCGACTGCTCGGCATGTTCAACCTCAACGACGGCCGTTGGGGTCGCGACAACGAGAATGGCACCCAATCGGGACCGACTGAGCCCAAGCCCGACGACAAAAAACCGCAAGGTCCAGCCGCTGGTGGGCCTCCAGATTTGGATGAGTTGTGGCGTGATTTCAATGCCAAGTTGTCTGGCTTGTTTGGCCAGCGCAAAGGCGGCGGCTCAAACCCACCGCCTCCTGGCGATCCTTCCGGTCCGCAATTCAAGGTGGCACGTTTTGGCATTGGCGTGATTGCGGCGGTGTTGGTGGCCATTTGGCTATCGACTGGCTTTTTCATCGTGCAAGAAGGCCAGCAAGCGGTGATCACGCAGTTTGGTCGTTATCACTCGACCGTGGGTGCGGGTTTCAACTGGCGCTTGCCTTATCCGTTTCAGCGCAATGAGTTGGTGTTTGTCACGCAAATTCGCTCGGTCGATGTGGGCCGCGACAACATCGTCAAAGCCACGGGCCTGCGCGAATCGGCCATGCTGACCGAAGACGAGAATATTCTTGAAATCAAATTCGCCGTGCAATACCGTTTGACCGACGCGCGCGCCTATTTGTTCGAAACCAAGAACCCCACTGACACCGTGGTGCAAGCCGCCGAAACAGCCGTGCGCGAAGTGGTGGGCAAGATGAAGATGGACGCCGCCATGTCCGAAGAACGTGACCAAATTGGCCCACGCATTCGCACCTTGATGCAAGCCATTCTTGACCAATACAAAGTGGGCATTGAGGTGGTGGGCATCAACTTGCAACAAGGTGGCGTGCGTCCCCCCGAGCAAGTGCAAGCCGCCTTTGACGATGTGCTCAAAGCCGGTCAAGAACGCGAGCGTGCCAAGAACGAAGCCGAGGCTTATGCCAACGATGTGGTGCCACGCGCTGTTGGCGCCGCCTCGCGTTTGAAGCAAGAGGCGGACGGCTACAAAGCCCGCATCGTGGCGCAAGCCGAAGGCGATGCACAACGCTTCAAATCGCTGGTGGGTGAGTACCAAAAGGCGCCGCAAGTCATGCGTGACCGTTTGTACATCGACGCCATGCAGCAGATTTACAGCAACACCACCAAGGTGTTGGTCGACACCAAGCAAGGCTCGAACTTGCTCTATCTGCCCTTGGACAAAATCATTCAACAAACCAATGCTGCCAATGCCACGGCGAATACGCCAGCCGCAGATGCCGCGGGCACAGGGACCAATGCGCTGAGCACCAATCCAGCGGCCAGCGACGCGCGTGCGCGTGATGGCCGTTCGCGTGACCGTGACGGCCGTTGATCAGAGGACACAAAATGCAAAACAACAAAATCGGTTTCTACATTTCTTCTGCGATGGTGGCTTTGGCATTGCTGAGCTCGACCTTGTTTGTGGTGGACCAGCGTCAGTTCGGCGTGGTCTATTCGTTTGGTCAGATCAAAAACGTCATCACCGAACCCGGCTTGAACGTCAAGCTGCCGCCACCTTTCCAAAACGTGAGTTACATCGACAAGCGTTTGCTGACGCTCGATAACGCCGACACCGAGCCGATGTTGACGGCTGAAAAGCAACGCGTGGTGATTGACTGGTATGCCCGTTGGCGCATCACCGACCCATCGCAATACATCCGTAACGTGGGTTTGGACGAAAACGCAGGCGCGATTCAACTCGCCCGCGTGGTGCGCAACGCGTTCCAAGAAGAAATCAACAAACGCACCGTGAAAGAACTGCTGTCGCTCAAACGCGAAGAGTTGCTGGGCGATGTCAAACGCGAAGTGCTGGCTGCTGTCAAAGGTGCCAAGCCTTGGGGCGTGGATGTGGTGGACGTGCGCATTACCCGCACCGACTATGTGGATGCCATCACCGAATCGGTGTATCGCCGCATGGAAGCCGAGCGCAAGCGTGTGGCCAACGAGCTGCGCTCCACCGGTGCCGCTGAGGGCGAGAAGATTCGCGCCGATGCCGACCGCCAACGCGAAGTGACCGTGGCCAACGCCTACCGCGAAGCGCAGATCATCAAAGGCGAGGGCGATGCCCAAGCCGCCCGCATCTATGCCGACTCCTTTGGTCGCGATGCGCAGTTCGCCCAGTTCTACCGCAGCCTTGAAGCCTATAAAGCCACGTTCAATAAAAAGGGCGACGTGATGGTGCTCGATCCATCGAGTGACTTTTTCAAAGCCATGCGCAGCAGCGGTGGTGGCAACGCGCCAGCACCTAAAAAGTAAAAAGGCGGTCGCATGAGTTTTGACGGCGATACGCTGTGGGTGGCGTTCGGCTTGATGCTGATCGTCGAAGGGCTATTTCCCTTTATTTCGCCCGAGGGCTGGCGTCAGAAAATGGTGCAAGTTTTGGCCTTACACAACGGTCAAATCCGCTTTTTTGGTTTGGCTTGCGTGTTTGTTGGGCTTTTGATGCTCTGGTGGCTGGGTTAATGCCCGAGAAGACCGGTAAAATCTCTGTTTTAACAGCCTCCATCAATCACATGTCCGCTTGGGTTCTGCCGGATCACATCGCCGATGTTCTGCCTTCTGAGGCCCGGCACATTGAAGAGCTGCGCCGTCTTTATTTAGACACGGCTCGGGGCTACGGCTACGAGTTGGTCATGCCGCCGCTGCTCGAATACCTCGAATCGTTGTTGTCCGGCACCGGCCGCGCACTCGATTTACAAACCTTCAAACTGGTGGACCAACTCTCGGGTCGTACCTTGGGTCTGCGCGCGGACACCACGCCGCAAGTGGCTCGCATTGATGCCCATTTGCTCAACCGTGCCGGTGTGACGCGTCTGTGCTACTGCGGCCCCGTGCTGCACACGCGCCCAGACCGCCCATTCGCCACCCGTGAGCCTTTGCAGTTTGGTGCTGAAATTTATGGCCACGCCGGCATCGAGGCCGATCTCGAAGTGCTGCACTTGGCGTTGGACACCCTCAAAGCCGTGTCCATCCACCAATTCACGGTCGACTTGAGCGATGCGCGCATCGTGCCGGCCTTGCTCAGCGGCGTTACCCTGACGGCTGACGCGCGCGATGCCTTGCACAGCGCCTTGGCGGCCAAAGACACCTCAGGCGTTCAAGCCCTCTCCAAAGATTTGCCTGCCCATGTGCGCACCGCCTTGGTGGCTTTGGTCGACATGTATGGCGACGCATCGGTGTTGGCGCAAGCTGAAAAAGCCTTTGCCGCATGGCCTGTGGTCCTACAAGCCTTGGCTGAGTTGCGTCAAATTGCAGCCGACTTGAGCGGTGTGGCGATCACCTTTGACTTGGCCGATCTGCGCGGCTACGCCTACTACAGCGGCGTGCGCTTTGCCATCTTTGTGCCCGGTGCCAGCGACGCCTTGGTGCGCGGTGGCCGCTACGACGAAGTCGGTGCCGTGTTTGGTCGCAAGCGTCCCGCCGTCGGGTTCAGTTTGGACCTGAAAGAGTTGGTCAGCGTGGTGCCCGAGCGTGCCCTCAAAGCCGCCATTCGCGCGCCTTGGGGAACTGCCAAAGGTTTGCGCGAAGCCATTGCCACCTTGCGTGCCAATGGTGAAACCGTGGTCTGCGTGATGCCAGGCCACGAGAGTGAAGTCGATGAATTTGATTGCGATCGTGAACTGATCGAAGTCGCCGGCCAATGGGCAGTGCAAGCTGTTCCTGCCGTTCAAGCCCTTTAATTTTTTTAGTAATCGAGTGGATATGAGCACTACCCAAGGACAAACCGTGGCTGCAACCAAAGGCCGTAACGTCGTCGTGGTCGGCACCCAATGGGGTGACGAAGGCAAAGGCAAATTGGTCGATTGGTTGACCGAAACCGCCACCGGCGTGGTGCGCTTTCAAGGCGGTCATAACGCAGGCCACACCTTGGTCATCAATGGTGTAAAAACTGCGTTGCACTTGATTCCTAGCGGCATCATGCGCCCGGGCGTGAAGTGCTACATCGGCAACGGTGTGGTCTTGTCTGCCACCAAGTTGCTTGAAGAAATCGCGGGCCTCGAAAAAGCGGGCGTCGAAGTGCGCTCACGTTTGCGCATCAGCGAAGCTTGCCCCTTGATCTTGCCTTACCACGCCGCCATCGACATCGCGCGTGAAGCCGCCAAAGAGAAGGCCGGTACGGCCAAGATCGGCACCACAGGCCGCGGCATTGGCCCCGCCTATGAAGACAAAATTGCACGCCGCGCCTTGCGCGTGCAAGACCTGAAGCATCCCGAGCGCTTCGCTACCAAACTGCGCGAGAACTTGGAGCTGCACAACCATGTGTTGACCGACATCTTGCACGCACCCGCTGTCGACTTTGATACGGTCTACAACGAAGCCATGGCCTACGCCAAGGAAATCTTGCCCATGGTGGCCGACGTGTCACGCGAGTTGAACGAAGCCCACAAAGCCGGTGCCAACCTGTTGTTCGAAGGCGCACAAGGCACCTTGCTCGACGTGGACCACGGCACCTACCCCTTCGTCACCTCCAGCAACTGCGTGGCCGGTAACGCCGCTGCAGGCGCTGGCGTGGGCCCAGGTTTGTTGCACTACATCTTGGGCATCACCAAAGCCTATTGCACACGCGTGGGCGGCGGTCCATTCCCGACAGAGTTGGATTGGGAAACCCCCGGCAACCCCGGCTATCACATGTCCACTGTGGGCGCTGAAAAAGGCGTGACCACTGGCCGTTCACGCCGTTGCGGCTGGTTCGATGCCGCCTTGCTCAAACGCAGCGCGCAAGTCAACGGCCTCACCGGTTTGTGCATCACCAAGCTCGACGTGCTCGATGGCTTGACTGAGTTGCTCTTGTGCGTGGGTTACGAGCTGGATGGCCAAACCATCGACATCTTGCCCATGGGCGCTGACGAAATTTCGCGTTGCAAGCCCATCTACGAAACCATCCCTGGCTGGACCGACAGCACCGTGGGTGTGACCGACTACAACAAGTTGCCCAAAGCCGCTCAGCACTACCTCAACCGCATTGCTGACACCACTGGCGTGCCCATTCACATGGTGTCCACCAGCCCTGACCGCGACCACACCATTTTGTTGACCCACCCCTACGTGGCTTAACTCGGCGTTTTAATTTCAGTTTTATTTTGAAGGACCATTGATATGTTGACCGAAGACGGCAAACACCTGTACGTTTCGTACGACGAGTACCACAACCTGATTGAAAAACTCGCCATCAAGATTCACCAATCTGGCTGGGAATTCGACACCATCCTGTGTTTGGCCCGTGGCGGCATGCGCCCAGGCGACATCTTGTCGCGTATTTTTGACAAGCCCTTGGCCATCATGTCCACCAGCTCGTACCGCGCTGATGCAGGCACGGTGCAAGGTCACTTGGACATCGCCCGTTTCATCACCACCCCCAAAGGCGAAATCGCTGGCAAGGTGTTGTTGGTGGACGATTTGGCTGACACTGGCCACACCCTCAAGGCGGTGGTCGACCAACTCAAAAACAACTACGCCCCCATCACTGAGCTGCGTACCTCTGTGATCTGGACCAAAGGCGTGTCGGCCTTCAAGCCTGACTACTCGGTGGACTACTTGCCCACCAACCCATGGATTCACCAACCGTTTGAGCCGTATGACAACATGCGCCCAGCGGCTTTGTTGGAGAAGTGGAAGGTTTAATCTTTCGCGCTTCAAGAAAAAACTCCGCCACCGTGCGGAGTTTTTTTATGCCTGTCGTTATTTTGATTTTTGGGTGACTCAGCGTAGGTAATATGTGTGCATGTCACGCAGCACCGATCTCATTCATCACCCCTACCAACCCCCCGCCGAATTTGAAGCGCCACAGGTGGGGGTGTTCAAAGCCTCGACGGTGATTTTTCCCAACGTGGCTGCCATGCGCACACGCGAGTGGATGGACAAGTCGGCTTACACCTACGGCTTGCACGGCACGCCCACCACATTCACATTGGAAGAGCGCTTGGCCACGTTAGAGGGCGGCACGCATTGTCTTCTCACACCCAGCGGTTTGGCGGCGATTGCGCATGTGGATTTCGCGCTGCTCAAAGCGGGCGACGAGGTGTTGATTCCTGATAACGCCTATGCGCCCAACAAGTCCTTGGCTGAAGGCGAGTTGGCGCAGTTTGGCATCACGCATCAGGTGTACGACGCGTTGGATGTGAACGACTTGGCCGCACGCATCACACCGCGCACGCGTTTGGTGTGGCTTGAAGCGGCGGGCTCGGTGACGATGGAGTTTCCCGACCTCGTGGCTTTGGTGCAGCTGTGCAAAGCGCGTGGCGTGCTGTGCGCGCTCGACAACACCTGGGGCGCAGGCTTGGCGTTCAACGCGTTTGACCTGACGCCAGGGCAGGGCGAGCTTGGCGTTGACCTGACCATCCACGCGCTCACCAAATACCCCAGCGGCGGTGGTGATGTGTTGATGGGCAGCATCGTCACCCGCAGCGATGAACTGGCGCGTGTGTTGAAGCTCAGCCACATGCGTTTGGGCACGGGCGTGGGTGCCAACGACGCTGAGGCCGTGTTGCGTGCATTGCCCAGCTTGCCCTTGCGGTACAAGGCGCAAGACATGGCAGCACGCACGTTGGCCGCGTGGTGTGCCACACAGCCCGCCTTCAGCCAAGTGCTGCATCCCGCGCTAAGCGGTGCCCCCGGTCACGCGCATTGGCAGCAGCTGTGTGTGACGCCAAGCGAGCCCGAAGGTTTGGCCGCAGGTATTTTCAGCGTGGTGATGGACGCGCGTTTTACGGCCAAACAGGTGGATGCGTTTTGCGATGCTTTGCAGCTGTTCAAGATTGGCTACAGCTGGGGCGGGCCCATGAGTTTGGTGATGCCCTACAACATGGCCTCTAGCCGCCATCGGGCCACCGCGCATTTGAAGCCCGGTCGGGTGGTGCGCTTGTGTATCGGGCTCGAAGACGTCCGAGATTTACAAAACGACATCGCGCGGGCATTGCGCGTCGCAAGTTTGCAAGCTTAAAAACAAGAGAAGGTGAGACATGCAGCAACTGGTACCCGAAGAAGCACACGACCGCATTGACATCAACCCCCTTCGTTTCAGCGATCCTTTGCGCTGGCTTTGGATGGGTTTGCGTGACATGGCTTCACAGCCTTTGATTTCTTTGTTTTACGGTTTTTCGTTCTGGCTCATGGCGCTCATTTTGTTGGCCGTGTTCAAAAGCAATCCTGAGTACACCTTGTCTGCCGTGTCGGGCTGTTTGTTGGTGGGGCCGTTTTTGGCGATGGGGCTTTATGACGTCAGCATGCACATGGAGCGCGGCGAGCCTGCAAGCATGGGCAGTTCGCTCACCTGCTGGGAGTCACACATTCGCAGCATGGGCATGCTCATCATGGTCATGATCGTGATGGAGTTGCTGTGGGGGCGGGCGTCGTTGGTGGTGTTCGCCGTGTTTTTCAACACAGGCGGTATGCCCACCACGGCCACAGTTTTGGAGGCGGTGTTCAACCCTCAAAACTGGGAGTTCATCGTGGCCTACATCTGCGTGGGCGGCTTCTTTGCAGGGCTGGTGTTCGCCAGCATGATGGTCTCCATCCCCATGATTTTGGACCGCGACACCGATGCCATCACCGCCTGCATCACCAGCTTGCGTGTGTTTGTGGACAACACCGCCGTGTCTGTGTTTTGGGGCTTGCTCATCGTCGCTTTGTCTGTGCTGGCGTTGTGGCCCTCTGCGGCGGGCTTGCTGCTCGTGGGGCCTTGGCTGGGGTTCGCCAGCTGGCACGCTTACCGTGCGTCCGTGCGAGTGACCGCAGGCACGCGCGAGTCAGCTCAGTAAAACACGTGCCACGTCACGCAGACTTTCTGCGTGACGGTCGGCAGCCACACACGCGGTGGCTGTGTCGGTTTGGGTGAAGTTGCGCACCATCGACGAGGCGTAGGTGGGGTCGTAGTGCAGCACCAGCAGGTCGCGCACCACGTCTTCGATGTGGCCGGTGTGAATTTGTTCTTTCCACGCATCCACCACCGCTTTACCGCGAATGGCCACCAACGCATCCAAGCGGTGGCAGAACAAGTCGTGGTCTTTCACAAAGAAGTTGTAGTCTTCCATCAGCAAGGCCACGCGTTCATCCAAGCTGAGTTGCAACTCAAAACACGGGCTGTCGCGCATGGCGAGCATCAGCGATTCAGGGATCGACAAATTGCCCACTTTGCGGCTTTCCGATTCCACGAACACGGGGCGCGTGGGGTCAAAGCTGCGCAGGGCTTGCCACACCAAGGTGTCGAAGCGTTTTTGGCTGGGTTGTGGTTGGCCGGGGATGTGGCCGAGCACCGAGCTGCGGTGGCTGGCCAACTCTTCCAAGTCCAGCACTTGGGCACCTTCGGCGGCCAAGGCGGAGAGCAGTCGTGTTTTTCCGGAGCCTGTGGGGCCCGAGATCACTTTGAATTGCAGCGGCGCCACGCGTTTCGGGATGTCTTCCACGATGGCCGCACGGAAGGCTTTGTAGCCGCCTTCGATCAGGTGAATTTTGAAACCAATTTGCCCTAACACCATCGACAGCGAGCCGCTGCGCTTGCCACCACGCCAGCAGTAAATGAGCGGCTGCCAACTTTTGGGCAGCGCCAACACCTCGCGCTGAATGTGCCGTGCAATGTTGGCCGCCACCAGTGCTGCACCATGTTTTTGTGCTTCAAACGCATTGACTTGCTTGTACATGGTGCCCACAAAGATGCGCTCTTCGTTGTTCAACGAAGGCCAGTTGACGGCGCCGGGCAGGTGGTCGAGCGCGTACTCGTCTTCGCTGCGTGCATCGATGATGGTGCTGAAACCGCCTGGCTCGCCCAGTGGCGTGGCCATGCGGGCCATGGCGTCTTGCGCCGAGATGAAATGAACGCTCACTGCGATGCCTTATAGGTTCTTTTTGATTTCGGGCCACACATTGCTGAGCATGCGGGGGTGCGCCGTCTCGCGAGGGTGAATGCGATCGGGTTGAAATTGGTTGGCGGCGTCTGGTGCATCTGCGATGCCTTTGAGGAAAAACGGCACCAGACCCGTTTGGTGTTTTTTGGCAAGGTTGGTGAACATGGCCGAAAACTTGTTGCCGTAGTCGGGCCCGTAGTTGGGAGGGATTTGCATGCCGACCAACACCACGCGGGCGTTGACGGCACGGCAGGCTTGAATCATGGCTTCGAGGTTGTTTTGTGTGCTGTTGAGGTCGAGGCCACGCAGCGCGTCATTGCCACCGAGTTCAATCACCACTTGCACGGGACGCAGTTGGTCCAGCATGGCGGGCAGGCGAGAGCGACCACCTGCCGTGGTGTCGCCGCTGATGCTGGCATTGACCACGCGCACATCGGGCCGCTCGGCTTGTAGTTTTTCTGTCAGCAGCGCCACCCAGCCTTTGCCGCGTGGGATCCCGTATTCGGCGCTCAGCGAGTCACCCAGCACCAAAATGGTGGCCGCAGGGGCCGATCCGGGCGGAGGCACCGCGTTGTTCATGGCGTTGGCATAAGGGCTTGGGGCGCGGCGACGGCGTGGGTCGGTGGAGATCACGTCGCCATCCATGCCTTCGCCCCGAGACGAGATCACGTTGGTTTGCGCCGACGCTGCGCGCAGGCCCAAAAGCCCCGTCAAGCCAGCGGCCAGTGCGCCCAAGTTAAAGTCGCGTCTCCACATCCCATCGCGCTTCATGACCACATCCTCTTTAGAAAATCCATCTGCACACACACCTGCTGCGGTGTCGCCCTTGATCGCCGTCTCGCACTTGTTTAAGTCGGTCCAAGACGCTACGGGCACACTCGACATTCTCCGCGATATCGATTTCACCTTGGCCCCACAGCAATCGCTGGCCATCGTGGGCGCCTCGGGCTCGGGCAAAAGCACTTTGCTGGCCATCATGGCGGGCTTGGACACGCCCAGTCAAGGCAGCGTTTGGCTGGGCGATGTGGACATCTTCCGTTTGAACGAAGACCAACGTGCCGCCTTGCGGGCGCGGCAAGTGGGCTTTGTATTTCAAAGCTTTCAGCTGCTGGGCAACATGACCGCACTCGAAAACGTCATGCTGCCGTTGGAGCTGGCAGGCCTGCCCAACCCGCGTGCCGCCGCCAAAGACATGTTGGAGCGCGTGGGCTTGGGTGAGCGCTTGGGCCATTACCCCAAAGTGCTGTCGGGCGGCGAACAACAACGCGTGGCCTTGGCCCGCGCCTTTGTCGTCAAACCCGCACTACTGCTGGCCGACGAGCCCACTGGCAGCTTGGACCACGCCAGCGGCGAGCGCATCATGGATTTGATGTTTGCCTTGAACAAGGAATTGGGCACCACGCTGGTGTTGGTGACGCACGATTTGAAGCTCGCTGCCAAATGTGATCGGGCGATCACGATTGAGGCGGGGCAGGTGAAGGGGTGATTTTTTCTAGGTCATCAGATCGGTGCGAATAAAACTTTCACTGAAAGATAAACGTTGAATCGTGAGCGCGCAGCCATTCAGGCATGTACGTGAAGCTCAGTCGTTCATTGACCAACGTCAATGTGCCAATAGGCGTGGTGAATAACCAGACCGCTAATTGATGCGTCATGTCGATACCTCATTGCCAGAGGAGGGCAAGCCCTCTATGCGAATCACACCGCCCAGCGCCTCAATCACGCGCATCACTGCATCTAGCCGAACGGTTGGTTTTCCGGCTTCAAGATCGACGATAAACCGCACACCGACGCCAGCGGCAAGCGCCAACTTTGGTTGCGTTAGCCCAAGCCCCTTGCGTGCAGCACGAAGCGTTTCGCCGAGCGTTTGTGGTGATTTGATCGTTGTCATGGTGTTCATAGTTTCCCGTTCGGTAAATTATGAGGTAATTTCTGCCGCTACGCAATTGAATAACCCGATCGGGAAATAAATATTAGAAACTAATTTTGTTTCTTCAAAATACACCTATCGGGAAATTTTATTAAAGGTGCAGTGCCTAGAACGCCAATACCACCA
This sequence comes from Limnohabitans sp. TS-CS-82, assembly GCF_002943475.1. NCBI lineage: Bacteria > Pseudomonadati > Pseudomonadota > Betaproteobacteria > Burkholderiales > Comamonadaceae > Limnohabitans > Limnohabitans sp. TS-CS-82. The sequence goes on along the minus strand of NZ_PTQX01000005.1, from coordinate 123,580 downwards.
AGGGATAATCAGCCCCATGTCTTCAGCCCCCAAAGTTCTCTTCGGCTTTCACGCCGTTGGCGTGCGCGTTAAAACAGCGCCGCAATCCGTCATCGAAATCTACTTCGACCCCACACGCCGCGATGCGCGTATGCGCCAGTTCATTGACCGCGCCAACGAGGCCGGTATTCGCTTGATCGAGGCCGATGGCCCGCGTTTGGCCAAGCTCTCAGGCGGGCACGGCCACCAAGGCGTGGCGGCGCGTGTCACCGAAATCAAGATGGTGCATTCGTTGGACGAGTTGCTGGAAGGCATCGAGAAAATTGAGTCGCCTTTGATTTTGGTGCTCGACGGCGTGACCGACCCGCACAACCTTGGCGCGTGCTTGCGCGTGGCCGACGGCGCCGGTGCCCATGCGGTTATTGCGCCCAAAGACCACGCCGTGGGCATCAACGCCACAGTGGCCAAAGTGGCCAGCGGTGCAGCGGAAACTGTGCCGTATTTCATGGTGACCAACTTGGCGCGCACCTTGAACGAACTGAAAGAACGCAACATTTGGATCATCGGCACCAGCGACGATGCGCCCAAAACCTTGTACCAAGTGGACCTCAAAGGTCCTACCGCTTTGGTGCTGGGGGCCGAGGGTGACGGCATGCGTCAACTCACCCGCAAGACGTGTGACGAGCTCATCAGCATCCCCATGTCGGGTGCGGTGGAGAGCTTGAACGTGTCGGTGGCCAGCGGTGTGTGCTTGTACGAAGCGCGCCGCCAACGTACGGTCGCTTAAGCGCAATCGCCTAAGCCTCACCGCGTCGTTTAGCTTTCCCAGCGAAACATCACATTGGCCTTGGCTTTGGCCGCTTCAATGCGCCGTGCATTGGGTTCGTCGGTGTGTTGCACCCAATCGGCAGCGTCTTGTGCGCTGCGGCCAAATTGCTGGTGGCGTTGGGTCAGGCGGCCCACGCGCAGGTCTTGCGGCACATCGACAAACCACGTTTCATCCAGCAGCGCTTGCACTCGGTTCCAAGGGGCATCGTCGAGCAGTAAATAGTTGCCTTCCACCACGAGCAGCGGCGTCTTGGCGTGTACGGCGATGGCGCCTGCGATGCCTTCTTCTAGGGTGCGTTCATAGCTCGGTGCGTAAACCACCTCATCGTCTGCCTGTGTGCGCAGCCGTTGGAGCAAGGCGACAAAGCCAAACGCGTCAAACGTGTCTGGTGCGCCTTTGCGCTGCTTGCGTCCCAACCGTTCGAGCTCCACATTGGCCAAGTGAAACCCGTCCATGGGCACCACTTGAATGTGCGCAGGCCATTGCGACGCCAGCACTTGCGCCAAAGTCGATTTGCCCGCGCCGGGTGCCCCGACCAAACCCACCATGCGGCGCGTTCCGCTGGCCAGCAAAGCCTCGATGCGCTGCTGATACATCGCGGGAAGTGTGGGGCGCTTGGGGCTCAAATCCATCTCAAATCCATCCCATGGCCCCCAGCAAAGCGCCAAAGCCAAGCAGCAGCAGTAAGTGCGTTTTGGTTTTCCAGACGATCAGCGTGGTGGCTCCCGTCAAGGCCCACAGCGGCCAGTCGTGTGCGGGGTTTTCGTGGTTACCGGTCAGCAACCAACCGGTGGCTATCAACAGCGCAATCACGATGGGGGCCATGCCCGCCTTGAAAGCTTTCACGGCGCGAAGTTCGCGGTTGCGGTGCGCCCATTGCGTGGCCACAAAGGTGAGGGTGGCCGAGGGAATCATGATGCCCACCATGGTGATCAGCACGCCCCACAACGCCAAGCCCACAGCGGGCCAACCCGCCGCCAAGCCGCCTGCGGCGTTGAGGCCCACGTTCCAGCCCATCAAGGCCACAAACATCACATTGGGCCCAGGCGCGCCTTGCGCCAAAGCGATGGACGAGGTGAACTGCGTGTCACTCAGCCAATGGGTTTCATCGACCAAGTAACGGTGAATATCCGGCGCGGTGGTGATGGCGCCGCCCACGGCCAGCAGCGAGAGCGACACGAAGTGCAAAAACAGAGACCACCAATCGGCCAAGGTCAAAACGATGGTCATGCCTCACCCCGCTGCGCGATGCAGTGGCTGGCCCACAGGCTGGCAAGCGGCCCCAAACTCAGCAGCACCCACGCCAAAGGCAAGCGAAACAACGCAATGCCGACAAAGGTGAGGGCGGCAATGCCGAGGCAGCTGAACTGGCCCATGGGGTTGTTTTTCAAGGCGCCCATGAGCTTGATGCCCACCGCCGCAATCAAGCCCGCCGAGACCGCGCCCATGCCACGCAGCATGCTTTGCGCGATGGGCGTATCGGACACGCCCGCCACGGCCGCGGCAATCAGCAGCACCAATACCGTTGGCGCCAACAGCAGGCCCGCTAGGGCAGCCAGCGCACCGGGCAAGCCAAAGGCGCGTCCGCCAATCATCAGCGAGAGGTTGACCACGTTGGGGCCAGGCAAGATTTGCGCAACCGCCCAATCTTCCACAAACTCATCCAGTGTGAGCCATTTCTTTTTGTCGACCAACTCGCGTTGCACCACCGCCAACACACCGCCAAAACCCTGCAACGCGAGCAGGGTGAAGGAGACAAACAAATCTGTCTTGTTGCGTGGCGTGTGCTTGTCCGTGAGCGGCTGCTGCGTGTCGCTCATACCGTCATGCCGCCTGAGACTTCCAGCACGGCGCCGTTGACATAAGCGGCCTCGTCGCTGGCCAAAAAGGCGTAGACGTTGGCAATGTCTTCAGCGCGGCCCAAGCGTTTCAAGGGCACGCGGCTCACCATGTCTTCGATTACTTTCTCGGGCATCGAATCCAAGATGGGCGTGGCGATGAAGCCGGGCGCGACCGCATTCACACGGATGCCTTTGGGCCCCAGTTCACGGCTCCAGGTTTTGGTAAATCCGATGACGCCAAACTTGGTGGCGGCGTAGTTGGTTTGGCCAAAGTTGCCGTAAATGCCCACGACCGAGGAGGCATTCAAAATCACGCCGCTGCCTTGCGCCACCATCGTGTCGGTGACGGCTTGTGCGCAATGGAAAACGCCGCGCAAGTTGACGTCGATCACGCGGTCGAACTGCTCCAAAGTCATCTTTTGCAAGCGCGCGTCTTGGGTGATGCCAGCGTTGTTCACCAGCACATCGATGCGGCCAAACTGCTCCATCACCGCTTTGACGGCGCCATCCACCATGTCGCGCTGGGTCACGTCGACCACAAAGCCCACGGCTTCAGCGCCTGTGGCTTGGCACTGCGCCACCGCCGCGTCGACGGCGGCTTGCTTCACATCGCACAGCACCACGATGGCGCCTTCATGGGCAAATTTGAGGGCGGTTGCCAAGCCAATGCCTTGTGCGGCGCCTGTGATGATGCTGACTTTTCCAGCCAGTCTTTGGGCGGTGTGTGGTGTGGAGGTGTTCATGCACTCAGTGTAATTTGCCCACCTTCTAGGGAAAATCCTTAGAACTTTGTTTAATTAATTAATGAATAATTAACGCACTCAAGACCAACGCTTGAGCCCTCTAACTCAAACCGAGAGACAAACCCATGAAATTCAACCAAATCGTTCTGGCCTGTGTGGCCGCTGTGTCTGTGTCGGCCGCTGTGGCTGGCGAAGTGGAAGTGTTGCATTACTGGACTTCAGGCGGCGAGGCCAAATCGGCCGCTGAACTGAAAAAAATCATGTCGTCCAAAGGTCACAGCTGGAAAGACTTTGCGGTCGCCGGCGGCGGTGGTGACAACGCGATGACCGTGTTGAAGAGCCGTGTGGTCTCGGGCAACCCCCCAGCCGCTGCGCAAATCAAAGGCCCTGCCATTCAAGAGTGGGCGCAAGAGGGTGTGTTGGCCAACCTCGACAGCGTCGCCAAAGACGAAAAGTGGGACAGCTTGTTGCCCCAAGTCGTGGCCAATGTCATGAAATACAAAGGCAGCTACGTGGCCGCACCTGTCAACGTGCACCGCGTGAACTGGATGTGGGCGAACCCCGACGTGCTGAAAAAAGCAGGCGTGGCCACCATGCCCGCCAACTATGACGAGTTCTTTGCCGCTGCCGAAAAAATCAAAAAAGCGGGCTTCATCGCCGTGGCCCACGGTGGCCAAAACTGGCAAGACTTCACCACCTTTGAGTCGGTGGTGTTGGGTGTGGGCGGCGCCAAGTTTTACCAAGACGCCTTGGTCAAGCTCGACCCCAAAGCGTTGAACAGCGCCACGATGACAAAGTCCTTGGAAACTTTCCGCAAGATCAAGGGCTACACCGATGCCGCCTCCCCAGGTCGCGATTGGAACTTGGCCACCGCCATGGTCATGCAAGGCAAGGCAGGCTTCCAATTCATGGGTGACTGGGCCAAGGGCGAGTTTGTCGCGGCCGGTAAAAAGCCAGGCAAAGACTTCTTGTGCGCAGCCGCTCCTGGCACGGCCAAGTCGTACACCTTCAACGTCGATTCGTTTGCCATGTTCAAACTGAAAGACGCCAGTGCTCAAAAAGCCCAAGGCGACTTGGCTGCCGCCATCATGAGCACCGACTTCCAAGAGGTGTTCAACCTGAACAAGGGCTCCATCCCCGTGCGCTTGAACATGTCCATGGCCAAGTTCGACGACTGCGCCAAGCTCTCCAGCAAAGACTTCGTGGACACCGCCAAGACCGGCGGCTTGGTCCCCTCGGTTGCCCACGGCATGGCCATCTCGCCAGCCACGGAAGGCGCCATCAAAGATTTGGTCAGCCAGTTCTGGAACGACGACAAGATCAGCATCGACGATGGTCAAAAACGCCTCGTTGCAGCCGCTGCGACCAAATAAGCAACAGACAAGACTGTTGATTTTTAAAACTCCTGAGAGACAACTATGAAAATGAAACTAACCTGCGCCGCAGCTGCACTGTGCTGCTTGAGCGCCACGGCTTTCGCCGCAGATGTGGGCGGTGTTGAAGTCACCGGCTACAGCCGTGGCGGTGGCGTGTACAGCTACAACAAAGACCAACAAATCAAAGGTGGCTTGACCCTTGGCGGCGATTTGCAAAAGTACCGTTTGGGCAACGAAGGTGACTACGGTGTGGAAGTCAACATCGCCAAAACTTTTGAAGTGGATGGCGTGAAGTACAAGCTCGACTACATGCCCACCAAGTGGAATGATGGCAATGTGGGCACAGAACAAGCCTTCGTCGAAGTCTCGGGCTTGAGCTTTGCACCCGAAGCCAAGATTTGGGCCGGTCAACGCCGCCTCCGTATTCAAGACGTTCACATCGTTGACCATTTCTTGATGGACTACGGCGTCAACCAAGGATCAGGTTTCACCGACCTGTCTGTGGGTGGTGTCAAGGTGGGGGCCGCTTTGCAAACCGGCGACACATTCGACAAAAAGATGACCGTCGGCACCTCTGCCAACAAACTCAACGTTGACATTTCTGAGATCAACACCAACCCCGGCGGCAAAGTGCGTGTGTTGTTGACTTCAGTGACCACCTCTGGCTTGAAGAGCAGCGGCGGTTCTGGTTTGACCATCAACCACAACCAGTCGAATTTCGGCATGGCCGGTTTGACCAACAGCGTGTTCTTGCAAACCTCCAGCGGCTACGCCAACATCAACGGCCGTTTTGGTGACATCAGCTCGACCACGGTGTATGGCAAGAAAACCAACCGCATCGCTGATTCCATCAACTGGCAATCAGGCCGTTTCGGTGGTCAAGCGATTGTGGGTTACCAAACCACCAAGTCGGATGATCCAGCTGCAACGCAAACTATCAAAGACACCTCTTTGGGCGGTCGTATCAGCTACGCGTACACCAAGAACTTCAAGATGTTGGTTGAAGCTGGTACCACGTCGCGTTCATTTAGCGATGGTGCTCAGTCACAGCGTTTGAACAAAATCACGATTGCGCCCACCATCGCCATGTCGCCTGATTTCTGGTCACGTCCTGAGTTGCGTTTCTACGTGACCAAGGCGAACTGGAACCAAGCAGCAGCGGATGCCAACAATGGCGGAGCAGGTGAAGGTACGTTTGGAACCAACAACCGCAAAAACCAAACCTTGGCTGGTGTCCAATACGAAGTTTGGTGGTAAATCGACCTTGGTTTTGAACAGACGAGGGTGAGAGAAGGGGGCAACCCCTTCTCTCTTTTTTGAAACATCACAAAGGCTCAAGATGCAAAAGCATCGCTTAGAAGCGCTGATTCCCAAAATGGTGGTTGCTCCCGGCTTGGTGCTGGGGTTTGCGTTCATCTACGGGTTCATGATTTGGAACGGCGTGTTGTCGGTCACCGTCTCGCGCATGTTGCCCAACTACGAGTTGGTCGGTTTGGCGCAGTACGCCAAGTTGTGGGAGATGGACCGCTGGTGGGTCGCCCTGAAAAACCTCGCTATTTTCGGCATTGGCTACGTCGCTGGTGCCATGGCCTTGGGCGTCTTTTTGGCGGTCTTGTTAGACCAAAAAGTGCGCGCCGAAGGCTTCATTCGCACCGTGTATCTGTACCCCATGGCCTTGTCGTTTGTGGTCACGGGCACGGCGTGGAAGTGGTTGCTCAACCCCAGCATGGGCCTTGAAAAACTCATGCACGACTGGGGCTGGAGCAGCTTCAGTTTCAGTTGGCGGGTCGAGAGCGACATGGCCATTTACTGCGTGGTGATTGCCGGTGTGTGGCAGTCGGCAGGTTTTGCCATGGCCTTGTTTTTGGCGGGCTTGCGCGGCATTGACGACAGCATCATCAAAGCGGCGCAGATTGACGGCGCTTCGTTGCCACGTATTTATTGGCGCATCGTGTTGCCCGCGTTGCGTCCCGTGTTTTTCTCGACCTTGATGGTGCTCTCGCATCTGGCCATCAAGAGCTTTGATCTGATCATGGCGCTCACTTCGGGTGGCCCTGGCTACGCCACCGATGTACCCGCCACCTTCATGTACGCCATGAGTTTTACGCGTGGACAAATTGGCTTGGGCGCGGCCAGCGCGACCATGATGTTGGCCACCGTGGCTGCCTTGGTCGTGCCTTATCTCTACAGCGAATTGCGGAGCAAAAACCATGAGCACTAAGTTCTTTTCTGCGCAAACGCTGTGGCGTGCTTTGCTCTATGTCACCTTGCTCGTGGGCGCTGTGTTCTTCTTGGCGCCGCTCTATGTGATGCTGGTGACCTCGCTCAAAGACGCCGAAGAAATTCGTCAAAACAGCTTGGTCAGCTTGCCCGGTGCCTTGAACTTTGAGGCCTGGCGTTTGGCGTGGGACTCGGCCTGTACCGGCGCCCAATGCTCGGGCCTAGAGCCCTTCTTTTGGAACTCGGTGTGGATGGCGGTACCTGCGGTCTTGATCTCCACCACGTGGGGCGCGCTCAACGGCTATGTGCTGAGTTTGTGGAAATTTCGCGGCAGCGAGACCTTGTTTGCCTTGCTGTTGTTTGGCGTGTTCATGCCGTTCCAAGTGGTGTTGTTGCCCATGAGCCAAGTGCTGGGTTGGTTGGGAATGTCGAGCTCCATCGGCGGCTTGATCTTGGTCCACTTGTTGGCGGGTTTGCCCAGCACCACCTTGTTTTTCCGCAACTATTACGCGGGCATTCCCAAAGACTTGATGAATGCAGCGCGCATGGACGGTGCGGGTTTTTGGATGATCTTTTTCCGCATCATCGTGCCCATGTCCACGCCGATTGTCATGGTCACTTTGATTTGGCAATTCACCCAAATCTGGAACGACTTCTTGTTTGGCGTGGCCTTCAGCGGCGCCGACTCCAAGCCCATCACCGTGGGCTTGAACAATTTGGCCAACACCACCAGCAGCGTCAAAGCCTACAACGTGGACATGGCGGCTGCGTTGATTGCGGGCTTGCCCACCATGCTGGTGTATGTGCTGGCAGGACGATATTTTGTGCGCGGCCTCACCGCCGGCGCTGTCAAAGGTTAAGAGGAACGACTATGTCTTCAGCATTAGAAATTCGCGGCATCCGCAAGTGTTTTGGCAAGGGCGACAACACGGTGGAGGTGCTCAAACGCATCGACATCGACGTGGCCCCCGGTGAGTTCTTGATTTTGGTTGGCCCCTCGGGCTGCGGCAAGTCCACCTTGCTCAACATCATTGCGGGTTTGGAAGAGCCCACCGAAGGCAGCATCTCGATTGGCAACAAAAACGTGGTCGGCGTGCCGCCCGCGCAGCGCGACATTGCGATGGTGTTTCAGAGCTACGCGCTGTACCCCACGATGAGCGTGGCCGAGAACATTGGCTTTGCCCTCGAAATCCGCAAAGTGCCCAAGGCCGAGCGTCAAGCGCGCATTGCCGAAGTGGCCGCCATGTTGCAGATTGAGCATTTGCTGGACCGTCGCCCCTCGCAACTCTCAGGTGGTCAGCGTCAGCGCGTGGCCATGGGTCGTGCCTTGGCGCGTAACCCACAGCTGTTCTTGTTTGACGAACCCCTGTCTAACCTCGACGCCAAGCTGCGCGTGGAGATGCGTGCCGAAATCAAACGCTTGCACCAGCTCAGCGGCATCACCAGCGTGTATGTGACGCATGACCAAGTCGAAGCCATGACCTTGGGCAGCCGCATCGCGGTGATGAAGGGCGGCGTGCTGCAACAGCTGGGCACGCCAGACGAAATTTACAACCGACCTGCCAACACCTACGTGGCCACGTTCATTGGTTCACCCACGATGAACTTGATCGAAGGCCGCGTGTCCGCCAACGGGGGCGCTGCTTTTGACATTGCAGGCGCTCAGTTGGCACTGACAGCGCCCACGCATGCGGGCAGCGCAACGCTGTTGGGCTTGCGTCCCGAGCACCTGAGCTTTGACGACGCAGCGCCTTGGCGCGGCGTGGTGAATTTGGTGGAGCCCACAGGTGCTGACACCTTTGTGGTGGTCGACACAGCCGCTGGCAAGGTCACCGTGCGTACCGCGCCGCAAACCCAAGTCCGCCCCGGCGACAACGTGGGTTTGGGCATTCAAGTCGAGCACGTCACTTGGTTCGACCAAGCCTCTGGTTTGCGGGTGGCTTAAGGCTGGTTTAAGCGACGTTGAGCGTGAGCTCAACCCGCAAGCCCTGCGGCTGCACCGGCAGCACGCGCGCTTCGCCGCCATGGCGACGCGCAATTTCTTGCACGATGGACAAGCCGAGGCCGCAGCCACCTGGCAGTTCATTGGCGCGCCAAAAGCGTTCAAAGGCTTGCTCGCGTTGTGCATCGCTCAAACCCAGTCCGTTGTCTTCAATGGCCAGCACGCAGGTGTGTGCGTGTTGGCGGACCGACACCGTGATGGTCGGGTCGCTGCCTGGCGCAACGCCCACGGCCCCGTAGCGCAGCGCGTTGTCGATCACGTTGGTGATGGCTTCGCGCAGCAGCAGCACCGAGCCATTCACCCAAACATGGGCATCGCCTTCGTAGCCTAAATCGACCTTCAGCGCCACGGCGCGTGGGCTCAGTTCGCGCGCCACATCTTGGGCAAGGCTGGCCACATCCAAACGCGTCATGGGCACTTCGGTGCCACTGCGCGCCAAGGCCAGCAGTTGGTTGACCAAGTGCGCGCTGCGTTGGGCGCCAGCATGCACTTTGTGCAATCGCGCTTTGAGCAAGGAGGCATCGGGCTCGCCCAGCGCCAAATCGGTTTGGTTGATCAGCCCAGCCAAGGGCGTGCGCAGTTGGTGGGCCGCATCGTTGATGAAGCGCTTTTCTTGGCTCACATTGCGTCGCACAGCCAGCAGCAAGCGGTTGATCGAGGCCACCAACGCATGCACTTCGGTCGGGGCGGTGGTCAGCTCCAAGGGCGTGAGTTCAGACACCGAGCGTTCTTGCAGTTGCTTTTCAAGCTTGGTCAGCGGCGCCATGCCCCGTTTGATACCGGCGTACACCAAGATGCTCAGCACCACGCCCAAGAGCAGCAGTGGGGCCAGCAAATCAGCCACCAGTTCTTCGGCAATGCGCTCGCGCGCGACATAACTTTTGGCCAACTGCACACGCAAGCGCTGCGGGGTTTCAGCGTCACCGTAGGCCACTTCTAAAGACACGGCGCGCATGGGCTTGCCCGCGAGTTCCATGCGATAAAACACGGGCGCGTCGGGGGCATTCACTGGCGCGCTTGTGTTGGGTGGCTCGGGAAACGCTTGGTTGCCGAGCAAAAACTTGCCGGGCGGTGAGGACACCATGTAGCTCACGCGATCTGCTGGGTCTTCTTCGATGATGGCTTGCGCTGCGCGTGGAAAGTCCACCAACAGGCCCGATCCCAGCGGTTTGACTTGGCGTGCCAACGAGCGCACCGACTGCGACAGCGATTGGTCCAAGCCTTTTTCTGCGTAATTGCGTGCAATGCGGTAGGTCAGCGCACCGCCGCCCAACCACAGCACCAGTTGGGGCAACAGCAGCCAGAGCAACAACTGGCGGCGCAACGACAAGCTGGGTTGGCTCACACCGGTTCCAGCATGTAGCCCAAGCCGCGCACGTTGCGAATGTTCAGGCCAGAGCCATTGAGCTTGCGGCGCAGGCGGTGGATATACACCTCCAGCGCATTCGACGCTGTCGGCTCTGCCGATTCGCTTTGCCACGCGGCGGCCACATCGTCGCGGCTCACCACTTGGTTGAGGCGTTGGTGCAGCAAGCGCAGCAGTTCCCACTCGCGCTGCGTCAAGTCGGTGGCATGGCCGTTGATGCGCATGCGTGGCAGGTCGGGGTCAATCTCCAGCGCCTGTTTGGTGTCGTGGTCGTCAACCACGCTGCTTTGAAAAGCGGGCAATCGGGCGCGGCGCAGCAGGGCTTGCATGCGGGCGCTGAGCTCGGCGTTGTTGAAGGGTTTGGTGAGGTAGTCGTCGGCGCCAGCCATCAAGCCTTCGACGCGGTCGTCCACGCCGTCGCGCGCGGTCAAGATCATCACGGGCAGGCTTTCGAAGCGAAGTCGCAGCCATTTCAGCAAGGCCATGCCGTCGAGTTTGGGCAGTCCCAAGTCGAGCAGTACGGCGTCAACCACGAGGTCGCTCAACAGCGTTTGTGCGCTGAGGCCGTCTGCGCAGTGGTCCACGGTGTGACCGGCTTGGCGAAACAGGTCCGTCAAGCCGTCACGCAGCAAGTCGTCGTCTTCAACAATCAGTAAATGGGCCATAGGGGCTAATTTACCGCACCCAGCGCTGGGTTTAGCCCGTGTTGCGCAAACCAGCGGCAATGCCGTTGATGGAGATGTGAATGCCGCGTTGGGCTTTCTCATCGCGGTCTTGCGGGCGCAAGCCTGCCCGGTAGCGGCGAATCAGCTCGACTTGCAAATGGTGCAGCGGGTCGATGTAGGGGAAGCGGTGGCGCATAGAGCGCTCCAGCGCTGCGTTGTTGACCAAGCGCTGTTTGTCACCCGTGACTTGTTTGAGCGCGTCGGAGGTGCGGTGCCACTCGGTTTCGATCAAGGCAAAGATCTTTTTGCGCAAGCGCGTGTCGCTGACCAACTCGGCGTAGCGCGAGGCCAAGCCCAAATCGCTCTTGGCCAAGACCATGTCGAGGTTGGAGAGCAGTGAGCGGAAAAACGGCCACTGACGTTGCATTTTTTGCAGCAAAGCCAGCGCGTCTTTGGGCCTGAGCGTGGGGTGGTGGTGGATGAACTGGTCCACCGCCGAGCCAAAGCCCAACCAACCGGGCAAAGTCAGGCGGCATTGGCCCCAGCTGAAGCCCCAAGGAATGGCGCGCAAGTCTTCAATGCGTGGCGAGGCTTGGCCTTCTTTGGGGCGACTGGCGGGGCGCGAACCGATGTTGAGCTCGGCAATTTCACGCAGCGGGGTGGAGGCAAAGAAGTACTCGGTGAAGCCGGGTGTGTCGTACACCAAGCCACGGTAGGCCTTCATGCTCGCTTCGGACAGCCATTGCGCGGCATCCAAAAAGGTTTGGGGTGCGGGCTTGGTGGTTTGCAGCATCGTGGCTTCGAGTGTGGCGGCCACCAAAGTTTCTAAATTGCGTCGACCAATTTCGGGGTTGGCGTATTTGGAGCCAATCACTTCGCCTTGCTCGGTCAGTCGAATTTGGCCACGCACGGTGCCGGGGGGCTGGGCCAAAATGGCTTGGTAGCTGGGGCCGCCGCCGCGACCCACGGTGCCGCCACGGCCGTGGAACATGCGCAAGGTGATGTCGTGTTGTTTGAACAAGCCATCGAACAAAGCGACCAAAGCAATCTCGGCGCGGTACAGCTCCCAGTTGCTGGTGAAGATGCCGCCGTCTTTGTTGCTGTCCGAATAGCCCAACATGATGTCTTGCTCGGCACCGCTGCGTTTGACCAAATCGGCCACGCCCGGCACGGCATAGAAGCCGCCCATGATGTCGGCGGCACGGCGCAAGTCGTCGATGGTTTCGAACAAGGGCACCACCACCAAATCGCAGGTGGAGGTTTTGTGGTCCAAGGTGCCGCGCATCAAGCCGGTTTCTTTTTGCAGCAACAACACTTCCAGCAAGTCGCTCACGGTTTCGGTGTGGCTGATGATGTAGTGGCGAATGGCGTCGGCGCCAAAGGCAGCGCGCATGTCACGAGCGGTTTCAAAAATGGCCAGTTCTTTGCGGGCCAGGTCTGAGTAGGGCGCGCCCATGACGCGCAGGGGGCGGGCGTCGCGCAGCAACTGCGTCAGCACCGCTACGCGTTGTTCTTCGTTGAGCTTGGCGTAGTGCGCTTGCACACCTGCGGTGGCCAGCAATTCAGCGATGACCAACTCGTGTTGGTCAGAGCTTTGGCGCAAGTCCACGGTGGCGAGGTGAAAGCCAAATACCTCGACCGCGCGCATGAGCGGCGTGAGGCGTTGCGCCATCAAGGCGCTGCCGTGTTGCGCTTGCAGGGACTCGGCAATCACGCGCAAGTCAGCCAACAAGTCTTGGGCCGAAGCGTAGGGGTTTTGCGGCGCCACAGCGTGGCGTGCGGCGTCGCCACCGGTGAGGTCTTTGAGCGTGGCGGCCAAACGGGCGTACATGCCGGTCAAAGCGCGGCGGTAGGGCTCGTCTTGGCGGTGGGCGTTGGTGTCGGGCGAGCGTTCGGCCAAGGCTTGCATCTCGGGCGTGACATCGACCAGCATGGCAGACATGGACAACTCGGTGCCCAAGTAATGCAACTCGGTCAGGTAGTGGCGCAGCGCCACATCGGCTTGGCGACGCAGGGCGTAGTGCAGGGTGTCGGCGTTGACGTTGGGGTTGCCATCGCGGTCGCCGCCAATCCATTGCCCCATGCGCAAAAAGCTGTGCACATGGGCGTGGCCCAACTCGGCTTCGAGGTCGGCGTAGAGCTTGGGAATTTCGCTCAAGAACGTGGCTTCGTAGTAGCTCAGCGCGTTTTCAATCTCGTCAGACACGGTGAGTTTGGTGAAGCGCAACAGGCGCGTTTGCCACAGTTGCAACACGCGGGCGCGAATTTGCAGTTCGTTGGCGGCCAACTCGCGCAGGGCCAAAGCGTCGGGCACGGTTTTGGATTTGGCGCTGGCCTGCGGCAGGGCGCGAGATTGGATGTCATCGCGCTCACCCAGCAGCACGGCAATGCCACGCTCGGCGTCCAAGATGCTCTTGCGCTGCACCTCGGTGGGGTGGGCGGTGAGCACGGGCGACACATGGCTGTGTGCCAGCGTTTGCACAATGCTTTTCGGCGCGATGCCCGCTGCTTTGAGTCGGCTCAGTGCCACCGACAAGCTGCCTTCTTGCGTGTCACCCGCGCGCTCGTGGATGGCGCGGCGGCGAATGTGGTGGCGGTCTTCGGCCAAGTTGGCCAAGTGGCTGAAGTAGGTGAAGGCGCGAATCACGCTGACGGTGGCTTCGCCGCTGAGCGAGGCGAGTAGTTTTTTGAGCGCTTTGTCGGCGTCGGCGTCGGCATCGCGGCGAAAGGCGACCGAGAGTTTGCGCACTTGCTCGACCAACTCGTACGACTCGCGGCCTTCTTGCTCGCGAATCACGTCGCCCAAAATGCGGCCCAACAGGCGAATGTCTTCGACCAGCGGACGCTCATTGTTTTTGGCGATTTGTGTGGCGCGTGCAGCGGCAGACAGTTTGGCTTTGGCTGAAGGGGTTTTGTCAGTCATGCGAGGCTCGATGGTGTGAGGAGTGAAAAAGTGCGTCAGGCCTTGTGAGCCCTCAGCTGAAGAAACGTGTCAGACCCACTGCGTGAGCGACAGCGCTTGCGAGGCGCCTTGCAAGGCGGGCGAAACAGGGCTGTGGATGACCCATGTGGGCACGTCTTGCAGGTATTTTTTAAAGCGGCCTTTGGCTTCAAAGCGTTCGCGAAAGGGCGAGGATGCAAAGCGTTCACCCAAGCGTGGCACGATGCCGCCGCCAATGTAGATGCCACCGCGTGCGCCCAAGGTCAAGGCCAAATCGCCAGCGACGGCGCCTAGGAAGCCGCAGAACATGTCGAGCGCTTCGTTGGCGGTGGAGGTGGGGACTTCTTGGGCGCGCTCTAGTACTTCGGCGGGGGTGGTGATTTCTCTGCCGTGGCCATCTTTCAAATCGCACAGCGCGTGGTACAGATCGACCAAACCCGCGCCTGAGATGACGCGCTCTGCCGACACATGGCCGTAACGTTTTTGCAGTTGTTGGATGACCGCAAACTCATGCTCGGTGGTGGCGGTCAAGCTGACGTGACCGCCTTCACCGGCGATGGGCATCCATTTGTTTTGGTAGCCCACGGGGAACAGGCCCGACACGCCCAAACCGGTGCCAGGGCCAATCAAGCCGATCGCCGCGTCTAGCGCAGCTTGACCGCCGCCCACTTGCACTTTGCTGCCCACGGGCAACTGCGTCAGCGACAACGCCAAGGCGGTGAAGTCGTTGAGCAACAAGAACCGCGACACGCCCAAGCCTTCACGCAGCGCGGTGACCGAGAACTTCCAGTGGTGGTTGGTCATGGCCACTTGGTCGCCTGTGACGGGGTTGGCAATGCCGAAAGCGGCGCAGGGGGGGGCGCTCAACTGCTGGTCACGCAAGTAGCTTTGCGCCGCCTCTAGCAACGAGGCATGCTCTGCGCAGGGCAACACTTGCACATGGTCGATGGGCCCGTTCTCAGCGGCTTGCCAGCCAAAACGTGCATTGGTACCGCCGATGTCACCGAGCAAACGGGGGTAGGCCGCGCAGTGGCTCACGGCGGGGTCGCGGGACTCAAACATGCATCAGTCTTTCAGGCGTTCGGCGTCAGCGGCTTCAATGTCTTTGGCCATCTTCTTGCCCAATTCCACCCCCCATTGGTCGTAGGCGTGAATGCCCCAAATGGCGGCTTGGCAGAACACTTTGTGCTCGTACAAGGCCATCAAGGCGCCCATGCTGCGGGGGGTCAGTGCGTCCACCCAAATGGTGGTGCTGGGCACGTTGCCGGGGTAGCTGCGGTGCGGGGCCAAGCGTTGCACCTCGGCTTCGTCGGTGCCGCTGTCGCGCATTTCTTGCACGGTTTCTTCCAAACTGCGGCCCATCGCCAAGGCTTGCGCTTGGGCCTGCATGTTGAGCAACACCACGCGGTGGTGTTCAGCCGCAAATGGCAGGGGGCTGCGCTCGGTGCGCAGGCCAATGAAGTCCATGGGCACCAAATGCTGGCCTTGGTGGATCAACTGAAAGTAAGCGTGTTGGCCGTCGATGCCCAACCCGCCCCACAACACGGGCGAGGTGCCCACTTCGACAGGGCTGCCATCGATGTGGGTGCGCTTGCCGTTGGACTCCATGTCCATTTGCTGCAAGAACGAGGCGAACTTGCCCAAGGGCGACGCGTAAGGCGCGATGTTGTGCGTGGTGGCGCCTAAAAAGTTGCGGTTCCACACGCCCAACAAGGCCATCAACAGCGGCAGGTTTTGTTCTTTGGGCGCCGTCATGAAGTGCTCGTCCATGGCGCGTGCGCCCAAGAGCATGTCTTGAAACGCGAAAGCACCAATCGAGATGGCCAAGGGCAAACCAATGGCCGACCACACGGAGTAACGGCCACCCACCCAATCCCAAAAACCAAAGGTGTGCTCCGCGGTAAAGCCCTGCGCCGCCGAGAGTTTGGGGCTGGCGGTCACGGCCACCAAATGCTGGTGCAGTTGATCGGACGGGCAGCCGCCGTCGTTCAACCAACGCTTGGCCGAGGCTGCCAAGGTCATGGTTTCTTGCGTGGTGAAGGTTTTGCTTTGCACCACAAAGGCGGTGCGTGCGGGGTTGAGGTGGGCGAGGGTGGTGTACAGGCTCCACGCATCCACGTTGGACACGTAGTGCACGCGCACTTTGTTTTTGAAGCTGTCACGGGTCAAGTGGCTGAGCGCTTCGGTGGTCATGCGCGGGCCGAGGTCGGAGCCGCCAATGCCGAGGTTCACCACGTCGGTGATGGACTCGCCGCCATAGCCTTTCATTTGGCCTTCGCGCACTTTTTCAGCGAAGGTGCACACGCGGTGCAGTTCGTGCGCCACTTGTTTGGAAATCTCACGGCCCCACGGTGGGTTGGGCACATGGCTGCCACGCAAGGCCACATGCAACACGGCGCGCTGTTCGGTGGCGTTGATGGGCTCGCCCTTAAACATCGCTTGCGCTTGTTGCATGACTTGCGATTCATCGGCCAAGGCCAGCAGCTGTTGCAGCACAGCCTCGTTGACGCGTTGACGCTCGTACTCGATGGTGATGCCTGCGCCACTGGCTTGCAGTTGTTCGTGGCGGTGTGGCGTTTTCAGCAGGTCGCGCAAATGCGGCAGCGTGCTGTCAGACAGGCTTTGGAGGGCTTTCCAAGCCGTGCGGTGTTGGGGCGGGACGAAGGTGGTCATGTGTGAATTTTCGTCAAATTAAGAGGGGTTCTTAGGCCGGGCCGATGAAAGTTCTTCAACGGCCTTGAATTAATTCTGGTGGGTTCAGGCGTTGGCTGCCGCTGTGGCTTCACGCGCCAAGCGTGTGATTTCGGCCCAGTCGCCGCGCTCGACCACGTCGACGGGCGTGAGCCATGAGCCGCCGACCATGGCCACGTTGGGTTGCTTCAAGAACTCACCCATGTTGGCCAGCGACACGCCGCCGGTGGGGCAAAAACGCATGTCGCCCAAAGGGCCGCCCAAGGCTTTGAGCATGGCCAAGCCACCGGCTTGTGCGGCGGGGAAGAGTTTGACCACGCCAAAACCGTAGTCGCGTGCGGCCATCACTTCACCAGGCGTCATCACGCCGGGCATGAAGGGCAGCTTGCAATCTATGGCGGCCTGCACCAACGCGTCGGTCATGCCGGGTGAGAGCGCAAAGCTGGCACCTGCGGCTTGCACGCGTGCCATTTCTGCGGCGCGGGTGACGGTGCCTGCGCCCACATGCATCTGCGGCACATGCTTGGCGACTTGCTCAATCGCGGGCAGGCCTGCGGCATGGCGCAAGGTGATTTCCATCACATCCACGCCACCTTCGAGCAGCGCGTGTGCCATGGGCACGGCTTGGTCGGGGTGGGTGATGACGATGACCGGCACCACGCGTGAGTTGAAGGCGGGGCGGCTGAAAGCTGGGTTGGTGTGTGTCATGACTTTGATGCGAAGCAGTTGAACGTTTGAAACGCTTGGCTGATGGGTAAATGGTGGGTGAGCGGTTGGCTTAAAAAGCGGCTGATGCCACGCTTTAAGCGACGTGCGCCAGCAAAGGCGATGCGCCGTCTTCGGCATGCGCCGCGTTGTCGCGGAACAGCGCAAAGAGGTCGCGGCCTGTGCCACGTTGGTAAGCCGACACATCGGGTGCGGCGGCGGTGCGGGTGGCCAAGTCTGCAGCGCTGACTTCGAGCGTCAGGGTTTGGGCATCGCAATCGAGGCTGATGATGTCGCCGTTTTGGACTTTGGCAATGTTGCCGCCGTTCATGGCTTCGGGGCTGAGGTGAATGGCGGCGGGCACTTTGCCGGACGCGCCCGACATGCGGCCGTCGGTGACCAAGGCCACTTTGAAGCCTTTGTCTTGCAACACGCCCAAGATGGGCGTGAGCTTGTGCAACTCGGGCATGCCGTTGGCTTGCGGGCCTTGGTTGCGCACCACGGCCACAAAGTCGCGTTCCAACTGGCCGTCTTTGAAGAGTTGGGCCAGTTCTTTTTGATCAGTCACCACCACGGCGGCGGCGCGCACTTGGCGGTGCTCAGGCTTCACGGCCGAGACTTTCACCACCGCACGGCCCAAGTTGCCTTGCATCAAACGCAAGCCACCATCGGCGCTGAAGGGCTGGGTGTAGGGGCGCAACACGGCCTCGTCGGCGGATTGCGCAGGCACATCGCGCCAAGCCAATTGACCATCGTTGAGCCAAGGCTCCACGGTGTAGCGGTGCAAGCCGTGGCCCATGATGGTTTGCACATCGTTGTGCAACAAGCCCGCACCGAGCAGCTGGCTGATGAGGTAGCCCATGCCGCCAGCGGCTTGGAAGTGGTTCACATCGGCACTGCCGTTGGGGTAAACGCGGGCGAGCAAAGGCACCACGCCTGAGAGCTCAGAAAAGTCGTCCCAGTTGACGATCAAGCCTGCCGCGCGGGCCATGGCAATCAGGTGCATGGTGTGGTTGGTCGAGCCGCCTGTGGCCAGCAAACCGACGATGCCGTTCACCACCACTTTGGCGTTGATTTGGTAGCCCATGCCCGTCTCTTTGTCTTGCGACAGCGCCACGGCTCGTTGCACGGCGGCGACGGTGAGCGCTTCGCGCAAGGGTGTGCCTGGGTTCACAAAAGACGAGCCGGGCAGGTGCAGGCCCATGATCTCCATCAACATTTGGTTGGAGTTGGCGGTGCCATAAAACGTGCAGGTGCCAGCGCCGTGGTAGGCCGCTTGTTCGGCTTCGAGCAGAGTTTCGCGGTCGACCAAGCCTTGCGCGTATTGCTGACGCACTTTAGATTTTTCGTCGTTCGACAAGCCCGAAGTCATGGGGCCTGCGGGCACAAACACCGCAGGCAAATGACCAAACTGCAAGGCGCCCATGAACAAGCCAGGCACGATCTTGTCGCACACGCCCAAGAACATGGCGGCGTCAAACACGTTGTGCGACAAACCCACGGCGGTGGCCAAGGCGATCACATCGCGCGAGAACAGCGACAACTCCATGCCGTCTTCGCCTTGGGTGACGCCGTCGCACATGGCGGGCACGCCACCCGCCACTTGCGCGGTGGCACCGGCATCGCGTGCGGCGGCACGGATTTTTTCGGGGTAGTGCTCGTACGGCTGGTGGGCCGAGAGCATGTCGTTGTAGGCGGTGATGACGCCCACGTTGGGCTGGCGTTCTTGGCGCAGCACCAACTTGTCGTTGGCGGGCATGGCCGCGTAGGCGTGGGCGGCGTTGGCGCAACCCATGCCGCCGCGGTAGGGGCCGGGCTTTTTGGCTTTGGCCAGCACGGCCAAATAGGCTTGGCGTGAAGCCACGCTGCGTTGTTCGATGCGTGAGGTGACAGCCGCCAAGGTGGCGTGCAAGTTGACGTGCATGGGGGTAGGTGTGGTCATGGGGTCAGCCAAAGTGCGACGGGGGTTTGTGTTTGGTGCAACACGTAAGACACGGGGTAGCGCGGATCGCGCTGACCCCAAGCCTGTTGCAAGGTGTTGTGTTTCTCGGCGCCGCTGAGCGGCAGCACGATGTGACGCGCACTGAGGATGTGCGCGAGGGTTTGCGTCACCCGCGCATACGGGGCGTTGGCGGGCGGATGGGCCAGCTCAATCGCCACGCAAGCTTGGGTGTTGCGGGTGTCTAAAGCGTCTTGCAAATTGGGCGCGTCGGGGAACAGCGAGGCGGTGTGGCCATCGTTGCCCATGCCCAGCACCAACACATCGGCAATGCCTGCGGCCACCAAGGCGATGCCAGCCACTTTGGCTTGCACCACGGGCGATAACAACGGCACGTTGGTGATGTTGGGTACGTCGCTTGCATTGCGTTCGTGCGTGTCGTGGGTGGCTGTGCGCACCATCGGTACCAACCGCGCTTGCGCGGCCAAGCCTTGCAGCAAATGGGTTTGCACCAGCAGGGCGTTGCTGTCGGGGTGGGTGTGGGGCACACAGCGTTCGTCCACCAAGGTCACGCGTACCTTGGCCCAATCAATGGCTTGCACGCGCAAGGCTTCAAACAAGGCGATGGGCGATTTGCCGCCCGACACGCTGAGCACGGCAAATCCGCGTGCGTCAATGGCGGCGTTCAGGCGTTGTGCAATGTCTTGGGCCAAACGCGCATTGAGCGCGTCTGCGGCGACTTGCTGCACCGTCACTTGGGGCAGCGGCTGCGCTTGCCAAAAAGGTGCGGTGGTGTGAAGGGCGTGGGCAGCCGACATCAGACTTCCTCAAACCAAGACAAGTCTTCGCGCGCCATCAGCGCCGACGAGGCGGCGGGGCCCCAGCTGCCTGCTGAGTAATTACGAGGCTTGTCGTCCAAGGCTTGCCAGCCGTCCAAGATGGGCTCGACCCACATCCATGCCGCTTCCAATTCGTCGCGGCGCATGAAGTGCGTGAGGCGGCCTTTGATGACGTCCATCAACAAACGCTCGTACGCTTCGGCGCGGCGCTTGTCCGACGATTGCTGCAAATCGAGGCCGAGTTTGACGGGGTGCAGCGACATGCCTGTGCCCGGCTCTTTGACCATCATTTCCAACTGAATCGACTCTTCAGGCTGCAAGCTGATGATGAGGCGGTTGGGTTCGTGGTGCGCCGTGGTGCCAAAAATAGAGAAGGGCTGATCGGCGAACTCGATGATGATTTCGGACTGGCGCTTTTGCATGCGCTTGCCGGTGCGCAAGAAGAAGGGCACATTGGCCCAACGCGCGTTGTTGATTTGTGCGCGCAAGGCCACAAAGGTTTCGGTGCGGCTGCCCGCAGGCACGTTGTCTTCTTCCAAATAGCCTTTGACGGCGGCACCTTCCGAGGCGCCTGCGGTGTATTGGCCGCGCACGGTGTCGCGCTTGATGTCGGCCAAATCCATCTTGCGCAGCGAGCGTAAAACTTTGAGTTTTTCGTCGCGCACATCGTCAGCGCCCAACGAGATCGGTGGCTCCATGGCCACGATGCACAGCAGCTGCAACAAGTGGTTTTGCACCATGTCGCGCATGGCGCCCGCGCCGTCGTAAAAGCCAGCGCGGCTGCCCACGCCCACGCTTTCGGCCACGGTGATTTGCACGCTCTTGATGTAGGGCGCGCGCCACAGGGGCTCAAAAATGGCGTTGCCAAAGCGCAGCACCATCAGGTTTTGCACGGTTTCTTTGCCGAGGTAGTGGTCGATGCGGTAAATCTGCTGTTCGTCAAAATAGCGGGCCACATCGGTGTTGATGGCGCGGGCCGAGGCGAGGTCGGTGCCCAATGGTTTTTCTAACACCACGCGCGACTGTGCGTCCACCAAACCGGCAGCCGACAAGTTGGCGCAAATTTGCGTGAACAGGCTGGGCGCTGTGGCCAGATAAAACACGCGCACCATCGGCGCGTCGCACACGGCTTTGAGTTTGGCGTAGTCGCTGGCAGCGGTGACGTCGAGGCTCACATAGACCAAACGGGCCATGAAGCGCTGCCAATCGGCAGGGGTGAAGGCATTTTTTTCGATGAACTGGGGCGAGTTTTTGTCGATGAAGTCGAGGTACTCCTCGCGCGACCAGCTCTGACGCCCCACCGCCACGATGCGGGTCTCAGGGGAGAGGCGGCTGTGCAAATGCGCCATGTACAGCGCGGGCAAGAGTTTGCGAAACGACAAGTCGCCCGCACCGCCAAAAATCACGATGTCGAGTGCGCCTGTTTCAATGGGGGTCGTGTTCATGAGTAACGTTTGTTCAAGAGGTTTTGTTTCATGTTGCGCAGCAAAGGCTGCAGCTGCGCACTGCCAATGCGCAGCGCCACCGAGGTGGCCAACACGTCGATGATCATCAGGTGCAGCAAGCGCGACACCATGGGGCTAAAGCGTTCGTAACTCTCGGGATGATCGGCCGCGAGGTGAATGTGTCCGGCGTTGGCCAAGGGCGAGCCCGAGGCGGTGATGACCACGGTGGTCGCGCCGTTTTTGCGGGCAATTTCACAGGCGTCTTGCAAGTCACGGGTGCGCCCGGAGTTGGACACGACCACCAAGCAATCGCCGGGGCCGAGCAACGAGGCGCTCATGATTTGCAAATGCCCATCGCTGTGCGCGATGGTGTGAAAACCCAGCCTGAAAAATTTATGTTGCGCGTCTTGCGCCACGATGCCGGAGTTACCGACGCCAAAAAACTCCAGGCGGTTTTTGTTCGCGTGGGCCAGCGCGATGGCGTCCACCGCTTTGTCGATGGCGGCGGTAGAGGCGTCGTTGCGGTACTTCAAAAACGCAGCCACCGTGTTGTCGATCACCTTAACCAACACATCGCCCGTGGTGTCGGCTGTGCCCACGTTGCGGTGGATGAAGGGCACGCCTTCGCTGAGACTGCCTGCGAGTTTGAGCTTGAAATCGCTCAGACCTTCGTAACCCACGCTGCGACAAAACCGCACCACCGTGGGCTTGCTGACCTGCGCGCGCTCGGCCAACTCCACCACCGGCAAGCCCGCAAACGTGCGCGGGTCGCTCAACAGCAACTTACCCACACGTTGTTCGGCAGGGGCTAAAGAGGCGAGCGTCGATTTGATGCGATCTAGCATGGGCATGAATGTAACTTAGTTTCATGATGCATGCAAGGATGTTACGGGTAAATCCTCATAAATAGGTAACTTGGTTACTTTTTCTGGCTGCAGCATCTATCTTGGGTGTGAAAGTCATGCGCCATCAAATTAAAGCCAGCTTTAAAATGGTTGACTCGTATTAAAGATTTCTTTAATATCTTTTCTCCGTATTTAAAAATATATTTATGACACGCATCACTGGTACTTATGCAGTATCTACAACCTTGGGTGAGCCCGTGCGTGCGTTTATTCCGCATGCACTTCCACCCACAGAGCCGGTGCTGGCGGATGCCGTTTGGCGCACCCACAATGATGCGGCGGTCATGGCTTTGCAGCGCCTGTCAGCGGTTGCTGGACTGGTGCCGTCTGTGGACTGGTTGCTTTACAGCGCCATTCGCCAAGAGGCATTGATGACATCGCAAATCGAGGGCACGCAGGCCACTTTGGTCGATTTGTTTGACGACGAAGCCGGACTTGCCATCAGCAACACCGACGACGTGGAAGAGGTGACCAACTACTTGCAGGCGTTTCAGTGGGTGCAAGCGCAGTTGCGAAGTCCGCAAGGTTTGCCCATCAGTGTGCGGCTGCTCAGTGAGGCGCATCGTCGCTTGCTGGATGGCGCTCGCGGCTCAGGCAAACAACCGGGTGAGCTTCGGAGGTCGCAAAACTGGATTGGTGGCACTCGGCCGGGCAATGCTGTGTTTGTGCCGCCCCCTGCTGATCAAGTGCCCGCGTTGTTGACCGATCTGGAGCGTTTTATTCATGCTGAGCAAACAGATTTGCCCGCCTTGGTGCGCGTGGCTTTGGTGCATGCGCAGTTTGAAACCATTCACCCATACCTCGATGGCAATGGCCGTATTGGCCGTTTGTTGATTGCCTCTTTGTTGGAGCATTGGCAGTTGCTGCCGGAGCCGTTGATGTACTTGAGTGGCTACCTCAAGCAACACCAGTCGGAGTATTACCGTCGTTTGTCGGCCATCCGCACGGACGGTGATTGGGAGGGATGGGTGCAGTTTTTCCTGGAAGCGGTGCAAAACGCCGCCGCACAGTCAGAGCGCGCCGTGGTGGCACTTGCCAGCTTGGTTGCCAATGACCGTCGGCGTTTATTGGCGCATCCCAAAGCCAATGCCGTCAGTTACCGCTTGTTTGAACTGCTGCCCACCATGCCACGCCTGTCGGTGGATCGGGTGTGCGAGGCCGTGCAGACCACGTTTCCCACGGCGAATACAGCGATCAAGCTATTGGAAGAATTAGGCATTTTGACCGAGCTGACAGGTCAAAAAAAGAACCGCACTTTCAGCTATGCGGGATACATTCAATTGCTCAGTCAATAAGCCAGCGGAGTGCAGATCAAAGGTGCGTCTTCTACGCGTTGTAATTCAGCGCAAGTCCTGCCGTAGGCCAATCGTCAATGGCCACCAAGCGCCCCGTGGCAGACAAGGTGATGTAGGCCGTTCGCCGGTTGGGCCCACCAAAACAGATGTTGGTGGTGAACGGGTCTGGCAAAGGCACATGCTGCACGTGTTGGCCGTCTGGGCTGACGATTGAAATGCCGCCGTGCATCAGCGTCGCCACGCACACATTGCCCTCGGCATCGACCGCCATCGAATCGAACCTTTGCCAATGGTTCGCGGGCGAGGCGACCACCATGCGTGCGCCTTGGGGGGAGGGCCACGGGTCTTTGCGAAGCTGGCCTGGGGCTGTCACATCGAAGGCCCACAACCGAGCGCCCTCGGTTTCAGCGTAATAAAGCGTTTGGCCATCGGGCGACAGTGCAATGCCATTGGGCGTCATCACGGGCTTTGCCACAGCGTGTATGCCAGAGCCACTGGGTTGCGCATAAAAAAGGCCACCCCTGTCCATCTCGTGTTCGCGCACTTTGCCGAGGTCGGTGAAGTAAAAGCCGCCGTGTGCATCGAACACGAGGTCGTTGGGGCCGCGCAAACCGATGCCATCGACTTGTTCATACAGCCGCTCAACTTTGCCGGTGTGCAGGTTGACGCGCTCGATGCGACCGCCTGAATAGTCATGCGCTTGCCCAATGGGGCGCAAGTAGTTGCCGGGGTCGCGCGTCCATGCAAAGCCACCGTTGTTGCAGATGTATACCGCGCCATCGGGGCCGATGGCCGCGCCGTTGGGGCCCCCGCCTAAATCAGCCACCACGTGAACCTGTCCATCGACGGTCACCCGCGTGAGGGTGCCTCGGGCAATTTCGACCAACAACACAGAGCCATCGTCCATGGCGACGGGGCCTTCAGGAAATTGCAAACCGGTGGCGAGCTCTCGAATTTTCATGGTGTTGGCCTCTATCGATGATGAAGACCAATGTAGTGTCCGTGTGCAGACCCGCAATCGGGCAATCCCTGAGCGCCGCAGCGCGGACTGCCGAGCCTAAACTTAGCGACATGACTGCCTTCACACCGCGCACCCTAAGCCCACAACAAACCGCCGATGCACTGCCGTATGCCGCGCTCACCCGCGAAATCGAACGCTTGCTGCAAGACCCCAGCGTTCATGTGCCCGCTCGCCTGGTTCAACCCTTGCAGGGGGGCGGCAGTTTGTTCGTCATGCCTGCGGCCGACGCGCGTGTGGCGATGACCAAGCTGATCACCTTCATCGCCCAAAACGCCCAACAGGGCTTACCCACCATCCAAGGCGACATCGTCGTGTTTGATGTGGCGACGGGGCAACGCGTCGCCTTGATGGATGGCCCCACGGTCACGGCGCGGCGCACTGCGGCAGTGTCTTTGTTGGCTGCGCAAAAGCTGGCCCCGCGCAAGGAGGGGCCGTTGCTGATTGTG
Source organism: Limnohabitans sp. TS-CS-82 (assembly GCF_002943475.1). Lineage (NCBI taxonomy): Bacteria > Pseudomonadati > Pseudomonadota > Betaproteobacteria > Burkholderiales > Comamonadaceae > Limnohabitans > Limnohabitans sp. TS-CS-82. The sequence goes on along the minus strand of NZ_PTQX01000005.1, from coordinate 98,332 downwards.
GGTGCGGGTGTGCAAGGCCTGTCTCACTTAGAAGCATTTCATGAAGGTCTTGGCGTGAAAGAAGTTTGGATCGCCTCGCGCTCTGCCGCCAGTGCGGACGCCTTGGTCGGCCATGCCGAGCGTTTGGGGATGAAGGCGCGTCGGGTGGACGACCCCAACGCGGCCTTGGCCGAGTGCCCGCTGGTGATCACCACCACGCCCGCACAGCAGGTGGTGATGACGGCGCGCCCCCGAGACGATGCCTTTGTGTCGGCCGTGGGCGCGTTCACGCCACGCATGGTGGAGTGGTCGGCAGACGTTTGCCAGCATGTGGCGAGCACCGGCATGCTGGTGGTGGACACCCGCGATGCAGACCATGAAGCGGGCGATTTCTTGCAAGCGGGGCTGGATGTGGCGGCATGGCCCACGTTGAGTGATGTGGTGTGCCAGACACCGATGTGGCAAGCCGCGGCCCAGCGCCATGCAGCGCGCACAGGGCCAGTATTTTTCAAGAGTTGTGGCTGGGGCGGCTGGGACTTGGCGGCCGCACGGTGTGTGGCCGCGCACAAGCCCAGTTAGATCAAACCGCGTTGTCTTGCTTCAAGAAAATATCTTTGTCAGGAAAGAATTGCGCATGCAGGGGCAGCAGCGAGCCACCCAAAGCGCGAGCGTGGCTGCCCACACGGCCCGCCAAAATTTGGGGCTGATGAAGAATGCCGTCAAAGCTGAAGTCGGCCAAGTGCTGCTGTGTTTGGGCGATCAAGGCTTGCATGAGCAGCGGGTTGAGTGAGCCATCAATCACCACGGCATCGAGGTCGAGCAGGGCAGCGGCACTGGTCACGGTCATGGCCAGTGCTTGGGCGGCTTGGGTGAGCCAAGGCTGGGTCCAAGTTTCATAAGCGGCGTCCATGATGCGGTCTTGTTGCACCAGCAGCGGGTCGTGGCCTGCGGCCATCAAGGTTTGTTCGAGCTGCCAGCCCGAGGCGCGCTCTAGCAATTGCGGATGTTTGAGGCCATCGCCGCGTGGCATGGGCAATGAGCCGATGGCGCCCGCGTTGCCACGCGGCCCGTTGACGATGTGCCCGTCCATCACCAAGCCGCCGCCGACGAAGGTGCCCACATACACATACAAAAAGTTGGGCACATCGCGGCCCAGGCCTTGTACCAACTCAGCCACACAGGCCGCCGTGGTGTCTTTGGCAAATTCCACGGGCAGGGGTGACATGGCTTGCACTTCTTGCACCAAGTCGAGGTGCTCCCAATCGACCATGGCTTTGCCTGCCTCGGGGCCCATCAAGTCGCCCCATTGGTGCATGGCCAGTGGCGCACTCAAGCCAATGCCCACGGTGCGCGACCACGCGTCAGCGCCCATGCGCCGTTGCATGAGCTTCAAACCTTCTTTGATTTTGGGCAGCACCTCGGTGGGTGAGGGGTAGGCGTAGCTTTGCTGCCACTGGTGCCGCATTTGTCCCACGAAGTCGGTGACCACCACTTCCAAGCTGCGGCGGCCCACTTGCAGGCCAATGCTGTACGCACCGTCTGGGTTGATGGACAACGGCACTGAGGGCTGGCCCATCTTGCCGCGAATGCGGTCTTGCTTGAGCAGCAGCCCATCGTCGAGCAAACGGTTGACGATGATCGACACCGTTTGGGTCGACAGTTGCGTGAGCCGCGCCAAGTCGGCTTTGGGAATGGCGCCTGCATGCCGAATGGCGCGCAGCACCGTGCGCTCATTGAATTGGCGCATGCCCGTGTGGTTAGACCCACGCATGGTTTTCATAACAAGATCACGCCTTTGCAAAACATCGCGTTGCCGTAGGCTGTGCCTTCGCCGGTTTGCACGATCAAACTGGCGCCTTTGATTTTTTCGTAAAACGCATAGCGCTCGACGGCTTCTACTTGCGCCTCGCTCAAACCTGCTTGGGCCACCAAATCCACAACGTCTTGTTGCGCCGCTGTGCGGTGGTGGGCGGCGCTGTGGCACACCTGCATGTACGCAGCGGGTCGGGCCACGTCTGCGGCCAGCGGAAATACCGACAGCACGGCTTGGCTGACGCGCGCCAAGCTCAAGCCGGGCAGGCGCACCACGGGTTTTCCGTGGGCCAAAAAGTCGGCCGTGAAGTTGGCGTCCACCACGGCCACCCATTCGCCGTGGCCCATGGCGCACAGGTGCATCAGCAGTTCTGGGGTGAGGATGGGGTCGATGCCTTTGAGCACGTTTTATTCCTTAAATTGTTATTTTTGACAGAGCTGAGAGCATGCCTGCATTTTGGATCGCAAGACCTTAGGGAATGTACTAACTAAACCAAGTTGATTTAGTTAGTCGACTTGTTTTACAGTTACACCGCGGCGCAAAAAGCGCTGGCGATGTCCAACAAACCATCTGGAGACTCCATGAAATCAATTGCCCCCAAACTGATGCTGTCCGCTGTTGTGCTGGCTGCGACCAGCGCCTACGCCGCTGAACCCGTGATCGGCTTGATCACCAAAACCGAGACCAACCCTTTCTTCGTCAAGATGAAAGAGGGCGCACAAGCTGAAGCTAAGAAATTGGGCGCAAAAGTGTTGTCTGCGGCCGGCAAGGCCGACGGCGACAACGCAGGCCAAGTGACCGCCATGGAAAACATGATCGCCGCCGGTGCCAAAACCATTTTGATCACCCCCAGCGATTCCAAAGCCATCGTGCCCGCCATCAAGAAGGCGCAAGCACAAGGCGTGATGGTCATCGCCTTGGACAGCCCCACCGAACCCGCCAACGCCACGGACGCCTTGTTCGCCACCGACAACTACAAAGCCGGTGTGTTCATTGGCCAATACGCCAAGGCCGCATTGGGCGGTAAAAAGCCCGTCATCGCCACCCTCGATTTGTTCCCAGGTCACCCCGTGGGCGCACAGCGCCACAACGGTTTCTTGCAAGGCTACGGTTTGACATCTCTGGATGCCAAGAGCAACGAGCTGGCCAAGCCTGCTGAAGTGGTGTGTATGGCCGACAGCTTCGGTGACCGCGCCAAAGGCCAAACCGGCATGGAAAACTGCTTGCAAAAGAACCCCGACATCAACGTGGTCTACACCATCAACGAACCTGCTGCTGCGGGTGCTTACAACGCACTCAAAGCCGCTGGCAAAGAAAAGGGTGTGTTGATCGTGTCGGTGGACGGCGGCTGCGCTGGCATCAAAGACGTGGGCGCTGGCGTGATTGCTGCGACTTCTCAGCAATACCCCTTACGCATGGCTGCGATGGGTGTGGCAGCGGGCGTGGAATACGCCAAGACAGGCAAAAAAGTCAGCGGTTACACCGACACAGGCGTGACCTTGATTGCCGCCAAGGCCTTGCCTGGCGTGGACAGCAAAGACGTCAAAACTGGCACAGACTTGTGCTGGGGCAACAAGTAAGGCACTCGCCTCATGTCTCGTGACGTTGTCATGAGACGCTGAACAAGGGGGCCGCGTGCTCCCTTGGGTTTTATTTTCATCTTCGAAAATTTAGGCAAATCGTATGAACTCCTTCAAAGACAAGCTGCCCCCGTTGGGCACGCTGGGTCCCTTGATCGCGCTGGTGTTGGCTTGCGTGTTTTTCGCCAGCCAAAGCGACCGCTTTTTGAGCACCCAAAACTTCTCGCTGATCTTGGCGCAAGTCATGGTGGTGGGCGTCATTGCGATTGGCCAAACCCTCATCATCTTGACCGCGGGGATTGACTTGTCGTGTGGCATGGTCATGGCCTTGGGCGGCATTGTGATGACCAAATTTGCAGCCGACTTCGGCCTCTCCACCCCCGTGGCCATGGCCTGCGGCTTGTTGGTGACCACCGCATTTGGCTACTTGAATGGCGTGTTGGTGACGCGCATCAAATTGCCGCCTTTCATCGTGACCTTGGGCACGCTCAACATCGCATTTGCAATCACGCAGCTGTACTCGGGCTCACAAACCATCACCGACATTCCACCCGGCATGACCTGGTTGGGCAACACCTTCACGCTGAGCGGCGCTACCGTCAGTTACGGTGTGATGTTGATGCTGGGCTTGTACCTCTTCACTTGGTTTGCGCTGCGCGAAACCGCCGCTGGCCGCCATGTCTACGCCGTGGGCAACAGCCCTGAAGCCACGCGCTTGACCGGCATTCCGACCGAGAAGGTGTTGCTGGGCGTGTATGTGTTGGCAGGCCTGTGTTACGGCGTGGCCGCGATGTTGGGCGTGGCCCGCACCGGCGCTGGCGACCCCAATGCCGGACAAACCGAAAACTTAGACGCCATCACCGCCGTGGTGCTGGGCGGCACCAGCTTGTTTGGGGGCCGAGGCATTGTGTTGGGCACCTTGGTGGGCGCGCTGATTGTGGGTGTGTTCCGCAACGGCCTCACGCTGATGGGCGTGTCGTCGGTCTACCAAATTTTGGTCACGGGTATTTTGGTGATCTTGGCTGTGGCCACGGATCAACTCTCACGCAAGGGAGCGCGTTAATCATGAGCAACACACACAAAATCGTGATGGAGGCCAAGGGCCTCGTCAAACGCTATGGTCAAGTGACTGCTTTGGATGGCGCAGACTTTGAGTTGCGCGCGGGCGAAATTTTGGCCGTCATTGGCGACAACGGCGCAGGCAAGTCCTCGCTCATCAAATGTTTGTCGGGGGCCACGGTGCCCGATGAGGGGTTGATCTCTTTGGACGGCAACCCCATTTATTTCAAATCGCCCATCGACGCACGTCGCGCTGGCATAGAAACGGTGTATCAAGACTTGGCGGTTGCACCTGCAATGAGCATTGCCGAAAACTTATTCTTGGGCCGTGAAATTCGCCGTGAAGGCTTTGCTGGCAACGTGCTGCGCATGCTCGACAAAAAGAAAATGTTGGCGCAAAGCATTGAGCGCATGAATGACCTCAAGGTGGGCATTCGCTCCATGACACAAGCGGTGGAAACCTTGTCTGGTGGTCAGCGCCAATGCGTGGCGGTGTCGCGTGCGGCAGCGTTTGCGCAGCATGTGGTCATCATGGATGAGCCCACGGCCGCGCTGGGTGTGAAAGAAGGCAACATGGTGCTAGAGCTGATTCGCCGCGTGCGCGACAAAGGTCTGCCGGTGGTGCTGATCTCGCACAACATGCCCCATGTGTTTGAAATTGCAGACCGCATTCATGTGGCCCGCTTGGGCAAACGTGCCGCCGTGTTGAACCCCAAGAAAATCAGCATGAGCGACACCGTGGCGGTGATGACTGGGGCGATGAAGCCCGAAGACATTCCGCTGGAGTGCTTGGCTTGACAGCCCCGTCGCAACCCACAGCCCACGCGCCGGTTTGGGTGCTGGGCGAAGCCTTGATGGACTGCATGGCGCAGCCAGACGGCTCGCTGCAACCCTTGTTGGGCGGCAGCCCTTACAACTTGGCCTGCGCCACCGCCTTGCAAGGGGCGGATGTGGGGTTCATCAACCCTTTCTCGATCGATGTGTTTGGTCAATCCTTGCTCGATCATTTGGTGACCAACAAAGCGCGCAGTCTGTTGCCACGCTCGGCTTTGCCGACGGCGTTGGCGGTGGTGCAAGTTAAGCAGGGGCAGCCCAGTTATGGCTTTTACCGAGAAGGCATTGCCGACCGCGATTACCAAGTGGCCGATGTGGTGGCATTACTCGAATCTTCGCCCCCGGGTGTGTTGCACACCGGCTCGCTGATGGCCATGCCGCCCGAGCATCACAAAGTGTTGCAAATCATCGCTGCGGCCAAACAGCTGGGTTGGACCATCAGCGTGGATGTGAATTTGCGTCCGCGCGTGGTCACCGATGTGCCTGCCTACTTGAGTGCCGTGCGAGATGTGGCGGCGCAGGCCGATTGGCTCAAAGCCAGCGATGAAGACCTTGAGCTTTTGGGTTTCAACGATGTGCGCTTTGCCAACGCCTCGGCCTTGGCTGCGCAGTGGATGCAGCAAGGCTGCTCACGCGTGGCCTTGACCTTTGGCGGGCAGGGCGCGTATTTGCAAGTCGGTCCTGACCGCGATCAAGCGGCTGCACCCGTGGTGAACGTGGTCGACACCGTCGGTGCAGGAGACACCTTTTGGGGCAATTGCTTGGCCGATTGGGTGCTGCACAACACCGTCAACGACCTCACGCGCGCGCAAGAACGCTTGGTCGACACCCTAGAACGCGCCTTGATCGCTGCGGCCATCAACTGCACGCGGGAGGGGTGTCAGCCGCCTAATGCAGATGAGTTAGCGGCTGAGTTGGCTGCGTCACTTCCAACCCCTGTGACGCTTTAAACCACCGATGGATGGGCTGCGGCCCAAGCCTCGGCTTCTTGCCATGTCGGTGGCACGCAGCCGCGTTGTTGCACACACAAGCTGGCACTGGCAATCGCGTGTCGCAGCAGTTGATGTGTTTGCGCTTCGCTCAAGGTGTTGAGCGTCTGCTTTGTTTTTTGCGTTGGTGCAAGGTTGACCAGCGCGGCCAGCAGGCCCGCTAAAAAGCTGTCGCCAGCGCCCACGGTGTCTACCACCGCTAACTCATTTGGTTCTTTGGCAAACACCGCGATGCCCGATGCGGTGAGCAACCAAGCCCCTTCAGCACCCAAGGTCAGTGCCAGCAATTGGGCTTGGCTGTTGGCGAGCAAGTGCTTGGCTTGATCGAGGTGCGTGTCGCCATCGAGCTGCAGATGTGCCAAGTCTTCATCGCTGACTTTGATGATGTCGGCCACGTCCAAGAACGACAACACGCAGGCGCGGTAGCTGTGTAAATCGGGCATGACAGAGGGGCGCAAATTGGCGTCGATGACGATGCATTGACCCAGCGACTTTTGCGCCTTCAGCCAAGGCAAATAAGACGCTTGATCGCGTGGGTCCAGCGCCAATGCGCCCGAACACACCAGATCCAATGCGTTGTGTTGTGCGCAATCGGCTTGCATCTGCTGCGCGCTGACTTGGCGGTCTGCCACGCCTTCGCGATAAAAGGCATAGCTGGGGTGACCGTCTGCATTCACATTCACCACGGCCAAGGAGGTCACGGCTTGAATGGGCGCGGGTTGTGACAACACCACGCCATCGGCGCGCATTTGAGCGCTCAGGTCTTGGCCCAAACGGTCTGACGAAAACGGGTTCAGGTACATGGTGCCCACGCCTTGGCGCGACAAGGCTCGTGCCAAGTTGTAAACAGCTCCGCCCAAGCACGGCGTGAATTTGCCGTCCTTGGGGTCGGCAATCAGATCGATCAAGGCTTCGCCTGCGATAGCTGCGCGAATGTTTGTCTGTTGAAGAGAGGTCGGCGCTGTCATGTCAGTCTTCTGTTTTCACACGCAAGGTCAACACCGCAGCAATGGCCAAAAAGCAGCCCGCCAGCTGAATGACGTGACGCGGGTCGCCGCCTAACACGCTGTTGAAGAACAGCGGCAAGGTCAGCATTTGAATGATCATGGGCAACACAATGAACATGTTGAAAATGCCCATGTACACGCCAGCGCGCTCGGGCGGAATGCTTTTCGCCAACATGATGTAGGGGTTGCCCATGATGCTGGCCCATGCCAAACCCACGCCAACCATGGGAACGAACAACCAAGTTTGGTCTTGGATGGTGGGCAGCATCCACATGCCCAAGCCCGCCAAGCTCAAGCACACCGCATGAACCACTTTGGGGCCAAATCGGCGCGTCAGTGGAATCAAACCAAAGGCGGCGAGGAAGGCGATGAAGTTGTAAAACCCGCCAATTTGGCCGTTCAGCAAACCTGCATCACGAAAGCCTTGTGCGCTGGCGTCGGTCGTGTTGAACATGGAGCGCGCCAAAGAGGGCACGATGTAAATCCAGTAGCACATCATGCCGTACCACTGAAACAGCTTCATCCACCACAACTGGCGCATGGCCTGCGGCATCTCGCGAATGGCATCGCGCACTTCCGTCAAGGTGGCTTGCATGCCGCGCGGTTTGGCCAAAATCGCGTTGCGTTCGTTCAAGCTTAAGGGCAGTTCAGGCGTGGAATGGACAGACCACCACACGGTGGTGAACGACAACACGGAGCCAATCAAAAACGCAATGACCGTGATGTGTGGGATGTTGCTGGCGTTGACCGCGTCTTTGTTGAGGCCAAACCAAAACAGCAGCGAGGGCGTGAGGTAGGCCAAGGTTTGGGCCAGTCCTGTGAAGGCACTTTGCGTCAAAAACCCCAGCGAGTGTTGGTCTGGGTTGAGGCGGTCACTGACGTAGGCGCGATAGGGCTCCATCGTCACGTTGTTGGCCGCATCCAAAATCCACAGCAAGCTGGCGGCAAACCACAGCGTGGGGCTGTAGGGCATGAACAACAGGCAAATGCTGCACAAAATGGCGCCCACCATGAAGAACGGCGTGCGTCGGCCCCAGCGGCTGATGGTTCGGTCGCTCATGGCGCCAATGATGGGCTGCACCAAGAGGCCGGTCATCGGACCTGCCAGCCACAGCAAAGGCAAGCTCGCCTCGTCCGCTCCGAGGTATTGGTAAATCGGACTCATGTTGGCTTGTTGCAAGCCAAAGCTGTATTGGATGCCGAAGAATCCAAAGTTCATGCTGAGGATTTGCCAGAACGAGAGTCTGGGTTTGAGGCCTGAGGTCATGGTGTGTCTTTTCGTCGTTTTTATGAGCGAGGGGCGATGAGCCAATCCGCTGCATAGGGAGCCAAGGTGTAGGCGTTCATGTCCGCAACGTGTTGCGTCAATGCATGGGTGGGTACTTGTAAACCTGTGGGCAGAGATGACGACAGATTCAGTGTCACGCTTGCGCCTGAGAAGTTGAACAGGCCCAACGCTTGTTCACCTCGTTTGAGCAGCAACACCGATGGATGTGGGCTTTGTAGCAAGCACAAAGCGTGCTCTGCGCTTAAAGCCGGATGCTGTTTTTTGGCCCGCACAAAGGCGCGCATCGCCGTGTAAATGCGGCCTGCCGTGGTGTGACTGTCGTGTCGTTGCGCAAACAAAGCTTCATCGAACACAGGGCGATGCAATTCACGCCCATCGGGGCCTTGACGTGCAGCCAGCTCCGCCGAAGACGTGTTGCCTTGACCCAATTCATCGCCCATGTAAATCAGCGGCAAACCACCGACAAACAAGGACAGCGACTGCAACAGGTTCAAGCGTGCGGTGGCTGCCAGCTGTTCTTCGGGCGTTTGCGCGGATGTCAATCCGACCAAGGCTGCGGCCATGCCATTGGTGCCATGCACCGCGTTGCTATCGCTGGCTTGGAAGGCTGCGCCTTGTGCATAGCTGCCCTCAATTTGCCCTGCAAAAAACTGCGAGGCGTGTAGCAATCTGCTGCGTTGATCGGGACCGCGTGCGTCCAACTCAGGGCGCAACACATTCCAGCCAATGTCGTCGTGGCAGCGCACATACGTCATCCAAGCGCAGCCCTCGGGCAGGGCAGGGGTGTGTGCCAACACGTCTTGAATGAGCTGTGTGTTCTCTTCGGCCAAGGCCACCCAACTGGCGGACATCAAGCTGGAGTGGTAGGCCACATGGCACTCTGGGCCTTGCGTGTCACCCAGACCAAAGTACGGCGGCAAATCTTGCGTGGGCATGATGGCCTCGGCTTTGAGCAAGGTGCCCGGAGCCGCGATGTTGGTGAGGCAGCGTAAGGCTTGCAACAACCAATGCACCTCGGGTTGGTTCATGCAGTTGGTGCCCTCGCGCTTCCAGAGAAAACCCGTTGAGTCCAAGCGGAAAGCTTCCACGCCGTGGTTGGCCAGTTGCAGTAAAGACTTGGCCATTTCTGAAAAAACGACCGGTTGGGCGTAGTTCAAATCCCACTGATAAGGGTAGAACGTGGTCCAAGTCCAAGCGTTCACTTCGGGCACAAAGGTGAAATTGCCGGGAGCAGTGTTCGGGAAAATCTGAACCAAGTTTTTCTCGTACGCAGCGATTTGCGCTTGCGACTTGACCCAATGAAAAAACGATTGGTGGTGGGCGCTGCCAGCACGCGCTTGCATGGCCCATTCATGTTCATGCGAGACATGGTTCAGCACGAAATCGCTGCACAAGCTGATGCCAGCGGTGCGCAGTTCGCGGGTGAGTTGTTGCAAGTCAGCCAATGTGCCCAACTGCGGATCGACCTCGTCGTAGCTGGCCACGGCAAAACCACCATCGTTGGGCGGTGTGCCTGGTTTTAAAAAGGGCAGCAGGTGCAAGTAGGTCACGCCCAACTCTTGCAAGTGAGGGATGCGCTGACGCACCCCCGCCAAATTGCCTGCAAACTTATCGGTGTAAGTGCAGTAGCCCAGCATGCCTTGCAAATGCCAGTTTGGATTGGCTTCGCGTTGCAGGTCGAGTGCCCACAAATCCGCAGGGCGGTTGAGGGCAGTTTGCACGGTTTGAACCAACACTTGGTCCAACCACTGTGCGTAATCAGGGGTGCAGCTGTAAAGGCGCGACAGTCGGTCGCGCAGTCGGGGTAATTCTTGGTTTAAACGCGCGCGCAGCACGTCTGCACGATCTGCATCGGCGTGCGCGAGCAAATCATTCAAAACAGCGGGAAGATGGGCCTCTCCGACGAGAGCGGGGCGATCTTCAATCACAGACATAGTGTTCACAGTTCAGTAAGAGAGGCGCCGAACCTTGTGAGTTCGGCGCTGAGTTTCTTTAAATACAAACACCCAAATCGCATTTGCGATTTGGGTGTTAACCGAGTTTTAGAACTCGTATTTCAGAGTTGCCTTGGCGCTGCGACCTGCCAAAGCGCGAGCGGCGTGGCCGTCACCTTCAACTTCTGTGAATGCCATTTTGTTGAAAGCGTTGTTCACGCTCACGATGGCAGATGCTTGCTTGTTGATGCGGTAGTTTGCGAACAAGTTAGTTATCACATAGCCGTCCATGGTGATGGTGTTAGCGTCATCACCGTATGACTTTGTGGAACCAATGAATGCTGCGCCGTACTCCAAGTCACCTGTGCGGTAAGAGGGTGACAAGGCGTACACCACATCAGCTTGGCGGCGTGGCTTTTTACCAATTTCAGCAGCAGTCAAAGAGCTCTTGATTTTTGCGTCGGTGATGGTCGCGCCAGCGTTCATGCGGAATGCGCCAGAGCGGTAGCCAGCTTCCAGTTCGAAACCTTGTGCCTTGTAGCCATTGGTGGTGAACTTTTGCGTGGTCGCTTCATAGTTCGACTCATCGGTCTTGGCAATGAAGAACGTACCAAACAAGCTCAAGTTGCCTTCACGGTGCTTCACACCCAATTCCTGCTGTTGCAGGCGGTTAAAGGAAATTGGCTTGCTGCCATTCAAGGCACCGGCAGTGCCGTACATCAAGCGATCTGCCGCGAAGTTGTAACCATCGCTGATGCGACCGTAAATCGCGGTGTCTTTTGTCAGGGCGTAGTTAGCGCCGCCCGAGTAAGACATCTTGCTTTGCTTGTAGTTCACAGTGTCTGCAGAAGCGCTGTCCCAAGTCGCTGAAGACAAAGACGTTGCGTTGCTAGGAGTCGTTCCTTTAAAGGTCTGACCTGTGGCAGACATCTCGTTATGACGGACGCTACCTTCAACAGTCAACTTGTCTTTTTCCCAGCTCAGTGCAGCATAAGGTGCCGTCACGTTGTACTTGACGTCATAAGTGCGCGAGCAGCAACCGCCCCATGTATTCCAGCCGCTGGATGTAGGCGCAGACCAAGAGCCGTTGGTGCCAACGGTGTATTGGTTCCAGAACCATGTTTGCGCCAAGTTTTGCGAGCCGGTGAACAAACCACCAGTGAACACGGACTTACCACCGTTCATGTCGAACGCTTTAGATGCTTTCAAGTCGTTGAACATGTTGTCCATGTTGTCCAACGATGTGTTGAACATGGTGCCTGTAAAGCTGCTCGTGCCACCGCCGTTGTCTGCGGGGAACATGCCGACAAAGCGACCGCCATTGGCGCTCTTACGCATTCTTTCTTCAACGGTCCAGCCGCCGTCCAAATTGAACTTGGCTTCCAAACCGATGGAGCGGCTTGTCACGTGCAGACCATCTGCGGGGTTGGTGGTGACTTGATTGCCATTGCGATCAATGGTGGTGTCACGCGTCATGTTCGGATTGATGAAGAACGCGGTACGTGGGTCAACACCTGGCAATGTTTGGATCTTGCCGTTGGAGAGGCGCGTTGGCACTGGCAAGATGGTGGGCGTTTTGTCATCCAAGTTTTTGAAGTTCAGGCGAACGTAGCTGCCTTTGTCAAATTCTTTGGTGATGCTGGCTTTGAGCTGACCGCCGTCTTGTGAGTTGAAACCAGTCTTGTAAGGGCCACCTTCGCCTTGGCGTGTGAAGCCACCAATGTTGAAGTAGGTGTCGCTGTTGATAGCGCTGCCAAAGTTGAAGTCGTAACGGTTCAAGCGTGAACCCAGACCGGTGGTGAAACCGACGGCATTGCCGACATCGCGACCGTTTTTGCTCACAAAGTTGATGATGGCGCCAGGGGCGTTGCTAGCCAAAGTTGATGCGCTACCGCCACGAACCACTTCAACGCGGTCTGTGGTGAAGTCGGTGCGCATGAATTGGTCAGGTGTACCAAATGCGATGTCACCAAACAGCAAGATGGGCAAGCCGTCTTCTTGCATCTGGACGTAGCGGCTACCGCCTGCGGACACAGGTGCGCCACGGACGGTGATGTTGGCGTTGCCTTCACCGCCTGATGACTCTGCGCGAATGCCAGGGACCGAGCGCAAAATTTCAGCTGCACTTGTGGCGCCACTGCGCATGATGGCTTCTTCGCCAACGGAAGTGACGGAGTCACTTGACTTCATCTTCGTGCGGCCCGTTGGCGAGGCTGTCACCACGACTTCGTCGAGGTTCAAGTTTTGTGCATACACCGCACCAATTTGCAAGGCGGCCAAAGAAGCTGCCACTGCAATCGTTTTTGGATTGATTTTGTTTTGTGTTTTTTTCACAAACGTCTCCAGATACAAGTTTTAAAAATGAAAAACCCATTGAATTTAGGGTCTGTCTTCGGTTTTGACTCTTTGTCCTGCCTTGGATGCATTGCAATGAGTGCGTGGATTTTTAACGACTTTGCAAACGTTTGCAATTTGTGTTGCAATTTTTCTTGAATTTCTAGGCTCCAATTCTTCGGAAATGATGTTCAAGATCTTCTGCAGGGCTTATGAAATATAGACTTTTTTCAAAAACTAGGACTTTCCCTAATGTGTGTGACTTGCAACATGGATGCTTGTAAATTCGATTTCAATAATTTTCACAACCTAGGGTTTTCACCGGTTTGATGTTTGTGTGTCTTGCATAGAATTGCAAACGATTGCAAAGATAGTTTTTGATTTTTGCTTCAAAAGATAACCAGGAGCCACACACACATGAAAGACTACGCCAGTCAACAACGCAACCCCGGTAAGCACATGCTTGGGTTGGGTCTGGTGGTTTTGTTGCACATCCTCGTGTTTTGGGCGATCAGCTCTGGCTTGGCCAAGAAGTTCGTCAAAGTGATCAAGGGGCCTGTTGAGGCTCAGTTGATTGAGGATGCCAAGCCCGACATTCCGCCGCCGCCACCCCCTCCGCCGCCAAAGAGCGCACCGCCGCCGCCTGCCTACGTGCCGCCGGTTGATGTGCCTACCACTGCGACGGCAGGTGTCAATGCCATCGCTTCTGTTTCTGCCACACCTGCACCGCCAGCACCTGTGGTGCCTCCTGCACCGGCTGTTGCGGTTAGAACAGCGCCTATCATCAATGCCGCTGCCAACTGTCAAAAGCCTGAGTACCCCAGCGCGTCAAGGCGTAACGAAGAAGAGGGCACCGTCCAGCTTCGTTTCTTGATCGGCCCCGAGGGCAATGTGCTTGAATCGCAGGTCGAAAAGAGCTCAGGCTTCACCCGATTGGATGAAGCCGCACGATCTGCCTTGTCGCGTTGTCAGTTCAAGCCAGGCACGATCAATGGCAAGCCCGAGCAAAGCTGGGCCAGCATGAAATACACATGGCGCTTGGAATAAGCGCTGTTTAAACCGTCAAAACACACACCGAATTTTCCTCAAGGAGTCCCTTCATCATGATTAAACATTTCAAAACTTTTGCGCTCAGCGCAGGCTTGGCTGCCACGTTGTTGTTTGGCTTGGTTGGCCACGCACAAGCGGCTAAACCCAAAGAAGCTGCCGCCGCGCCTGCCGTGGTTGAGGCTGCGCCACAAGCTTCTGCTGCCATTGCAGCGCCGATTGCTGCCGCACCTGCCGCCGCAGACCCGCATGCTGGCGAAGAAAACCCTTATGGCCTGAAAGCCTTGTGGAATCAAGGCGACATCGTGGCCAAAGGCACCTTGCTGATCTTGGTGTTGATGAGCATGGGCAGCTGGTACGTGTTGATCACCAAGTTCTTTGAACAAAACAAAGTGTCACGCTTTGCCAAGCAAGCCCAAGACAAATTCTGGTCCGCCGAAAACGTGCGTCAAGGCACCGATGCGTTGGACGAAGCCAGCCCATTCCGCTTCATTGCTGAAAAAGGCTTGGAAGGTGCGAGCAAGCACACGGGCATGTTGGGCGCCATCAACTTCAACGACTGGGTGACCATGAGCATCCAACGTGCGATCAACAACGTGCAAAGCCGCATGCAAGACGGTTTGGCTGTGTTGGCCACCGTGGGTTCGACCGGTCCATTCGTGGGTTTGTTCGGTACCGTTTGGGGTATTTACAACGCCTTGGTCAAGATCGGCATGTCGGGTCAAGCCTCGATCGACAAAGTGGCGGGCCCTGTGGGCGAGTCTTTGATCATGACCGCCATTGGTTTGGCCGTGGCTGTGCCTGCCGTGTTGGGCTACAACTGGTTGGTGCGTCGTAACAAGTCAGCCATGGAAGACATCAATGCTTTCGGTTCAGACTTGCATTCCGTGCTCTTGGCCAACAACAAGTAAACAGGAGTCATCATCATGGCGATGAACGTTGGAGGGGACGCCGATGACGAGATCATCGGCACGATCAACACCACCCCGTTGGTCGATGTGATGTTGGTGTTGTTGATCATTTTCTTGATCACGATTCCGGTGGTCACCACGTCGGTGAAGGTCGATCTTCCTAAAGAGAAAAACCTGATCCGCGAGACCAAACCAGAGAACGTGATCATTTCGGTGAACGCGGCAGGAAGCATTTTTCTGTACGACACACCGGTGAAGAATTCGACAGATTTGGTCGCACGCATGAAGACGTTTGCGGCCAAAGAACCGCAGCCGGAAGTGCAAATTCGTGGCGACGCGAAAAGCGATTTTGAAGCTGTTGGTCGCGTGATGTACGCCGTTCAACGCGCAGGCATTACCAAAGTTGGTTTCATCACTGAGCCCAATTGATCCACGCTGAATCAGGAGAGAAACATGGGAATGAACTTAGGAAGCGGGTCGGGCAGTGGTGAGCCAGAAGTGATGATGGACATCAACACCACGCCTTTGATTGACGTGATGTTGGTGCTGTTGATCATGTTGATCATCACCATCCCTGCGCAACTGCACACCGTGAACATGGACATGCCAGTGTCTAAACCGGCCGCTAAAAAGGTCGATCCAGTGGTGGTGAAGATCGAGGTCGATGCCAACAGCGTGATCAACTGGAACGGCAAGCCGATTGCCTCGCGCGCTGAGTTGGACATGAAGCTGCAAGAGGCTTACCAAATGCAACCCCAACCCGAGTTGCACATCCGCTCGCATGCCAAGGCCAAGTACGAGGCGGTGGCCGCCGTGTTGGCCAACGCGCAGCGCATTGGCTTGACCAAGCTGGGCATTGTGGGCTCGGAGCAATTTGTGAATTGATTTCTTCAAGGTTTTCAAACAGAAAACCCTTGCCCCTCCTCGCAAGAGGCGGGGCTTTTTTTTAAGCACATGAGGATGATGCGTATGTGGAAAAGATTATTTGCTTACAGCGTGTTGGGTGTCGCGCTGAGCAGCGTGGCACAGGTGAATTTGCGCTCTGAAGTGGCCAAACCTCTTCAAGCGGCCCAAGAGGCCATTCAGTCCAAGCAGCCCGAAGAAGCGTTGAAAAAGATTCAAGAGGCGCGTCAAGTGGCGCAGCTGACGGGGGCTGAAAAAATGCTGTTGGAGCGCTTGTCGGTGGTGGCGGCCATGAACGCCCAAAAGTTTGACTTGGCCGCTTCTTCGCTCGACTACCTGTTGCAAAGCAAAGACTTGCCCGAGGTCGATCGTTTGACGCTGATGGAAACCATGGTGAGCGTGAGCTTGCGCACCAAAGACTATCCGCGTGTGGTGGAGTGGGCGCGTCGTTACCTGCAGCAAGGGGGCACGAACACGCGTATTCGCTTGGCCTTGATGCAGTCGCTGGCTGTGCAAGGCGCGCACCAAGAGGTGTTGAAAGAAATGCCTGCCAAATTGCAAGCCGATGCCGCTGCGGGCAAGCTGCCAGATGAGGCCGAGTTGCGCATGTACGCCTTCAGCCAGCAGCAGGTGAAAGACGAAGCGGCGTACGTCAAAACCTTGACCGAGTTGGTCAAGCGCTTCCCAAGCCAAGCGTATTGGGGCGATTTGCTCAACCGCATCCCACGCCAAGCGGGCTTCAATGCGCGTTACCAACTGGATGTGTTTCGTTTGATGGATGCCACCGACAATTTGGAAGACGCTGAAGATTACGCCGATGTGGCCCAAGCCGCGTTGAAGGCCGGTCTGCCGCACGAAGCCCAGCGCATGCTCGACAAAGTGGCGCAACCCGCGTCTGCCGCTGCCCTCAAAAAGCAAGTGCAGCAACGCGTCGCAGAAGACGACAAGGCCATGCAAGCGATCGGACCGAACTCGGAAGATGCGGTGTTGTTGGCGCAATGGGCCGACGTGCAGCTGTCCAAAGGGGCTTGGAAGGCCGCCGTGCCCGCCTGCGAAAAAGCGCTGGCCAAAGGCGGTTTGCGCCGTGAGGCCGAGACGCGCTTGCATTGCGGCATCGCCATGTTCAAAAGCGGGCAAACCGACGCCGCCAAAAGCATGCTGCTCAGCGTGACAGGCGACGACACGGCCACACGCTTGGCGTCGCTTTGGCTGAATCTGGTGAAGTGAGGCCCTATCATCGGGTTTATAGAATGCTCAGCTGAGATAACCACTACCTAGCTCATGGCCAGTTCAGATCCTGACAAACGCAAAATCCAAATGATCGACATTGCTCGCATGGCGGGTGTGTCGACGTCTACCGTTTCTCGCGCCTTGAACGGCAGCGCATTGACCAATGATGAGACCCGTATTCGCATCATTGAGCTTGCCCGTTCGCTCAATTACACGATCAATCAAAGTGCCAAAAGCCTGCGTATGGGCGACAACCGCACCATTGGCGTCGTGATTCCCTACGACCGCAAGACCCGTCAGCATATTTCTGACCCCTTCTTCTTGGGCATGCTCGGTAGCTTGGCCGATGCGCTGACCGACAGAAATTACGACATGCTGCTGTCGCGGGTGGATGCAGATCGCCTCGACGACATGGCGGCTTTGTACGACACAGGTCGAGCCCGCGGCATCATCGTGATTGGCCAGTGGGGGCACCACGACCAACTCAACGATTTGGCGCGTCGTCATGTGCCCTTGGTGGTTTGGGGCGCGCAATTGCCCCGACAACTTTATTGCAGCGTGGGTAGCGACAACTTGAGCGGCGGGGCGTTGGCCACCGAGCACTTGCTGGCGGCAGGTCGTCGCCGCATTGCCTTCATGGGCGATAACAGCATGCCGGAGGCTGCTAAGCGTTACGAAGGCTATTTGCAGGCCCATCAAAAATTTGGCGTGGCTGTGGATCCCAAGCTCTACATCCCCAGCGCATTCACCGCTGAAGAGGCGCAAGCGGCGATGCGTGGCTTTTTGCAAGCCGGTGTGCCTTTTGACGCGCTGGTGGCGGCCAGCGATTTGATCGCCATCAACGCCATTGGCGTGATGAAGCGCGAAGGCATGGCGGTGCCTGAGCAGGTGAGTGTGGTGGGCTATGACGACATCGACATGGCTTCGCACAGCTTTCCGCCGCTCACCACCGTGCGCCAACCCATCGAGTTGGCGGGTGGCGTGATGGTGGATTGCTTGCAAGCCTTGCTGGACGGCGATCAGCTCGATTCGCAGTTGTTGCCCACGTCGTTGGTGGTGCGCGAGTCAAGCTTGCAAACTTCGGATGCCCAAGCCTGACGTTGCCGGCGCGATCAGCGCCACCAGCTCCGCCAGCCCCATTGGCGTCTTCGACTCCGGCGTAGGCGGCCTGTCCGTCTTGCGCGCCATCCGCGCTGCCCTACCTTTTGAAAATTTGGTCTACGTGGCCGATTCCGCTCACGCGCCGTATGGCGACCAAACCGAGGCCTACATCACGCAGCGCACCTTGACGGTTGGGCAGTGGTTGGTCACGTCGGGCGTGAAGGCCATCACCATTGCGTGCAACACGGCCACCGTGGTGGCGGCGCGCAGCTTGCGCGAACACACGGCTTTGCCCGTGGTCGCGATTGAACCGGCTATCAAACCTGCTGTGGCTCAGACCCGAAGTGGCGTGGTGGGCGTGCTGGCCACCCGTCAAACCGTGCAAAGCGAGAGCGTGGCGCGCTTGTGTGCGCTGCACGGTACGCAGGTGCGCTTCGTTTTACAAGCTTGCCCGGGCTGGGTGGCGTTGGTGGAGCAGGCTGATTTGCACAGTGCCCAGACCGAGGCCTTGGTGCGTCAATTTGTACAACCGCTGATCGACCAAGGGGCTGACACGCTGGTGCTGGGCTGCACGCATTACCCGTTTTTACGCGACACCATCCAGCGCGTGGCAGGCGAGGGCGTGGCCTTGATCGACCCCGCTGAAGCTGTGGCGCGTGAGCTGGTGCGACGTTTGGACGTCAACACCTTGGCCTCTGGCCCAGAGCTGGGGCAAACCTTGTTTTTCACCACAGGTGACGTGGCCCAAGTGCAACGCACCATCGCGCATTTGTGGGGCGACGGTGTCTCCGTTGGGGCTTTAACTGCGGTTTGAAGCCTTGTTTTGCACTTAAAGTGCAAAGCTTCAAATAAGGCTTCCAAGGAGACGGATGTGCAACTCGGCATGATTGGTTTGGGCCGCATGGGCGGCAACATTGTTCGGCGTTTGATGCGCCATGGTCACACCAGCGTGGTGTACGACGCCAACCCCGACAGCGTGGCCCAACTCGCCCAAGAAGGTGCCACGCCCAGCCACGACTTGGCTTCTTTGGTGGCGCAGTTGCAAGCGCCTCGTGCGGTCTGGGTGATGTTGCCTGCGGGCGAGATTACCGCGTCGACCATCCAAATGTTGAGCACCTTGCTGGAGCCGGGCGACATTTTGATTGACGGCGGCAACTCGAATTTTCAAGACGATGTGCGCCACGCCCACATGCTCAAAGCCAAAGGCATTCGCTACCTCGACGTGGGCACCAGCGGCGGCGTGTGGGGCTTGGATCGCGGCTATTGCATGATGATTGGCGGCGACGCCTCGGCAGCGCAGCACCTTGATCCGATTTTCAAAACCTTGGCCCCCGGCGTAGGCTCCATTCCTAAAACACCCGGCCGCGAAGGCAAGGTGTCGACCGCCGAAGAGGGCTACCTCTACACCGGCCCCGCAGGTTCGGGGCACTTTGTGAAGATGATTCACAACGGCATTGAGTACGGTTTGATGCAGGCCTATGCCGAGGGCATGGATGTGCTCAAAGGCGTGGGACAAGACAGCATTCCCGCCGATCGCCGCTACCAACTGGATTTGGCGGACATCACCGAGCTGTGGCGGCGCGGCAGCGTGGTGTCGTCGTGGTTGCTCGATCTGACGGCGATTTCGTTGGCCGAAGACCCTGAGCTCAAGGCCTATTCGGGCCATGTGCAGGACTCGGGCGAAGGCCGCTGGACCATCAACGCCGCCATTGAAGAGGCTGTGCCGGTGCCCGTCTTGTCTGCCGCGTTGTTTGCGCGTTTTCGCTCACGTCAGATCAGCACCTTTGCAGACAAAATGTTGTCGGCGATGCGCAAGCAGTTTGGCGGCCACCAAGAGCCGGGCAAGCACTGAGCAACGGCAACAAACACGGAAAAGCGGAGATATAGGTGCATGGAAAACTTAGACGTGATGGTGTTGCGCACCCTGCAAGCTTGGCGACAAAGCGGGCAACGCGCGCTGTTGGCCACGGTGGTGCGGACGTGGGGCTCGTCGCCACGCCCCATTGGCTCCATCATGGCCCTGTGCGAAACCGGTGCGGTGGTGGGCTCGGTGTCGGGGGGCTGCATCGAAGATGATTTGATTTACCGCTTCACGCAAGCCTATGCCTCCTCCGCGAACGTGAAGCCGCAAGATGCGCCTCAGACCTTGCCCAGCGGCGCGCCGCAGCGTGTGAAATACGGCGTCACGGCCGACGAAGCGCACCGCTTTGGCTTGCCTTGCGGGGGCACCTTGGAATTGGTGCTGGAGTTTGACCCTGATCCCGTCTTGTTGGCCGAGCTGTTGACCGCTTTGTCGCAAGGCCGTTTGATGCAGCGCCACTTGGATTTGCACAGCGGCGCATGCCGCTTGCAAGCCACCGATCAAACCGCTGAACTCAGCATTGACGCAGACCGTTTGGTGAACACCTTTGGCCCCGAGTTCCGCATGTTGCTGGTGGGGGCAGGGCAGTTGACCGAGTATTTGGCCACCATGGCCTTGTTTTCGGGCTTTGCCGTCACGGTGTGCGACCCGCGCGAGGAGTACACGGGCGCTTGGTCCGTGCCCCATGTCACCGTGCTCAAAGACATGCCCGACGACGTGGTGCAGCAGTTCAAACCCGACAGCCGCAGCTGCGTGATTGCACTGACGCACGACCCCAAGTTGGACGATTTGGCCTTGCTCGAAGCCCTCAACACCGAGGCGTTTTACGTGGGTGCCATCGGTTCACGTCGCAACAACGAAGCCCGCCACCAGCGCATGATTGAGCACTTTGACCAAACTGAAGCCTCATTGGCGCGCCTGCGTGGCCCCATTGGCATTTACATCGGCAGCAAAACGCCGTCCGAGATCGCGGTGAGCGTGATGGCTGAGGTGCTGGCCGTCAAAAACGGTGTGCCCTTGCCACGCGACATGGACGTGGCGCACATGAAAAATACCCAAAACGTGGCGCACAACGACCCGGGCGTGCTGGTCTGCGGCATTCGCTGATGGCGTTTGGTGCTTTGACAGATTTGTCGGCCACCCAACCCCCATTCGGCGCTGTGTTGCTGGCCGCAGGGGCTGCGACACGCATGGGGCGGCGGCCTAAATGTTTGCTGGAGCGCGATGGTCAGCCTTTGATCCAACATCTGGTGCACGCCTTGCACATGGCTGGTGTGGCCCATGTGGTGGTGGTTTTGGGGCATTACGCCGCGCAAATTAGCCCAGCCTTGCAAGGTTTACCTGTTCGCATCGTGCAAAACACAGACCCTGACCAAGGCCAAGCCTCGTCTTTGCACCTCGGCTTGCGCGCCTTGCCCGAGCACTTGGGCGGCGTGATGGTGGCGTTGGCCGATCAGCCCTTGATCACGGCCACCGATGTGGCTGATTTGCTGCAGGCCTTTGCACAAAGGCCAATGGGCACAGAGATGCTGGTGCCCACGGTGGCGGGCTTGCCCGGTAATCCGGCGGTGTTTTCTGAGCATGTTCGACTTGATCTGCTGGCATCGGGGCCAGATGTGGGCGGCAAGCAATGGCAGCGCGCCCACCCTGAGCAGCTGTACCGCTGGCCAACGGATAACGACCATTACCGCCAAGATGTCGACTCCCCAGACGATCTGGCGGCGTTGGCGGCACAAAAGAACGTGCATTTGTCTTGGGCCGCGGATAACCCCTAAAACCCACAGGCACAGGGCTAACCCGTACACTTACCGGCTCATGAATGCCTACGCCGACGTCTCCCTTTTCCCCCGCAACGCCAAGCCGCTGAACAGTTACCGCAAGTACTGGGCCGCTCGCTTTGGCACGGCCCCGTTTTTACCCATGAGCCGCGAGGAAATGACCCAACTCGGTTGGGACAGCTGCGACATCATCATCGTCACGGGCGACGCGTATGTGGACCACCCCAGCTTTGGCATGGCCGTGATTGGCCGCATGTTGGAGAACCAAGGTTTCCGCGTGGGCATCATCGCCCAACCCGATTGGCAAAGTGCCGATCCGTTCAAGGCCTTGGGCAAACCCAATCTGTTCTTTGGCGTGACCGCTGGCAACATGGATTCAATGATCAACCGTTACACGGCCGATCGCAAAATTCGCAGCGACGACGCCTACACGGCGGGCGACATCGGTGGCAAGCGCCCCGATCGCGCCGCCTTGGTTTACAGCCAGCGTTGCAAAGAGGCTTACAGCGACGTGCCGATTGTGTTGGGTGGCATCGAGGGCTCGTTGCGCCGTATCGCGCATTACGACTACTGGTCCGACAAAGTGCGTCGCTCGGTGGTGGTCGACAGCAAGTGCGACTTGCTGTTGTACGGCAACGCCGAGCGCGCGATTGTTGAAATTGCCCACCGCTTGGCCGCCAAAGAGCCGGTGCAGCAGATCACTGACGTGCGCGGCACGGCCTTTGTGCGCCGCGAAACGCCTGAAGGTTGGTTTGAGATTGACTCGTCCAGCATCGACGTGCCGGGCAGGGTAGAGGCGCACGTCAACCCGTATTTGATGGTCAGCGACCAAGCCAAAGCGCAAGGTGAAAGCTGCGCCCGCGAAGACGAGGCCAATGCAGTGGCGGATGCCGCCAACGCACAAACCGGCGCATCCACCGCCAAAGGTGAATCGTCGGGCAGCTCGCAAGGCTTCACCGTCTCGCCGTTGAAGTTTGTCGAGAACCCCGCCTTGCAAGGCAAGGGCAAACTCAAAGTGCCCCCGCGTGACCGCAGCGTGATTCGCTTGCCAGCCTACGAGCAAGTCAAGTCTGACCCCGTGCTTTACGCCCACGCCAACCGCGTGCTGCATTTAGAAACCAACCCCGGCAATGCCCGTGCTTTGGTGCAAGCTCACGGCGAAGGCCACACCGCGCGTGATGTGTGGGTCAACCCACCGCCCATTCCGTTGACCACGGCTGAGATGGACCTGGTGTTCGACTTGCCCTACGCCCGCAGCCCACATCCGGTCTATGCAGACGAGAACGGCGGTCACGACGGCGCCACCAAAATTCCCGCGTGGGAGATGATTCGCTTCAGCGTCAACATCATGCGTGGCTGCTTTGGAGGCTGCACGTTTTGCTCCATCACCGAGCACGAAGGCCGCATCATTCAAAGCCGCAGCGAAGACTCGGTCATTCGTGAAATTGAAGACATTCGCGACAAAGTGCCAGGCTTCACGGGCGTTATTTCTGACCTCGGTGGCCCCACGGCCAATATGTACCGCATTGGGTGCAAGAGCCCCGAGATTGAGTCGGCCTGCCGCAAACCCAGCTGCGTCTACCCAGGCATTTGCCAAAACCTCAACACCGACCACAGCTCGCTCATCCACATGTACCGACGAGCGCGTGAGTTGAAGGGGGTGAAGAAAATTCTCATTGGTTCAGGCCTGCGTTACGACTTGGCCGTCAAGTCGCCCGAGTACGTGAAAGAGTTGGTGCAGCACCATGTGGGCGGCTACCTCAAGATCGCGCCTGAACACACCGAGGGCGGCCCGCTGTCCAAGATGATGAAGCCCGGTATTGGCAGCTACGACAAGTTCAAACAGATGTTTGACAAGTACAGCGCCGAAGTGGGGAAGAAGCAATTTCTCATCCCGTACTTCATCGCAGCCCACCCCGGCACCAGCGACGAGGACATGATGAACTTGGCCCTGTGGCTCAAGCGCAATGGCTTTCGCGCCGACCAAGTACAGACTTTCTACCCCAGCCCCATGGCCAGCGCCACGGCGATGTACCACTCAGGCCGCAACCCCTTGGCCCGCGTGACGCGCAGCAGCGAGGTCGTCGACATTGTGCGCGGCGAGCGTCGCCGCCGCCTGCACAAAGCGTTTTTGCGCTACCACGATGCCAACAACTGGCCTTTGTTGCGTGAAGCCTTGAAAGCCATGGGCCGTGCCGATTTGATCGGCAACGGCAAGCTGCATTTGATTCCGACGTTTCAGCCGCAAACCGATGGCGCCTACGTCAGCGCGCGTCGCAAAAACAGCACGGTTACGGCTAAAGTGGGCGTCGCCAAAGCAGGGATGGCAAAAGCGGGCGTGGCAAAAACCACGATGCGCAACGAGCCCACCAAGGGCCGCATGCTCACGCAGCACACGGGCTTGCCGCCGCGCAAACAAAAATAATCAACTTTAGATTCAGTGGTAGCCGCGTTCGCGCTGGTGTCGAATAGCTAGCACGACTAGTAAATCTGTGGCTTCGTCGTACTGGTACAAGGCCAGATAGCCGGTTTTTCCTCTCGAAATTACCAGCTCTCTGAGCCCCTGCTCGATAGGGCGTCCGATCAAAGGGTGTTGGCTCAGAATCTGGATGGCGTCAACGATCAAATCAACGGTTGTGATGGCATCCTCGGGCTGGCTTAGTGTTAAGAAATCAACCAAACGCTCTAAGTCTTCGGTCGCATCAACCGAAAAGAGATGACGACTCATTTCCCTGAGGCTACAAAGTTTTCAATACCCATAGGTTCAGGCCGTTTGGCGGCATTGCCCCGAACTTTGGCTTTTAGATAGTCACCAAAGGCTGCTCCGTCCACCACCAAACCCGTTGTGGCCACACGTTGCCGCGAGGCCAGAGCTTGTTCAATCAGGCTGTGACGTGTTTCTGCAAGTTGCACCGCGTCTTCAATGGCATGCACCATGAGTGCGTGAGGCGTCAGGCCAAGATGAAGTGCCGCAGTTTGTAAGCGGTCTCGGGTCGAGTCGGAGAGTTTGACGGAGATGGTGGCCATGGCGGTGCCTGAAAATAAGGTGCCTAATGTTACTTAGGTAACACCTATGCCGTCAAGTCATGTAGGGGATTGGCGCATCGTGTTTAACGATTACGCGACTTCATAGCGCGCTCCACCTCGCGCTTGCCTTCGCGGTCCTTGATGGTGTCGCGTTTGTCGTGCTCGGCCTTACCTTTGGCCAGCGCGATTTCGCATTTGATCTTGCCGTTTTTCCAGTGCAGATTCAGCGGCACCAGGGTGTTGCCCTTTTGCTCGACTTTGGTGATCAAGCGTTTGATCTCGTCTTTCTTGAGCAGCAGCTTTTTCGTGCGCACGTTATCTGGGTTGACGTGACTGGAGGCGGTGTGCAGCGGGTTGATTTGGCAGCCGATCAAAAACAGCTCGCCATTGCGCACCACCACATAGCCGTCGGTGAGTTGCACTTTGCCTTCGCGGGCAGATTTGACTTCCCAGCCTTCCAGCACCATGCCTGCCTCGAATTTTTCTTCGAAGAAGTAGTTGTACGCGGCCTTTTTGTTGTCGGCGATGCGTGAGGGGAGTGCAGGTTTTTTGGTAGCCATTTAGAGAATATGGGGACAGTAGAGCTTCTTACAATGTGGACCATTCTATGAAAACCGTTCACAAGTCCGTCCTCATTTGGTTCAGCGCCGAAGAAATGTTTGCCTTGGTCACCGATGTGGCCCGTTATCCCGAGTTTTTGCCTTGGTGTGACCGCGCCGGCGTGGTGGAGCAGCACCCCAACGGGATGACCGCCGAGATCGGCATGTCGCTGGGCGGCTTTCACAAAAGCTTCACCACACGCAACGTGCACATCGAAGGCCGACAAGTGAAGCTGGAACTGGTCGATGGTCCGTTCAAGCACTTGGACGGTACGTGGGACTTTCATCCCTTGACCGACCCGAACACCCAAGCGCCGCAACGCGCGTGCCGCATTGAGCTGACCCTGAACTACAGCTTTGAGAGCATGTTCGGCGCGTTGGTAGGCCCCGTGTTTGACAAGATCGCGGGCACCTTGGTGGATGCGTTTGTCAAACGTGCCGAGCAGGTGTACCCCGCGTGAGCGCTGCCATCACCATCACGCTGCTCTATTCGCCAGCACCCCGCGTGGTGGATGAGCGCACTTTGCGCTGCAAGGCAGGCACCACGGTCGAGCAAGCGCTGGACCAAAGCGGTTTGTTGCGCGATCACCCCGACATTGCGCTGCACGACACCGACGCCTTTGTCGCGGGTATTTGGGGGCGCAAGACCACGCCTAACCATGTGCTGCGCGACTTGGACCGCATCGAGATTTACCGTGCCTTGACCGTCGACCCGATGGTCGCTCGCCGCGAGCGCTTCCAAAAACAAGGGGCTGGCCGTACAGGCTTGTTCTCCAAACGCCGCCCTGGCGCCAAACCCGGCTACTGAAATCCCTATGACGCATAACTTTTGGCCCGCCAGTGGCTACACCCTGCTGACGCAAAACGCCCAAGGCCACTTGGTGGTCAGCGACGATTTTTTGCGCTTCTTGCTGGAGCGACCCGAGTTGGCCCCGATTGCCAGCTCTTGTGCGGCTGAAATCGCCTTGCACCACAGCTTGGGCGAGCAGCCGCGCATGGCCGTCAGCGCCGACACCTTGGCCACGCTGCAAGACCCCGATGCGGCTGAAAACTACGCCGTGTGGCTGCGTTTTCGGGAACGCCTGTTGGCACACCCCACCTTAGAAGCCAGCTACATGGCGTTGTTCAAAGGCGAGGGCGTTGATGTGCCGCCGTTGCTGGTGCAGCACCTGACGCAAATTTTGCTGCGCCATGTGTTGGGCGACGAGGCCACGGCCATGCAGGTGCGTGCGGCTGAAATGCTCATGCACACCCAAAAAATCACGGTGCTCGAAGACGGCGCGGTCATGGCCGCTGACGACACCACGGTCGAGCGCCATGCCACGCAGGGCAGCTTTGGCTCGATTGGTGAGTTGCTGCAACAAGGCGGCATCAAGCTGCGCAGCGTGGACTTGGATGTGCTCAACCCTGACAACGAAGACGATTACTGGCCCCGCAGCGAAAGCTTCGATTGGGTGCTCAGTCTCAACCGTGGTCAACCTGGGCTGACGGCCCTGTGCGAGGTCATGGCCAAGTGGATTGGCCATTTCTTGGGCGTGCAAGTGCAGATTCAAACCGAGCGTGAGATTGACGACGACCACTGGGTGTGGCACATCGGCCTAGATGCGCAAGCCAGCAGCATCTTGAACGACCTGTACCAAGGTCGTGAGGTCGAGGCTGAGCGCATGGAACGCTTGCTGTGCCTGTTCAAGCTGACCTTTGATGAGCCCAATGCCATGCTGGCCGAGGTGCGCGGCAAGCCGGTGTATTTGGCGATGGCTGTCGATGCCAACCAACGCCTCAAACTCAAGCCGCAGAACTTGTTGATCAACTTACCTTTGGCACAGCGGTCATAACACGGGGCCGTTCAGGCAAAACGGCTGAGGATGCGTTCAAGGCCTCTCCAGTGGGCCTGCGACTGACTTGTACAAGAACACAGCGCGGCTGATGTCGGTGACCCACACCAAGCCATCGCCAATTTGGCCGATTTGGGCCACGTGAATGATGGTGTCGACAATGCTGTCGCACACCTCATCGGGTGACACGATTTCAATGCGTATTTTTGGCGTGTAGTCCGTCAACTCTTCTTTGAGGTTGGCGGGGCTGTGCAAATGAGGGGCCGAGCAACCTTCGGCCTTGCTCACCGTCATGCCAGGGAAGCCGGGCAGGGTGCGCAGCTTTTCACGCAAGGTGGGCAGTTTGGACGGGCGAATGATGGCTTTGATTTCTTTCATAGCAACTCTCTCAATCAAGCTTCAGGTTGGGTTTCATCGAACCAGTGATAAATCGTGGGCACCACCACCAAGGTGAGCAAGGTGCAGGTGATCAAGCCCCCGATCACCACGATGGCGAGCGGACGCTGAACCTCCGAGCCTGGGCCGTTCGAGATCAAGAAGGGGATGAGACCGAGCATGGCCACAGTCGCCGTCATCATCACGGGCCGGAAACGCTGACGCGCCCCTTCCAACACGGCCTCTTGCACGCTCATCCCACCTTCGCGCAAGCTGCGGATGTAAGACACCAGTACCACCCCGTTGAGCACTGCAATGCCCCACAAGGCAATGAACCCCACCGAGGCTGGGACCGACAAATACTCCCCAGAAATGAACAAACCCATCACGCCTCCCACCGACGCAAATGGCAGCACCGTGATGATCAAGGTCGCGAATTTAACGGAATTGAACAGCAAGAACAGCAAAAAGAAAATGGCAGCCACGGTGATGGGCACGATCACTTTCAAGTGCCCCAAGGCGCGCTCCATGTTTTGGAACTGACCGCCCCATTCCAAGTAGTAGCCATCGGGAAGGTCGATTTTCTCGTCCACTCGGGCTTGCAACTCGGTCACGAAACTGCCCAAGTCACGGTCTTTCACGTTGATGCCCACCACGATGCGGCGCTTGGCCATTTCGCGTGAAATTTGTGCTGGCCCATCCAGCACTTTGATCTGCGCCACATCGTTCAAGCGCGCATGGGCACCGTTGGGCGAGTCCAAGATGATGTTGGAAATGGCTTCGATGTTGTTGCGAAAGCGTTCGGGCAAGCGCACCACCGCTGAAAACCGACGTTCGCCCTCAAACACTTCCGACGCCACTTTGCCGCCAATGGCCATTTCAATCATGTCGTTCACATCGGCCACGTTGATGCCCAAGCGCGCAATGGCTTGACGGTCGATGTCGATTTGCAAATATTGTTGGCCGGAGATGCGTTCCACCCGCAAGTCCTGTGCGCCCTGAATGCCTTGTGCCACTTTGGCGATCTGGTTGGCCAAGCGTTTGAGGTCATCCAAGTCATCGCCAAACACCTTCACCGCGATGTCTGAGCGCACGCCGGTGACCATTTCATCCACGCGGTCAGAAATAGGCTGGGCCATCACAATTTGAACCCCGGGCAAGGCCTTGAGTTTGTCGCGCATGGCTTCGGCGATGGTGTCTTGTGTCCATCCTGCGGGCCATTGGTCGCGGGGTTTCAAGCTCACGATGGGTGTGGACTCGTTGGGGCTTTGCGGGTCCGCAGGCGATTCGCCACGGCCCACGCCCGACACGGCTGACTTCACGCCCGGCACGGTCATGACCAATTTCATGGCCTGCATTTCCATCTTGATGGACTCTTCCAGCGAGATGTTGGGCACGCGGTTGATGCCGGGCACCACGGAACCCTCTTTCATTTCGGGAATGAAGGCGCTGCCCAAAAAGGGCAAGATACCCACCGCCAAGGCCAAAGTGGCCAGCGACACGGCGACGGTGCGCTTTTGATGTGCCATGGCAGCACCCAGCAGTTTCAAATAGCGCTTTTTCAGGGCCGCAATGAGGCGCGTGTCATGGTCGCCATCGGTGGCGGGCGGCTTGAGCAGGTAAGACGAGAGCACGGGCGACAAGGTCATTGACAACACCAGCGAAATCGCCAAGGCAATGGCAATGGTGTAGGCCAGCGGGGCAAACATCTTGCCCTCCATGCCCTGCAAAGTCATCAGCGGCAAGAACACCAAAATGATGATGCCTACGCCAAAGATCACCGGGGTCGCCACTTCGATCACCGCATTCAAAATGCAGCGCACTTGGCTTTCGCCCAGTTCAGCGGCTCGTCCCAATCGGGCGTAGGCGTTTTCCACCACCACCACGGAGCCGTCCACCATCAAACCAATGGCAATCGCTAAGCCCCCTAACGACATGAGGTTGGCCGAAATACCCAGCTTGTTCATGGCCAAGAACGTCAGCAGCGGCGTCAACACCAAGGTAGCGACCACGATCAGCGATGAGCGGACGTCGCCCAAGAACAAGAAGATCACCACCACCACCAACAGCACGCCTTCCAGCAACACTTTGACGACGGTCCACAACGCCGCATCGACCAGTTCGGAGCGGTCGTAATAGGGCACCACTTTCAAATCATTGGGCAACATGCCGCGTTCGTTGATTTCTTTCACCCGCTTTTTGATGCGACTGACCACTTCTTTGGCGTTACCGCCCGTCATCATCATCACCACGCCGCCGACGGCCTCGGTGGTGCCGTTCTTGATGACCGCACCTTGGCGCACTTCATGTCCAAACTCGATGCTGGCCACATCGCGGATGTAGACCGGCGTGCCGTTGATTTCTTTCAACACGATTTGGCCTAAGTCGCTCAAGCCTTGCACCAAGCCCACGCCGCGGATCAAGTACTGCTCGGACGATTGCGGCAACACGCCGCCCCCCGAGTTGGCGTTGTTGCGCGATACAGCTTGGTACACCTCTGACAGGCTGACCTTGTAATGCCGCAGGCGCTCTGGATTGACCAAAACGTGGTACTGCTTGACGTAGCCGCCCTGGGAGTTGATTTCGGCCACGCCAGGGATAGATCGCAGCAGCGGCCGCAGCACCCAGTCTTGGACCACACGGCGCTGAGTGAGCTCTTCTTCCGTCAAGGCGTGATCGCCGTCTTTGGCGTGCTCAAGCGTGTATTGGTACACCTCGCCCAAGCCCGATGACACAGGCCCCAACACCGGCATGATGTCGGCGGGCAGTTTTTGCCCCACTTCCATCAAGCGTTCCATCACGAGTTGGCGTGCGAAATAGACGTTGGTGGCGTCGGTGAAGACCAAGGTGATGAGCGACAAACCGGGCTTGTTGAGTGAGCGCAACTCGGTTAAACCGGGCAAGCCCGTCATCGCCACTTCGATGGGTACCGTGGCGAAGCGTTCCACCTCTTCGGGGGAGCGACCACGTGCCTCGGTGGCGATTTGCACTTGGACGTTCGTCACGTCAGGAAATGCATCGACAGAGAGTTTGCTGGCGGCTTGAATGCCAAACAGCAGCAACACAACGGCGATGACGCAGATGATCAAGCGCTGTTTCAGCGCAGCGCGAACGAGCGATTCAAGCATGGCTTAGCTCCCGCTTTCCATGGCTTTGAGGTTGCGTTGGTTGTTCAAATGGAAGGCACCTTCCGTCACGACACGTGCCCCTTGTTGAATACCGTCCAACACGATGCGTTGACCCGCACGTTCGGGGCTTAAGCGGACTTTGGTGAGTCGGTATAAACCATTGGGCTCTTGGACAAACACATGGTCTGTGTCATCCTCGCGCACCACGGCTGCAGAGGGTACGACCAAGCGTTGAACAGGCGCGGCCTCAATCAACATGGACGCCAGCATGGAGGGTTTCAGGCGCCCCCCTTGGTTGTCAAGTTCGGTGCGCACCAACACGGTTCGGGTGTCTGGGTTCACGGTTTGGCCCACATAAATCAGCTTGCCCACCAGTTTTTCGTTGTTCAAGGCGGGCACTTCAATGTGCACCGATTGGCCTGTTTTGACTTGTGAAATTTGCTGCTCTGGCACTTGAGCCACAGCCCACACCCGATGCAAATTGGCCACGGCAAACAACACATCCGAGGGTTGCACCACCTGGCCTGCTGCGACCTTGCGTTCGACCACCACGCCTTGGATGGTGGCAATCACGCTGGCCACCGAGTCAATCGCGCCTGTGGCGGCCAAGCGATCAATGGACTGCGCACTCACGCCCAACACGCGCAATTGGTCTTGCGCCGCACGTGTTTCGGCGGAAGCAATTTCATATTCGTTTTCGCGTCGCTGTAACTCCGCCAAGCTGATCACATCGGCTTGGTACAAGGTTTTGGCGCGCTCCACATTGCGACGGTGCAGTTCTTTTTCAGAGCGTGCTTTGAGGTAAGCCAGTTGTGAGCCCGATAACTCGCTGCTGTTGATGACAGCCAAGGTGTCGCCCTTGTTGACCGCATCACCCAGCTGGGCCTGAATTTGTGTGACGCGTCCTGTCACGCTCGCGCCAATGCGGGTGAGGGCTTGTTCATCAAAGTCGATTTGACCGGCCACTCGCAAGGTTTCCGAGACGCCTGTTGTTAGGACATCCGCCACTTGAATTTGACTTTGCATCGCAGCGTCAGCGGCAATTAAATTGGTGTCGATATCGCTGGATTGGGGGACTTCTGGCCCTGCTTTTTTACAAGCTGACAAAGTCAATACACAGCACATCAAAAGGGTGCGTATGGCGCGGGTGTGGGTGTTTTTATTCATAAATTTCTTCAAGGCGTGGGGGTGGCGCGTAAGCGTTCAATTTCTGCCCAAG
This sequence comes from Limnohabitans sp. TS-CS-82, assembly GCF_002943475.1. NCBI lineage: Bacteria > Pseudomonadati > Pseudomonadota > Betaproteobacteria > Burkholderiales > Comamonadaceae > Limnohabitans > Limnohabitans sp. TS-CS-82. The sequence goes on along the minus strand of NZ_PTQX01000005.1, from coordinate 66,501 downwards.
CGCTGGCTAATTCATAGCGTGCGGTGATCAATTCATTGCGCGCTGCACGAAAGACGCGTTGCGCATCCAAGACTTCGAGAAAACCCTTTTCACCCGCTTTGTAGGCAGTCTCAACGATGCGCAAAGCGTTGGCCGCTTGTCGAACAATGCCCGACTCCAGAGCCACCATTTGCGCTTGCGCGATGTCGTATTGCTGGTAGGCCGCATCCAGCTCTTGCATCAGCGAAAACTCTTGGTGCATCACGTCGTTGTCTGCGCGCGATAAACGTCCCGCAGCTTCGCCAATGGGGCCAGAGCGCCAGTTCCATAGCGGAATGGTGACCGCCAAGCCGATGCGTTTGTTGCGTACTTCGGTGTCTTGGTCAATGGCCGCTTTGAGGGCAAATTGCGGCAGGCGCAACGCCTTTTCTTCGTTGAGTTTGTGCGTCAGCTGCAGACGTTCTGCGCGTGCTTTGGCCAGCGCTGGGTTGGTGTTGGCGATCTCGGTTCGAACGTGTGCCAGTGGTGCAGGGCGGGGCAGGTCTTGCGCGCTGCTGTCAATTTGAAAGTCTTCGGGCAACTGTGCGCCAACCACCGCACGCAAGGCGGCGCGTGACTGGCGGGTGCGCAGTTCGGCCGATTGCGCCAATTTTTGCGCATTGAGTGTTTCAGCGTCGGCTTTGACCAGCTCGTAGCGTGCGGCCTCACCAGTTTCAACGCGCAAGGCAATACGGCTGCGGATGCCCTCCATCAGCTTGCCATCTTCGCGACTGGCGCGTTCTTCCGCTTGGCGGCGCATCAGGTCAAAGAAGCGCAGGCGAAGCTTGGCGATCAAGTCGGTGGAAAACGCGCGCTGGTGGGCTTGTTCTGCTTGCAGCCCTGCTGTGGCCGCATCGACACGCGGAAAGCGTTGCCAAGGCATGTCTAAAACCTGCGTGACGCCCCAGCTTTGGGTGGGGCCAACTTCGGTACGGTTCAACCGGGTGACTTGCTGACCTTTCAAGGCCTCGATTTCAGGATTCGGAAAGGCGCGCGCCGTGGTGACTGCGGCGGCAGCGGTGTTGACCGCTTCGTTGCTGGCCTTCACCGCGAAACTGGTCTCAAGTGTGAGTTTTTCGAGGTCGCTCAAACTGAAGGGCGTGGGGGCATTGGCCCAACTCCCCAAGGACTGCATCAAAAATAGCATCAGCAAAAGTTTGAAGGGGGGTATGCGTCGAATCAAAGTGCGAATCTCATCAAAAATAGGGTGTAACGTTTGAAACAATTATCCGCACATTTACTAAAACTTAAGGGTCGCACGGAATTGACGCGGCCTTGGACTTGGCCTAAAGGGCTGTATACAACCGCCTTGGCGACGTTCTCTAAAATGTTGTTTTTGGAGCCATCACCATGCGCCTTCTCGGCAAAGCCCTCACCTTCGACGACGTGTTGTTGGTGCCCGCCTACTCCCAAGTCCTGCCCAAGGACACGTCCCTCGCAACCCAATTCACCCGCAACATCCGCTTGAACCTGCCGCTTGTGTCCGCAGCCATGGACACCGTGACCGAAGCACGTTTGGCCATCGCCATCGCGCAAGAAGGCGGCATCGGCATCGTGCACAAAAACCTCACCGCGCAAGAGCAAGCCGCCCAAGTGGCCAAGGTCAAGCGCTACGAGTCCGGCGTGCTGCGCGACCCGGTCGTCATTACGCCCGACACCACCGTGCGCCAGGTCATGGCCCTCTCCGACGAGCTGGGCGTGTCGGGCTTTCCGGTCTGCGATGGCCGCCAAGTGGTCGGCATCGTCACTGGTCGCGATCTGCGTTTTGAAACCCGCTACGACCAAAAGGTCAGTGAAATTATGACGCCGCGTGAGCGTTTGATCACCGTGCCCGAAGGCACCACCCCCGAGCAAGCCAAACACCTGCTCAACAAACACAAACTCGAACGCCTGCTGGTGGTCAACGACGCCTTTGAACTCAAGGGTCTGATCACCGTCAAGGACATCACCAAACAGCTGAACTTCCCCAACGCCGCACGCGACGCCGCTGGCAAACTGCGCGTGGGCGCGGCAGTGGGCGTGGGCGAGGGCACCGAAGAGCGCGTGGAAGCGCTTTCCCGTGCAGGCGTTGACGCCATCGTGGTGGACACCGCACACGGCCACAGCAAAGGCGTGCTCGACCGCGTGCGCTGGGTCAAACAAAACTACCCACACATCGAAGTCATCGGCGGCAACATTGCCACGGGCGCTGCCGCTTTGGCCTTGGTTGAGGCGGGCGCGGACGGCGTCAAGGTCGGCATTGGCCCTGGCTCCATCTGCACCACCCGCATCGTGGCGGGCGTGGGCGTGCCGCAAATCATGGCGGTGGACAGCGTGGCTACGGCCCTCAAAGGCACAGGCGTTCCCCTGATTGCCGATGGCGGCATCCGCTACAGCGGCGACATCGCCAAAGCCATTGCCGCAGGCGCAGGCACGGTGATGATGGGCGGCATGTTTGCGGGCACCGAAGAAGCGCCGGGCGAGATCGTGCTGTTCCAAGGCCGCAGCTACAAGAGCTACCGCGGCATGGGCTCCATTGGTGCCATGCAGCAAGGCAGTGCAGACCGCTATTTCCAGGAATCGAGCACCGGCAACCCCAACGCCGACAAACTGGTGCCCGAAGGCATCGAAGGCCGTGTGCCCTACAAAGGCTCGGTCGTCTCCATCATCTATCAAATGGCGGGCGGCTTGCGTGCCAGCATGGGTTACTGCGGCTGCGCGACGATTGAGGCCATGCACGAAGAGTCTCAGTTTGTGGAAATCACGGCTGCGGGCATTCGTGAAAGCCATGTGCACGACGTGCAGATCACCAAAGAAGCGCCGAACTACCGCGCTGAATAAAGGCTTTGCAAGCGCTAAACGCGCGCGATGCCTTGTTTTGTACCCCTACACAAGCCACCCCTCGGGGTGGCTTTGTTTTTTGAGACAATAACGGCCTAGGCCACTTGACGGCCCTTTTTTATTTATGTCGCACCAAAAAATCCTCATCCTCGATTTCGGCTCTCAAGTCACCCAACTCATCGCCCGCCGCGTGCGCGAGGCCCATGTGTTCTGTGAAGTTCATCCTTGCGACGTGACCAGCGATTGGGTGCGCGAGTACGCCAAAGACGGCAACCTGAAGGGCATCATCCTCTCAGGCAGCCACGCCAGCGTGTACGAGGTGGACGACCGCGCGCCTGACGCCGTGTTTGAGCTGGGTTTGCCCGTGTTGGGCATTTGCTACGGCATGCAAACCATGGCCACCCAGTTGGGCGGCAAGGTGGAGGCGGGCACCACACGCGAGTTTGGCTACGCCGAAGTGCGTGCCCACGGGCACACATCTTTACTGAAAGACATTGAAGACTTCAACACACCCGAAGGCCACGGCATGCTGAAAGTGTGGATGAGCCACGGCGACAAAGTGACCCAGCTGCCTGAAGGTTTCAAGGTCATGGCCTCGACGCCTGCTTGCCCCATCGCCGGTATGGCCGACGAAGCACGCAAGTTTTATGCGGTGCAGTTCCACCCCGAAGTCACGCACACCGTGCAAGGTCAAGCCTTGTTGAACCGTTTTGTGCTGGATATTTGCGGCACACGCCCAGACTGGATCATGGGTGACTACATCGAAGAAGCGGTGGCTGCGATTCGCAAACAAGTGGGTGACGAAGAAGTTATCTTGGGTCTGTCCGGCGGCGTGGATTCCTCCGTGGCTGCAGCCCTGATTCACCGTGCCATTGGCGACAAACTCACCTGTGTGTTCGTGGACCACGGCCTGTTGCGCCTGAACGAAGGCGACATGGTGATGGACATGTTTGTGGGCAAGTTGCACGCGCATGTGATTCGCGTGGATGCCAGCGACTTGTTCTTGGGCAAATTGGCGGGCGTGAGCGAGCCAGAGGCCAAACGCAAAATCATCGGTGGCTTGTTTGTGGATGTGTTCAAAGAGCAAGCGGCCAAGCTCAAAGCGGGCGATGGTGGGCATAAAGGCGCTACCTTCTTGGCCCAAGGCACGATTTACCCAGACGTGATCGAGAGCGGCGGCGCGAAGAGCAAGAAAGCTGTGACGATCAAGAGCCACCACAACGTGGGCGGCTTGCCTGAGCAATTGGGCTTGAAGCTCTTGGAGCCATTGCGTGAACTGTTCAAAGACGAAGTGCGCGAATTGGGCGTGGCCTTGGGTCTGCCACACGACATGGTGTACCGCCATCCATTCCCAGGTCCAGGCTTGGGCGTGCGCATTTTGGGTGAAGTGAAAAAGGAATACGCCGACTTGCTGCGCCGTGCCGACGCCATCTTCATTGAAGAACTGCACAACTTCACAGACGAAGCCACAGGCAAATCTTGGTACGCCTTGACCAGCCAAGCCTTCACCGTGTTCTTGCCCGTCAAGAGCGTGGGCGTGATGGGCGACGGCCGCACCTACGACTACGTGGTGGCCCTGCGCGCCGTGCAAACCAGCGACTTCATGACCGCCGACTGGGCCGAGTTGCCTTATGCGCTGCTCAAGAAAGTGTCCGGCCGCATCATCAACGAAGTGCGTGGCATCAACCGAGTGACCTATGACGTGAGTTCAAAACCACCGGCGACGATCGAGTGGGAATGACGGGTTCGTTTTGATCACTTGAAATTAAAAAGGGTGTTTATTCAATGGTGAATAAGCAGGTTTCGCGTCGGTCGGGCCGCCACGCATTTTTACTTGCGTCTTCACCATGACCCCTATCTCTATGGAGTGGGTGGCTGCTTTTTTATTTGCAGTTGCTCTGATTCACACGTTCACGGCCAAATTTTTTGAACGTTTATCTCACCGCCATCCTGAACATGCTGGTTTGTTTCACTTGTTAGGTGAAGTTGAGGTCGTGTTTGGCTTTTGGGCCAGCGTGCTGATTTTGACGATGGCTTGGTTCCAAGACGGAACAGAAGCCATGGCCTATGCGGAATCACGTCAATACACCGAGCCACTTTTCGTTTTTGTGGTGATGGTGGTAGCGGCTTCAAAGCCAATTTTGACCTTTGTAATTTCTATGGTTGACACATTAGCCCGCTTAATTCCAGTGCGTGCTTCGCTGGCTAAGGTTTGGTTGGGCTTGTGTGTGGTGCCCTTGCTCGGATCTGCGATCACCGAACCTGCAGCGATGACCATTGCCGCCTTGATGCTGGCCCCGCAAATATTTCGCTCCCAAGTGCCTGAACGGGTGAAGTATTTGGCATTGGGGGTACTGTTTGTGAACATTTCCATTGGTGGCACATTGACTTCTTTTGCTGCTCCACCTGTGCTGATGGTCGCTGGTGCGTGGAATTGGGACAGTGCATTCATGTTCACGCAATTTGGCTGGAAGGCGGCAGTGGCTGTGTTGGTTAACGCCACGGCGGCTGTGTATCTTTTTCGCAATCACTTGGGCGTTAATTCTTCTGTTGAGACTGTGCCAGAACCTATCCCTAAATCTATTGTGGTGGTGCATTTGGCTTTCTTAGCAGCCGTTGTGGCGATGGCGCATCACCCTGTGGCATTCATTGGTTTGTTTGTCATGTTTATGGGTTTCGCGCAAGCGTATGAGCGCTACCAAAGTCCGCTCATTTTGAAAGAAGCGTTGTTGGTGGGCTTTTTCTTAGCGGGTTTGGTGGTGTTAGGCGGCATGCAGCAATGGTGGCTGCAACCCATCGTGGCCAGTATGGGACCGCAAACTTTGTTTTTGAGCACCACGGTGCTGACCGCCTTCACCGACAACGCAGCTTTAACTTATTTGGGTTCGCTAATTTTGGATATTTCTGACGAAGCCAAATATAGCCTTGTCGCAGGTGCGGTGGCGGGTGGTGGCCTCACGGTGATTGCCAACGCACCCAACCCCGCAGGTGTGGCGCTGCTACGTGCAGGCTTTGCCGACGCATCCATTGGCGCCGGGGGGTTGCTACTGGGGGCGTTATTTCCGACGTTGGTGGCTATGGTCGCTTTGGCTTGTTTGTAATTTAAATGGAACGAAGTGTGAGGAAGTGACAAATCCTTTCAAATAAGATGTTTTAAATCAACAGCTTATGATGTAGACCTATTAAATTTGATACAGCTTTAGGCGCCTTGAACATGGACAACGGTCAGTACGAAAAATACCGCTTAGAAAACCCCGTGGTCAACACCCCGTTGTCCACGTACGACCACATTGAAGTGTTCGTGACCCACTTGACCAAGGTCGAACTTGTGGTGTGCATCGTTTTCGCTGTGATCGCGGGGTACGCAGTTTTTCGCGTCATCCAGAAAATGTTCAAAAAGTAGCCCATTTTTGGCTGGCTTTCAGGCGTTGAAAGCACCGCGGCAGCGCGGTTCTGAACGTCTGACTTAAACGACCTACAATCGAAGACTTGAAACAAGACGCGACGCAGGTCGCGTTCTTGGTTTTTTGCCCCAGTTTTGGGGCTCCTTTTTTTAATTTGAGAACTCCTAGTACATGGCCAAAGAAGAAATGATCGAAATGAAGGGTGTCGTGCACGAGGTCTTACCCGACTCTCGTTACCGCGTCACCTTAGAAAACGGTCACTCACTGATCGCATATACCGCCGGTAAGATGCGTCTGCACCGCATCCGCATCATCGAAGGTGACAAAGTCACGGTCGAACTGTCTCCTTACGACATGAACAAGGCCCGTGTGACTTTCCGTCACATCGAAGGCAAGGGCCCAGGCCCCGCAGTCAAACGCCGCTTCTGAGCGTTTTCATTTGAAGGTGGTCGCCAATCACGCTTGAGCACCACCTGTTTTCACTGAGGCACATCGCGTGTACTTGCCGCCGCAGTTCAATCCAAAAGACGAAGCCCATGCATGGCGTGTGATGCGTGCGCATCCGTTCGCCAGTCTGATCAGCGTGGACGACGAGGCGTTTCCCTTCGTCACGCATTTGCCGCTGCACCTGACGCACCGCAACGCGCAACACGTGCTACTTGGGCATTGCGCCAAAGCCAATCCGCATTGGCGTTATCTGCAAGCTCGCCCTCAGGCCTTGGTCACGTTCATGGGGCCGCAGGCCTATATGTCGCCCAAGGTGTACCCAGACTTGGTCCGTGTGCCCACGTGGAGCTATGTGGCCGTACACGCACGCGTCGAAGCCACGTTGGTCGACGAGCCACAAGCCAAAGACCGCTTGCTCAAACAACTCATTGGCGACCACGAGCCGCCTTACGCCGCCCAATGGCGTGGGCTAGAGGCCGATTACCAACAAAAAATGCTGAGTGGCATCGTGGCTTTTGAGCTGCGCATCACCGATGTGCAATGCAAGCTCAAACTCAACCAACACCGCCCGGAATCGCACGCGGCCATGCACGCCGCTTACCTACATGGCAATGCGAACGAGCAGGCCTTGGCCGCGTGGATGGTCGCGCTGGGCATGGTCATCGTAGACGCTGATGCCCGCGGTTCCATGGGGGCGAGCGGAGTCACTGAGCGTCCCGAGCATTCATGAGCCACGACATCTCGCCAGACGACGACCGCGCGTTCATGCGGCTCGCGTTGGCACAAGCGCAAGCCGCCGCTGAGGCGGGTGAAGTGCCGGTTGGCGCCGTGGTGGTGCGGGCAGGGCAGGTGCTGGCGTCAGGCCACAACGCGCCATTGAGCCAAATCGACCCCACTGCGCACGCTGAAGTCAACGCCATGCGCGCCGCAGCCCAAGCGTTGGGCAATTACCGGCTCGACGATTGCACCTTGTACGTGACGCTAGAGCCCTGTGCCATGTGCAGTGGCGCGGCCTTGCATGCCCGCTTCAAGCGCGTGGTGTTTGGCGCCTCAGAGCCCAAAACGGGTGCAGCGGGCTCGGTGCTCAATGTGTTTGGCTACCCACAACTGAACCATCACACCGAGGTCACAGGCGGTGTGTTGGCCGCTGAATGTGCGCACACCTTGCAGCGCTTCTTTGAAGACCGGCGGGTGCAACAACAGCTGCACAAAACCCCATTGCGAGAAGACGCCTTGCGCACCCCAGACAGCGCTTGGCAAGGCTTGAACTTGCCCACGGACCTGTCTTGCTTCACCACCGATTTACCCGCTTTGAATGGCTTGCGATTGCACTGGTTTGACAACCGCAAAGCACCGATCACCTCACAAGCCGCCCCCGATATCTATCTGCATGGCCTTGACGATTGGAGCGCCGTTTATTCGCAAGAGTTAGGCGGTTCACATCCCGCCATTGCCTTGGATTTGCCTGGCTTTGGCATGTCGGACAAACCTAAAAAAGAAAAAGCGCACAACTTGTCTTGGCACGCCCAAGTGCTGTTCGAATTTTTGGCGCAAGTGCAACCCGCCCCCGTTGCCCTGCATGCACCACCAAGCATGGCCCCGTTGGTTCATGCGGTACAGGCCCTTTGGTCAACGCACCAAGGTGAGCCTTTGCGCGTGCAGTGGCACAGCACCTCTGGCGCCCTGACGCCTGCGCTGCGTGATGCGCCTTACCCAGACACAGGGCACCGTGCCGGTCCGCGCGCTTTACGCGCGTTCAGTGCCTTGTTGGCCACGCCACCACCGGTCAAGCAACCACCCACACCCCAAAGTTAAAACATGCACCAGCCCCCCGCATCGCCCCTCGGTTACGACGTCAAGTTTCAGAGGGTGGGTGTAGGAGGTGGGGCTGATTTGCAAATTCGCTCCTTGCTCGACAAGCAGCAATTCAGCGATCCATTCGGGCTGGCCTTGGCGGCTGGCATTTCATCGGCCACATGGCCCTTGTTTGGCTTGGTGTGGCCATCGGCCCAAAAGCTGGCGGACTTGATGCAGACCTGGGAGCTCAAGGGCAAACGCGTCTTGGAGCTGGGCTGCGGCTTGTCCTTGGCCAGCTTGGTGGTGCACCGGCGAGAAGGCAACGTCACCGCCAGCGATTGCCACCCGCTGACCGAGCTCTTTTTGAAAGCCAATCTGCGCTTGAACGCCTTGCCGCCGCTGCCTTACGAAACAGGCAATTGGGGCCGCATCAACCTTGGGCTGGGTCAGTTTGATTTGCTCATTGCCAGCGACGTGCTGTACGAGCGCAACCATCCCGCGCAGCTGTCGGGCTTCATCCAAGAGCACGCCGCAGACGGGGCCGAGGTGCTGATCGTGGACCCCAACCGCGGCAACCGCAGCGCCTTTCACCGCGACATGGCGCGCATGGGGTTTTCGGTCACCGAGTTGCTGATGAATGAGCCTTTGCAAGACCTCAGTCGCTACCGCGGGCGCTTGCTGCATTACAAACGCGACGCAGGGTGAATCGGCCTCTGAATTGCCACGACAATTCAGGCATGGCTCATATCTACATTTATTCCCCCAGCGGCGCAGTGCGCGACAAAGCAGCTTTCAAACGTGGCGTGGCACGCCTCCAAACACTCGGGCACGAGGTGGAGTTAGACGCCGACGCGCTCAGCCGTTTCACGCGCTTTGCGGGCGACGATGCCACCCGCGTGGCCGCCATTCACCGTGCTGCAGCCAGCGGTGCCGACGTGGCCTTGATCTCGCGCGGCGGTTACGGCCTCACGCGGATCTTGCCGCAGATCAAATACAAAACCGTGGCCAAGGCCATCGCCAAAGGCACGCAGTTTGTGGGCTTGAGTGATTTCACGGCGTTTCAAAACGCGTTGTTGGCTCAGACCGGCGCCATCTCGTGGGCGGGGCCCGCTCTAGGCGAAGACTTTGGGGCCGAGCAGCCCGACGACATCATGGAAGCCTGTTTTGACGACATGGTGAGCGGGCAGGGCGAGGGCGCAGGTTGGCACTTTTCGACCCGCTGTGCCGAGGCTTTGGCCCAACGTCGCCCCGGCGTGTGGGCACAAGACGCGGTGTTGTGGGGCGGTAACTTGGCGGTGCTGGTGTCCTTGCTCGGTACGCCATATTTTCCGCACATCAAAGGCGGCGTGTTGTTTTTAGAAGATGTGGGCGAGCACCCCTACCGCATTGAACGCATGCTGACGCAGTTGTTGCATGCCGGTGTGTTGGCGCAGCAAAAAGCGGTGGTGCTGGGGCAATTCACCAACTTCAAACTCACGCCGCACGACAAAGGCTTCAAGTTGCAAACCGTGGTCGACAAGCTGCGCAGCCAGCTCAAAGTGCCTGTGCTGACCGATTTACCCTTCGGCCATGTGGCCACCAAGCTGTGTCTGCCTGTGGGCCAAAAAGTCAGTTTGGTGGTGGAAGACCGTGATGCGCTGCTCTTGTGGGCGCACGGCAATCACTGATCGCGTGACGCGCACCGTTAGCACGCAGCTTTAACTTTGGGCAGAAGCTGTCGCCAGACTGGCTGACGCGCCGACTGCCGTCCAGCGGTCGGCATGACCGCTTAGCCAAGAGGCAGCAGCAGTGGGTGAGCCCACATCGTTCGGATGAAAGTCTTTGCGGCGGTAGGCCCACAGGGGCTTAGCCACCCGCCACACCAACCCGTGCGAGCCAAATGTGAACTTCAAGGCCGACCACCATGTGGACGGCTTGTGCAAGGTCTTGTCATGCCACAGGTTGTTGACCGTTTGCCGAATGATGTCGAGCGTGAATTGAACCGACACAAACGTGAACCACCGCAAACGCCATGCGTGGTTGCCGCCTAAGCGCTGGTACAGATCAAAGGCCACGGTTTTGTGTTCGGACTCTTCGGCGGCGTGCCAGCGCCACAGGGTTTTGAGCGGTTCTTCGGCCTTGGCAAACAGATCGCCGGGGCCATCCAAGTCTTCCAAAGTAAGGTCGCCGAAGATGGCGGTGTAGTGCTCAAACGCGGCCGTCACGGCCAGCATGTGCAAATAGGGTTTGTCGCTTTTGCTGAAAAAATCTTGGTGTGCTTGTGCAATTCGCTTCACTGTGCGTGGCTCCCAAGCGTTGTGCAAACCTTGTTTGAGCAAATGGTCGTTGTAGAGCGTGTGCAGTCGGCGATGGGTGGCCTCTTGGCCGATGAAACCCTTGGCAGTTTCACGCAGCGCAGCATTCTCGGGGATGTCAGGCAGCGCTTTGAGGGCGGCTTTTACCGAGTCGACAAAGAACTGCTCGCCCACCGGAAAACTCATGGATAAGGCATTGCAGTAGGCCGTCAAAAACGCATCGCCGCCATTCCAGTGACGGCTGAAGCCCTGCGACAAGTCAACGCCCAAGCGGCGCACCGTCAATTTGAGCGGCGTTGGCGTGTGCTGAGGCTCTGCGTGTTGTGCAGATGGAGGCGAGGGCGTGTGGCTGTGTTGCATAGAGGCTGCATTATCAGCATTCCTGAATGTCCTCTGTGGCTAGCGCCAATGTGCACTTTAATTCAGGGAATTCACCGACCGATCGGTCGATAAAAATGTACTATATTGCAACTTTTGCAACCATCAGGCAGGCACATGACGCATTCCGTTCACACGTACACCGACCACTACATCAACGGCCAATGGGTCAAAGCGCAATCTGGCAAGACTTTTGAGGTGCATGACTCCACCACCGAAGAGGTGTTTGCCACCGTGCCCCAAGGCACCCGTGCCGAGGCCGAGCAAGCGGTGTTGGCGGCGCGTGCCGCGTTTGACAGCTGGTCGCAATTGCCGGTTGAAACCCGTTGCGGCTACATCGACAAAATTGTGCAGGGCCTGAAGGACCGCACCGATGACATGGGCACCGCCATCGCTCGCGAAGTGGGCATGCCCATCAAGCTCGCCAAGATGATTCAAGTGGGTGGCCCCGTTTTCAACTGGGGCAATGCGGCCAAAGTGGCGCGTCGTTTTGTGTGGGAAGAAAAAGTGGGCAACTCGCTGGTGGTACGCGAGCCCATTGGCGTGGTGGGTTGCATCACGCCCTGGAATTTCCCGTTGAATCAAATCACTTTGAAGGTAGCGCCTGCCTTGGCCGCAGGTTGCACCGTGGTGTTAAAGCCCAGCGAAATCGCGCCCATCAACGCCATGATTTTGACCGAAATCATCCATGCGGCGGGCTTGCCTGCGGGCGTGTTCAACTTGGTCAACGGTACAGGCCCCGAAGTGGGCGAGGTGTTGGCCAGTCATCCTGAGGTGGACATGGTCAGCTTCACGGGCTCCACCCGCGCTGGCAAACGTGTGGGCGAGTTGGCCTCACAAAGCATCAAGCGTGTGGCGCTGGAGTTGGGCGGTAAATCGGCCAGCCTGATCTTGCCCGATGCCGATTTGGAAGCAGCCGTCAAAGGCAGCATTTCGGCGTGCATGTTGAACAGCGGTCAAACCTGTTCGGCACACACCCGCATGTTGGTGCCCGAGTCGCGCTACGAAGAAGCCAAAAAGATCGCGCAAACAGCGATTGCCAAACTCACCCTCGGCCCCAGTTTGGACGAGAGTACACGCTTAGGGCCTTTGGTCAGCGCGGCTCAGCGTGACCGCGTGATCGGCTTCATTGAACAAGGCATTCAAGAGGGCGCCGAAGTGGTGGCCGGTGGCCCACAAAAGCCACCGTTCGACAAAGGCTACTTTGTGCAGCCCACCATCCTGCGCGTGAAAGCGACCGACAGCTTGGCCAAAGAAGAAATCTTTGGCCCCGTGTTGGTCATCATCACCTACGCTGACGAGGCCGACGCCATTCGCATTGCCAACGACAGCATTTACGGTTTGGGCGGCGGCGTGTGGAGCAACGACGAAGCGCACGCGGTGGCCGTGGCACGCCGCATTCGCACCGGTCAGGTGGACATCAACGGCGCGCCGTTCAACAGCAACGCGCCGTTTGGTGGCTACAAGCAGTCGGGCAATGGCCGCGAAAATGGTAAGTTCGGGTTTGAAGAATTTTTGGAGTTCAAAGCGCTCCAATTCAAGCCCGCCACCCCTTAAACAGAAAGCCCACCTATGACGCGCTGGTTGAAAAGAATTGCCCAATTCCTTCTGCTAGCGCTGCTGGCTTTGGGGGCTGCATTTGGGGTGTGGGTGTTTCACACCTTGCCCATGGTCGATGGCGCGTTGAAGGTCGCGGGACTGAGTCAGCGCGTGCAGATCAACCGTGACGCCGACGATGTCGTGCACATCCAAGCGCAATCAAGCCGTGATGCGGCGTTTGCCTTGGGCTTTGCACATGCCCAAGATCGCAGCTGGCAACTGGAGTTCAACCGCCGTTTGATGCATGGCGAGTTGTCTGAAATTTTGGGCGAGGTCACGCTGCCCACCGACAAGCTCATGCGCACGCTGGGGCTGATGCAAGCGGCGCAACGTCAATACGACAACTTGCCCGCCGAGGTGCGCGATCAGCTGCAGGCTTACAGCGACGGCATCAACAGCTTTCATGCCAACCGGCCGCAAGGTTTGCCGCCTGAGTTCGCTTTGATGCGCACCGAGCCGGGTGGCACCTCGGGCAAGCCTTGGCAGCCTATTGACAGCGTGGCTTGGTCCTTCGTGATGGCGCTTGATTTAGGTGGCAATTGGGGCAACGAGTTTGCCCGCCTCACTGCGGCGCGCACCTTGAGCACCGAGCAGCTGTGGCAGCTTTACCCGCCGTACCCCGGCGAAAAACCAGCCTCGGGCGTGGACTTGGCGCAGCTCTACCGCAGCTTGGGCGTGTACAAAAGTGCAGGGGGTTTGAAGACCTCGCTGTCGTTGCCCGTGGTCGGTGAGCCTGGCTTCAACGAAGGGCGGGGCAGCAACAACTGGGTGGTGGCAGGTTCGCACACCACCTCGGGCAAACCGTTGCTTGCCAACGACCCGCATTTGGCCTTGAGTGCGCCCGCGATTTGGTATTACACCCATTTGCAAGCGCCTGATCTGAACGTCATCGGTGCCAGCCTGCCGGGCTTGCCGTTTGTGGTGTTAGGCCGCAACGAACATGTGGCTTGGGGCTTCACCAACACCGGCCCTGATGTGCAAGATTTGTACTTGGAGCAAATCGATCCAGCAGATCCGACCCGCTACAAAACGCCCACCGGCTGGCAAGCATTCGAAACGCGGCAAGAAACCATCGCGGTCAAAGGCCAACCCAGCGTGACGCAGGTGGTGCGCAGCACGCGGCATGGCCCCGTCATCAGTGATGCCCAAGCCTCGCATGGCGAGGTGCTGGACCTGTCGCGTTTTGTGCTGGCCCTGCGCTGGACCGCCTTGGACGCCGACAATCGCACCTTGGCCAGCGGCTTCAAGGTTCCCAAGGCCAAGAACGTGCCGGAACTGATTGCCGCGTATGCCGACAACCAATCGCCCACGCAAAATATTGTGATGGCCGATAGAGAAGGGCGCATTGCCTACAAAGCCGCAGGGCGTGTGCCGCTGCGTCGCGCGAACAACGACATCCGAGGCGTGGCACCCTCTCCGGGTTGGGACGCGCGTTATGACTGGGACGGTTGGATTCCCTACGCCGAGATGCCCCAAGACGATGGTAAAAAGGGCTGGGTGGCGACCGCCAACCAACGCATCACAGCGCCGGGCTATGCCCACTTTTTAGGACAAGACTGGACCGCGCCCCACCGGTACGACCGCATCGAGCAAGTCTTGAGCGCCAAGCCTCGCCACAGTTTCGCGGACATGCAAGCGCTGCAAAACGATGCCTTGTCTTTGTCGACCCTGACCTTGTTGCCCGCGCTCAAAGCCACCCTATCGCAGCACCCGTTGGCTGCGCAAGCGCTCAAAACCTTGGACGGTTTCGATGGCCGCATGAGCGCCAATTTGCCCGCGCCTTTGCTGGTGTCGGTCTGGGCCGATGAGCTGACGCGCGGCTTGATTGAGCCCCAGTTGGGCGCCGACACCTTCAAAGCCCAATACGGCAAACGCAACTTTCGGGTGTTTCTTGAAAACGTGATGCGTCAGCCAAACAGCCCTTGGTGTGCCCCGAAAACCTGTGCCGAGCAATCGACCGCCGCGCTAGACCGCGCCTTAGACCGCATCGCTGTTCTGCAAGGCAACACCCCTGCCGACTGGCGTTGGGGCCGTGAACATGTGGCCTTGAGCACACACAGGCCCTTTGGACAAGTGCCGTTCCTGCGCGAGATGTTCAACGTGAAAGAGCCGTCCGATGGTGACCCTTTCACCGTCAACGTGGGCCAGTATTGGCCCGGCGAAAAGTACATGCCTTTTGCCAATCGCCACGCGGCGTCCATGCGTGCGGTGTACGACTTGTCGGATTTGGAGCAGTCACAGTTCATCTACCAAACGGGCCAAAGTGGTTTGGTCTGGAGCGCGAACTACCGTGACATGAAAGACAGCTGGGCGAGGGGGCAATACCGTGATTTGCGTTTGAGCCCCAAAGTGGTGGCACATCAATTGACCCTCACGCCTTGAGCCTTCAGATGTGACGGATCAAGGCGGCGAGTTTGTGCAAACCTTCGTCTGCCTGCACTTCGTTGGCGTGGCTGAAGTTCAAACGCAGTTGACCGCAGCCGGTCGTTTCAAAGGGTAAAAACGGCTCGCCAGGCATGAAGGCCACGCCTTGCTCAATCGCCAACGGCAGCACGCGTCGGGTGTCGATGCAGCGGTTGAGGGTGAGCCAAAAGAACAGGCCACCTGGGGGCTTTTCCCAGGTCGCGAGATCGCCAAAGTGGCGCTGCAAGGCCGCCTCAAAAGCGTCACGGCGTTGGCGGTAGTGATTGGCAAGACTTGTTGCGCCAAGCCATTGAACAGCTGTACTTTGGTTACCGTGCCTTCACGGAGCAGCCTGACCGTATGCTTGAACAGCGTGGTTTAAACCGAGTTCACCACCGCATTTTGTATTTTGTAGGGCGACGCCCACAGCTCACGGTCAACACCTTGTTGGCAACACTCAACGTCACCAAACAGGCATTGAATGCACCTTTGCGGCAACTCATCGGCATGGATTTGGTTGAAATTCGCACGGCGGAACATGACAAACGCTTGCGTTTGTTGGCTTTGACAGCCGCAGGCATGCAGTTGGAAGCGCAGTTAACGGGCACACAGATCCAGCAGGTGTTCGCAGCGTTTGAGGGCGCTGGCCCAGAAGCTGTGGTGGGATGGTTGAAAGTCATGCGAAGTTTGAGCAAGGTTCAGAGTGGTTAAGGTTGAATGTTTGGCTGCTTGAACTTCATTTTAATTTCATACGATGTATATTATGTAAAGTTAAATTACAGCAAGCGAATTTATAAATGAGTCAACTCATACATTGGGTTGGCAATCACCCAATGCACCCAACGGCACGATTCATCACTCCCCAGCTTCCCTAATTTCCCAAGCCACAGTAAACGCTCTCAGGTAATACGCACTTTGCTTGCGCTCGTTGGCCAAGGCCATGTCCAACGCCGAGGCTTTGGCTTGGTTGCGCAGCGTGGGGTCGGCGCCTTCTTCCAGCAAGAGTTTCACCGCCAAAGGTGGTGCGTAATAGGCAGCCATCATCAACGGCGTGGTGCCGTTGGGTGACTCGGCGTCGATGTAGGCGCTGTTTTCGAGCAGCAAGCGCATCATGGCAATGTGGCCGCGTGTGGCGGCGTAATGCAGCGGTGTCCAGCCTTTGCGGTTGACTTCGGCGCCGCGCTCAATCAACACCGTCGCCACTTCCAGTTGGTTGTTGATGGCGGCCATCATCAAGGCCGACTCGTTGTTTGGATTGCTCACTTCCACGCGGGTTTGAGGCTCTTGCGCCAAGAGCACGGCTGTTTTGTTGGAGCCCGATTGCAGGGCTACCAGCAGCGCAGGCACGCCTTTTTCGTTGGGTGAATTCGGGTCGATGCCGCGTCTCAGTAGCTTTTGAACCTCTTGCACTTGGTCAAAGTGGATGGCTTTGAAAAAGTCATCGTACGAGCCTGCATTGGCCGATGAAAAACCAATGAAAACAAATAGATAGGCAAGGTGCTTAAAGTAAAACTTCATTTCAAAACAGCCTTGAACAACTGGTCAAAATTACGGCTGGTTGCCTCAGCCACGGCTTCAATGGGCAGGCCTTTGATGTCGGCAATCTGCTTGGCCACAAACGGCACGTAAGACGGATTGTTGGTTTTTCCGCGGTACGGAACGGGCGCCAAGTATGGGCTGTCGGTCTCAATCAAGATGCGGTCCATGGGCACAAAGCTGGCCACGTCACGCAAATCTTGGGCATTTTTAAAGGTCAAGATGCCTGAAAACGAGATGTACAGCCCGAGATCCAAGCCGGCACGGGCCACGTCTGCCGTTTCGGTGAAGCAATGAAACACGCCCCCTGCACTGCCCGCTGAGCCGTCTTCGCCCTGCTCTTTCAAAATCGCCACGGTGTCTGCCGAGGAACTGCGGGTGTGGATGACCAACGGCAGTTGGGTTTGCTGCGCGGCTTGAATGTGGACGCGAAAGCGGTTGCGTTGCCATTCCATATCGGCCACGGTGCGGTCGCCCAAACGGTAGTAATCCAAACCGGTTTCACCAATGCCCACCACGCGTGGCAGTTGAGCGCGGGTCAGCAAGTCGTCCAGCGTGGGTTCTTGCACGCCTTCGTTATCGGGGTGAACACCGACCGTGGCCCAGAAATTGTCAAACTGCGTGGCAAGGCCGTGAACTTCGGGAAAACGCTCCAAGGTGGTGCTGATGACCAACGCACGCGTGACGTGCGCCTTGGCCATGTCGTCGCGAATGGTGTGGATATTTTCAGCCAGCTCGGGAAAATTCAAATGGCAATGGGAGTCGGTGAACATGGGTTTTGAGCAGATAGGCGTTGTGATCGCGAATGAATGGAGCGAGAGTAGTTGGTTTGCTGCCTAGTTTTGGCTAGCTTTGGGTTCAGTCTTTGGCTCGCAACGCTGTTTGTGCACGGGCAACCAAAGCCTCAAACATCAAGCCTGGGTTGTACGGGTGCTCGGAGGTGCGTGCGCCTTGCATCAAATCTTTAGACCATTGCGTGAGGGACGATACCGTGCCCGCGGCAGGTAAATCAGCGGCCATGAAAAAGCGTGGTTCAGCGCCGGTGCGCACGGCCAGCAGGTCATGACACAGCTTTTGCAGCATGGCAATGGCCTGCGACGGCGTGGCGTCAGACACCGCGCTCACGTCACCGCGCAACACGGCCTTCGGCAAACTGGCCCAGTGCGCGGCCTTCAAGCCGTTGTTGGCCAAATCGAGCGCGTCTTCAGGGCGACCGCCTGCGGCGCGCAGCAAAACGGCAGCATCGGCGTTGGGCACGCCCTGTTGTTGCAGCCAAGCCATCGACTCGGCTTCACTGGGCCACACCATGGTGTGGGTTTGGCAGCGGCTGCGAATGGTGGGCAGCAACTGGTGCGAGGCTTCGCTGGCCAACACAAAGCGGGTTTCGCCGGGCGGTTCTTCCAAGGTTTTCAAAATGGTGTTGGCCGTCACATGGTTCATGCGCTCGGCCGGATAGACAAACACCACTTTGGTGGTGCCGCCCGAGCGGGTTTGCTGTGTGAAGGTCACCATTTGGCGAGCGCCTTCGACACGAATTTCTTTGCTGGGTTTGCGTTTTTTGTCGTCGAGGTCTTTTTGGGTTTTCTCGTCGAGGGGCCAGTTCAGCGCCAAGGCCAAGGTTTCGGGCATCAAGGTGCACAAATCGGCATGGGTGCGCACGTCCACGCTGTGGCAGCTGCGGCATTGGTAACAAGCGCCCTGCGGCGTGGGCTGTTCGCACAACCAAGCGCGCGCCAGTTCTAGCCCCAAGGTGTATTGGCCCAAGCCCGAGGGCCCTTGCAACAACCACGCATGGCCGCGCCGTGCCAACAAGGTGGTGAGTTGGCCTTGCAGCCACGGGCTCAACACCGGGCGCACTGCAGAAGAGGTGTCGCTCATGCGGACAACCAGCCGCGTTGCACAAAGTGCTGCGCCAATTGCTGCCAAACCGCGTCGCGGGATTGGGCGGCGTTGAGGCGCACAAAGCGTTGTGGGTCAGCCTCGGCGCGTTGGGCATAACCGTCGGACACTTTTTGGAAGAACGCCACGGGCTGTGATTCAAAGCGATCCGGCACGCGTGCACCGGCCAAACGCTCGGCGGCAATGGCAGGGTCTAGCTCAAACCACACGGTCACGTCGGGTTGGCGCAAGCCCGTGGCTGAGTTGCCCGCGAGGCCTTGCGGCAGCGCTTGCACCCACGATTCCAGTTGCTGCAACACCGCCAAATCAAAACCGCGTCCACTGCCTTGGTAGGCAAAGGTGGCGTCGGTGAAGCGGTCGCACAGCACCACATCGCCGCGCGCCAAGGCGGGTTCGATCACGTTTTGCAAGTGGTCGCGTCGGGCGGCAAAGATCAACAGCGCTTCGCACAGCGGGTCCATCGCGTCGTGCAACACCAAGTCGCGCAGCTTCTCGGCCAGCGGCGTGCCGCCGGGTTCGCGTGTGAGCGTGACGTGACGGCCTTGGGCCTTGAAGGCCGCAGCCAATCCGTCGATGTGCGTGGATTTACCCGCGCCGTCGATGCCTTCGAAACTGATGAACAGCCCAGTATTTTTCATAGCCTGCTATTTTGCCTGCGACTCAAGGCGTCTCAGGGGGTCTCGGGCCGGCTCGCTGCCCGGCGCTGAAACCGGTTCACGGCGGCGTTGTGTGCGTCGAGCGTCGCGCTGAACTCGCTGGTGCCGTCGCCGCGTGCCACAAAATACAAAGCGCGGCTGTCAGCGGGCTGCACCGCGGCCAGCAAAGCGTTGCGCCCTGGCATGGCGATGGGCGTGATGGGCAGGCCCTTGCGGGTGTAGGTGTTCCACGGATGGTCGGTCCGCAAGTCCACACGGCGCAGGTTGCCGTCGAACGATTCGCCCAAGCCATAAATCACGGTGGGGTCGGTTTGCAGCGGCATGTCGATGGCCAAACGGTTGTGAAACACCCGGCTGATGGTGGTGCGGTCGCTCTCGCGGCCCGTTTCTTTTTCGATGATGCTGGCCAAAATCAAGGCTTGCTCTTGTGTTTTGACCTGCAAGCCGCTGGCACGTTGGCCCCATGCAGCCGCCAATTGCTTGACCATCGCGTTGGCCGCACGTTGCATCACATGCAGCTCAGACGTGCCTTTGCCGTAGGTGTAGGTGTCGGGGAAAAACCGGCCTTCGGGCGCCACATCGGGCAGGCCCAGTTTTTCCATCAATTCGCTGTCGCTGAGTTGGCGGGTGTCGTGCTTGAGGCCCTCAGCCTTGTCCAGCGCGGCGCGGAATTGGCGAAACGTCCAGCCATCAATCAGCGTCACGGCTTTGAGGCTTTCTTCACCACGGGTGAGTTTGCGCAGCACATCCAGCGCCGTGTTGCCTTCGGTGATTTCGTAGCTGCCCGCACGCAATTTGCGCGACTGGCCGCTCAGGCGAAACAAGGCGTAAAGCAACTCGGGTTGCACCGCAATGCCTGATTCCACGGCCGTTTGGGCGATGCCGCGCACGGGCGTTTGCGGCGCAATCGACACGTCAACGGTTGGTTTGGCCAATGGCAGCGGTCGCAAGACCCACCAGCTGGCGGCCGCGCCCGTCAAGAGCGACAGCACCAGCAAGGTCAAAAAGATGCGCTTGAGCAGTTTGATCACAACCCTAGTTCCAACGTGTTGAATGAAGCGGGCATGATAATTCAGCCATGTCTACACCCGTTTTTGACCTCGCCACGCCCTTGTCTGGCGTCAGCCCCCTGCCGCACCTCGGCGTGATGCGCGCCGTCGGTGCCGATGCGGCCAGCTTTTTGCACAACCAACTCACCAACGATGTGCTGTTGATGAAAGCCGGCGAGTGCCGCTTGGCTGCCTTTTGCAACGCCAAAGGCCGCATGCAAGCCAGCTTTGTGGTCTACAAGCGCAGTGCCGAAGATGTGTTGTTGATCTGCCGCCGCGACTTGATGGCCCAAACCATCAAGCGTCTGTCCATGTTTGTGATGCGCGCCAAAGCCAAATTGAGCGATGCCAGCGACGAGTTTCAGCTGCTGGGCTTGGCGGGTGACGCGGTGCCCCTGTTGACAGTTGAGCCTTGGCAACGCCACGCTGTAGGCGCGGCAGATGTCCTGACCCTCTACCCCGCTTTGGGTCAAGCGCGCGCTTTGTGGCTTGCACCTATGGATGCGGTGGCCCCTGCGGGCACCCCACTCAGCGCTGATTTGTGGCAAGTCGGTGAAGTGATGAGCGGCATTGCGTGGGTGGAACAAGCGACCTTTGAAGCCTTCGTGCCGCAAATGCTCAATTACGAATCGGTCGACGGTGTGAACTTCAAAAAAGGCTGCTACCCCGGCCAAGAGATCGTGGCGCGCAGCCAATTCAGAGGCTCCTTGAAGCGCCGCGCTTTCATCGTGCAAAGCACGGTGCCGATGACTGCAGGCCAAGAGGTGTTTTCAAGTTTGAATGCCACGCAGCCTTGTGGCTTGGTTGCACAAGCCGCCCAACACGGCGCGGTCTGCGTGGCGATTGCGGAGCTACAACTGGCGGCGACTGAAAACAGCACGTTGCATTTAGGTGCAGCGCAAGGCCCCGTGTTGCAGTTGTTGCCGTTGCCTTATCTACTTCGCGACGACATTTAACTTTGTAACGCGCCATCTGCCTACACATCGGCAGAGGCTGTCCTTTGCTTTTGTCCCGCTCCCACGCTGTTGCACGCGAGTCGGTAGTCTTCCAAAGTTTTCTGTACGCGGCCCAGCACTGTTTCTGGCGGATAAGCGCCAGTGTCACGCGCGCCAAAGGTCATGCCGGTGAGCAAACTCATGCCATCGCTCACGCGTTCAGCGGTGTAGATGTGGAACTGCCCTTGCCTCACAGCCTCGACCACGCGCGGGTCCAGCATCAAATGGTGGCGGTTGCGGCTGGGTATCAACACACCTTGCTGGCCATCAAGGCCCAGTAATTCACAGCTGCGGAAATAACCTTCGATTTTCTCGTTGATGCCCCCGACGGGCAGCATGTCGCCATGCTGATTCATCGCGCCAGTGATCGCGATGCTTTGTTTCAAAGGCAAACCCGACAGGCTCGACAGCAGGGCATAAAACTCGGCGCACGATGCCGAATCGCCTTCGACGCCGCTGTACTCTTGTTCAAACACCACCGACGCGTTGAAGGCCAAGGGCGCAATGTGTGAAAACAGCACGGACAAATAGCTGTGAAAAATCAACACCCCTTTGTCGTGAATCGGGCCCGAGAGTTTGACCTCACGCTCGATGTTCAACAAACCTTCTTCGCCCGCGTGCGTGCAGGCCGTGATGCGGATCGGAAAACCAAATTGGTAGTCCCCCAAATCGAGCACCGTCAAACCATTGACCTGGGCCACGCGCTCGCCCGTCACAGTCAGCAAACGTTCGCCACTGACGATCATTTCTTGCAACTGTTCTTCGGGATAGTTGTGTCGGCGTATGCGGGCCAGTTTGGCCGCTCGCACGTCTTGCGCTTGAACGCATGCTGCGCCTGATTTTTGCGCGATCACGCTGCTCTCAATCACCAAGGCTTCGGTGCTGGCGAACACAGCGCTTTGGTGGGTTTGATCTTCCGCTTCTCGGTGGGTTTCTTCAATCAGTGCGGCAACCGCCGCGGCTGAAAAATGCAGCAAGCTCAAGCGGTGGCAGGTGTGCGCCACAAAAATGGCGATGGATCGGTTGGACGCCGATGTGGCTTTGAACGTTTCTGCAAAATCGACTTTGCAACGAAAGCGTTCGGCCGTTTCAGGATCGGCATCTTGCACGGCGTAATAAGCCTCAATCGAGCCAATCAAAACGATCTTCACATCCACTTGGATGGCCTCGGGCCGCAACGACACGGCAGCAATGGGGGCAGCTGCCATGCCAGGCTCTTCGATTTGCAAGCGTGCACTGCGCAAGAAGCGGCGCAACTTGCCCCACACCGGCTCATCGCTGAGCAGATCGCGCAAATGCAACATCAAAAAGCCGCCATGGGCTTTGAGCAAACTGCCTGCACGGATTCGCGAGAAGTCGGTCACCAACACATCTTCATCGGTCTCGTATTCAATGCTGCCAAACAGATTGTGGAACAGTGGGTTGTCTTCCACAATGACAGGGGCGCCCACCAAATCGTGGTTATCGACCACCAAATTCACACGGAAACGCGACAACACAGCGTCCAGAGCCTCAAGGCGCGCCTCATCGTCAGAGAGGGGCATGAACAGCTCTAAGTTTTCCAGCACATCGTGCTGCACTTGGTCGAGGTAAATGCCGAGTTTGAGGACTTCTTTGTCGCTGCGGTCATCGATTTTTTTGTTCAGGGCATCCATCACCCTTTGCGACTCTTGCGTGAGCAAGGGTTTGACCATTTGACGCCGTAACACCCCCAATTGCTCGTTCAGCTCGCGCTCCATGGCCTGAGACTTTTCCAAGAAACGGTTGATTTCAGCGAGCAACGCATCTTCGGCTTTGTCAATTTCAAGCCGCTTTTCGGGCGACAGCAACAGCGATTGATTGGCCGTCACCGGCTCACCTTTGTCATCTCGCAGCGTGAACACCAGCCGTCCTTCATCGCGCATGAGTCCGAAGTGACGTGCTTTGGCGTAGGCGGTCAACTCGGCATAGGCCGCATCTTCTTGCGCTTTGACCGTGGTTTTCAACGCGTCATTTTTGGCTTTGACGTCAGGGGCCGACAAGCGTTTGGGAATTTGAGACTGCAAAGATTTGGAGAATTGCGTCATCAACTGACGAAACACGCGCCCTTCGCCAGGAGCCAGCCTCAAGGCGCGGGGTTGCTCCGGGGCCTCAAAGTTATGCAGGTAACACAGGTCAGGTGGCACAGCGCGTTGTGCCGCCACCTCCGTCATCAACTGCGTCATCAAGGTGGTGCGGCCCGTGCCAACCTCCCCCAAGATGAACAAGTTGTAATTGGGCTGCGCCATGGAGAGCCCAAAACGCGCGGCTTCTTGCGCACGTTCTTGGCCGATCCAAGGCAGTGCCAACTGCACCAATTCTGAGGTGTCGGTAAACCCCAAACTTGGCGGGTCCACCGTGAGGCGCAAATCGGAGGGGGCAAGCTGGGTGACTTGGTTGGCGTTCAGATGTTGGTCAGGCATGGGTTGAGCGTAGCAAGCTCTGCCGCGTTTGACCACCCCTTGACAGGCCTTGTCAGGCGCGGTGACGGCTAACCCAACGCGAGGCGCATTTCAATGTGCGCAATGCCCACTTCATCAAAGGGTTCGCCGTGGTTGGCGAACCCTTGGCGGGCGTAAAAACCTTGGGCGCTGCGTTGGGCGTGCAAGCGCACTTCATGGTCGCCGCGTGCGCGCGCCTGTTGCATCAGTGCTTGCAGCAGTTGCTGGCCTAAACCCGAGCCACGCAACAAACGCGTGACGGCCATGCGGCCAATTTGCGCCACACCGGCTTCGGGTTGCAAGAGGCGCGCTGTGCCCAAGGGCAAGCCAAAGCCGTTGCGCACCACGGCATGCACGGCGGTGGCATCGGCGTCGTCCCACTCCTCTTCAGCGGCAATGCCCTGCTCTTGCACAAACACTTCTGTGCGTACAGCGCTGGCATGGGCTTGCAAGTCTTGCCATGTGCCAACTTGGCACTGCGTGACAGCCTCACCCGCCTCAAAGCCTAAGAAGATGTCTCGCAAACGGGGCGGCACTGGCAGCGAGGTTTGTGTGGCGGGGTTGGCGTAAACGTAGATCAACTCGCTGTTGATGAGCAGCTGCTCGCCACAAAAAATAGCGCCCACAAATTGGATAGACGAGGTGCCGATGCGTTGGCATTTCAGCCCCACATCGAGCTGGTCGTCGTACCGTGCGGAGGCGTGGTACTCGACGCTGGCTTTTTTGACGTACAGGTCACCGCCTAGGGCATGCATGGTGTGCTCGTACGGCAGCGCCAAGGCGCGCCAGTAATCGGCCATGGCGGTGTCGAAATACATCAAGTAGTGGCCGTTGAACACAATTTTTTGCATGTCCACTTCGGCCCAGCGGACGCGCAGGCGGTGGAACAAACGAAAGTCTTGACGGGTGGTAGGCATGGGCGCAATTTACCAGACGCCGCCGCCCCGACTTTCACGCCAGCGTGTATTGCGCCGCCAGTTTCAAAAAGCCTTGCACGTCGGGGTCAACGCCGGTTTCGGACTGCAAGATGTCGGCCACGGCAGGTGCGATGTGGGCCGCGCGTTGGGCATCTAAAAACAACAACCTGGATCGGCGAGCCAACACATCTTCTACCCGCAGCGCATATTCGTAGCGTGCGGCAAAACGCACCATGGCTTCGCTCAAACTGGGGGTGAGCCAGTTTTGTGCCCCTGGCAATTGCGCGAGTAACCCTTGCTCGCTGCCGTACGAATGCACGCCTTCGGGCTCGCAGATGGACACCGGTGCACGCACGTCAGCGCCCACGAGTGTCAGGTGTTCGGTCATGGCGTCATGTCGAGGCACCATCAACGCGCTGTCGAAACACTTTTGCAGCACGTCTTCTGCCATCGCACGGTAGGTGGTCCATTTGCCGCCTGTGACGGTGACCAATCCCGAGCGGCTGACCAACACCGTGTGTTCGCGACTCAGTGCTTTGGTGTTGTCGCCTTCGTCTTGCGGGGGCTTGACCAGCGGGCGCAAGCCCACCCAAATGCTTTTCACATCGCTGCGCTGCGGGGCGTGTTGCAAGTAGCGGGCAGACTCTTGCAAGATGAAATCGATTTCTTCTTCAAACGCCAAAGGCTCTTTGGCCAAATCGTCACGCGGTGTATCGGTGGTGCCCAAAATCACTTTGCCCAACCAAGGCACGGCAAACAGCACGCGACCATCGGCGGTTTTAGGAATCATCAAGCCCGCGTGTCCGGGCAAAAACTTTTTGTCCACCACGATGTGCACGCCTTGGCTGGGCGCCACCATCGCTTGCGGGGTGCCGTCTTGTTCACGCAAGGCATCGACCCACACGCCTGTGGCATTGACCACACAGCGCGCTTGGATGTCATGGGTTTGGCCTGTGAGCGTGTCTTCGCCATGCAGGCCAGAAATTTTGTCGTCGGTGTAGCGCAGCCGCACGGCCCGCATGTAGTTGAGCAACAACGCGCCTTCAAGCGCGGCACTGCGCGCCAAGGCCAGCGCTAATTTGGCGTCGTTGAATTGACCATCCCAATACTTCACGCCACCGCGCAAGCCGTTGACTTGCACCGCCGGCAAGCACGCCACGGTCTCTTGGCGTGACAAAAACTCGGTAGACCCCAAGCCTGATTTGCCCGCCAAGGCGTCGTACATCTTCAAGCCGATGCCGTAAAAGGGTTTTTCCCACCACGCGTAGGACGGCATCACAAATGGCAAAGGTTGTGCAATGTGCGGTGCGTTGTGCAGCAAGGTGCTGCGCTCGTGCAGGGCTTCGCGCACCAAGGCGATGTTGCCTTGCGCCAAATACCGAACACCGCCATGCACCAACTTGGTCGAGCGCGACGAGGTGCCTTTGGCGAAGTCGTCCGACTCCACCAACACCACGCGGTAACCGCGCGAGGCTGCGTCTAAGGCCAGACCTAAACCCGTGGCACCACCGCCCACAATGGCCATGTCATAGACCGTGTTGGGGTCTAGCTGGGCAACGAGGTCTTCGCGGCGCGTCGGCAACGGCTGTGCGTGAGTCGGCATAAAAACGAGCGCTCCAGAAGTCTTCAATTGGGGTTAACAAGGGCCGTGTGAATGTGCATCCACACGGCCACGGGGCTTAACGGACCTTGCCGTTCTTCCACGCGTTCAACAACGAGTCGTACGCAATGGTTTCGCCTTTTGGCTTTTCATTCGCCAATTTTTTCCAAGGTGCGCCCTTGTCGCTGAGCCACTTGTTGGGGTCAGATTTGGCATTGAGCTTGGGTGGGCACACGGCCATGCCTGAGCGCTCCAAGCGTGCCATCACGTCGTCCATTTCGTTGGCCAAGTTGTCCATCGCGGCTTGCGGTGTTTTCTCACCCGTCACAGCCACCGCCACGTTTTTCCACCACAGCTGAGCCAGCTTGGGGTAGTCAGGCACGTTGGTGCCGGTGGGCGTCCACGCCACGCGGGCGGGGCTGCGGTAGAACTCCACCAGACCACCCAACTTGGGCGCCATGTCGGTCATGGCTTTGGACTGGATGTCGGACTCACGAATCGGCGTCAAGCCCACGATGGTCTTTTTCAAGGACGTGGTTTTAGCCGTCACGAACTGGGCATAGAGCCAAGCCGCAGCGGTTTTGCTTTCGTCATGGCCTTTGAAGAAGGTCCATGAGCCCACGTCTTGGTAGCCGTTTTGCATGCCTTGCTTCCAATACGGGCCGTTGGGGCCTGGGGCCATGCGCCACTTGGGTGTGCCGTCGGCATTCACCACGGGCAAACCGGGCTTGATCATGTCGGCCGTGAAGGCGGTGTACCAGAAGATTTGCTGTGCAATTTGGCCTTGTGCAGGCACAGGGCCGGCTTCGCCGAAGGTCATGCCAATGGCTTCCTTGGGCGCGTATTGCTTCATCCAGTCCACGTACTTGGTGAGGGCGTACACGGCAGCGGGCGAGTTGGTGGCACCGCCGCGCGCGACCGATGCGCCTTGGGGGGTACAGCCGTCGGCCGAGGCGCGAATGCCCCACTCGTCCACAGGCTTGCCGTTGGGAATGCCGATGTCAGCCGAACCGGCCATGGACAGCCAAGCGTCGGTGAAACGCCAACCCAGCGAGGGGTCTTTCTTGCCGTAATCCATGTGGCCGTAAATGGCTTTGCCGTCGATGTTTTTCACATCGTTGCTGAAGAAGGCAGCGATGTCTTCGTAGGCGCTCCAGTTGAGGGGCACGCCCAACTCGTAGCCGTACTTGGCTTTGAATTTGGCTTTCAATTCAGGCTTGGCAAACAAGTCGGCGCGGAACCAATACAGGTTGGCAAACTGTTGGTCGGGCAACTGATACAACTTGCCGTCTGGGGCGGTGGTGAAGCTGGTGCCAATGAAGTCTTTGATGTCAAGGCCAGGGTTGGTCCACTCTTTGCCATTGCCGCTCATGTAGTCGGTCAAGTTCATGACCTTGCCGTAGCGGTAGTGGGTGCCGATCAAATCGGAGTCGGTGATCCAGCCGTCGTAAATCGACTTGCCCGATTGCATGGAGGTTTGCAGTTTCTCCACCACATCGCCCTCGCCGATCAGGTCGTGCTTGACCTTGATGCCGGTGATCTCTTCAAAGGCCTTGGCCAAAGTTTTTGATTCGTACTCGTGGGTCGCGATGGTTTCGGACACCACCGAGATTTCCTTCACGCCTTTGGCCTGAAGTTTCTTGGCCGCGTCGATGAACCATTTCATCTCGGCAGCTTGCTGGGTTTTACTCAAGGTGGAGGGTTGGAACTCGCTGTCAATCCACTTCTTGGCCGCGGCTTCATCGGCCCAACCTTGAGACGACAGTGAGCAGGCAACTGCCACTGCAACGACGCTGTAACGCAACTTCATTTCTATCTCCTCATTTTTGAATACCCCTGTTTCAAAGGCACTTTCGGCTCCAGGGGAAAACAAGCCGTCCTTTTCTAGAAAACGTGTGTCAGCCTTTGCGCATGATCCAAACCAACAAGATCATGGACGCCACAAAGCTGAACCAAATCGACGGGTCCCCGTCTAAGCCCAAGGCTTGCCCCAGCCAGCCGCTGATGCCGACAAATGCCAAGTTCACGTACGCGGCCGACAACAGGCCGATGAACAAACGGTCGCCTCGGGTGGTCGACATGGGTAAAAAGCCTTTGCGCATCACCGTGGGCGATTTGATTTCCCACACGGTCATGCCCGCGATCATCAGCACGATGCAGCCAAAAAATACGGCCACGGGGGTGGTCCAAGCCATCCATTCAAACATTGCAGTTCTCCTCTTGCGGCCGCGTCAGACGCGTCCCATCGCAAAACCTTTGGCGATGTAGTTACGAACAAACCAAATCACGATGGCGCCAGGCACGATGGTCAGCACACCCGCTGCGGCCAAGGTGGCCCAATCCATGCCCGAGGCCGAGACGGTGCGCGTCATGGTGGCGGCAATGGGCTTGGCATTCACGCTGGTCAAGGTGCGTGCCAACAGCAACTCCACCCAACTGAACATGAAGCAAAAGAACGCCGCCACGCCCACACCCGCTTTGATCAAAGGCAAAAAGATTTGCACAAAAAAACGCGGGAACGCGTAGCCGTCGATGTAGGCCGTCTCGTCAATCTCGCGGGGAATGCCGCTCATGAAGCCTTCCAAAATCCACACCGCCAGCGGCACGTTGAACAGCAAATGCACCAGCGCCACGGCCAAGTGCGTGTCCATCAAACCGACCGAGCTGTAGAGCTGAAAGAACGGCAGCAAAAACACGGCGGGTGGCGTCATGCGGTTGGTCAGCAGCCAAAAGAACACATGCTTGTCGCCCAAAAAGCTGTAACGCGAAAACGCATAAGCGGCGGGCAAGGCGACGATGAGCGACATCACGGTGTTCATCGCCACATAAATGAGGCTGTTGATGTAGCCCGAGTACCACGCTGGATCGGTCAGGATGGTTTCGTAGTTGGCCCACGTGAAATGCTCGGGGAACAAGGTGAAGCCCGCCAAGATTTCGTTGTTCGTTTTGAACGACATGTTGACCATCCAATAAATGGGCAACAAGGCAAACACGAGGTAGAAGCACAGAAAAATCGTGCGTTTTTGAAACTTCTGCTTAGGCATGACCGCCCTCCTTGGGCTCTGTACCGACTTGTTGCATCCAGTTGTACAGAACAAAACAGAACAACAAAATGATCAAGAAATAAATCAACGAGAACGCCGCAGCAGGCCCCAGGTCAAACTGCCCCACGGCTTTTTGCGTCAGGAACTGCGACAAGAATGTGGTCGAGTTGCCGGGGCCGCCGCCGGTCAGCACAAACGGCTCGGTGTAAATCATGAAGCTGTCCATGAAGCGCAACAGCACCGCAATCACCAACACGCCGCGCATCTTGGGCAACTGCACGAAACGGAACACATCGAACTTGCTCGCCCCATCGATGCTGGCGGCTTGGTAATACGCATCGGGAATGGAGCGCAAACCGGCGTAACCGAGCAAGGCCACCAAAGGCGTCCAGTGCCACACATCCATCAGCAACACGGTGAGCCACGCGTGGCTGGCATTGCCGGTGTAGTTGTAGGCCAGACCCAAGCCCTGCAAGGCTGCGCCCATCAAACCAATGTCGGTGCGTCCAAAGATTTGCCAAATGGTGCCCACCACGTTCCATGGAATCAGCAAGGACAGCGACACGATGACCAACACCGCCGACGATTTCCAACCCGTGGCGGGCATGGACAAGGCCAACAAGATGCCCAGCGGCAGCTCGACGGCCAGCACCGAGAACGAGTAAATGAGTTGGCGCAACAAAGCGCCGTGCAACTCTTCGTCGCGCATGATGGCGGCAAACCATTCGGTGCCCACAAACACACGACGGTCGGTGGAGATGATGTCTTGCACCGAGTAGTTGACGACCACCATCAACGGCAAGATGGCCGAAAACGCGACGCACAACAACACGGGCAAGATTAAAAACCAGGCTTTCTGGTTGACGGGCTTGGTGGTCGTACTCATGCCACGATCTCCTCATTTTTGTAGAAGCAGGTGTGTTCGCCCAAGACCTGCAACCAAACGGTGCTGCCCGAAGTCAATGACACGGCATCGGTGCCCAAACGTGCTTTCACTACCTGCCCGTCGTACTGGGCCGTGACGATGAAATGCGTGCCCACGTCTTGCACTTGCGACACCACCATGGGCAAAGCACCCGGCGTTTGCGCAGAAGCCAAGGCCACATATTCGGGGCGGATGCCCAGCTTGATCTCGCCCAAGGGCAAGGCCAAATTGGCGGCCACAGGCAGCACTTGCGTGCCGATGTGCAAACCGTCTAAGACCCTGCGCGCCTTCAAAAAGTTCATGCCCGGCGAGCCAATGAAGTTGCCCACAAAGGTGTGACTGGGGCGCTCAAACAAATCGGCCGGTGAGCCCACTTGCACGGCGCGGCCGCGGGTCATCACCACCACTTGATCGGCAAAGGTCAGCGCCTCGACTTGGTCGTGTGTGACGTAAATCAGGGTGAGTTTGAGTTCGTGGTGAATCTGCTTGAGTTTGCGGCGCAGCTGCCATTTCAGGTGCGGGTCGATCACGGTCAGAGGCTCGTCAAACAACACGGCCGACACATCGGGCCGCACCAAACCGCGACCGAGCGAAATCTTTTGCTTGGCATCGGCCGATAAACCGGCGGCGCGTTGGTTGAGCTGACCACTCATCTCCAGCATTTCGGCAATTTGGCCCACACGTTGGTCCATTTTGTCTTTGGGCCATTGACGGTTGCGCAGCGGAAACGCCAAGTTCTCGGCCACCGTCATGGTGTCGTAGATCACAGGAAACTGAAACACTTGTGCGATGTTGCGGGCCTGCGGTGAGGCGTGCGTCACATCGTGGCCATCAAACAACACGGTGCCCTGCGACGGGGTGAGCAGGCCCGACATGACGTTGAGCATGGTGGTTTTGCCGCAGCCCGATGGGCCGAGCAAGGCGTAGGCGCCGCCATCGTCAAAGGTCATTTTCAAAGGCAGCAAGGCGTAGTCGCTGTCTTGTTGCGGGTTGGCTTTGTAGGCGTGGGCCAAGTCGAGGTCAATACGTGCCATGTCAATGTCCTCCCGCACGCACGGGCGCAAGCAGCAGTAGCCCTTGCGCGTCAAATACATACAGATGCGCCGGATTCACGAACACTTGAATCTGCGCGCCCAAATCAAAGTAATGCACGCCGGTGAGCTGCGCTACCACGTTGCCCACCGAAGTGGTCACATGCACAAAGGTGTCGGAGCCTGAAATTTCGGCCAACTCCACCCGACCGGCCAAAGCGATGTCGCCGCTCTGCCCATGCACACGCACGGCGCTGGCACGCATACCCACCGTCAAAGCGGTGGACGCGGTGGCTGGCAAGTTCAAGGCAAGCAAGCTGCCATCGGCCAACTGAGCGCCTGTGGCTTGGCGGGTGGCCACCATCAAATTCATGGGCGGGTCGCTGAAGGCGCGCGCCACGCGCAAAGACTGGGGGTAGTGAAACACCTCGGCGGTGGGGCCGTATTGCAACAGTTCACCCGCATCCATCACGGCGGTGTAGCCGCCCAAGAGCAGCGCTTCGCCGGGCTCGGTGGTGGCGTAAATCACGGTGGAGTCGCCGCTGGCAAACAAGGCGCCCAGCTCTTCGCGCAACTCTTCGCGCAGCTTGTAATCGAGGTTGACCAAGGGCTCGTCGAGCAGCATCAGCGGCGCGCCTTTGGCCAAGGCGCGGGCCAGCGCCACGCGTTGTTGTTGACCGCCCGACAGCTCGGTGGGGTAACGGTCTAAAAACATCTCAATGTGGAGCTTTTCGGCCAAGGCTTGCACGCGTTGGGCCACGTCTTTGTCGCCGCGCAGCTTCATGGGCGAGCCAATGTTGTCGCGCACTTTCATGGACGGGTAGTTGATGAACTGCTGGTACACCATGGCCACGTTGCGCTCCCGCACGGGCACGCCCACCACGTCTTGACCATCAACCAACACGCGGCCAGAGCTGGGCACATCCAAACCCGCCATGATGCGCATCAAACTGGTTTTGCCCGCTTGCGTGGCGCCCAACAGCACAGTCACGTTGGCGCTGCGCGGGGCGAGGCTCATGTCGTAGAGCCAGGTTTGCGGCCCGACTTTTTTACTGACACCTTCGAGAGACAACTGCATCGCACCACCTTTACCCATTAAGTACACAGCCGGTGTACGCCACCGCTTTGATGGGCTTCATTATTGTTCGTAATTTTTCTTTTCAACTCGGTGATTACCCTTTGAATGTTCGTTTTGATTCGATTTAAAGTGAGCGCTCTTCGTTTCTGCATGGAAAATGGGCGCTTATGAATTCCAACCCACGACAAATTACCTTGCTCAAAGTGGTGCAAGAACTCGGCTCGGTGACGGTGGAGCAGCTGGCCGAAAAGCTGGGTGTCACGCTGCAAACCGTGCGTCGTGATGTGCAGCGCATGGCCGAAACAGGGCAATTGACCCGTTTTCACGGCGGCGTGCGCGTGCCCAGTTCGACCACCGAAAACATTGGCCACCAGCAGCGCGTCAACCTCAACTCCGACGCCAAAACCCGCATTGCCCGCAGCGTGGCGGCGGCGGTGCCCAACGACTGCTCGTTGATCTTGAACATCGGCACCACCACCGAAGCCATTGCCCGCGCGCTTTTGCGCCACACCGGCTTGCGCGTGATCACCAACAACCTGAATGTGGCCAGCATCTTGAGCGCCAACCCGAACAGCGAAGTCATCGTGGTGGGCGGCGTGGTGCGCGGTCGTGACCAAGGCATCGTGGGCGAAGCCGCGGTGGACTTCATTCGCCAATTCAAGGTGGACATTGCCTTGATTGGCATTTCGGGTATCGAAGCCGACGGCTCGCTGCGCGACTACGACTACCGCGAGGTGAAGGTGTCACAAACCATCCTCTCGCATGCCCGCGAGGTGTGGCTGGCTGCAGACCACAGCAAGTTCAACCGCCCGGCCATGGTCGAGGTGGGCACCATCGCACAAATTGACCGTTTGTTCACCGATGCGCCACCGCCCGCGCCTTTTGCGGCCCTGTTGGCTGAGGCGCAAGTCCAGCTTCACATCGCCCAATGATCTGCCCTTGCCTTGCCCTTCATTTGCCCTGCTTTTGATCTGACCCAGAACGCTGACACCACACCATGACCTACATCCTCGCTCTCGACCAAGGCACCTCCAGCTCGCGCAGCATTGTGTTCAACCACCAAGGCCAAATCGTGGCCATGGCGCAGCAAGAGATCACCCAAATCTACCCACAACCGGGTTGGGTCGAACATGACCCCCTGCAGATTTGGCGCACCCAGCTGGCCACGGCCCAAGAGGCGCTGGCCAAGGCGGGCATCAGCGCGCGTGAGGTGTCGGCGCTGGGTATCACCAACCAACGCGAAACCAGCGTGGTGTGGCACAAAACCACGGGCCAACCCATTTACAACGCCATCGTGTGGCAAGACCGACGCGCCGAACCCGCTTGTGTGGCGTTGCGCGAGCAAGGCTTGACCGACACCATCCAAGCCAAAACCGGCTTGCTGGTGGATGCGTATTTCTCGGGCACCAAACTGCAATGGATTTTGGACAACGTGCCCAATGCCCGTGCACTTGCCGAGCGCGGTGAGCTGCTGTTTGGCACCGTCGACAGTTGGTTGATGTGGCAACTCAGCGGCGGCGCCGTGCACGCCACCGATGTGAGCAATGCCTCGCGCACCATGCTCTTCAACATCCACACCAACCAATGGGATGCGGAGCTGCTGGCCGCATTGCGCATTCCTGCATGCATGATGCCCAAGGTGCTCGCCTCTAGCGCGATGTTTGGCCAAGTGCGGCCCGAGTTGTTGGGCCACGCCATTCCGATGGGCGGCGTCGCAGGCGATCAACAAAGTGCGTTGTTTGGCCAAGCGTGCTTCAGCGCAGGCATGGTCAAAAACACCTACGGCACGGGCTGCTTCATGCTCATGCACACGGGCGACGTGGCCATGCGTTCGCAAAACGGCTTGATCACCACCAGTGCCGCACAAGCCACGGCGCAACCGCAATTTGCCATGGAAGGCAGCGTGTTTGTGGGCGGCGCCGTGGTGCAGTGGCTGCGTGATGGTTTGGGCGCCATTCGCCACAGCAGCGAAGTACAAGCCTTGGCTGAAAGCGTGCCCGATTCAGGCGGCGTGATGGTGGTGCCCGCCTTCACCGGCCTCGGCGCGCCTTATTGGAAACCCGATGCACGGGGCTCCATCACCGGTTTGACACGCGGCAGCACCGTGGCCCACATTGCGCGTGCTGCGTTGGAAAGCATTGCCTTCCAAAGCGCGGCCTTGCTGCAAGCGATGGGCCGCGATTTGGCCCAAGCAGGCGTGGCCCAAGTGCAAGAACTGCGCGTGGATGGCGGCGCTTGCGTGAACAACTTGCTCATGCAGTTTCAAGCCGATTTGCTGGGCATTGATGTGGTGCGCCCTGAAGTGGTGGAAACCACCGCGCTGGGGGCCGCCTATTTGGCAGGCCTGTCTACGGGCTTGTACGCCAGCACCGACGAGTTGAGCGCGCAATGGCGCGTAGAACGCCGCTTCACCCCGCAACGCCTGCCCGACTACGCCGTCGAACAAATGGCGTTGTGGGAGCATGCGGTGCGCAAAACGGTTCTTTAAACGATGCGCGAGATTTGGCGCTTAAACACCGTGTTTTAAAAACATGGGAGGTTTAGGCAAAGGCGTGACGCAGCGCCCGTGCCGCATCGGCATGCGCCACCAAGGCCTCAGGAATGACGCGTCCCATTTGGATGAAGCTGTGCACCACGCCTTTGTAAATTTCTAAATCAACAGGCACACCGCACAGCCGCAGGTGGTCGGCATAGGCCACGCCTTCGTCCACCAGTGGGTCGCATTCGGCCAAGCCCAACCAAGCCGGCGCGACGCCTGACACATCGGCCAGCAAGGGTGAAAAGCGCGGGTCGTGGCGGTCGGCCAAATTCGGGACGTAGTGGTTGTAGAAGTACTCAATGCTGGCTTTCTCCAGCAAAAAGCCTTTCTCAAACGTGTGCGCCGAAGGCATGTACTCGGGCGAACAGCCGGGGTAGAACATGAGCTGCAGCTTCAGCGTAATACCCGCATCGCGTGCGGCAATCGCGGTGGCGGTGGTGAGCGTGCCGCCCGCACTGTCGCCGCCAATGGCCATGCGTGTGACGTCTAAGCCCAGACCTGTGGCATTGGCCGCGAGCCATTGCAAAGCATCAAAGGCGTCGTTGTGCGCGGTGGGAAACGTGTGTTCAGGCGCCAAGCGATAGTCCAGCGACACCACGGCGCATTGCGCCAAATGGGCCAAGTGCTTGCACAGCGCCTCATGGGTTTCGGGGCTGCCCACGGTGAAGCCGCCGCCATGAAAGTACAACAAAACAGGCAAGTTGGGCGATGCGTGCTCGGCCCACAGCTTGGCCCTTAAAACGGCGCCATCGCGCACCGGAATCTGAAGCGTGTCGTCACGCGCCATTTTGTGGGCGTTGACTTCCAACACGCCTGCGCCCAAGGCGTAGCCCTGTTTGGCTTGCTCTGCGGTGAGCAACGCGATGGGTGGGCGCCCTGCTTTGGCAATGGCATGCAGCACATCGCGCATGGCAGGGGTCAACAGGCTTTGTGGGTTACGTGGGTGACTCATACAGATTTGCTTTTGGTGAGTGGGCTTTTATAGTGTGCCATGGCTCAAATTCTTTACCTCACCAACATCCAGATCGACTTTGGCGTGCTCAGCACTTTGGGTGCCGAATGCGAAAAGGCGAACATCAAACGCCCGCTCATCGTGACGGACCCAGGCGTCAAAGCCGTGGGCATTTTGCAGAAAGCGCTCGCCGCACTGCCCGGTTTGCCTGTCGCGGTGTTTGACCAAACCCCGTCCAACCCGACCGAAGCGGCGGTGCGTGCAGCTGTTGAGGTGTACCACGCGAACCAGTGCGACGGCTTGATCGCGGTGGGCGGCGGCTCTTCCATCGACTGCGCCAAGGGCGTGGCCATTGCCGCCACGCACGAAGGCCCGCTCAAAACCTACGCCACCATCGAAGGTGGCTCGCTCAAAATCACGCCTGCGGTGTCGCCGTTGATTGCGGTGCCCACCACGGCGGGCACGGGCAGCGAGGTGGCACGCGGCGCCATCGTCATCGTGGACGATGGGCGTAAGCTGGGTTTTCACTCGTGGCACTTGGTGCCCAAAGCCGCCCTGCTCGACCCCGAACTCACCCTCGGTCTGCCCCCTGCCCTGACCGCGGCCACCGGCATGGATGCCATCGCACACTGCATGGAAACCTTCATGGCCGCCCCCTTCAACCCACCCGCCGATGGCATTGCGTTAGACGGCCTCACACGCGGCTGGGCGCACATCGAGCGCGCCACCAACGACGGCCAAGACCGCGACGCACGCCTGAACATGATGAGCGCCTCTATGCAAGGTGCGATGGCGTTTCAAAAAGGCTTGGGCTGCGTGCATTCGCTCAGCCACAGCTTGGGCGGCGTGAACCCACGTTTGCACCACGGCACCTTGAACGCCATGTTCTTGCCTGCGGTGATCCGGTTTAACGCGGCGGCGGAGTCGGTACAGCGTGAGCGACGCATGCAGCGCATGGCCTATGCGATGGGCTTAGGCGCTATCGGTGGCCATGAGGCGACAGCCGCTGCGTCGGCTCAAGCCGCCGAAGCCGTGGCGCAAGCCATCACCGCCATGAACGCACGTTTAGGCCTGCCCAAAGGCTTGGCCGAGATGGGCGTGACACCCGATTGTTTTGACCAAGTGATCGCAGGCGCCATGGCCGACCACTGCCACAAAACCAACCCGCGCTTGGCAACCGAGCAGGAATACCGCGAGATGCTGAACGCGGCAATGTAAGGCCGCGCGGTTATTCGCTTTTTTCTTGTGGGTGTTGATGTGTGTGCTCGTGCCCTGGCATCTTGGCGCCCACATGAGTTTCACCTCGCGCTTCGGCCAGTTCGACCTGACGTTGGCGCTCTGCCATCTGCGCCTTTTGCTCAGGCGTGCGCTGGTCGTGGCAGTGTTCGCAGCTCACGCCCAACACGTAATGCGGCGACAACTTGTCTTCGGCGCTCAAGGGCCAGCGGCATGATCGGCACAGCTCGTGGTGGCCCACGCCTAAGCCGTGGCTCACACTCACACGCTCGTCGAACACAAAGCAATCGCCTTCCCAAGTACTTTGCTCAGGCGGGATTTCTTCTAAATACTTGAGGATGCCGCCTTCGAGGTGATACACCTCGTCAAAGCCGCGCATTTTCATCAGCGCGGTGGACTTTTCGCAGCGGATGCCGCCGGTGCAAAACATCGCTACTTTGGTTTTTTTCGCGGCTTCACCTTGCAAGTTTTCTTGGGCATCCAGCCAAGCGGGCAGTTGCACAAAGGTTTTGATGTTGGGGTTGATCGCGCCTTTGAAGGTGCCAATGGCCACCTCGTAGTCGTTGCGTGTGTCGATCACCACCACGTCGGGGTCGGCCAGCAAGGCGTTCCAGTCTTGGGGTTTGACGTATTGACCCACGGTTTTGTTGGGGTCCAGCTCGGGCACGCGCAAGGTGACGATCTCTTTTTTAAGCCGGACCTTCATGCGGGTGAACGGCGGCTTGGGGCTCCACGATTCTTTGTGTTGCAGCGTAGCCAAGCGCGGATCGGCATGCAAAAACGCCAGCACGGCGCGGATGCCCGCCTCGGGCCCGGCAATCGTGCCGTTGATGCCTTCGTGCGCCAAAAGCAGCGTGCCTTTGACGTCGTTGGACTCGCAACAGGCTTGCAAAGGCGCTTGCAACTCGGCGAAGTCGGGCAGCGCGACGAATTTGTAGAGGGCAGCGGTGAGGTATGGCGCGGTAGAAGACATGCCCGAATTATCCATGCCCGCTTGGCGCCTCAAACGTCCGTTTGAATGGCGAAGGGCTGCAACTCGCTCAACTGCTGGTCCAACGAAAACGACACCAGCATGGCCACCGACATCAGCGACACCACGGCGTTGGTGTTGGCGTCGCGGGACACCGCATCGTCAAGGCGAAGCTTGAGATAGCGGTTCACCGTCTGCACTTCGGCATACATGCGGCTCAGGCTATCTAGCGTGAAATCGGCCGTTTGGCCCTGTTGGCTTTTGAGGTATTGGCCCACAAAGTAGGCGCCCACCATGCGAAACAAGGTTTCTTCGACCGTGGCAAACGGCATGTGCAAGCGCCCAGGGCCCTTCATTTGCGACAGCACCGGGCAGGCGCTGGTGGCCAGCGTCAGGCCCAAAAGCGACTGCAAGGCCGTTTGTACATCGGTACGTTTGCTGTGTTGGCGGTCGCCGATCTGTACGTCCACCTGCACCTCGGCGTGTGAGTCCACATGGCAAAAGGTGTCCACGATGTGCTCAATGTCCACCGCCGCTGGGCAATGGCGCTCAGCGCTGGCCGCCAAAGGACAGTTGGGGCACTGGTGGTGCGACAACGTGGTCCAAAAAGGCGGGGAAATGGTGTTTTCTTCAGTAGACAGACGCTCGGTGTCCACCGTGAACGTCAGCGGCTCTGCGTTTTCTAACGACAACTTGTACGCAATGACCGGCATGAAGAAAAAAGCCTCTGAAGACATTTTGATGATTTTTTCATTTTCCCATCATCTGAAGGTTTTTAATCAATCCACCATCAATTTGTCATTTTTGCTTGCATCGAAGCGCCGCTTCAAACGCGCTACGCCCCCAAAGTCGGGCTTGGTCACGTTCATCGAGGATGACTTCTGGCGCAGACCAGTAAGACAGCTTCACAGGCTTGTCGCGCTGCATATAGATAAACGGCGCAGACCCCGCCGCCTCAAATTGCGCCACGTTGTGCGCATCGGTCTTCAAATACAAACGCCCTGCTGCGTACAGCCCGAACATCAACCCATCGTGGTAAATGCCCCAACCGCCAAACATGCGGCGGGCGCGGATAGGGCCGAATGCGTCGAAGACTTCGTGGAGGTAGTCGGTGGATTCGTTCATGGGTTACCTAAGCATGGTGAACTGATTTCAAGAAACGATAATTTATGAATACAAAGAAATTACTTGGATTAATCTGAGTCTTATTGGAGCAATCAAATGAAACAAAGTTGTATTTTCTGTGGGCTATCTGAGTTGCAAATCATTGCCCAGAATGAATTCGCTTATGCAATTCGCGATAAATATCCAGTTAGGCCACTACATACATTGATTATTCCTAAACGGCATGTTGCAGACATTTTCGAAACCACGTCCGATGAACGCCAAGCGATGCATGAACTTGCCTTGTTGTGCCGTCAGTCGATTTGTGACGAAGACGCAAAGGTAGCTGGATTTAATTTTGGATCCAACGTGGGCGAAGCCGCTGGACAAAAAGTTTTCCATGCGCATATCCACCTCATTCCTAGACGAAACGGGGAAATAGATTTGCCACCTGCAAAAGCAAATTGAAGGTTATGCCTGTAACTAGTCCGAAGCAGCAAGCACGTCTTAAAGACGCTGCACAGCAGTCATATCGGGATTGGCTAACCATTCTGCAAACTCCTGCGCCATCTGCTCACTCGCACGCGCCGCCGCTTTCCAAACCTTCACCCGCCCCTCAAAGTCAGAGGCATAGGTCACAAAGTCGCTGCGGTCTGGCAGTTTGCCATTGGGCAGGGTTTTGACCCACTCGGGGTTGGGCGCCAAGACGATGGTGTTGTCTAAAAATGGGGTGGCTTTGTGTCGCCACTTGAGGGCTTTGTCTAGCCAACCGGGCACCACGGCTTTTTGAAAGTGTGGATACAGCACCAAAGGGCTTTTCGCCACGCCGTTGTAGTTGAGGTGCAAGTGGTAGTCGGTGATGCCGCCATCCCAATACGCGCCCGTGGGTGCATCGGGAATGTCGTGCACGGCTTGCAGCACAAATGGGATGGAGCAACTGGCTTGCAGCGCGGCCATGAAGTTGCGCTCGTTCAGTGCCATGTGTTGGGTGGCAAAGTCTGCCGTATCAAACGGCAGCTCGCCACGGCTTGAAAACACCACACGCTCTAACCATGCGCCCATGGCTTTGCGCTGCACGGCGTTGCACAGATACGCGCCTGCATAGCCCAAGGGTGTGAGCAGCGGGTGTTCGTGGTGCAGGATGTGTTTGCCACGCGAGGTCACCACATGCAGGCGATAGCGCGGGTTGTTGAGCACTTCGCTCAAATGGCCGCCATAAAAAGCTTGCAGGGTTTGGCTGAACTCGTCGCTCACCTGCTTTGCGCTGGGGCGCTTTCGGCCCTCTGGCACTTTGTATTCTTGGTGGATGTAGTCGTGCGACAGGCGGTCAAAGCCTTGCACAGGGTTGTCCAAACACGCCGTGGCCATGCGCCATGCGCCAATGGACGCACCCACCAAGTCGATGGGCTGCGTGCTTTGCGGCAACCACTCGCCAAACAAAAACCGATCCAGCGGCCCGAGGATCAAACCCTTGGGCCCACCCGCCGCAGCGGGAATGACGCCAATGTGTTCGGGCCTCAAGCCATGGGCCTCGATGTGGGCCAAGGCTTTGGGGCCAGCGTAGATGTGCAGGGCTTTCAATTCGGTTAAACCTCAAACAGCTCTTTGAGTTTTTGCAATGTGGTCGTCAATGTTTTGGGCTGGATTCGCCCTAACTTTTTGATCAGCCTAGATTTGTCGATGGTGCGAAGCTGGTCAAGCAGCACCAAGCCAGTCGTGCCTTGAAATGTCAGCGGGATTCGAAATGGCGCTTGAAAACCTTGTGAAGTCATGGGCGCCACGATCACAGTTTTCAGATGGTCGTTCAGTTCGGGGGGTGAGATCACCACACAAGGACGTGACTTGCGAATTTCGCTACCTACCGAGGGGTCTAAGTTGACAAGCCAAACATCGCCACGGCTTACCACTTCAAGTCCTCATCTGACTCATTGCTGAAGTCGCCCATGACCAAGACATCGTCATGGGCTTGGGCCAATGCTTTAGCGGCTTCGCCCCAACCTGCCCGTGCTGCATGGGCAGGTTTGCGAATGACCAATGCATCGTTTTCAACACTCACCTCGGCCTCGTCTTCTAAGCCCAATTGCGTGAGCAAAGGCTTAGGAATGACGATGCCACGCGAGTTGCCAAAGGGGCGGATGGCGATGTGCATGAGGGTCTCCTAGTTGAGAGGGAATTTCGGACAATGTTATTACCAAGTAATAACATTGTCAACCACTCTTACTTCTTCAAACCTTGCAGCTTGGCAAACGCACTCGCCATGGCCGAGCCAGCCGCCGCTTGTGGTGGTGCCGTGTAGCCACTGCTGTAGCTGCCACCACCTCGTTGGCGGTTATCACGGCCAGCGTGTTCAAAGCGGTTATCGCGTGGCCCATCCTTGCGGGCAGGCGCAGCGTCCATCTTCATGGTCAGGCTGATGCGTTTGCGGGCCACGTCCACTTCCAGCACTTTGACCTTGATGATGTCGCCGGTCTTCACCACTTCGCGGGCGTCGGTGATGAACTTGTTGCTGAGTTGGCTGACGTGAATCAAGCCGTCTTGGTGCACGCCCAAATCGACAAACGCACCAAAGGCCGCCACGTTGCTGACCGTGCCTTCGAGCACCATGTCGACCTTCAGATCTTTGATGTCTTCCACGCCGTCTTGCAACTTGGCCACTTTGAAGTCAGGGCGCGGGTCGCGGCCTGGCTTTTCGAGCTCGCTCAAGATGTCTTTGACGGTGATGACGCCCACGGTGTCGTTGGCAAACAACTCGGGCTTCAATGTTTTGAGCATGTCAGTGCGGCCCATCAGCTCGGCCACGGGTTTCCCGGTTTGCGCCATGATGCGCTCGACCACTGGGTAGGTTTCGGGGTGAACCGCGGTCATGTCCAGCGGGTTGTCGCCATCGCGGATGCGCAAGAAGCCCGCGCTTTGCTCAAACGTTTTCGCGCCGAGGCCCGTGACCTTGAGCAACTGCTGGCGGTTGGCAAATGCACCATTGGCTTCGCGCCAACGCACCACGGCTTTGGCGGTGGTGGTCGAGAGGCCCGACACGCGGGTGAGCAGCGGCACGCTGGCGGTGTTCAGGTCCACGCCCACTTTGTTCACGCAGTCTTCCACCACGGCTTCGAGCGTGCGGGCAAGTTCGCTTTGGTTCACATCGTGTTGGTACTGGCCCACGCCGATGGATTTGGGGTCGATCTTCACCAACTCAGCCAAGGGGTCTTGCAAGCGGCGTGCAATGCTGGCTGCGCCGCGCAGGCTCACGTCCACATCGGGCATTTCGTTGCTGGCGTACTCACTGGCGCTGTACACCGACGCGCCCGCTTCGCTGACCACCACTTTGTCGATCACCTTGCTTGCGTCGTGTTTGGCCTCAGCATGCTTCGACATTAACTTGATGAGTTCACCCGCCAGTTTGTCGGTCTCGCGGCTGGCTGTGCCGTTGCCAATGGCAATCAGGTTCACGCCGTGTTTCTCGGCCAACTTGGCCAAGGTGTAGAGCGCGCCGTCCCAATCTTTGCGGGGCTCGTGTGGGTACACGGTGGATGTTTCTACTAGCTTGCCAGTGGCGTCGACCACGGCCACTTTCACGCCGGTGCGGATGCCTGGGTCCAGGCCCATCACCACGCGGGGGCCTGCGGGTGCCGCCAGCAGCAAGTCGCGCAAGTTGTCGGCAAACACTTTGATGGCCACCTTCTCGGCTTCTTCACGCAGACGCGTGAACAAATCGCGCTCGGTGGAGAGGCTGAGCTTCACGCGCCATGTCCATGCCACGCATTTGCGAATCAGGTCATCCCCTGCCCTCGCTGAATGGCTCCAGCCGAGGTGCAAAGCAATCTTGCCTTCGGCCAAGCTGGGTTTGCCGGGCTCAGGTTTGGCATTGACACTCGCCTCCGGCTCGGGCAGCACCAGTTTGGCATCCAACATTTCCAGCCCACGGCCACGGAACACGGCCAAGGCACGGTGCGAGGGCACGCGGCCAATGGGCTCGTCGTAATCAAAGTAGTCGCGAAACTTCGCCACATCGGGGTTGTTTTCGTCTTTGCCAGCGGCCAGCTTGCTGCGGAACAAGCCTTCGGTCCACAGCCATTCGCGCAAGCCTTGCACCAAAACGGCGTCTTCCGCCCAGCGCTCGCTCAGCAGGTCGCGCACACCGTCCAGCACAGCGGCGACGGTGGTGAAGTCGGCCCCTTCAATCTTGCCTGCGGGCAGGATGAAGGCTTCGGCTTCCACATTGGGGTTGAGCGTGGGGTCTGCAAACAGCTTGTCGGCCAGTGGCTCCAAACCCGCTTCTTTGGCAATCATGCCCTTGGTGCGGCGCTTGGGTTTGAAGGGTAAGTAAATGTCTTCCAGCTCTTGCTTGGTGGGCGCGGCTTCGATGGCGGCCAGCAACTCGGGGGTGAGCTTGCCTTGTTCTTGAATGCTTTTGATCACCGCAGCGCGGCGGTCGGTCAGCTCGCGCAGGTAGCTCAGGCGAGCTTCGAGTTCGCGCAATTGAATGTCGTCCAAGCCACCCGTGACTTCTTTGCGGTAACGCGCAATGAACGGGACGGTGGCACCGCCATCCAGCAACTCAACCGCGGCGCGGACTTGCTCGGGGCGAATTTTGATTTCAGCGGCCAGCTGGCCCATGATTTTCTGCATGTTCTCTAGTTCTGTCTTGGCAAAGCGTGCAAGTTTGCCATACCGCAAATGTATCTACGCCTAAAAACGAAAATCGCTGCAATCTCTAAAATTGAAATACTTAGAGGTACTTAATGCAGCTTAAAACAAATAAACATACAGCTTTCTTGGGGATCTTGGCCATATTGTTGTTTTTATCAGGATGCCAACATATTTCTTCTGCCGAATATATGCAATTCACGCCACTTGACGAAAAAAAGCGAATCATGAATCGGGTCAAACTCACGTGGGAGGTTCGATCCGACGCCGTGACGTACTGCCAACGTGTGCAGCAAGATTACCAGCGCGATGCTGCCATGACCGTCGCAGCCTGCTCGATCTGGTCGCGCAGCACCAATGAATGCACCATCGTGACAGGCCCCAACCCCGACCACGTCGTCATCGGGCATGAGGTGCGTCACTGCTTTGAAGGTCATTTCCACTGACACGTACCTTTGTAACGTGGTGATCTAGCAACACTCAAAAATAGCAGGAGTTTTAAATCGTTAAGATAGCGATATCTTGATGTACTTAGTATTAAAGTTTAACAAAATGATTGGCTTTTTGCCAATTGCTTTGC
The DNA here is from genome assembly GCF_002943475.1 of Limnohabitans sp. TS-CS-82. Lineage (NCBI taxonomy): Bacteria > Pseudomonadati > Pseudomonadota > Betaproteobacteria > Burkholderiales > Comamonadaceae > Limnohabitans > Limnohabitans sp. TS-CS-82. Next base: position 22,127 of record NZ_PTQX01000005.1, on the reverse strand, counting down.
TTTGTTCATTTTTATTGAGCGGTTGTCAGAACGTGCCCAAATGGGAATACACCGAATTTACGCCGATGACGTATGACAAACGCATCATGAACAAAGTCAGATTGAGCTGGGAAGTGCGTCCCGATGCCGCCGAATACTGCTTGCAGGCGCACAAGGGGCGTGATCAAGCCTTCAACGGCACCCCCGTCGCCTGCGCCAAGTGGTCACAAAGCACGAACGAATGCACCATCGTGACCGGCCCCAACCCCGACCATGTGGTGCTCGGCCACGAAGTTCGCCACTGCTTCGAAGGCCACTTTCACTGAAACGAGGGCAGATGGAGGGGCCCCCTGCTCATCCGCCGCTCGCTCAACTGCGTAGTTGGGCTTTGAGTTTCTCGCCCAAATCAGGCCGCTCTTTGAACGGGTCTGGCGGGTTGTGCTGTTGGACGATGGCTTCCATGCGGCTTTGCACATTGCCCAGCGCTTGCGGGTGGCTATAGATGTAGAACTGATCGGCGGCGATGGCGTCAAACACCATTTGCGCCACATCGGCGGCGCTCACTTTGCCGCTGCTCACCGCTTTGTCGCTCATGGCTTGGCCAATCAGCTGGCTCTTAGTGGGTTGCTCACTATCTAAGGCGGCGGGACGGTTGCGATGGCTTTGGCTGATGCCGGTGGGCACAAAATACGGGCACAACACGCTGGCACTGATTTGGTCGTTCACCAGTTTCAGGTCTTGGTAGAGCGTTTCGGTCAATGCCACCACGGCGTGTTTGCTGACGTTGTAAATGCCCATGTTGGGCGGCGTGAGCAAACCGGCCATGCTGGCGGTGTTGACGATATGGCCCTGAAAACTTGGGTCTTTGGCCGCAGCCTCCAGCATCATGGGGGTGAACAAGCGCACGCCGTGCACCACACCCCAGACGTTGACGCCCAGCACCCAGTCCCAGTCGGCTTGGGTGTTTTCCCAGATCAAGCCGCCAGCGCCCACGCCTGCGTTGTTGAACACGAAGTTGGGCGCACCAAAAGTGGCTTTCACGTCGTGGGCCAAGGCTTGCATTTGCGCCGCATCGGCCACGTTGACCAATCGGGCCATCACCTGAACGCCAGTGGCTTTGAGCTCGGCCTCCGCTGCGTCGAGGGCGTCTTTTTGCACATCGACCAGCACCAAGTTCATGCCCAGTTTGGCGCCAATGCGGGCACATTCCAAGCCAAAGCCTGAGCCAGCGCCGGTCAACACGGCGGTTTTGCCTTTGAAGTTGGAAATCATCAGTCCGCCTTTTTCAAAATAAAGCCATTGCGTGGGAAATGCACATGCACGGTGCCTGCGCGTTCGTCGGTACGACGTACGGTGTAACGCGTGCGCGTGGCCGCGACCAACTCACCCGCCGTGGGTTCCAAGCCAAACGACTCAGCGGTGATGACCACTTGGCTGCCCAACGCAATGCCGTGGTGATCCATGAAGGGTTCTTCTGACACATCCACAGGCTGGCTGTCGTGTGCGATTTGCAGCGCTTGGGTGGAGGACAGGTCGGTGTGCGTGCCGTGGCCAAACTTTTCCATGCGTTCCAGCCAAGCGCGCACATTCGGCGTGGCGTTGAAGATGTCGGCCAGCAACGGCACCACGCGCAAGGTGTACCAAGTGGGGTGGTAGGCCGCAAAGTCGGCCACCGAGGGCACATCGTCCATCAAAAACGGGTGCTGTTCCAGCATGTGCGACAAACGGCGCAAGTAGCTTTTGTACATGCCAATCGCATCAGCGGGCGGCATGCGTGGCGCACCCCCGCGCATGGTGGCGCGGTCTTGCACGAACACCTTCACGTCTTCGGGTGACCATTTCGCCAACACATAGGCCGCACCTGCGGGCTGAAAGTTGTAGGCCATGGCCACGGGGAACACCAAGGTGTCGGCCCACTGCGCCACGATGCGCGCCGCACCTTTGACCGCCTCTGGATACAAGGTGGGCGTGGGCTGCATTTGCTCCAGCACATCGGCAATCAAGTTGCTATCGCAATAAATGTCGGCGCCGATTTGCATGAACGGCGTGCGGCGATGACCGCCGGTCAGCGCAATCACATCGGGCTTGGGCATGTACATCGGAATGTGCACGCTCTGCCAGCTGAGTTGTTTGTAGCCCAAAATGAGCCGCACTTTTTCAGCAAACGGCGACAGGGGGTAATGGTGAAGAATGATCTGAGACATGCGGGCGATCGTTTGCGTGAACTTAGATCAACTTGACCAATTGCTTGCCGAAGTTTTTGCCCTTGAGCAAGCCCAAAAACGCTTCAGGTGCCGCAGCCAAACCTTGCGCCACCGACTCGCGTGGACGCAGTTTGCCGCTGCCCACCAAAGTGCCCAGCTCATGCAAGGCCTCGGGCCACACTTCCATGTGCTCGCTGACGATGAAGCCTTCGATCTTCATGCGGTTGACCAAGATCAGCGCGGGGTTGGTCATGGGCAGTGGTGCCCCGTCGTAGCCCGCGATCATGCCGCACACCGCAATGCGGGCGAAGGCGTTGGTGCGCAACATCACCGCGTCGAGCACCATGCCGCCCACGTTTTCAAAGTGACCGTCGATGCCGTTCGGGCAGGCTTCGCGCAGGGCTTTGGAGAGCGAGAGGTAGTCTTTGTGTTCTTTGTAGTCAATGCACGCGTCAAAGCCGAGCTCGTTGACCACGTAGGCGCATTTGTCTTTGCCGCCCGCAATGCCCACCACGCGGCAGCCGCGTGCTTTGGCCAAGGCGCCGTAAGCGCTGCCTACCGCGCCACTGGCCGCGCTGACCGTCACGGTCTCGCCTGCTTTGGGGTTGATGATTTTCACCAAGCCGTACCAAGCGGTCACGCCGGGCATGCCGACCGCGCCCAAGTAATGGCTGAGCGGCACATGCGTGGTGTCCACGCGGCGCAACATGCCGGGCGCATTGCCGTCCACCACGCTGTAGAGCTGCCAGCCGCCCATGCCCACCACTTTGTCGCCTGGGTTGAATTTGGGGTGACGGCTTTGCACCACTTCGCCCACGGTGCCGCCGATCATGACCTCACCCAAAGGCTGTGGCACGGCGTAGCTCTTGCTCTCGTTCATGCGGCCACGCATGTAGGGGTCGAGGCTGAGGTAGTGGTGGCGCACCAGCACTTGGTTGTCTTGCAGTTCAGGCGTTTGCGTGTGCAGGAGCTTGAAGTTGCTGGTGGTGGCTTCTCCTACGGGGCGGTTGTCGAGCACGATTTGTTGGTTTTCTGTCATGTTGTCTCCGAGATGTTGTTGTGTGGTGTGTTGAAAATTAATCGGTCGAAATTTCAGGGCTGGCGTGCGCTGGGTGTTGTGCATCATCGGGCGCAGGTGCACGGGTGACGTACTTGAATGTGCCCGTGGCGTGTGCGCACACCTTGCCGTCGGCATCGAACACCGTGCCTTCGGTGAAGGCCATGCTGCGCGTGCGGTGGATCAGGCGACCTTTGCCCGTCAACGTGCCACGCGCGGGTTGCATGAAACTGGTTTTCATCTCAATGGTCACCACGCCAACTGCCTTGTCGACGCTGCGCGCAGCGGTGGCCAAGGTGACGTCGAGCAGCGTCATGACTGCGCCACCGTGGGTGACGTTGAAGGAGTTCAAGTGCTCGGGCTCAGGGGTGTAGCGCAACTCGGACTGGCCATCGTCAAAGAACACCATCTCAAAGCCGAGGTGTTCAACAAAGGGAATGTAGGCACCAAAACTTTCTTGCATAGGCGTTCTTTCTTTGAAAAAGTTGGGCGCTTAAAACGCGTCTTCTGACAGTTGGGCGCAGGTCATGTCGCGGCTTTCGACCACGTTCAGCCAAGCGCCAATTTTGGGCAATTCGTAATGGAAGAAGAACTGTGCAGCAGCCCGGCGACCGGCGTTGGCCGCGCCCTCGCCTTCGCTGGCCAAGGCCACTTCCAGCCACATCCATGCCAGCACGGTGTGGCCAAAGGCTTGCATATAAGGCACCGCATTGGCCAAGGCTTCGTTGGGCACGCCGCTGCTCCACGCCATTTTGGTGGCCCGGCCCACCCGCTGCAAGGCTTGCGCTAAAGCGTGGGCGTGTTCGGTACGTGCCAAGTGTTCGTGGGCGTTGTCGGCGTTGAGTGCTTTTTGCACGGTCACGTTGATGCGGTCGGCCAGCAGCCACAAACCCTTGCCTTCTTCCATCAGCACTTTGCGACCCAACAGGTCGAGGGCCTGAATGCCGTGCGTGCCTTCGTGGATCATATTGAGGCGGTTGTCGCGCCAATATTGCTCCACGGGGTAGTCGCGCGTGTAGCCGTAGCCACCGTGAATTTGAATGGCCAGCGAGTTGGCTTCCAAGCACCATTCGCTGGGCCAGCTCTTGGCGATGGGCGTGAGCACTTCCAGCAACAAGCGGGCTTGGTTGGCGCTTTCTGCATCGCCGGTGTGCTGTTCGTCGACCAAGCGGGCGCAGTACAACTCCAACGCCAATGCCCCTTCGCCGTACGATTTTTGAGCCAGCAACATGCGCTTCACATCGGCGTGTTCGATGATGCGCGCTTGTGGCGATGCTGCGTCTTTGCCGGCCGTGGTCATGGGGCGACCTTGTGGGCGGTTTTTGGCGTAATCGAGTGACGCGTAGTAGCCCGCCAGCCCCAACATGGTGGCGGCCATGCCCACACCGATGCGGGCTTCGTTCATCATGTGGAACATGCAGCGCAAGCCCTCGCCGGGTTTGCCGACCAAATAGCCAATGGCACCAGCGCCTTTGCCGTCCAAGCCTGCACCACGCACGGGGTACTTGCCTTCGCCAAAGTTCAGCAAGGTGTTGACCGTGCCGCGCCAACCGCATTTGTGGTTCAAGCCAGCCAGCGCCACGTCGTTGCGTTCGCCGGTCAGCGCGCCTTGGGCGTCAACCAACTTCTTGGGCACCACAAACAGCGAAATGCCTTTGACGCCAGCAATAGTTTTGCCGTCCGGCCCTGGAATTTTGGCCAGCACCAGATGGACGATGTTCTCGGTGAGTTCATGATCGCCCGTCGAGATCCACATCTTGTTGCCTTTGAGGCGGTAGCGTGGGCCCAGTGCGTCGGTTTCGAATCCGTCGCCATCGGGCATGGCGCGGGTGGCGATGTCGCTCAGCGATGAGCCCGCTTGTGGCTCAGACAAACACATGGTGCCCGCCCAATCGCCGGCAAATTCTTTCAAAGCAAACACTTGCTTTTGCAGGTCGGTGCCGTGCGCCATCAACAAATTGGCGTTGCCGACCGTCAACATGCCTGCACCAATGCTGACCGAAGCGCAGGCAAAAAATGCGTTGGCGGCAGACTCCACCGTGTAGGGCAGCTGCATGCCACCGATGTCGTAATCTTGTGCCGCGCTCAACATGCCCGATGCGGCGTAGGCTTCGCGGGCGTCGTAAGTCGCTTGGGGGAGCACCACTTTTTCGCCGTCAAATTGCGGCTCTTCGGTGTCGACGGTGCGGTTGAAGGGGGCGAACTTATCGCGCGCAATGCGCTCGCAGGTGTCGAGCACCGCGTCAAACGTGTCGCGGGAGTGGTCGGCGAAGCGCTCACGTTGGTTCAAGCTGCTGACTTGCAGCCAGTCGTGAAGTAAAAAATCAACCGTGGAACGCAGAGACATAAAACACCACTCAGGGTTTAGAGAAAGAACAGGCCAAGGGCTTCACGTCACCCTTGGCCTTTGGACACAGTCTGAGGTTTACAAGACTTCAAAGATGCCGCAAGCACCCATGCCGCCACCGATACACATGGTCACCGCCACGCGCTTGGCGCCACGGCGTTTGCCTTCGATCAAGGCATGGCCTGTCAAACGCTGACCGCTCACGCCGTAGGGGTGACCCAAGGCAATCGCGCCGCCGTTGACGTTCAAACGCTCAGCAGGAATGCCCAATTTGTCGCGGCAGTACAGCACCTGCACGGCAAAGGCTTCGTTCAATTCCCACAGGTCGATGTCGTTGACGGTCAGGCCTAGGCGCTTCAAGGCTTTGGGCACGGCGTAAACGGGGCCAATGCCCATTTCGTCAGGCTCGCAACCTGCAACAGCGAAACCGAGGAAGCGGCCCAGCGGCTGCAAGCCGCGTTTGCTGGCCAGTTCTTCGCTCATCACCACGCAAGCACCGGCGCCGTCCGAGAACTGGCTGGCGTTACCGGCGGTGACCAAGCCACCAGGCATGGCCGAGCGCAAACCGCGAATGGCTTCGACAGTGGTGCCTTCGCGGGTGCCTTCGTCGCGGCTGACCGTGACTTGTTTGGTCATCATGCCCATGACTTTGTCGATCACGCCTGCGGTGACGGTGATGGGTGCGATTTCGGCGTCAAACAAACCGGCGGCTTGTGCGGCACAAGCTTTTTGCTGGCTACCGGCGCCGTACTCGTCCATCACGTCGCGGCTGATGTTGTAGCGCTTGGCCACTTGCTCAGCGGTTTGCAACATGTTCCAGTAGATTTCTGGCTTTTTCTTCATCAAGTTGACGTCGGCCAACATGTGTTGGTTCATCTCTTGCTGCACGCAAGAAATGCTTTCCACGCCGCCCGCCACATACACGTCGCCCTCGCCCGCGATGATGCGTTGCGAGGCCAGCGCGATGGTTTGCAGGCCAGAAGAACAGAAACGGTTGACCGTCACGCCCGACACAGAGATGGGGCAATCGGCCATGAGCGCGATTTGACGGGCGATGTTGGCGCCGGTGGCCCCTTCGGGGTTGGCACAACCCATGATGACGTCTTCGACTTCACCAGCGTCAATGCCAGCGCGTGCGATGGCGTGTTTCACGGCATGGCCACCCAGCGTGGCGCCGTGGGTCATGTTGAAGGCACCTTTCCAGCTCTTGGCGAGCGGGGTGCGGGCGGTAGATACGATGACAGCGTTGGTCATGAGGAGTCCTTAATTCGGTTTCAGTTGAAGGTCTTGCCTTCGGCGGCGAGCTTGGCCAGCAACGGGGCTGGTTTCCAGAACTCGGCGTCATCGAGGGGGTTGGTGGCAAAGCGGTTCATGGCTTGAACCACGTTGAACAGGCCAATTTGGTCGGCGTACAGCATCGGACCACCGCGATAGATTGGGAAGCCGTAGCCGGTGATGTAGACCATGTCGATGTCGCTGGCCTTGGAGGCAATGCCTTCTTCCAAGATGTGCGCGGCTTCGTTGACCAACGAGAACACCAAGCGCTGCACGATTTCTTCGTCGCTGATCTTGCGAGCGGTGATGCCCATGTCGGCGCGGTGCTTGACGATCATGGCCTCCACCTCTTTGTTGGGGATGGCGTCACGTTTGCCGGCTTGGTAGTCGTACCAACCTGCGCCGGTTTTTTGACCGTAACGGCCCATCTCGCACAACAAGTCAGCGGTTTTGCTGTACTTCATGTTGGGTTTTTCTTGGTAACGGCGCTTGCGGATGGCCCAGCCAATGTCGTTGCCAGCCAAGTCGCCCATGCGGAATGGGCCCATGGCGAAACCAAATTTCTCGATGGCTTTGTCCACTTGCGAAGGCGTGCAGCCTTCTTCGAGCAAGAAGCCGCCTTGACGGCCGTACTGCTCGATCATGCGGTTGCCGATGAAACCATCGCACACGCCAGACACCACGGCAGTTTTCTTGATCTTCTTGGCCACGGCCATGACCGTGGCCAGCACGTCTTTGGCGGTTGCCGCGCCTCGCACGACTTCGAGCAGCTTCATCACGTTGGCAGGGCTGAAGAAGTGCATGCCCACCACGTCTTGCGGACGCTTGGTGAAGTTGGCGATTTGGTTCACGTCCAAGGTGGAGGTGTTGGAAGCCAAGATGGCACCGGGCTTCATCACCGCGTCGAGCTGCTTGAACACGGCTTCTTTGACGCCCATTTCTTCAAACACGGCCTCGATCACCATGTCGGCGTCTTTGATCTCGTCGTAGCTCAAGGTGGTGGTCAACAAAGCCATACGCTGGGTGTATTTGTCTTCTTTGAGCTTGCCCTTTTTGACTTGCGCTTCGTAGTTTTTCTTGATCGTGGCGATGCCGCGGTCCAAGGCTTCTTGCTTGGTTTCGAGCATCTTGACGGGAATGCCCGCGTTCAAGAAGTTCATGGTGATGCCGCCGCCCATGGTGCCCGCACCGATCACCGCCACTTGCTTGATCTCGCGTGTGGGGGTGCTGCTTGGCACGTCTGGAATCTTCGAGGCGGCACGTTGTGAGGTGAACAAGTGACGCAACGCACGGCACTCCGGTGTCCACATCAGGTTGATGAAGATTTCGCGCTCGAAGGCCATACCGTCGTCGAACTTCTTCTTGGTGGCGGCTTGCACGGCGTCCACGCACTTGGGCGGTGCGGGGTAGTTTTTAGCCATGCCTTTGACCATGTTGCGGGTGAACTGGAAGTACGCATCGCCTTGGGGGTGCTTGCAAGGCAAGTCACGCACGCGGGGCAAGGGGCGCACGTCCGCCATCGAACGGGCGAAAGCCAAAGCCTCGTCCATCAACGATGCGGGCGATGCGGCCATTTGGTCGAACAACTTTTGGCCGGGCAGCATGGCGAGCATTTCGCTCTTGATGGCTTCGCCGCTGACGATCATGTTCAGGGCAGCTTCGACGCCCAAGACGCGTGGCAAGCGTTGTGTGCCACCGGCGCCGGGAATCAAACCAATTTTCACTTCAGGCAACGCGATGCTGGCACCGGGTGCGGCAATGCGGTAGTGGCAACCGAGGGCCAATTCCAAGCCGCCGCCCATGGCGACCGAGTGGATGGCAGCCACGACGGGCTTGGTGCTGTTTTCGATGACCGAGATCACGCTCAACAAGTTGGGTTCTTGGACCGCTTTGGGTGAGCCGAACTCGCGAATATCTGCGCCACCTGAGAAGGCGGTGCCCTCGCCGGTCACCACAATGGCTTTGACGGCGGCATCGGCCAAGGCTTTGGCCACACCGTCAGCAATCGCTTGACGTGTCGACAAGCCCAAGCCGTTGACCGGTGGGTTGTTGAGAGAAATCACGGCCACGTCGCCGTGAACTTTGTAGTCTGCACTCATGCGGGTTCCTTGTTGGAGCAATTGAAGGAAAAAAGAACGGTCGTTCTATTTTTTATTCTAGATCAAACTTCGAGCCATTCGCGTCGGGTATACGCGTCTGCTTTCAGTTCAGCGGGTGTGCCTGTGAACACAATGCTGCCGTGGCCCATGACCAACACGCGGTCAGAAATGTCCATGGCGATGGTGAGTTTTTGCTCAATCAGCAGCACCGAAATGCCGCGCTCTTTGAGCGTCTGTAAATACTGGCCAACCAACTCGACAATCTTGGGCGCCAAGCCCTCGGTGGGCTCGTCAATGATGATCAAGTCGGGGTCGCCCATGAGCGTGCGGCACAGCGTGAGCATTTGCTGCTCGCCGCCTGACATCACGCCGGCTTCCGTGTGCTCGCGCTCTTTGAGACGCGGGAACATGGCGTACATGTCGTCGAACGACCAACGACTGCCCTCGCCCTTGCCTTTTTGACCCAGCAGCAAGTTTTGATGCACGGTCAGGGTCGGGAAAATGTCGCGACTTTCGGGCACATAACCAATGCCTAAATGGGCAATTTGGTAGGCCTTTTTGTCGAGGATGGACTGGCCCTTCCAGTCAATTTTTCCCTTGCAATCGACCAAGCCCATGATGCTGCGTGCGGTGGTGGAACGGCCTGAACCGTTGCGTCCCAAAAGCGACACAATTTCGCCGGGCTGGATGTCAAACGACACGCCATGCAAGACATGGCTTTTGCCGTAAAACGCGTGAAGATTTTCAATGTGAAGCATGCGGTGTGTCTCGCGCGGTCTTGTTGGTCGGTCAGCCGTGGGCTTGAGAGTCGGCCACAGCCGAGCCCAAATAAGCCTCTTGCACCTTGGCATTGGCGCGCACGGCCTCGGGGGTGTCAAAGGCGATCACTTCGCCGTACACCACCACCGCAATCTTGTCGGCCAAGCCAAACACCACACCCATGTCGTGCTCCACGGTCAGCAAGGTTTTGCCTTCGGTGACTTCACGGATGAGTTGGATGAAGCGCTTGGTTTCGCTCTTGCTCATGCCCGCTGTGGGCTCGTCGAGCAAGATCACGTTGGCGCCGCCTGCGATGGTGATGCCAATTTCTAAAGCGCGTTGCTCGGCGTAGGTCAGGTTCATGGCCAGCACATCACGCTTTTTGTCGAGACGAATCTCGTGCATCAACTTTTCAGCGGCGTCGTTGGCGTCGTCCAGATCGGCCAAAAACTTGAAGAAGGTGTACTTGTAGCCCAGCTTCCAGAGCACGGCGCAACGCAGGTTTTCAAACACGCTCAACTTCGGAAAGATGTTGGTGATTTGAAAACTGCGGGACAAGCCCAAGCGGTTGATCTCAAATGGCTTTTTGTGGTCGATGCGGTTCTCGCCCAGCCAAATCTCGCCGCTGCTGGGCTCAAGCCTGCCACTGATGAGGTTGAACAAGGTCGATTTACCGGCGCCGTTGGGGCCAATGATGCCCACGCGCTCGCCGGATTGCACCGCTAAATTCACGCCTCGGATGATCTCGGTCTTGCCGAAATTCTTGCGGACGTCTTTGAGTTCGAGGGCGATCACAGGGCCTCCCGGCGTTTGATTTCTTTTTCGATGAACACCTGCGTCTCATCCCAATCGTGTACGTATTGGCGTCTGGCCAGCTCAAACAGGCCCAAGCCGGTGAGCATGACAAACGCAGAACCAAACCAGCTGTTGAGCGAGTCGGCGTTGAGGTGCACGCCTGCAAATTTCAACTCAGGGCCAAGCGCTGCGTTGAGTTGCAAGTGGTAGACCATTTCAATCATGGCCGCAGCTCCAGCCAGCGCCATCAATGCGGTGACGGCGAGGCCGACATAAGCCACCCACATTTGCCGCAAGCGCCCAAAGGCAGCCAAGCGCAAGTTCATCATGATCAAGCTGGCGATGCCACCTGGGGCAAACATCACCATGAACAAGAAGACCAAGCCCAAATACAACAGCCAAGCCTTGGTGAACTCGGACAGCAGCACAAACGCCAGCACCATCAACACAGCACCGATCAAGGGGCCAAAGAAGAAGGTGGCGCCACCCAAGAAGGTGAACAACAGATAAGCGCCTGAACGCCCTGCACCCACCACTTCAGCCGTGACGATTTCAAAGTTCACCGAGGCCAAGCCACCCGCAATGCCTGCGAAAAAGCCCGCAATGATGAATGACAAATAGCGCACATGCTGCGTGTTGTATCCAATGAATTCCACGCGTTCGGGGTTGTCACGCACCGCATTCAAGATGCGCCCCAAGGGCGTACGGGTGAAGGCGTACATCAACGCCACACACACCAGCGTGTAGGCGGCGGTGAGGTAATACACCTGCACGGGCGGACCGTAGGTGATGCCCATGAACGCTTCGCCCATCACGCGGTTGCCAGACACACCCGCTTCGCCGCCGAAAAACTCAGAGAACATCAGCGACATGGCAAACACCAACTCGCCCACCCCCATGGTGATCATGGCGAAGGTGGTGCCCGATTTGCGTGTGGTCACATAGCCAAACAGCACGGCAAACAACATACCGCCCACGCCGCCCACCAAGGGAATCAAGGTGACGGGAATGTTCAGTCCACCGCTGCTGGCGGCATTCAACGCATGCATGGCAAGGTAAGAACCAAGGCCCGTGTACACCGCATGGCCAAAGCTCAGCATGCCGCCCTGCCCCAACAACATGTTGTAGGACAAGCAAGCAATCATGGCGATGCCCATTTGGGTGAGCATGGTGATGGACAAGTTGCTGATGAACACCATGGGTGACACCACCAGCAACAGCGCAAACAGGCTCCAAATGACCCAACGGGCCACGTTGTAGGGTTTGAATTCGTAATGGGTTTTGGTCAAGGCCATGGCTCAAGTCTCCCGAGTGCCCAACAGACCCTTGGGTCGGAAGATCAAAATCAACACCAAAAATAGGTACGGCAAGATGGGCGCGACCTGCGACAACGTGAGCTTCAACACAGAGTTGTTTTGCAGCGCACTGCTGAGTTGCCAGCCAAAGCCTTGCATCAGCGAGACCAGCGAACTGTCAAACGCCACCGCAAAGGTTTGCACCACGCCAATCAGCACCGAGGCCAAGAACGCACCGGCCAAAGAGCCCATGCCGCCGACCACGACCACCACGAAAATCACCGATCCCACGGTGGCCGCCATGGCGGGTTCGGTGACAAACGTGCTGCCACCAATCACCCCCGCTAAACCGGCTAAGCCGGTGCCCACGCCAAACACCATCATGAAGACGCGCGGCACGTTGTGGCCCAAGGCTTCCACGGCTTCTGGGTGGGTGAGTGCGGCTTGAATGACCAAGCCCACGCGGGTGCGTTTGAGCAACAGCCACAAACCCACCATCATCATCAAAGCCACCAGCATCATGAAGCCGCGTGTGGCGGGAAATGGCGAGCACACCACGCGCACCGCAGCATCTGTAGCGCTGCACAACTCAGGTGCCGCAGCGCCCCACACCAAAGACAAACCATTCAAGGAGTTTTGCACCAAGGTGAAGGCCGGACCTTGCAAGGACGGCGGTGGCGCAAACTCAACCGCCGTGCGGCCCCACACGAGTTGCACAATTTCCAACACGATGTAAGACAAACCAAACGTCACCAGCAACTCAGGCACATGCCCAAATTTGTGAACGCGGCGCAAGCACAAGCGCTCGAACATGGCGCCCAAAGCGCCCACCAAAATCGGTGCCACGAGCAACGCCACCCAAAAGCCTAAAACGCTGTTGAGGGTGTAACCAATGTAGGCACCGATCATGTAAAAACTGGCGTGTGCAAAGTTGAGCACACCCATCATGCTGAAAATCAGCGTCAAGCCTGAGCTGAGCATGAACAACAGCAAGCCGTAGCTCATGCCGTTGAGCATGGAGATGAAGAAAAACTCCATGGTTGAACCTGTTCTCTCGAAACCTCACAAGACGGAGTGCCAAGCGCACTTGGCGCTCCGTCACCGATGACCGCTTAGCCGGGTCGTTTCATTTGGCAGCTGGTGGGCGTGCTGGCCACATAAGCTTCAAACGTTTTAACAGGCGCCAATGTCATGCCTGTGTTTTCTGGGCTGTAAGGGTACTTTTTGTCCGCCTTTTGCCACACAGCCAAGAACAGAGGTTGCTGCAACTGGTGGTCTGTTTTGCGCATTTCAACTTCACCGTTGAAGCTGTTGAACTTCATGCCCTCAAGTGCCGCAGCCACTTTGACGGGGTCTGTTGATTTGGCTTTGGCCATGGACTGACCCAAGGCGTTGAACACATGCACCACGGCGTTGGTGTAGAAATCGTCTTTGAACTTGGTGTTGAACTCAGCAGCCCATTTGTCGTTTTGGCCGCCCATGTTGTAGTGTCCGTAGCCGATTTGGAACACACGGCCTTCGCCACCTTTGCCCAAGGCTGTGGGTGTACCCGTTACGCTGGTGTAGTAGGTGTAGAACTTGCCGGTGTAACCGCCTTCGTTCGCGGCTTTCACCAACAAGGCCAAGTCTGAACCCCAGTTGCCCGTGATCACGGTGTCTGCGCCAGACGCTTTGATCTTGGCAATGTACGGTGCGAAATCGCGTACCTGGGCCAAGGGGTGCAGGTCTTCACCGACGATTTGCACATCAGGACGCTTGCGGGCCAAGTTCTCTTTGGCGTACTTGGCGACTTGGTGACCGTGCGAATAGTTTTGGTTGAGCAAATAAACTTTTTTCACGTCTTTTTGGTCGGCCATGAACGTGGTCAATGCTTCCATCTTCATGGAGGTGTCGGCATCAAAGCGGAAGTGCCAGTAGCTGCACTTGCTGTTGGTGAAGTCGGGGTCCACGGCGGCGTAGTTCAGGAACAAGATTTCTTTGCCGGGGTTGCGCTCGTTGTGTTTGTTCACCGCTTCGATCAAAGCACCGGCGACGGAAGAGCCGTTGCCTTGCACGATGTAGCGCACGCCTTGGTCCATGGCGGCTTTGAGGGCGTTCAAGCTTTCAGCGGGGCTGAGCTTGTTGTCGAACGGCACCATTTCAAACTTCACCTTCGCGGGGTTGGTCGCGTTGAACTTTTCAGCGAAGAACTGGAAAGACTTGATTTGGTTCGAGCCCACGGGGCCCATCAAACCAGAGAGCGGATCGATCCAGCCAATTTTGACTGTCTCTCCGGCTTGTGCGAAAGCTGAGACGCCAGCGGTCACCAAGACGGCGGTGGCGATGAGGTTGCGTGCTAATTTCATGGTTGTCTCCTTTGAAGTTTTAATGCCAGTGAAAGCGTACAAGGTTTGTTTTCAGCACACGCAAGGGATTGCCCTAGACACTATCTCGCGTGCGACTGACAACATCTTTTTAGAGGGTGGGCAACACGTAGTCTTTGAGTTGCTCACGCAGTTTGGTTTTGAGCAACTTGCCGGTTGCGCCAATTGGAATGCTGTCGACAAACACCACGTCATCGGGGATTTGCCATTTCGCGGTTTTGCCTTCGTAGAAATGCAGCAACTCTTCGCGGGTGACTTGCCCGTCTGGTTTTTTCACCACCACCACGATCGGACGCTCGTCCCACTTGGGGTGCTTCACGCCAATGCAAGCGGCCATCAAAATGGCGGGGTGCGCCACGGCGATGTTTTCAATGTCGATGGAGCTGATCCATTCGCCACCGGACTTGATGACGTCTTTGCTGCGGTCGGTGATTTGCATGAAACCATCGGCGTCGATGGTGGCCACGTCGCCAGTGGGGAACCATTCCAAACCGTTGGCATCTTTCACCAAAGGACTGTCGCCTTCACCTTTGTAATAGTTGGCCACCACCCAAGGGCCGCGCACCAGCAAGTCGCCAAAGGCTTTGCCGTCGTGCGGCTGGTCATGGCCGGCGTCGTCGATGATCTTCATGTCGACGCCGTAAATGGCGCGGCCTTGCTTGAGCAAAATTTTCATTTGCTCGTCTTTGGGCAGGCTGAGGTGTTTGTTTTTCAACGTACACAAGGTACCCAAAGGGCTCATTTCAGTCATGCCCCAAGCGTGCAGCACCTCGACGTTGTACTCGTCGCGGAAAGCATTGATCATGGCGGGCGGGCAGGCCGAGCCACCAATGACTGTGCGGTTCAATTTGGAGAAGCGCAAGCCTTGCGGCTTCATGTGCGTCAGCAGCATTTGCCAGACCGTGGGCACGCCAGCGGCAAAGGTCACGCCCTCGCCTTCGATCAGCTCATAAATCGACTTGCCGTCCATGCCTGCGCCGGGGAACACCAGCTTGGCACCGGTCAACGCCGCGCTGTATGGAATGCCCCATGCGTTGACGTGGAACATGGGCACCACGGGCAAGATCGCGTCACGCGCGGAAATGCACATCACGTCGGGCATGGCGGCGGCGTAGGCGTGCAAGGTGGTGGAGCGGTGGCTGTACAGCGCAGCTTTCGGGTTGCCCGTTGTGCCGCTGGTGTAGCACATGCTGGAGGCCGAGTTTTCATCAAACACGGGCCATTTGTAAGTCGTCGATTGCTGGCCCATCCAAGTCTCATAACTGAGCAAGCCAGGAATCCCGGTGTCGGCGGGCAGTTTGTCGGCATCGCACAGCGCGATCCACTGTTTGACGGTGGTGCATTTGCTGTGCACGGCTTGAATGATGGGCAAGAACGTCATGTCAAAGCACAACACTTGGTCTTCGGCGTGGTTGGCAATCCATGCCACTTGATCGGGGTGCAAACGCGGGTTGATGGTGTGCAGCACGCGTCCGCTGCCGCTGACACCAAAGTACAACTCCAAATGGCGGTAGCCGTTCCAAGCCAAGGTGGCCACGCGGTCGCTGAAAGCCAAGTTCATGCCATCTAAAGCGTTGGCCACTTGGCGCGAACGACGGGCCACATCAGACCAGGTGTAGCGATGGATGTCGCCTTCCACGCGGCGCGACACGACCTCACCGTCGCCGTGGTGGCGATCGGCGTACTCGATCATGTTTGAAATCAACAATGGTTGGTCTTGCATCAAACCCAGCATGGGGAGAACTCCTGTGGCATCTAAAAATTTTGGCACGGTCGTGCTTTTTCACGAATCCATTGTGCCCAGAGTTTTTGACGATTTCGGGATGGCCTATGAAAAACAAGCCTATGGAATACCCTAGACAATCCCAACATGACTTACGACGATCCAGCCCCTCGCGTGGCTCCGCTTGACCTGCCGTGGCGCCCCGCCAACGCCTCGGGTTTGACCCAACTCGGATCGACCTTCGCCACCCCCACCGCACCGACCGCTTTGCCTGCCGCGCATTGGGTCGCACGCAACGACCGCCTGCGCGCCGAATTGAGCTTACCGAGCGAATTTTGGACGCAGCACGACACGTTGCAGGCCTTGACCGGCAATGTGGTGTTGACCGGCAGCTCGCCCTATGCGAGTGTGTACAGCGGCCATCAATTCGGACAATGGGCGGGCCAGTTGGGCGACGGCCGGGCCTTGAATTTGGGCGACATCGACACCCCGTTTGGCCCCCAAACCCTGCAACTCAAAGGCGCAGGCCCCACGCCTTATTCACGCCGTGGCGATGGACGGGCCGTTCTGCGCTCCAGCATTCGCGAGTACTTGGCCAGCGAAGCCATGCATGGCTTAGGGGTGGCCACCACCCGCGCGCTGTGCGTGACAGGTTCGCCAGGGCTTGTGCGCCGTGAAGAGGTAGAAACCGCGGCGGTGGTGACCCGCATGGCGCCGAGTTTTGTGCGTTTTGGCCACTTTGAGCACTTCGCCTCCAACGGCCTCATCGACGAGTTACAAGCCTTGGCTGACTGGGTGGTGGCCCAACACATGCCCCACTTGCAAGCGCTGCAAGGCCCCGCGCGCTACACAGGTTTGTTGCAAGCCATCACACACAGCACCGCCGAATTGATGGCGCAATGGCAAGCCGTGGGCTTTTGCCACGGCGTGATGAACACCGACAACATGAGCGTGTTGGGCCTCACGCTGGATTACGGCCCGTTCCAGTTTTTAGACGCCTTCGACCCCAGTCACATTTGCAACCACTCTGACCACCAAGGCCGCTACGCCTATGCGCGTCAGCCGCAAGTGGCGTATTGGAATTTGTTCTGTCTGGGCCAAGCCCTGATGCCGCTGATTGACGAGCAAGCCCCCGCCTTGGCCGCATTGGAGCGCTACAAAGACGCTTTCCCCGCCGCGCTAGACGCACGCATGCGCGCCAAACTCGGTTTGCACAACGCCGCCGAGGGCGACCGCGCTTTGGTCGAAACCTTGCTCAAAGCCATGCACCAAGACCGTGTGGACTACACCGTGTTTTGGCGCCGCCTGAGCCACGCCGTGGGTGAATCCGCATCAGTGACGCATGCCTTTGAGCCCGTGCGCGATTTGTTCTTGCACCGCGAGGTGTTTGATGCGTGGTTGTCGTCGTATCAAACCCGAATGGCCGCTGACTGCGCGACCGGCGACGCCGCGTCATCCGATCTGTCGCCGCTGTCTAACCAAGCACGCAGTCAAGCCATGCTGCAAGTGAACCCTAAATTCATCTTGCGCAACCATTTGGGCGAATTGGCCATACGCCAAGCCAAAACCGGCGACTTTTCGATGGTGCAAGACCTGTGTGATGTGCTGCACCAGCCGTTTGACGAACATCCTGCCTTTGAAGCTTGGGCGGGTCTTGCGCCAGAATGGGCGTCGTCTATTGAAATCAGTTGCTCCTCATGACCACCCCAACTAACGAACAAGAATGGCGCGCCCTGCTCGCGGCCAAAAACGCCGAACCTGTGGCTTATGAAGTCACCCGCAAAGCCGCCACCGAGCGCCCGTTCACCGGCAAATACGAAGACCACTGGGCGGCGGGCAGCTACCACTGCATTTGTTGCGGCAACAAACTCTTTGAGGCCGACACCAAATTTGATGCGGGTTGCGGCTGGCCGAGTTTTCACACGGCTGTCGATTCAAACGCGATCACCGAGCATCGCGACACCAGCCATGGCATGACCCGCGTGGAAACTGTGTGTTCTCAATGCCAAGCGCACCTCGGCCATGTGTTTCCAGATGGTCCGGCGCCCACGGGCCTGCGCTATTGCATGAACTCGGCCTCGTTAGACTTCGTGCCCAAAGACTGAACCTTTTCTATGAAATTACTGCTCGACTTCTTCCCCATCATTTTATTTTTTGGCACTTTCAAAGCATTCGGCATCATGGCGGCCACGGCTGTGGCCATCGTCGCCACGCTAGGGCAAATTGGGTGGCTCTGGCGCAAAAACGGGTTTGTAGAACCCATGCAATGGGTGAGCCTTGGCGTCATCGTGGTGTTTGGTGGCGCCACGCTGCTGACCCAAGACGAAACCTTCATCAAATGGAAACCCACCGTCTTGTATTGGCTGATGGGCAGTGCTTTGTGGATCGGCCATTACGTGTTCAAGCGCAACTTTTTACGTCAACTCATGGGCGCACAAATTGAATTACCCAACCATGCATGGATGGTGCTGCTGCACAGCTGGGCGTGCTTCTTTGCGGTCATGGGGTGCCTCAATTTGTGGGTGGCCAATCACTTTGACACCGACACTTGGGTGAGCTTCAAACTCTTTGGGGGTTTGGGCCTGATGCTGGTGTTTGTGGTGATGCAAGGCATGTACATGAGCCGCTTTGTGCAAGAAGCACCTGAAGACAAACCATGAATATCTCTGCCCAAGCGCTGACACAGCGATTACAAGAACGCCTTTCTCCCGCTTTTGTGGAAGTTTTAGACGAAAGTGCGGCCCATGCCGGCCACGCAGGTGCCGATGGCACGGGGCAAGGTACCCACTTTCGGGTACGTATCCAAAGCGACGTTTTCACAGGCAAATCGCGGGTTTCGCGCCATCGCCTTGTGTATGATGCATTGCAAGAATTCATAGACCAAGGTGTGCATGCCTTGGCCATCGAAGTCATCGAAACCCAACCGGATTGAGACCCCTGACATGAAAAAACAAATGATTTGGACCGCTGTTGCCGCCGCTGTGTTGGCGACATTGAGCATCAGCGCTTCGGCGCAAAACATCGCCATCGTCAATGGCAAAGCGGTGCCTAAAACACGCGTTGAGGCCTTGATGCAGCAAGTCGCTCGCTCAGGTCGCCCAATCACGCCAGAAGTCGAAGCCCAGGTCAAAGAAGAAGTCATTGCCCGTGAAATCTTCATGCAAGAAGCCCAAAAGCGCGGCTTGGATGCAACGGACGACTTCAAAGCTCAAATCGAGCTGGCCCGTCAAACCATTTTGATCCGCGAATTGTTTGCCGAATACCAAAAAACAGCCGCAGTGACCGACGCTGACGTGCAAGCTGAATACGACAAATTCGTGGCAGCCAACGGTGGCAAAGAGTACCGTGCGCGCCACATCTTGGTGGAAACCGAAGACCAAGCCAAGGCCGTCTACGCCAGCCTGAAAAAAGGCGCTAAGTTTGAAGACTTGGCCAAGAAGATGTCCAAAGACCCAGGCTCAGGTGCCAACGGTGGTGATTTGGACTGGGCTGCTGCTGGCAACTTCGTCAAAGAGTTCTCGGACGCCATGGTGGCCCTGAACAAAGGCGAAACAACACCGACTGCAGTGAAGAGCCAATTTGGTTTCCACATCATCCGTTTGGACGATGTGCGTGAAGCCCAGTTGCCCAAGTTGGAAGAAGTGAAGCCACAAATCACCCAACAAATGACACAGCAACGCATGGCCGCTTTCCAACAAGAATTGCGCGCCAAAGCCAAGGTCGAATAATTCACCTTTGCCCCATGCACACAGCGGCCTTCGGGCCGCTTTTGTTTTTTTAGATAATTCAAGCCATGTCCTTGCTCAACCACCAACTCGAACTGCTTGCTCCCGCGCGTGATGCCGACATTGGCATGGCCGCCATTCACCACGGCGCAGACGCGGTGTACATCGGCGCCCCTGCCTTTGGTGCGCGAGCCGGTGCCACCAACACGCTGCAAGACATTGAGCGCTTGTGCAAAGAAGCGCACCGCTTTAACAGCAAAATTTTCATCACCCTCAACACCATCTTGCGCGACGACGAGCTAGAAGCCGCCCGCCAAATGGCGTGGGACGTGTACCACGCCGGTGCAGACGTGCTGATCGTGCAAGACATGGGCTTGTTGGAACTGGACCTGCCGCCCATTCAGCTGCACGCCAGCACGCAAACCGACATTCGTACGCCTGAAAAAGCGCGCTTCATGCAAGACGTGGGCTTCTCGCAAATTGTGTTGGCCCGCGAGCTGACGCTGCCGCAAATCAAAGCCATTCATGATGTGCTCGATGCTGAGCGTTGCAAACTGGAATTTTTTGTGCATGGCGCCTTGTGCGTGGCCTACAGCGGCCAGTGCTTCATCAGCCACGCCCACACGGGCCGCAGCGCCAACCGTGGCGACTGCAGCCAAGCCTGTCGCCTGCCCTATCACGTCACCGATGCCCAAGGCCGCTTCATCGCGCATGACAAACATGTGCTCTCGATGAAAGACAACAACCAAAGCGAGAACCTCGCGGCCTTGGTCGATGCCGGTGTACGCAGCTTCAAAATCGAAGGCCGCTACAAAGACATGGCCTATGTGAAAAACATCACCGGCCACTACCGCGTGTTGATGGACGAGCTGATCGAAGCGCGCCAATTTTCTGCCGATCCTGAGCGTCCCCCGCTCAGCCGCGCATCGAGTGGCAACACCACGCTGTACTTCACGCCCAACCCCGAACAAAACTTCAACCGCGAATTCACCGACTACTTTGTACAAGGCCGCAAAGAGGATATCGGTGCGTTTGACTCACCCAAGAACCCAGGCATCTTGCTGGGCGAAGTGATGGGAACTGGCCCCAATTGGCTGGAAGTTCAGCCTTACGATAAAGCTGCTGTGCTGCACAACGGCGATGGCCTGTGCTACTACGACCTGCAAAAAGAACTGGTCGGCGTGGCCATCAACCGCGCCGAACCCAGCCCCAAAAAAGGCGTGTGGCGCTTGTACCCCAAAGACCCCATCGAAGGCTTTCGCGATTTGCGCGCGGGCATGGTTATCAACCGCAACCGCGACATGGATTGGGTGCGTGGGCTTGAGAAAAACTCCAGCGAACGCCGCATTGGCGCATGGGTGGCGTTTGCAGAAACCCCGCAAGGGTTCGAGCTCCAACTCACCGATGAAGACGGTCACACGGGCAGCGCCACCCTCGCCTGCGCCAAAGAACTGGCCAAAGACGCGGTGCGCAACGAAGCAAGCCTGCGCGAACACCTGAGCAAATTTGGCGCAACGTTGTTTGAAGTGCTCAACTTGCAAATCAATATCAGCCAGCCTTGGTTTGTGCCGGCCTCGTCGCTCAATGCCTTGCGCCGCGATGCGGTGGAACAGCTAGAACTCGCCCGCCTCAAAGCCTACGACCGCCCCCAACGCGCGGCAGCGGTTGAGCCGCCTGTGAGCTACCCTGAAGACTCGCTCACCTACCTCGCCAACGTGTTCAACCAAAAGGCGCATGACTTTTATGCCAAGCACGGCGTGAAAGTGATTGAAGCGGCTTATGAGAGCCACGAAGAGTTGGGCGAAGCCAGCCTGATGATCACCAAACACTGCGTGCGCTTCAGCATGAGCCTGTGCCCCAAACAAGCCAAGGGCGTCACAGGTGTGCAAGGCACGGTCAAGGCCGAGCCGCTGATGCTGATCAACGGCAGCGAAAAACTCACCCTGCGCTTTGACTGCAAACCCTGCGAAATGCATGTGGTGGGCAAGATGAAAAAATCGGTGCTCAACCAGCGTGTACGCGAACTGACGCAAGGGCAAGAAGTGCCCATGCAGTTCTACAAAACGCGACCTTAAAAACGCACACGCCCAGCCTCAAAGCACCACGGTGCTGGGCGTTTTTTTCGTTCGCGCACCGCGCGGTAACACGGCTTCCAATTGCGCTTTTTGCAGTGGCTTAGACAGAAAGGCATTCATGCCTGCGTCCATCGCGCGTTGTTCGGCATCGTTCATCACATCGGCGGTCAAGGCCACGATGGGCACTTGTGAGCGTGGCGTAGGCAACTCACGAATGTGGCGCGTGGGGCGTGTCCTAGATTTTGTGTAAACGGTCTAATGGCAGGAAACTGCCTTCATCTTCAAAGGAAGAGAAATGACCGTAAGCAACGAACTGATAGACCGCCTGTTGGCGGATTACAAAAAGCCTGAAGACCTCATCGGAGAAAACGGGCTTCTCAAACAATTGACCAAACGCTTGGTCGAGCGAGCCCTTGAAGCCGAGATGGCTG